>SUVO01000003.1 GCA_015061955.1 Verrucomicrobiaceae bacterium
TTTATTTAAATTCGCAAAGTGGTGCTTGTAGCTAAAAGAGCGTCTGCTCGGGTGGGCAGTGCGTAGCACAGCTCCACCAACTCGCAAACATCTCTTTTAGCAGACACCACACACGTTTTTTATTTCCGTTCCTATGTTGGTCCTAATCAAAGGGCAATATTTTTTATTATAATGATGAAAGGTAATTTTTTTGCTTGACAAAGTATGTTGGGGGGGGGGTAGCATTTGCTTGTGTTTTTAACCCTAATTATATAGTTTATGAAAAAATTATTTATATTAGCAGCATTAGCATCAACTACATTATTTGGTAGAGAAGCAATTTGGTATGGAGATGGTCCCGATAATATATGGCAGAATATGGAAAACTGGTGGACTACTACTGGTAAAACTGCCCATCCAACTTCGATTTCAGGTACAGGCGATGATACCGCAGGTAATTGCGTTGTTACTACGAAAGCACCAGCCAATTTAGTTTTGAATGGTAATGCTGAAGTTTCGCAGTTGCGTTATGAATCTGATACTTCAATAGACTTAAATGGTTATACTTTTACACAAGAGTCTTATGGAAGATCAATCAGAAACGCTTTCTTAGAGCTCCAAGGTCTATTAAAAAATGCTCCCAAATTAACAATGTTTGGTGGAGATATTGTATCAAAAGATACATTGGGAGCTATATCGCAATATCACACAAATTTAACTAAAGGAAATGCTATTTTTGAAATTGGCAATGGTACCGATAAAACTACATTTACAACTTATGGCTCACATCAAGTATATGGTGGTACAAAGGATTCTTATTTAGCTGGTTTTATAGTAAATGCAAATGCTTCGTTTTCTACTGTAAAAACTTCTGGTAATGCAAATCTTCACATTGGTACAACTTTGGGTGATCAGAACATTCAAGCCGATATTTATGGTTCAATGAAATCTGAGGGAAATTTCACATTAAGCAACGACGCTACTTTATACGTTTATGAAGGTGGTTCTATTGAAGCAGAAGGCGAAGTTTCAATTAACGGATATTCAAGTATAGATGGTTCTATTACATCAAAAACTGGCAATATTCTCATTAAGTCGAGTGCTGATGTTTATGGTTCGGTAACATCTACAAATGGTTCGATTAAATTTTTGGCAACTGATACTAATTCTTACACATCTATTAATGGTCAGTTAACTGCGGGTAAAGATATTACAATTGCATCGAAGGGATATGTTGATGTTGCCAGCGACGCAGTGTTGAAATCAAATGCCGGAAATTATATTCGCTTTGAAACCGATGCCACAATAAATGGTACTATAAATTCGGCTAATGTAATTAGCATATTTGGTTCAAAGGCTACAATTGAAGAAGATGCACAACTTTCGGCATTCTCGTTGGTTGTATATCGTGGTGCCGAAGTTACATTCAATAAAAAGTTGAATTTGAATGGTTTGTTCTTGTATGGCGATAACTCAAAAATTATCCTCGATGTTGTTGATGTAAAGTATAACGATACAAATCGTACATTGCAGTTCCGCACTGATTCTAATACAAAGACAAATAATTACAATATTGTTGAAGTTCGCAAAAGCAATGCTTTTAAAGGTATCAATTTTACTACAACATCGCAACAAGTTGAGTTTGTTCTAAATGGCACAGCAGAAAGTGGTAGAGCTTTGTTGGAGTTTGATAAACTTTTCTCAGGTGAAGATAGCACATCTTCTATCAAACCAATTAGTGATCTTGGTGGAACAAATTTAATTTACTTTACAAACTTTGAAAACGATACTGTTTGGTTTGGCGAAAAGTTTGATGAAGAAAAATACATAGATTTCTTCCGTTTTGATGGCGAACAAGTTTCTGCCGATATGATTGACTGGAAAGAAGCTACAATTCGTGGTATTGATGGTTATTTCTTGAATTTAGCTCAAGTTCCTGAACCAGCTCAGTGGGCTATGATTTTGGGCTCGTTGGCTCTTGGATTTGTCGCTTACAGACGCAGAAAATAGTTGATAAAATAAAAAACAACAAAAAAGAAAAATGCGTTCGCTAAGGTGGACGCATTTTTTGTAATTTTTGTAAAGATTTTTATCGCAATTGGGGTAAAAAGGTGTTTTATTTATAGGTTTAAAATAATCAAAAATTTTTATATCAAATAATATGGCAACATTAAAGTTCACAGTTTTGGCAGGCGATGGTATTGGTCCAGAAGTAATGGAGTCTGCTTTAGAAGTTCTCAACAAGGCTTGCGGTGACGCAGGTGATACACTCTCGTATTCGGCTCATGATGTCGGTGGTATAGCTATTGATAATCATGGTACAGCTTTGCCTGAATCGACACTCGAAGCATGTCGTCAGGCTGATGCAATTTTGTTTGGTTCTGTTGGTGGACCAAAGTGGGAAAATTTGCCACCAAGCCAACAGCCAGAACGTGCAGCATTATTGCCATTGCGCAAGGCTTTTAAATTGTTTGCTAATATTCGTCCAGGGTTGCTTTATCCTGAATTAGCTGATGCTTCGCCATTGAAGTCGGAACGCATACCAAATGGTATCGATATTGTATGTATTCGCGAGTTGACTGGTGGTATATATTTTGGTGAAAAGAAAACATGGCAAAATGACGATGGCGAAATGCAAGCATGCGATAGTATGTCGTATAAAGTTTCGGAAATAGAACGCATTGCAGAAGTTGCTGGTCAGACAGCTATGGCTCGTGGTAAGAAGGTTTGTTCTATCGACAAAGCTAACGTTTTAGAAACTTCGGTTCTTTGGCGTAAGACTGTAACTGAATACTTCAAAAAGAATTTCCCAGAAGTTCAACTTTCGTATATGTATGTCGACAATGCGGCAATGCAGTTGGCTCGTGATCCAAATCAGTTTGATGTATTCTTTACAGAAAATATGTTTGGCGATATTCTTAGCGATGAAATGGCTGTAATTTGTGGTTCGCTTGGTATGCTTTGCAGTGCATCGTTGGGCGATATTAAAAATTCACTTGGCAATAAGTTTGGTTTGTACGAACCAGCAGGTGGTACAGCTCCTGATATTGCTGGTAAGGGTATTGCAAATCCTTGTGCTCAGATATTGTCGGGTGCAATGATGTTGCGTTATTCGTTCGGTAGAGATGATGTTGCTTCTAAGATTGAAAAAGCAGTTCGCGATGCAGTATGTTCAGGTGTACGTACAGGCGATATTGCTTTTGGTAGAACACCAGTTTCAACTAAGGAAATGACTCAGGCTATTATTGAACGTCTGTAATTTTTTTTCAGCCCTTTGTGGTATGGGGTAGCAATTAAAATTTGCTTAAAATACCACATTAACTTTAAAAAAATATCGATATGACAAGCGCAGAATTAAGACAGAGCTTTATGGATTTCTTTAAGTCGAAAAGTCACACTATTGTGCCTTCGGCTTCGTTGATGCCATCATCGCCAAATCTCTTGTTTACAAACGCAGGTATGAACCAGTTTGTACCGTACTTCTTGGGAGAAGAAAAAAATCCGTTCCTTCGAGCAGCCGATACCCAAAAGTGTATCAGAGCAGGTGGTAAACATAACGACCTTGAAGACGTTGGTTTCGATACTTATCACCATACATTCTTTGAAATGCTTGGTAATTGGTCGTTTGGTGATTACTTCAAAAAAGAAGCTATTCAGTGGGCTTGGGAATTGCTTACAGAAGTGTGGAAATTTCCTAAAGAACGCTTGTACGCTACTGTTTATGAACCAGCCGAAGGCGAGCCATCGGAATTCGATGCCGAGGCATATGCATATTGGGTGGAAATTTTTAATAACTGTGGTCTCGATCCAGAAGTGCATATTAAAAAGTGTGGTAAAAAAGATAATTTCTGGATGATGGGTGAAACTGGTCCATGTGGTCCTTGTTCTGAAATTCATATCGACTTAACACCTAATGGCGATACTAAAGGCGAATTGGTAAACGCTGGTTCTCCACTTTGTATCGAAATTTGGAATTTGGTGTTTATGCAGTTCAATGCCGAAGTTGATGGTAGCTTTGTTCCACTTAAGAATAAAAATATCGATACTGGTATGGGCTTAGAACGTGTTGCAGGTATTTTTGCAACAACTAAGAATTTTACCGATTTTTCGCAGTTGGCATCGAATTATAATAGCGATTTGTTTACCGATATTTTTAAACATATCTCGCATATGTCGGGCAAATTTTATAAGGGCACTTTGCCGACAGATCCTCGCGAAATGAACGAGCAAGAGCTTATAGATTGCGTGTTCCGTGTGCTTGCCGACCATATCAGAACTCTTACATTCTCTATTGCCGATGGTATTATTCCGGGTAATGATGGTCGCAATTATGTATTGCGTAGAATTTTACGTAGAGCAATTATGTATGGAAAGCGTTTGGGGTTGGAACGTGGTTTCTTTACTAAACTTGCCGAACCAGTTATAGCAAAGATGTCGCCAATCTTCCCAGAACTCATCGAACAAAAGAAGATGATTTTAAAGACGATTGAAAACGAAGAAAATAGCTTTGCAAAAACTATCGATAGAGGTTTGCAGTTGTTAGATAACATAACTTTAACTTCTGGCAAAATATCGGGTGAACAGGCTTTTATTTTGTACGATACTTACGGATTTCCACTCGATTTAACCCAGCTGATTGCTCGCGAACGTCATATGCCTGTTGATGTTGAAGGTTTTGAAGCTGCAATGGAACGTCAGCGTCGTCTTTCGCGTGAAGCTCAGAAGCGTGAAATTATAAGCGTTTCAGATGCAAGCGAGGTTGAAAATGCCACACAGTTTATAGGTTATGAAGCTGAACATTTAACAGATTTCCAAACAAAGATAACTGCTATTGTTGAAGGCGAAGATTGCGATTACTTAATCTTCCCACAAACACCATTCTATGCAGAAAAGGGTGGTCAGGTAGGCGATACAGGTTTTGTTGAAGTAAATGGTCATGCTCACGAAATTACCGATACTCAAGCCGATAAAGCAGGACACGTTTTGCATAAAATTCGTAAGGGTGCTATTGCAAAAAATATGGTTGGTAAAGAAGTTTCGGTTTCGGTTGATGGATATAGACGCCGTGCAATACAGCGTCATCACTCGGCAACACATATTTTGCATTGGGCGTTGCGTCAGGTTTTGGGAAATCACGTAAAGCAAAAGGGGTCGTATGTAGATCCGGAACGTTTGCGTTTCGACTTCCATCACTTCGAAGCTCCAACTCGCGAACAATTAAAAGAAGTTGAGTTGCTTGCAAATAAAAAGATTTTGGAAAACTCAAAAATTACTTGGCGCGAGCTTCCTTTCCGCGAAGTTCCAAAAAGTTGTATGGCACTCTTTGAAGAAAAGTATGGTGCAATAGTTCGCATTGTTGAAATGGGTAATTTTAGTCAGGAATTATGTGGTGGCACTCATGCTAATGCAACCGGTGATTTGGGATTTATAAAAATTTTGAGCGAAGGTGCAATATCGGCAGGTACTCGCCGAATTGAAGCAGCCGCAGGTACTGCAGCGTTGGAATGCGTTGAAGAAATGCAAAAGGCTCTTGCAGGTGTGTCGCAACAGTTGTCGTGTAAGCAAGCCGAAGTAAATTCACGCTTGGAAAAATTAATTGCAAGCAAAAACGAGCTTGAAAAAGAAATCAGAAATTATCGTAAAGCCGATGCTACAAAGCAAGCTAAAGATGTTGCAAATAGTGCTGTTGAAAAAAATGGAGTGGCTTATATGGTAGCGATAGTCGATGCAGAATCGCCAGCTGATTTGCGTGATTTGTCTGTCAAGATAATGAAAGAAAAATCTGGCGTTGTTGTTCTTGGTGCATCATTTGGCGAAAAGGCAACAGTGTTGGCTTCGTGTTCGCCAGAAGCAATCGAGGCTTCGGTGAAGGCAGGCGATATCGTGCGTCAGATTGCTGGCGAGCTTGGTGGTAAAGGTGGTGGAAAGCCAGATTTTGCCCAAGGTGGTGGTGCGTCGGCAAACCTAAAGAGTGTGTTTAATAACTTTATAGCTTCGTTGAAATAAAGCGTATGTATCTAAAGCAGGTAACAATCAATGGTTTTAAGAGCTTTGCCGATAAAACGGTTATGGCTCTTACTAAGGGGGTAACATGTATTGTTGGTCCAAATGGTTGCGGTAAAAGTAATATTGTTGACGCAATTCGTTGGGTACTTGGTGAGCAAAGTGCAAAAGCTCTCCGAGGTGGTAAAATGCAAGACGTTATCTTTCAAGGCACAGAATCGCGTAAACCTTTGCAGTTTTGCGATGTTACATTGTTGTTTTCTGATTGCGAAGATCAACTTGGTACAAATTTTCACGAAGTAGAAATATCGCGTAGAGTAACGCGCGATGGTGGTAGCGATTATTACATAAATGGTAAAACAGCACGTTTAAAGAATATCCAAGAATTGTTTATGGATACAGGTATCGGACGTGTTTCGTACTCGTTTATGGTGCAAGGGCAAATCGACCAAATATTGTCGTCGAACCCAGGAGAACGTCGTTCAATTTTTGAAGAAGCTGCAGGTATAACAAAGTATAAAACACAACGTCGCGATGCACTCAATAAGCTTGCTTTGGTAGAGCAAAATTTGGCACGTGCAACCGATAGAATTGAAGAGTTGGCACGTCAGATTGCATCGTTGAAGCGTCAGGCGAGTAAAGCGTTGCGTTATAAGCGTATAAGTTTTCGCTTGCAACACTTAGACTTGGCGTTGAATGCAAAAAATTATGCCGAACAAACAAAAACTTTAACCGAAGATTCAGAAGCGTTAAAAACAATATCAGCACGTATCTTAGAAGTGTCGCAAAAGCTTTCGGCTGGTGAAGAAGCTTTGCTTAGAATGCGTTCGCAACGTGCTGAAATTCAGGCTGAGCTTGAGCGTATGCGTCAGGCATCGGCTGAAATTCGTTCGCAAAAAGAACAGGCTCAACGTAATTCAGAGTTCGCAGCAGTTCGTAAAAAAGATTTGCTTGAGCGTTCTGTTCAACTTGAAAAAGAGCTTGAAAGTTTGCGTGAGCAATTGTCGGTTCTTGAAGGTAAAGAAAAGGGCGATGCCGAAGTTAAGCAAATGCAGTTGAATTTGGTTTCGGAAGATGACGAAGTATTCCGTCGTCAAGGTGCTGAACTTGCTGAAACCGAAAATGCGTTGCGTTTGGCTGAAGAAGAATTGTCGCGTGTGCGTCAAGATACATTGATGAACGAGGGGTCTATAACTCGTTTACGCTCGAATTGTACAACGCTTGAAGTAGATTTGAAATCGTATCAAGTGCGTCATGGCGCGTTGAGCGATGCTATCTTCCAAATAAAAGAAGAAAATGTTGCTTTGGAAAATAGAATTGCTGAGTTGGAAAATGCTTTTGAAAATGCAAATGAGCGTATGGCTAATGCCGATGCCGATATTGAACAGGCTAAGCAGAAATCTGATGAACTTCGTACGCAGTACCGAAATAAGCAAATAGAAATTCAAAATTTAGATAGACAGTTGGCGTCAAAATCGGCTGGATTGGGAATCTTGAACGATTTACAGTCGAGAATGGAAGGTTTTTCTGAAGGCGTTAAGGCAATCCTCAAAGGTAGGGTTTCAGAAGTAATCGATCCACTAAATGCAAAAATAGTCAGCCAAACATTAGATATTTTGCCAGAATGGACATCGGCATTTGAAACTATGTTGGGGTCGGCAATTGATGCAGTTGCAATAGACGATAGCTCTAAGTTGTCGGATATTTTGCGTTTGTTGCGTGAAAGAAGCTTGGGTAAGGCTTGTTTGCAAACAACACTTGTAAATAAAAATCAGTCAGCATTCTCGTTGCCAGAAGGTATATATAAGGCTTCGGAAATAGTTAAGTCGCAGTCTCCAGAAATGGCTAAATTTGCCGAAAGTTTGGTGCGCGATTGTTATTTTTGCGAAGATATATCAGTATTTGCAAGCTTTGCTTCAAGTAATGAGCATTTCAATTTTTCAATAGCAGTGGCTAAAGATGGTACAATGCTCGATTGGCGTGGTATTGTGTATGCATCAGGTGGTGAGGCCTCGCGTGATACGGAAAGTAGCTTTATTTTACGCAGTCAAGAAATAAAACGTTTGAAAGAAGAAATTGAACGTGATAACGAAGCGTTAACAGTTCTCAATGAAGAAGCAATGGCAATTCAAGGTCAGCTTGATGGAGCCGAAGTTGAAATTGAAAATTGTAGAAATGTGTCGGTTGAAATAAAGCGTGAAATTTCATCGATGCGTGCTCAAATTGATGCTGCAAAAAATACGTTGTTGGAAAAGAAAAGTGAGCTTGAAAAGAAAAACGTGTCTATGACCGAAATGGAAAATACGCGTTTTGAAGTTCAAGATAAACTCGATACCGCAATGCAACAGTTGAAGGTGGCAGAAGAAACTGTTGAAAAATCAAAAGCAATTGCATCTGAAAAAGAAGCCGAAATAATTCAGTTGCGTGAAACTAAAGACCAAAAATATGCAGTGCTTTCAGAAACTCGTTTGCAGTTGGCTGAAAAGAAATCGCGTTTGGAAAGCTTGGAGCGTGGTCTTGGAGCAATTCGTCAGCAACAAGAAGAAACAACATCTTTAATTCAGCGTAGAGAAGCAGAAATTGCCGCAATAGGCGAACAAAATGCAACATTTGATGCTGAAACAGAATCGGAAAGAGTTCGTGCAGAGCAGTTGGCAGAGACGTTGCAAGCATCGATATCGCATATCCAAGAACAAAATCAGAAACTTGTTGAGTGCGAAAATACGCTTACCGAGTATGAGTCGTCGTTGTCAGGCGATAGAGAAGAGCAAATGCGCAATAACGCACAGAAGAATGATCTTGATGTACGAATGGCAAAGTTGCGTGCTAAGTTGGATTATGTTTCGGAACGTATTTTGAACGAGTACGAAGTTCAAATTGCCGATGTTGATTGGAAGCGTGAAATTTGGCTTAGCGATGAAGAGTTTGAAAGTAAAATAAAGCTTGAAGAATTAGAAGATGGCGAAGTTGAAGCTAAACCTAAAAAACAGCGTGGCGAGCCAACCGAAGAAGATTTTCAGGCAATGGATAGTCTCGATTTCTCGCAAATCGAAGATGAAGTTCGTCAGTTGCGTGAGCGTATAAATGCAATGGGAGCAGTAAACTTGGTTGCGATTGAAGAGTATGCTGAACTGAAAGAGCGTTATGATTTCTTGAAAACTCAGACAGATGACTTGTGGACATCAAAGAATGCACTTGTTGCCGATATTGATGAAATCAATGCTACATCGCAAAAGTTGTTCTCAGAAACATTCGAGCAAATAAAAAAGAATTTCGAGTTTACTTTCCAGAAAATCTTTGGTGGAGGTACAGCCGATTTGAAGTTGGTTGAAAGCGAAGATGTGTTAGATAGTGGTATTGAAATTATAGCACGTCCGCCAGGGACAATGCTCAAGAGTTTGTCGTTGTTGTCGGGTGGTCAGCGTACAATGACAGCTGTGTCGTTGTTGTTTGCTATCTATATGGTAAAGCCGTCGCCATTCTGTGTTCTCGACGAGCTTGATGCACCTCTTGACGATGCTAATATTGGTAGATATACAGATATCTTGAAAGAGTTTACGCGTTATTCACAGTTCCTTGTAATTACGCATAATAAGCGAACAATGTCGGCAGCTCAGACAATCTATGGAGTAACAATGCAAGAGCGAGGTGTTACAACGTTGATTTCGATGCGTTTCAACGGAGAAGAAAAAGCTCCGGAGTCGGAAGCTGGCAAATAAAAGTTGAGTTTGGTTGATTTTAAATTGACTAAAAAATATAGATAAGTAAAAGTATTTTGAAAATTTTGTTGCTCAAGTGGTGAAATTGGTAGACACGCACGATTCAGGTTCGTGTGCTTCACGGCATGTGGGTTCGAGTCCCACCTTGAGCAGTTTTTTTAAGCCTTGATTTTTTAACACTTCAGGGCTTTTTTTATGCCTATTTTTAAGGATTACAAGGCGATTTAGCTTTTTTTAATATGAGAATTTTTGTTAAAAAAAAGAGATTATTTTGTTATAATCTCCTTTATTTTTTATGTTTTTACAAATTTACAGCCGATGGCAGAAATTCTTTGCGATAAGCATAGAGTGAACGTATATACTTATTTGCTTCTGGATAATTTGTGAATGTCATAGTGTTAGGATTATACATCAGCTCAACTCCTGGATGGATACTTGCTAACGCATTCAACAAAACTATCTCAGAAAATGGCGAAGCGTACTCGAAATTCGATTCAGGCATTCTTCCTTCTACGCACGCATTTGCCCAATCGCCTTGTGGATTAAATGGAAACTTATTACGGGGAATTGTCTTTGGTGGAATTTTACCCGATTTTTTCAAATCAATAAACGCTTCTCTATTTGTCAAACGTACTCCATGTCCTGTATAATTAAGAGTCATGGTATGTTTTGTACCTACAATATAAATGCAATTTCTCGCACGGGGATCATTTAATTCTTTATCTGAAACACGTTTAATTTCTTTTGGTCGACGCAATCCATCGTACCAATGTAATTTTACAATGCCATCTTTACCATATTTATTCTTGAAGAACATATCTATCGATGATGCTTTGGGCCAACTAAAATCTTTAGCGGGCAGGGCATCGGCTACAACCTTAAACGGAGATCCTAAGTTAAATGCCGAGTATGGATTATCTAAGAAATGGCAACCCATATCGCCAGCTGAACCTGTACCGTATTTTCTCAAACCACGCCATTTAAATGGCAACATATCGGCGCTATAAGGTTCGTACTGCGACACGTTTAACCACAAATTATAGTCTAATGTTGATGGAATTTTTTCAGAAGGTTTTGGAGGTGTATTAAAACCAAAGTCTCTGTCTGTCCACGCATAGATATCTTCAACTTCACCCATTATACCACTATCGAACCATTCGCGAATTGTACGCCAACCATCATTTGTATGAACTTGGTTACCCATTTGAGTGTATACGCCAGCTTCTTTTGCCAAACGGCGAAGCTCTCTACCTTCCCAGATTGTACGAGTGAGAGGTTTTTCGCAAAATACATGCTTACCCTTAGCTATTGCCCACGCGGCAATAGGGTAGTGCGAGAAATCTGGAGTACAAACGCATACACCATCGATTTGCTTATCCATTTTATCGAGCATTACTCGATAATCTTTAAACTTTTCAACTTTCTCTAACTTATCTAAAAATTTTTCTTTATCGCCTTTTCGCATATACGAATTTTTAACGCGAACTTCGTCGACATCGCAAAGTGCTACAATTTCTGCATTAGGACTTTTTAGAAGCGAATTGACTGTAGACTTACCTTGTCCACCCCAGCCAACAATTGCTGTTTGCAAACGTTCATTAGCACCTTTTACTCTGCCAGTAGCCAACGATGGTAATATCATAACAGAACTAAAAAGTGCTGCGTTTTTTAGAAATTCTCTGCGATTAATTTTTTTCATAAGTTAGATTGATTAAAAAGTATTATTCAGCAGATATACCAATAGCATTTAGTTTTTCAAGAAAAGTCTTTTCTGCTGCATCGTCTGTTATTATTCGATCGATAACATCAAAACCTGCAAAGAAACGAGTACTACGAACACCTAATTTTGAAGCATCGCACAACAAAATACGTTCGCTACACAATGGCAATACGTTTTCTTTAAATTCGGCATGGAACTCAGCAACTTCGCTTGCCCCACGTTCGATATCCACACCATTACACGAGAAAAACGCTTTATCGACTGAGAATTTTTTTATTACTTGCCATGTCATAAAACCACCATAACTATGGCTAAATCTATCGAGTTTACCACCTGTTACTATAAGGTTAATCTTAGGCTTTTCCATAATAGGTACAATGCAGTCGTGCCCATTGGTTATTACGGTTATGTCGATATCGGGCAAAGCTTCTGCTAATGCTAATACAGTTGAGCTTGCATCTAAGAAAATTGTCTGTCCCTCTTTTATATATTTGAGAGCTTTTTGGGCAATTTGTTGTTTTTGTTCACGTTTTTCTTGAAGGCGTTTTTGCATTGGCAAATTGACTTCGTTTTTCTCGATACGCAAAGCTCCACCATGTGTGCGAATAAGTTTGTTTTCGGCATCTAAAAATTCTAAGTCTCGACGTATTGTTTCATCGGTTACATCGAAGTGTTTTGCTAATTCAATTGTACGCAAACTCGGTTGTGTTTCGAGCATGCTAAGTATTACGCGTTGTCGTTGTCTGGCTAACATATATATTTTAGTTTAGTTTTGATAAGAGTCAGATTTTTTAATCTGCAATAAAAAGATATATTTTGAATATTTTTATCTTTTACGCAAGTCTTTTGATGTGGCAAGTGCAATTACTCTGCCTTCATTACCAACTGCACAGTAGAAATGATAAACTATTTCTTTATCGGTTACAACGTAGGGCTTGTGTGCGAACGGTGTATCGTATTTTTCAGAAGGTTGTATTAGTGGTTGTCCGTTCCAGTCGGTCCAGTGTTGCAAATCATAAGAACACGCAAAGGTATCGAACGCACCTTTGGGGAAATTTTTACACGCAGCGTTAAAATAGAACATAACGTAGATGTCGTCAATTTTTACAACTTGAGGATCTCCCGATATTCCTTTCCCAGCATCTATTACAGGGGTATCGCCAAAACGTTTCCATGTTTTCATGTCGTTAGAAACAGCCATGGCAATGCGTTCGTACATGTGCGTAGTTTTCGCATTATAGAACATTACAAAGTTATAGCCTGTTAGGTTTTGTTCATCTTTAATAATGTTAGATTTGTAAAGGGTGAGCTTTTCAAAGAAGCGTGCATCTTTGTCTTTTGGTGTCAGTATTGGGACTGAAAATCTGTTCCATTGTGTTGCTGATGTTGGTGATTGACTGTATGCCATACCTATTGATAATGGATCTGTTTCGTAGCCTTTCAAAGCTCCACCTAAATAAGACATCCAATATTTGTCATCAAATTTTTGTAAAGTCCAGTCGCCATTCCAATTGTTATTTTGCAGTGCAACATAGCCAGCAGTTTGTTGACCGTCCCAATCGTTGTTGTCTTTACGTTTTAAAATTTCGCCTTTGTATTGCCAATTTAGTAAATCAGAACTTTTTGCTAAATGAGTGCTATATCCAGCACCATCTTGAAGAATGTAAAACATATACCATTTGTCGCCATTTTTGAATACACTCGGACTATCAACAAGCATTTTCTTATGTGGAGGTCTTATAACTATGCCGTATTTGTAGGGTGTTTTAATTTGTTCGTAAACAGCTTGCATTTTTTCTTTCGAAACACTTGTCGGCAAGCTTTTCTGTGAGCATCCGAGCAAAAACAGAATTACAAAAGTAAAAGGTAATAGTATGTTAATATTCATTTATTATTTGTTTGTTTTTTGTCTAAATAGCTTTTCATTTTGTATTATTAGATTTTATAATAGAATGTAAATAAAAATCTAATATGTACAAAAATGTATTTTTGTTGAAAAATGTGGTTAAATCGCTTGACGTATTTATATTTCAAGCAAATATGGATCACATATATTTTTTAATTAAACCAAAAAGGACAAAAAATGAACAATTATGTAGCAAAAGTAATGAATGAGCTTTCTGCAAAACAGCCTTGGGAAAAGGAATTTTTGCAGGCAGCAGAAGAAGTGCTTTCTTCGTTGGGAAGCGTTCTTGATGCAAATCCAATCTACGAAAAAAATAAGGTACTCGAAAGAATGGTTGTTCCTGAAAGAACAATACTCTTCCAAGTTCCATGGGCTGACGATAAAGGTGAAATCCATGTAAATCAAGGTTTCCGTGTTCAGTTCAATAGTGCTATTGGTCCATACAAGGGAGGTTTGCGTTTCCACCCATCAGTAAATTTGGGTATTCTCAAGTTCCTCGGTTTTGAACAAGTTTTCAAGAACTCGCTTACAACATTGCCAATGGGTGGTGGTAAAGGTGGTTCAGACTTTGATCCAAAAGGTAAAAGCGATAACGAAGTTCGTAATTTCTGCAATAGCTTTATGCGTGAACTCTATCGCCATATCGGTCCTAATACAGACGTTCCAGCTGGCGACATCGGCGTAGGTGCAAGAGAAATTGGTTATCTCTTTGGCGAATACAAACGCTTGGTAAATTCGTACGACAGTGTTCTTACAGGTAAAGCTTTGGAATGGGGTGGTTCGCTCGTTCGTCCAGAAGCAACAGGTTATGGTAATTCGTACTTCGCACAAGAAATGCTTGCAACCAAGGGCGAAACTTTTGAAGGTAAGCGTGTTTTGGTTTCTGGTTCTGGTAATGTTGCTCAGTACACAGTTCAAAAACTTATTCAGCTTGGTGCAAAGCCACTTTCGATGTCAGACTCTAACGGTACAATCATTGATGAAGATGGTATCGACGAAGAAAAGCTTGCATTTGTATTTAACCTCAAGAACGTAAAGCGTGGTAGAATTAGCGAATATGTAAAGCAGTTCCCAACAGCTAAGTACTTTGAAGGTAAACGTCCATGGGGATTGACAAAGGCAGATGTAGCTATGCCATCGGCTACTCAGAACGAACTCAATGGCGACGAAGCTAAAGCACTTATCGAAAATGGTTGTATGTGTGTTTCGGAAGGTGCAAATATGCCTTCAACACCAGAAGCTATCGAAGTTTACAAGAATGCTAAGATCTTGTATGCTCCAGGTAAGGCATCTAATGCTGGTGGCGTTGCTACATCGGGCTTGGAAATGTCGCAAAACGCAATGCGTTTGAGCTGGACTCGTGAAGAAGTTGATGCAAAGTTGCACGGAATTATGCGCAATATTCACCAGAATGCTCTCGAAGCTGCTGCTGAATTTGGTACACCAGGTGACTACGTAAATGGTGCAAACATTGCAGGTTTCAAGAAGGTTGCATCGGCTATGATTGCACAAGGTTTCTAATATTTAGAAAACTTTATCAACAAAAAATACGCATCGAATTCGATGCGTATTTTTTTGTTTGCAAGAAAATGTATGAATGTTTAAATACGCCACATGATAGTTGTAAAAATCTTGTTTGTTATCTGTGCTTTATTTAGTGCAAATGTGTTGTTGGCAACTCCAAAAGTTGATACTTCAAACGATAGAGTAAAAACTAAAATTGTGGTTCCATATAAAAAGTTGGGTGTATTAAAACCCAAAGATGTATCGCAAACTAAAAATAATATAACAGTTGGTTGCGAAACTCTCGATAGAGATTATGCTAATTATGATTGTTATAAGGAATATCTCACTCCTCTTGGGGCAAGAAAAATAAGATTGCAAGGCGGTTGGGCTAAAACTGAAAAACAAAAAGGTGTTTACGATTTCAACTGGTTAGACAACATCATAAACGATGCAGTTTCAAGAGGCATAACACCCTTATTGCAGACTTCGTATGGAAATCCTATATATGTTGGAGGTGGTACTCCTTTTTTGGCTGGAGGTATGCCGAGCTCTCCCGAAGCTTTGATTGCTTGGGACAAATGGGTTGCTGAAATGGCAAAACGTTATGCAGGTAAAGTAGAGTGGGAAATGTGGAATGAACCAGATATAAGAAATATTACTCAAAAACATCGTATAGCAACGGTAAAAAATAATATAAGAACAGCCGAGATTATAAAAAAATACGATGCCAACGCAAAAATAGCAGCATTATCACTTGCAAAATTAAATCCTAAATTCTTGGAGGAACATTTGAAGCTTTTTGTAAAAGCTGGTAAACTTGATATATTTACTTGGGTTTCGTATCATGGGTATAGGTATCGCCCAGAGGAATCGTATTTTGAGGTTGATGGAATGCGTTCTGTATTAAAAAAATATTCCTCGAAAGTAATTCTTCGTCAGGGTGAAAATGGAGCACCATCAAAAGGTTTTTTTGGAGGAGCTCTATCAAAATATAATTGGAGCGAGCTAACTCAAGCTAAATGGGATTTGCGTAGAATGCTTGGCGACTGGGGTCGTGGTATCGAAACATGCGTGTTTTCAATTTCAGATATGCACTATTCCAAAACCGATGCTATAAAAGTAAACAATGTAAAAGGTCTTTTGCAAACCGATGAAAACCATAAGGTAGTTCATATAAAAATGGCTTACTATGCAGTACAAAATTTAGTTTCGGTATTTGATATTTTAGATGAGCAAAAAGGGAAGTTTATTGTAGATAAAAAATATGCAGAGCAAATTCATTCCTTTGGTTATTTAGATGTAGATTCAAAAATGCCAGTTTATACAATTTGGTTTGGCGATTTAATTCCAACAGAAAAGAATATTACAATACCAGTAAAGGCAACATTGCCAAATGGCGTTAAAATAAGTAGTCCAATTTGGATAGATATTTTAACTGGTGGCGTTTATGAAATTCCAGCTGATGATATTCAAAGAAATGGAGATTCTTTGCTGATAAAAAATCTACCTGTTTATGACTCTCCAATTATTGTTACTGATAAGAGTATTGTAGATTTTGTAAGATAGTTTATTTGATTTTTACAAATACTAATCGATTGGGTGTAATGTCTGATTTTATAAAAGAGGTCAGATTTTACGATTGCTAAAATTCGCCTATATTGATAGAATTACAATAAGAACTTTGAGAGAAAGATTGTAAATGAAAAAATTTTTAGTAGTCGTTTTTACTTTTTTGTTAGTCTTTTGTGCTTATGTACAGGCTCAAAATACACGTTTGTTTTCGTATCGTTCGTTTAATCCATGTTTTGAAGAAATGAAAAATTTTGCAAAGTATGGTGTGAATACAGTTGCTATTTTCCCTGCAAATACATGCAATTCACGAGGCGACCCATACTCAAAATACCCACTCAACTGGCTTGGTGTTGATAGATACGATTTTTCGGTTGTCGATAAACAAATAGACGATGTTCTTGCTGTAAACCCCAATGCCGATTTCATCTTCATGATAGATTTGAATTCTCCATTGTGGTTATCGAGGCGATTGACATTGTTTGGAGACTCGATAGAATCGGATAGCTTTACATGTTTGTCTAATGCCTTGGCAAATCCAAGATGGCAACAATATACACAGGCGTATTTGAAAAATTTGCTAAACCATGTTGAAACAAAGTATGGTAAACGCATAAAAGCCTATTTGCTCGCTTGTGGACAAACTGATGAATGGATGGATTGTTCGTCATATTCAGCAGGTCGTTTCAAAATAAAAGCGTGGCAAAATTGGCTTGTAAAAAATGGACAGAAACCTCGTTCGGTTCCAGCTTTAGAACGTTTTACAAGAGCATCGTTTGAAAACTTATTGCGCAATCCTCAAACCGAGAGCGAGTTGCTAAAATACGCCCAGTTTAATAGCGATTTAATTGTTAATAGTATTTCAAAATTTGCAAAAATTACTCGAGAAAATATTTCTAAAGATAAAAAAATCGGAGTGTTTTTCGGGTATATTATGGAACTTACAGGTGGTAGGTTAGTTGCCGCAGGACATTTAGGATACGAAAAACTTTTTGCCGATGAAAACATAGATTTCTTCCAATCTCCTGGAACGTATTGGGCTCGTGATATGGGCGAGGGCAGTGGTTTTATGTGTGCCGATAGTACACGCAAAAGTTATGGCAAAGGATGGCTTCACGAAATTGACCACTTTACTTATATGTGCGATCCAAAGCTAAATAAAAATATACCAATAACTGGTTTCCCTGGCGATAAAAATCGTTGGAAAACGCCTCATGCTTCATGTGTAGGACTCAAGCGTGAAATGAATTTAGTGCTTGTAAATAATGCATCGATGTGGTTTTTCGATATGGTAGGTGGTTGGTTCAACGGCAAAGAAATGATGCAGACTATTCAACGTGGTCATGAAATTTGGCAAAAGCATAAAGATAAAAATTATAAGTCGGTTGCTGAAATTGCATTAATTGCCGATCCACAAAGTGCAATGTATTTAAACGATTTCAATCCTCGTGTTAATAAGATTTATCCGCATTCAAGAAATGTCTTGAATAAAGTTGGAGCTCCATTCGATGTGTATTCGTTCAATGATATAGAACGTGTAGATATGTCGCAGTACAAGTTTTTTGTTTTTCCAGCGTCGTTTAAAATCGATAAAAATCGCTTGGAAATTTTGCAAAAACACGTTTTAAAAGACGGTAAAACAGCTTTGTTTATGTATGCACCAGCTATTATTAATGAACATTCTTTAGATGTTAAAAATGTTAAAAAATTTGTTGGTGTAGATTATGCGTCAAAAGGTGTTCAAGAAATAAAGAAAGAAAATCACAATCTTGTATACATACATAATTACGATGATTTTAATGCTGATGTTGCTCGAAATTTAGCAGAGAAAGCTGGCGTACTAATGGTCTCGAAGAAGGGCGATATTGTTTATGGTAGCGAAAAATTCTTGAGCATACATTCTGCCGAAGGAGGCAAACGCATTGTGAAATTACCATTCAAGTGTAAAGAAGTTGTAGAAGCCTATACAAAGAAAATTGTTGGTGAAAATTGTACCGAAGTTGAGATTGAACTATCAACTCCAGATACAATTTTGTTAGAACTTAACAAGCTTTAGACTTTTTAGTTTGAAACGTGATTTTTACGTTGCTATCAATCACGTTTCATAGCTTGTAGTGTTCGTACTCGAGGTAGATAGTATGCAACTATTCCCAAAAGTGGAACAAACGCCATCATTTTATAAACTACATCTATTCCGTAACTGTCGGCAAAATTTCCAAGTACTGCCGACATTATTCCACCAAAGCCAAACGCTAATCCAAAGAATAATCCCGATACCATTCCAACTTTCTTTGGGAATAATTCTTGTGCGTACACAAGTATTGCCGAAAATGCCGACGACATCACAAAGGCTATAACCATACTTAAAATTATAGTCCAAGTAAGGTTTGCGTACGGCATAATTAACGCAAATGGGGCAGCACCCAATATATTAACCGAGAGGAAAGTTTGAAATAGTCGGAAATACTCGCAAATGCCTTGAAATAGCCAAATTACAGCCAAATCGTCGCCGATAATAGAAATAGCCTTTAAAAAGGGTTTTATAAATGTTTCAAAAGGGTTAAATTTCTTCAAAAAAATAGAAAAACCTATTGATTTTTCTATGACACATTCACCTTTGATAAATCTATTCCATCGCTTGCTACAATCAACTCTGATTTTGTTTTGCGATTTGTAGAGTTCGTTCCAGCACTATATTTTATTGGGACAGATACGAAATTGAACCCGTCAAAAATTTCTCTACAAATATCAGAATCATCGCATGACAGCACCCATTTACCCTGCATCCGTTCGAGTCGATTACGCAATCTATTCATATCAAAACTTGAAAACGCATCATAAACCCCACTGTCGCCTGTGCAATAAGGCGGATCGAAGTATGTAAATGCATCTTTAGAATCGAAAAATGTTATAACCTCTTCCCAATCTTTATTTTCGATGTAAACGCCTTCCAATCGTTCGTGAAGTTCCGTAATCATTGGCGAATGTCGAGCTTTATTATAGCCTCTAAAACTATCTTTATCTCTTGCATAAAAATCCGAAAAACCGCTGAAGCTTGAGACCTTCAATAAATACCATCTTGCAGCTCTTTGTAATTCTGTTAATCCAGAATTTTTTAGGAGTAATTCAAAGTTTTCTCTTGAATGCAAATACCATTCAAGTTCTTCCATCAGCGAGTTGAAGTGGAAATGAACATACCTATAAAAGTTCGCAATTTCCTTGTTCAAATCATTTATGACTTCAACTTTGCATTTCTTTTTTGCGAGGAAAACAGCTAATCCTCCAGCAAAAGGTTCTATATATCTATTATGTTCAGGGATAAGTGGAAGAATGTGTTTTAGCATTCTTCTTTTTCCCCCTGGATATGGGAATACAGGATTCATTTTCTTGGTGTTGCTCCATTTATGATGTTAGATGTTAAAGCGTCTTGTATTAAATATGTTACCTTTTCTGGAGGCCACGACGCACAAAATTTTGCGATATTTTCTTCAAATTCCTCTGGCGATTTCGATTGCTCTAAAATGTTTTCAATTACAGACAAACTGTTGCCATACTCTTGCTCGATTTTTGCCACGGTATTGCCAGCTATTTGCCAAACCGCATCTATGCCATCTTTAGGTTTATTTTCGGTTGGATTTTTTGCCGAAAACATTGCTGGCATTTGAGTTGAATTTCTTTCGAGCGTCAGACCTAAACGTTGCCCTAAGATCACAATAGATTCATCTGTCAATCTTATCCCTGATGCATATAGCGATTGTAAAACAGTCGAAAGCCCTTGCAAATCATCTTCGTCTTCGCTGCCAACGACTATTTTAGGAACAGCTCCTTCAATATCATTGAATCGCATAAATGGCACTACTAAGCAATCACGCAACGTTGTAGCTAACATTTGGCAGTCAAAATATTTTATGCTATGGCGGACGTCGTTATGTAGTTCCGAATTTCCACTGTTTAGACCAGTTGGCTGAGCATCTGCCGAAAGCGTTTGCCCAAGTATGAGTTTTGATTTTTCTCTCTGGCAAATTGCCAAGAACTTTTCAAAAGCATCTCCATTTTGTGAGGATAACGCATTTTGAACTTCTACTTGAGTTTCTTTTGTAATTACAAGGCCACCTAAACGCTGGACTGCTGCAAATGCACGTTGTAAAACGAATCTGCTTTTGTCATCATTGCGGTCGTATTTACCAACGAGGAAAGGAGTCCCATATCTTTCTAAAAATGTACTCCACCACCCTATGTCCATGACCGAAAACAACCACCAGAATAGTAATGCTCGCATTGGGCCACCCCAATTATCTGGATTGCTCAAAATGTGCCCACGATGGACTATATATCTGTTGGTTTCAACTTCTGTTGATGTAGTCAGTACTCTTCCAGTTTCATCGGTATCAAAGATAGATAATTTCCCATTGCGAAAATCGAGTAGTCTGTGTGGAACTGGTACAAGTTTTTTTATTTCAAATTTAAGTCCATTTTTATGCGAAGGTTTGAACACCTTTTCAACGAGTGAAACTGGATAGAGACACGAGTCTAATAAATGGCTAAAAACTCTTATTTTGTCTGGAATACTATCAAGCATTTCTTGGACTATGTTTGCATTCTTTACATCCGCAGGGTTTTCTTTAGATGCTGGTTGAGCCGAAACCAACTCCATTAAAACTTCGATTTTCCTTTTTTGAAATTCGCCTTGAATATGCGAGTCTGCAGCAATAATATCCCTATACAAATCGAATAATTGCGAACAATCTCCGTTCTCTGCGGAACGTAGAATTGAATGAATTTTATCAACAGTCATTTCGCTTGCAATGAATGCATTTTCAGCCAAAGGCGAAGTTGTCGCAGGCATTCTTGAATTAGTTGGAACTTTGCCAAATAAAAATGCTTTTACTCTGTCAACAAAGTTTAATTTTGTTATAATTTCTTTCATTATGTGAAAAGCCTTTCTGCTAAGGATTTATTAAATCTTTTGTCTGAAGAAATTCTTTTAGGTTGCTCCGACATGAGCATAGAACCGAACGAAATTGCTTGAGCTTCGGCTGAAAATTCTGCCGAACTAACGGCATAGCGAGCAAGTTTCATTGCATCGAAAAAGTCTGCGTGATTACCTGTTGTATCGACATCAGCCGCAAACGTTCCTTTTGTTCGATACACTTGACGAATGTGAACTTTTGCAAATTCTTCGTTTGGTATTGCAATTCTTCCTTCTTCAAAGTCGGCACAAAGTTGATTTCCCAAGAAACATTTGAAATTCATTTTCTCGCCAAGATATTCTGTTGAACTTGAAGAATCGACTAATTCACAAGGAACATCTAAATCTTGCAATGATTGTTTGAGAATTTTTGCAAACCAGCGTTCAGACGTTGCATCAACACAAACTTTGCCCAACTTTAATCCGTGAGGAAGATTTTCAACAATATGTTTAAAAATTTCATAAATCACTTGTGGCTTCCCCGTTTTAAAAACAAGAGCCAAACGCATGTAATAGATGTCGCCACAAGGTTGACATAATACAATACTATTTGGATTACTCAATTTATTTGTTGTTGTCGCAACGTCATAACCAACACCAATTCTCTTATATTTTGGATCAAAAAATTTTTGCCAGTTTTGAGGAAATATTTGTGATATATTAAGCATTGCTTACAACCTCCTCTGTTGTAGAAAAGCCACAACACGAATCTTTTCCCAACGACATCGCACGTTGAATGTCAGCAAGTCTTATAGCAGCAGTTCCACCTGCGATAAATTTTACTCCATGGTTTCTATCCCAAGCAGTTTTATCAAATTGTAGTTCTCTATGTTGATATGGTGTTATAACTTCTCTTGTTTTTGGATGAAAATAGTTTACTCCAGCTGCTTCGCCATCCCATGCATCAACTCTGTGCGAATCTATTCCACATGGGGCAATATACCAGTTCCCATAAGGGTTTGCTTGCCATTGACGATCTGGTGGTAAAAACATTTCGTAGGTGGGATGTTTCTCATCAGGTGGTGGCGTCGTAGCCATTCTCAAGTCAAATTCTGGATGCGAATCCATAATTGGTAATACAGCTTCGTAAACATCTTTGAAATTTTCAATTCTGCCAATTTCGTCCATGAAGATATCGCCAGTCCAACCGACTGCAGTATTTGGATTTGGAGCAATGACACGTGTTCGAGATATAATATGTTTGTCGTGATAAATTTTTGCTTCAAATTTGTTGTGTTCAAATATATCAGCGAACGCATCTATATCTAATAATTGACCTTCGTCATTATCTGCGGTTGTCACGAGTTTTTTATTGTTATCACTGCAAATTTTTCGGTATTTTTCTAATACAATAGCCCAAATTTGAGCTTCTTTTAGAAGAAGTTCGCCACCAATATTTACAGATGCCGAAACCATTGTAACCAAATGGTTCGGACGTTTCATCATTCTAATTAACGCACAATGAGCAAGTGTGTAGCTCTTACCTGTTTGTCTTCGCCAGAGCAAAAAAAGTTGTCGATATTTACATCTGATAACTTCCTTTTGATATGGCCGAAATGTAAGTAGTGGTTCCATTTGAAAATTTAGAATGTTAAATGTACCAGACACTAGCTTTCCCGTAAAAAACGTGCGAGATTTGAGCTAAAAGACACGTTTTGTGAGGTGTAGCTGGGCTGTAGCCCTGCAACCGAAACAAAACTGACTTTTAGCAAAAAGCAAACAATGCAAATTCTAAATATTGATTTCATTGATTTTTTATTCCCTTTCCTATTTGCATTGTTTGCGGTCTCGTACGTTTTTAATCTTTGACAAGGTCGCCATACATAAGCTCCAAGAGCTTTTCCATTTTAATAGATTTGTTTTCATTGCTGAGAGCAATTTCTTTTGCGTGTTCATCGGCAACCCATTTTATAAATAGTTCGACGGTGTCTCTTTGGAATTTTTCTCGCTCAATACGAAGACGCTCTTTGTCGTGTTTGAGTTTGGTGTTTTCGTTTCGTAGTTTTGCAGCAGCTAATTCGCCTTGCTGAAGTTTTGTAATCGAGCGTGTTAGTTGTTCAATCTTTTCGGGTTCATCGATCGAAATTTCTAAATCATCTATAATTTCAAGAACCTTACCTGCAATAATGGCAGCACTTCCGCTTGCCAAATTTACACCTTGTTCAGCAGCTTTTGATGCCCAGGTAGAAAGTTCTTTTAGATTTTGTATCTTTTCTCTTCGAGCTAACCAGCGATTGTATTCACCACTTTTCCATTCGGATAAGTTTTGAGGAGTTATCGCAATTCCCTCAAATTGTTCTGAAATAACCTTTACAGCTTCAGGTTGGGAATTTAGCCATGGCAAAATGCTTGCCGATGTTTCGCCATTGTAAAGCTTAATACAAACTTTATTGCGAAGTTCTGCAGGAAGTCGTGATATTTTGCCAATGTTAGCCATTTTAAAACTTGAATGTTATTTTTATTCCGAAAATTTTTCTGTTGCGAAAACTGAACCATGGTCTAATAGCCGTCAGTAAACGCTTTAAAACAGATTTAGAAGAACGCATAAATTTGTTTAAATATACCAATTAACCAAGGGAACAAACCAGTGTCGCCCAAAAGGTAATCGCCGGTAGCAACGAGTGATGCACCTATTGCTACCCCGATTGCTGTTCCTTTGTTTTTTAAAAATATTGCTATTGCTTTTCTTTGTTCGCTCATATTACTTAGCCTCCGATTCCGTTGCTTTCGCCTCTGTGCTACCGTTTGAATTTTGTTGTACTTCATTGGTTTCTACCTTTGCTTTTATACCGTCTTTGTCGGCTGTTAAATCAAGTTTAACTTTGGCTTCGTTAATCATAGTTGCATAAGCTCCTGCGTTGATAGCCCCGTTCTCTTTGTTGATCGAACCCATTACACCACTGAACGAGCCTACACCGTAAACGTTTGCTGTTGGATTAACACCAGCAACCCACCCTTGAAAGCTTATAAAGTTGTCTTTGTCTTTTGCTCCTTGTGCGAGTATCGACATCATATCAGCGTCAGTTTCCGTAACGCTGACGACTTTGCCTTCCTTGTCGTATTCAGTGATGGTCGTTGACGAGCAACCAGAAAGTAAAATGAACGTTGCTCCGATGATAGTTGTAATAATTTTTTTCATATTGTTCCTTTCTGTTGATTGAAATTTTATAAGCCGAAATTTCTTTCTATATATAGAATGCCGTCTGTTGTTGCTTGATAGTATTTTGTGCTACCAAGTGGATCGTGTTGAAATTTTACAAGTGGTGGATTTGTTTGCGTTAAAAAATTCAATGCGTTATCTACATCAGCTACGCTAAAGGTTGGGTTTTCTTTATGCAGTTTTCTCCAAATGGTAGACGAAGTTTGTGCAACGTTTTGACGTGAACCTAAATATTCTAAAACAGCATTTCTAACATCTTCATTTTTGTTCATTGTAAAATTCCTTCTTGGCTATATTTTCAATAGTTCCTTCGATTCGACCGATGGCTTTGTTGATGTCTTGAAATTCCTTGTTAAAACCTGCATTCATTTTTCGAAGTTCGTCAAAAATCTCTCGAGTAGTTTTTGCGTTGTAGGAACGGATTGTTTTTATATCGCCTTCTATGCGTTTAAAATCTTCGTTTTCTTCAAGAATATGATGTTCAAATTCAGCGTGTGTTACATAGCTTCGCAGAGTTTGGTCGATTGATGGTTTTCGGCGAAATGTATTTATTATGTGAACAATGCCAACTGCAATATTAACAAAAAATGCTACACACATAACAAATATGCCAATTTGAACTGCATCGGGAGATGAATCTGTCATTATATACTTTCGTTAGGGATAAAATTTCTTCTTAAAACGCAAGTATATATAAAACAAAAAAGCCACGCAAATTAGCGTGGCCACTGTGGCTATGATTGTGTTTAAATTATTTCAAGGTTGTCATATATACATCTTGGTTTGGTCCTTTTAAGAAAGAAGTCGAGAGCTATTTCTACATCAGACGGAATTTTTACATTCGCTTTTCTCAAAGATAGTCCACATTCCGAGCATCTTATTCCTTGCTTTCCATTTGCATATAAGATTATTTCAGTTATATTTCCAGAACAATATTCATGAATGCACTTTGGATTATTTGATTTTATTTTAAAGATTTTTTTAATACTCATTTTGCAGCGTTTCTATCAAATTTTGAATGCGTAATATTTCTTTTTCATGTTCTTCTTTTAATAGAGGAATAGCATGTTCTAAGCGTTCAATAAATTCTTGTTTTTTGATTGATATTTTTTCGCAATTTTCACAAAAAATTTCCACCAATGAATTTGATATAGAAATCTTTTCAATTACTCGTCCACATCTCGGACAAAAAAACGGAAATTCAAGCTTCATTTTATTAATCAGAAATCGCTCCTATCCCTGTTTTGTATTTTTTTATTGCCCAACCGTCTGAAATAGCTTGTTTTTGTAATTCTTCAACTTTTGATGCGTTTTTCTGTTTTCTGTAATACACTATTAGTTCATCAAAACCATTCATGTGTATTTCTTCTTCCAAAATATCGGGGATTTCCACTGCTAATTTTGCAAAAGCTTTACGACTGATTTTTATTTGAGCTTCACAAGATTCTAAAAATAGTTTTTGAGAATCTTCATAATCTTTTAAGGCTTTAAATAAACTAATTAAATCGTGTAAAGCCCAATACTTGTTTATAAGCTTTTCCTCGCTTACGTTTTCATAGGCAAACTTACAAATTTTATAACGAAGAGCGTTGTCTTTCGTATATTCAGCTAAGGTTGTTAAGAAATTAGAACGACAACTATATTCATTTTCGACTTTGCCGAAAGTCAAATATTTTCCAAAAGATTTTTTTAACTTTTTTTGTTCGTTTTTAGAAAAGGCTAATTCCCACCACGATTGTAGCCCATAAAGTTCAATAAATCCGTGCGTTTGTTTCGAGTAGATATATGATTTAATCAAAAAATACAAAACATAAACAATAGCAGGAATAATCCAACAAACAAATAATACTAAGAATAAAGGTATATTTAGTTTTGGTGGATTTTTCATTTTGTATTATTTAGTGATTGATTTTCCAGCAACAAAGAGAACATCTTGAGCCATATCAATCATTCCATTCTTAGTAAGTTGGGTTGCTAATGGTAATGAATATTCATCGGGAAGCATTGAAAGCATTATCAATATATTTTTGTACTCCTCTGAAAATTTCTTTTTGTGCTGAACTTCTAAAGCTGAAATTTTTTCACAAATCGGTAAGGATTCTATTGTTGTTATTTTTTCGCTTGCTGTTGAAAAAATATATAATTTTGATATGAATTCATCTTCGCTTAAATTATCTGATTGTAATAATTCAACAGGTACATTAAATTCTTCAGATAATCGGCTTAATGCCTTTGAATACGGCTCTTGTCCATTAAACCAACGTGATATGGTAGGTTGGTTAACTCCTATTTTTTCAGATAAAGCACGCTGAGTTGTGCCTTTCTGTTTCATTAAATATCTGATTTTTTCTGAAAAAAGCATAAAAATATACGATTTAGCTTGACTAATATATTATTTAGGTTTTTAAAATCATATCATAAAAATTAAATGATATATTTTAAAGTTAAATCTAATGAAAAGGAATAAAAGAGCAAGCAAAAAGAGAATCCTAGATGATATAAGACCTTTATTATATTCAAGAGGTTACTCTCTCTCTGGTTGGTCGAGGGCAAATGGCTATAACGTTACTTCAGTTTTTTTCTCGCTGACTGGAAAAATGCAAGGCAAACGTGCCAGAGAAATTCGTGCTAAGGTTGAAAATTTGAAAGGTTAATTATGAAAGAAAAATCAAATTCATTATATATGCTTTTGAAATCAAAAGCTATTACCCAAACAGAACTTGCATCAGCAATAGGTGTTTCAACACGAGCCATCCAAGATTGGTTAACTGGTTCATGTAGACCATCTGCAAAACATATAAGAAAAATGTCGGAGATTTTAGAGGTTCCGATTGAATCACTTACCGATTTATCAACAGACTTTTCTGAAAGATTAAGAGATTTGATCAATGGATCTGGAATGACTCGAGAAGAGTTTGCTGCAAAAATTCAAACATCAAATGCCTCTGTATATAATTGGTTAAATGGAGCAATACCAACACCTCGCAAACTCAAGCAAATCGCAGATTTTTTTAATGTCAGTATTTCTTCTTTAACCAACGCAAAACGTATCAATGCAAATCGGTTATTAGATCTTATTTTTCCAACTGCATTTCAGGAACTTGTCAAGCCGGAACTCATCATAGGATTAAATCGATATGGCATATTGCACGACAATAAAAACGCAATCGAAGCTTCAAAATATCTCGCTTTGTTATCAGCTGAATTTTCAACCCAAAAAGAAAAGTATGAAAAAGATTAAAATATCAGAATTAGGCAGTTTAGAACTGCATGTAATCAAGAATCAGATGGTTTCTTTGCCGTCTCCAAGTGTTGTCGATAATATCGCCGACCTTGATGATGCAGAAGCATCTCAAAATCGTGCATTGCAATTTAGCATTGAACAAAATGGTGTGCAATCGCCAATAGTTTTGTGCGAGGGTAAAATAGTTGATGGCTATCGTCGTGTTCGTGCAGCGTTGAATGCCTTTGGCGAAGAATACGAAGTCCCATACATCGAAATTGATGAATCAGATGTATTGCAAAACGTTATCGCACAAATCATAACCTGTCGCAAACTCACAATTCAACAACGTCTTTTCAATGTTTATCAATTTGTGAGAAAAGACCACGTTAAATGCCTCAAATACGCAGAACAAATACAAAAATTAGGTCTTAAGGGTCCGTTAGGGAATGATTCCCCAACAGGTGTCGCAGTTCCAACTTTTAAAGATTTGGAAGTGTTCATTCCAACGTATAATTATCCAATCACGCAAACATCTATTGCTAAAAATCACCAAACAAACTACTTCGATAAATATGTAGAATTGCGTGAGTTAAATAATAATATCGCTTCTCCATGCAACTGGCTCGCAGAACAACTTGGTTGTGCTCGCAAGTACCTAACTCACTTAGATGCGATTTGGAAATATTTTGAATCGTTAGAAGACCAAGATGAACGCCACGCAAAATTTATGGCAGCTGTTTCATTAGTCAATGTTCAAGGTTTGTCGCTCAATAATATTTTGCCTGCTCTTCGTGGTATGGATTCAAAACGTGATGATCTAAATCCCGATAACGAAGAAATTATGCGTAAAAAGTGGCTTGAGCGTTGTAAATCGTCTTTTGCAGGACTTGCCGAAAAAGTTAACGCCGACTATTTGGCAAAAACTCCAGATGCCAAAAAGATGCTTTTTGAATATGTGCAAACAGCAGGTTTCAAGCGTGATTCGGCTCAAATTCTTCGAGATATCTTTGCCGACCTTTGCAAGCAATTAGACAAACAAACATCATAGGAAAATCTCGCACGTTTTTTAGCGTAGCAACCAACTTTTAACCAAATCAAAATACCCGTGAAGAAACAATACTCACATCAGCAAAAGGCGGATTTTGTAAACCGTGTAGATGAACTTATGATAACACAAGGTCTTTCTCAAAATAGTGCTTGTGCTGTTGTGGGTATCTCTTCGGGGCAAATAACAAAGTGGCGTCAAGCTTATCGTGCAGGCGGTCTTGATGCATTAAAAAACGATTATTCCGCCTGTGGTCGCAAGCCAATATATACACCAACCGAATTAGAAAAACAAGCAATGCGTGAGCTTGTATTGAATACAGATCCAACATCTGGTTTGCGAGTAAACAAAATTTTAGCAGCTCAACTTTTTGCACGTTCTGAAAAATGCTCAGATGAGCTTCGTGCAATTTTAGAACCTTTGGGAGCAGAACGTAAATCGCTTCCACCAACAATTTCAAAAGCAATGCAGGTGCGTAAATCTGATAAGGATATTTATCGTGGTCCAAAGCGAGCCCAACTACAAGGAATTTTTACACCTCGTGGACTTACATGGGTTGAAGATGGAGTTGAAAAGCCTCTTTACCCTGGCGACATCTGGGAATCAGATGATATGACTTTAAATGGTATGTTTTGGGTTCCTTGGGAATCAGATACCGACAAATGTGCAGCTCGTTTTGGTTGTCGTGTATTCCGAGCTCAGCTTATGCCATGGCTCGATGTTGCAACAGGTGGCTTTGTTGCGTATTCGTTAATTTTAAGAGAATCTGATGCATACAAGGCCGACGATATTAGATGGGCTTTGAGTCATTTGTTTAATTCTGTCGGAGTTCCAAAAGTCTTGCGTTTTGAACATGGTTCTTGGGCTTCAAAAGCTG
Organism: Verrucomicrobiaceae bacterium; assembly: GCA_015061955.1. Taxonomy (GTDB): domain Bacteria; phylum Verrucomicrobiota; class Verrucomicrobiia; order Opitutales; family Intestinicryptomonadaceae; genus Merdousia. The sequence continues at coordinate 29,680 of SUVO01000003.1, forward strand.
TTGAAAGCCTCGAAAAAGATGTTTCCATTTGTCGCATTGTTCATGCACAGACTGCAAAGGGAAAAATTATCGAAGGTAGATTCAACCAATTACAAAGAATCTTGGCAGTAAACGAAATTCATCTTGGTCGTAAGCGAGGCGAATTTGAACAATCAAATTCAGATTGGCTTGCATATCGCTCTGGGCGTCGTGATCCACGCAAAGAACTTCCAAGCCTCGCAGAACAATGTCAACGCATTGATGCCGCTTTTGATTTTCTAAACAACAAACCAATAAATGGTGAGCTCTATGGTCCTGCAAGGGCTCGTGAAATGTATGGGCTTCAATACTGGATTCCTCAACAGATTTCAGAAAAATTTTATCTCGATAATCCACCGCCACGCAAACCAAATGTAAAAGAAATGCTTGGTGTATTGCCTGTTTCTCGTGAAGTTTCTATTCGTCATGGAATGGCTCGTGTTAAGTGTGAAGATTGGGGTGGCGTTTACTATTTTCACCACCGAGATTTTGCCCGATTGGGCGATGGTTGGCCAGTTCGAGTATCATTTGATCCGTCCGACCTTTCTAAAGGGGCTGGTATTATTTCAATGCGAGATACCGATGACAATCGCAACCATTGCAATCTTCCAAAGGGAACATTTGTTGGCATTGCCGACAATGTCGAACGTGTTCCACAGGTTGTTGTTGGTTCTGGTGATACTCTTGGTTTTGAACGAGCAAAACGCCATGCAAAATTGGCTCATTTGTTATTTAGAGAAATTGTTCCAGCTCATCGTAAACGTGGCTTGACAGTTCATGACTACTTTGCAGGTGAAGACTCAACTCGTATTCAAATTGATGCTGAAGATGGTTTAAAACAAGTTGAACCAGAAAAAACAACCGAAGTCGAAACATCATCGGCAACACGTTTGCCAACCTATCGCCGAAATAATGCACCAGCTGAAAAAATCAATATCGAAGCTCTTTTTCAAGACTAACATAAACAACAAAGGATAAAATATGGATATTACGACACCAGAAACCCCAAAACAAGAATTAGCACGCTTGGTTGAGCGAGCTAAAAAGCATCAAAAGGCCCTCGGCTTATCAGACAATGCTTTTACCATAAAATACAAAGATTTTGTAGGTAGTGCAAAAACATGGCGTTCACGCTTGTGTGCAGGCAACTTTGAAGGGTTGCGTCTTGACCGAATCTTGAAGAAAATGCGAGGTTTTGTATCGCTTATTGATGGCGGTGTTGCCGTTGAACAAGTATTTGATGATTTACCTGTATTCAGACAGTTTATGGGCAGATACAATAAACTTCAATCTGCAAGGACCGACCGTAGAGTAATGGTTTTTCTTGGCGAAACTGGTATCGGTAAATCAGTTTGTGCTCGTGCAATTTTAAAATCTGATCCAGCTAATACGGCGTATGTCCGTTGTCAGCCAACTTGGAAAGACAATCAATTAGCAATTTTAAACGGCATATTAAAAGCCTTGAGCAAGGACGAATATACTCGCAAATCTCGCTCGTTTTCGTCTGTTTTAGAACATTTAAAATCAAACCCCATAACAGTTATCTTTGATGAAGCACACGATGGTGGTGTTGCATTGCTCAAATTGATAAAAAGCTTTGTCGACGAAACAGATTGCAAGTTCATCATAATGGCATATCCAACAATTTGGAAAAGAATGTTGCTTGCCTCCAGCGATGCACATGCAGAAGCTCGCCAGTTGTTCGGTAGAACGCAAAAACCAATCTTCGACAAATATTCAAATGGGACAACTCTTGAAAATGTTGAAGTTTATTTGAGTAGAAGCACCTCGCTCAATGGATGTTCAAAAGATGTTGCTCGTCAAATCCTTGAAATAGTCCGTCATAACGGGAATTTACGCCTTGTTGCCGACATTATCGAAGCTGCCGATAGTTTGTATATGGAAAGTGAAAACGAACTTGATGGTCCTACTATTATCGAGATAGCTCGCAAGCTTGCAAGTGTTGAAGGAGGCACAAAATGAAGTTTTTTCGACGTATTGAACGAGAATCTGAACGTCCACGTATGGGCATTTATAAAAATGATAGAGGTGGATATGGAATTTGTTATTTGGGTGGTGTGCTTGTCGGCAATTACGCAACTCAAGCTGATGCCAAAAGAGCCATTGAACGCAACTATGCAATCTACGATGCAACTATCAAACCAAAGGCAGAAAAATGAATATGATTTTTTACATAGCATTGTTTTTGGCAGTTATATCGTTGTGGTATGCGTTGTTGTTGCTTTCGAAGGCGATAAAATCCCTTTGCGAAACCATTGAATGCGGATGTAACGATGACAACAAAACAAGCAATCAGTAAATCAATGGCAACTTGTCGGTCAATCCTTGGGAATGTTCAACGAAGTGAATTTTTAAAAGCAATGAGCGACAAAGAAATATCGGTTTTAATCACAGCAAAAATTCAACTTAACAGAGGATTGAAACCTCCCAAAAAGCCGAGAAGTAAATTCAAAGGGAAGCAAATGTATTTTAATTTTACACAAACAAATGAAAGGAAATAAATATGGCAAAAGCAGATATAAAACTTGTAGAGTTAGTTTTAAAGCGTGCAAAACTCGATTCTATCCAAGTTGCAAAAATAATCGAAGACATCAAATTTGAAGTCGAGATTTCTAAAGAAGAAACAACCGAACCACCTGTAAAAAAGCAGTATGTTTTCGTTGTTAGCGATCCTTATGGTAAAATAGAGTCTCTTGGATGCGATTTTGCAGGTTGGGTATTTCAGATTAGTGATGATAAAGCTCCACAAAATGTAATTGCACAAATTACAAACGCTGCAAGTGATTTCAATATTACACCTAAAGGTCGTAAAATGCCTGTAAAAACAATAGACGAGGCTGTTTGTTTTGTTCCTCAAAAAATCTTAAAAGAAAGTGGGGTTTGGGCAAAACATAAGGAACCAGTATTGGTTATTCCACATTCAGGTCGGATTCCATTTCCAACTCATGAAGATTTTGAATAATGCAATCACTCCACGACATTCTTAGAAATCGTTTACTTGCTCAAGCTGGAATTTTCGAGCCAGTCAAAGTAGCTCCTTGTATTGATGATATTTACAAAATGCAATGGTCGGAACAATTCGAGCAATTTATGCGAAATAGAATGGCGATGGGATATTTTCGTTATGGTTCGTTAAAAGAACAAATAAACAATCATAATTTTGACAACATTGGCAGTATTGAAGAACGACTTGCTCTCTATAAGACTGATCACAATCGTGAACATTTGGTAGATATAGCAAATTTAGCATTAGTTGAGTTTGTGGTGCATCCAAATTATCCATTCGATGCTACTGATGACGCAATTCACACAAGAAAAACAAAATAGAAGAAAGAAAACTTATGGCAAAGATAAAAATGGCAACAATTAAATCGCGGGCAGAATTTGAGGAAAAGATTGATATTTGTGCTCAGCTTGATGCAGATAAAAATCTTCTTGCGGCTGAACTCGATAAAAAAATTCTGGCTTTGAAAGAAAAATACGGGACTCAAATAGAGTCGATAAAAAAGCAAACAAAAGAACTTACAAATGCATGTTCTATTTATGCAGCATCGCATCCAGAAATATTCGGGAAAAATAAATCTGCAGAAACGGCTCTTGCTCGTTTTGGGTTCCGCACTGGTCAACCTACTATCAAAACTGTTGGACGAATTAGCGAAGCGAGAGCTTTAGAGAACCTCTTATTGCATAAAAATGGTATCGAATATGCTACAACAAAAATATCGCTAAATAAGCCTGCTATTCGTGAAGGTCTTGAAAAAGGCGAAGATGAATGGCTTGCAGATGTCTTCTGCGTTGTTCAAGAAGAAACATTCTTTGTTGAAGCAAAGACGGACGAAGGGAAATGATATGTTGTTGTCGGTAGAGCAAAAAAAGCGTATTTGCATTCTCGCTCGCAAAGTTTGGGCCAATATGAGCGATTCACAAAAATCGCAATATAGAAATGCCGATGGTGGTCAATCTGAAACCGCTGCTTTTAATTTGTGGCGTCATGGACAACAAAGTTCTGCTATTGGTCATTTCAATTTGACTCATTCAAGCAACGATGAATTTTGCATTTTAATGGCTCATTTTGCTCTACTGGCAAACGATTCCGATAGTGCTGCATCGTGGTTGATGCGTTTTTCAAACGAGGCTCGCCGACGTGTCTTTTGGTTGATAAAATCGAACTGCACAAATGGTATTCAATTTCCCAAATACCCCGATGCCATAGCACAAGCTCAATTCGGATGTCGTATTTGGGAAGCTTCAACAAAACAACTTTATAACATACTGTCAACGGTGCGTAATCGAGCATCAGCAAAACGCAAACAAAATAAAAACAATCAAATGGAACTTGGTTTATGAATGAAAAGCAATCACTCAATGTTGTAAATTTAAATAAGGTTATAGAGGTTGAAGCTGTCCCAGGTAAGACGATTGTTCCACCAACAAGCGTTGTCCCTGCAGTTGGTATTTTCAAATTTATACCACAGGGTGGTGGCGATTATAAAGCCGTCATCAAACAATGTGGAGATTTGATTCGTTTAACACCTCGCACTCCTGCCGAATATGGTTTGGGCATTGAATATCGCTCTTTGAAGCGGTTAATCATTGCAGGTTTTGTCAAAGGTCAGAAGATTGCACCTGCTACATGGCAGTTTTCTTTATCTTCGTATTTTGAGCATATCGAACGAACAAGAAACGATCCAGAATTTTGGGATGTAAACAACCCACAACAGAATTATCAAAAATATCAATCTGCTTTGTAAATTTAAAATCGCCATTAAGGCTCGGCGAAACTCGGCAAAACGATTTTTTTACAAAATACATATAAACATACCTATCACAAAACAAAATGGCTAAAAACGGCAAATTTGAAGATTTTATTTTAGAACCGACACCTCATGAAGAAGCGTCAGATGTTATTCGCAATAAACCAGTGGTCACAAAAGAAGTATTTGACCGTTTGTCTCCAGAGTTGAAAGCAATGGCATTTACTATTACTGGAATTGAGTCGGCAGATACTTTGCAAAAGGTCCGCAATATTATTGCAGAATTTCCTCGAGGTGAAAATTGGGACGAAACAAAATCCAAAATCATGAAAGAAATATCGCCATTCTTTTCACCCAAGGCAGCAGCACATCGTGCAGAATTGTTGCTTCGTCACCATGGACTAACTGCATATCGAGTTGGCCAGTGGGAAATGGCTCAAGAAACAAAAGATTTTTTGCCATACTTTAAATACATAGCAACAATGGACTCACGCACACGTCCATCGCACGCAGCATTGCATGGTTTGGTTTTGCCTGTCGATGATCCTTTTTGGGATACACACATGCCCCCTGGTTGGGCTTGGATGTGTAGGTGTCAAGTTGTCCAAATTGCAGAATACGAAATGGAGGAGCAACGTGAAGCCGAAAAGAAATTACCCAAGTGGCGACGCAGAGTTTTAGATGAAAAACAAATTGATGAGCTTCATAAAAGTGGAATAATAAATACTGGGCCTGCTTCAAATATAGTTTTAGAAAAGCCAAATACAGTATCTTTAAAGTCGTTGCGTTTTCCCAAAGAGGAAATTTTAAAACGCTATGAAACCGATGAAGCCAAAGAACAATTTTTGAAAAGCTTAGAAAATGTAAAGCTTTCTGATTACGAAGGTAATTTTACTGCTCGTGATTGGTTCGAAGGTAAAGCCTTACCTTCGTTAAAGAAACATATACCAAGCGAAAGAGAATTAAGAAATCTTCGTTTTTTGCCTATTAGTAATATAGAAAGAGAAGATAAGAAAATAGAAAAATTAACAGCAAAAGAAAAGAACGCTGTTATTGAATATACTGGCGATGCATATCATGACATCAATGGTGGGTTAAGAGCTGGTAATTTGAAAACCGAATTACAAGAATGCGTAAAAAACATTCGTTCTGGAATATCGAAAGGTAAATTAACAAGAGATACAAAGCTATATAGAAATTTACATCCATTACCTTGGATGTGTAATAATGAAAGATTACTAAATATGTTTCTTAGTGGAAATCTTGATGAAAAAGGTATTGGAATTCTTGATACCACATTGAAAGATGTTATTGGTGTAAAAATAAATGATCCAGCATTCACTTCCACATCATATGATGGCTATAAACATATTTTTGGACCAGTTCGTTGCGAAGTTTTGGTTCACAAAAATTCATCAGCACTTTCATTGAAGACAATATCAAAACATTCATCAGAAAATGAGGTATTATTACAATCAGATCTTGTTTTTGAAGTCAAAGATGTTATGATTGAAAAACGTGGTAAACATAATGGAATTCTTTTCACATTAGAAGTAATAGAGGAGAAAAAATATGACTAATGAAGATAAATATCCTAAAGGACCAGATAAAATACTAACCTATGAAGAGGTTCAAAAAATAAATCCAAGATTATGGGAAAAAGATTGGTGTAAAAATGCTATTATAACCGATGAAATAAAAAGACGACAAGCGATATCAGAAAAAAAAATAGAGGCATATTTTAAGGAGTTAGATGCAAAAAGCAAAGATAACAATAGTAAGTGATACAATCACACCAACTCTTAAACAGTTAAGAGCTGAAGCAAATACCACGTCTAAAAAAGTTTTAACTGGTATGGCTATTGCTTTAAATTCTTGGATAGTTCAAAGTTTTACCGATGAATCAAAACGTATAGAACCATGGAAGAATAAAAAAGACGGCACTCCTTCAACATTACAAAAATCAACAAAACTCCGTCAGTCAATTCGAGTACGTTCTGTAACCGAAAAAGAGGCAGAACTTGGAACAGATACCAAATACGCACCGTATCATCAGTTTGGCACACGTCGTGGACTTCCACGCAGACCATTTTTCCCTTTTAGTAAAGAAGGTAAAATTTCGCAATCAGCCGAACAGCATCTTGAAAAGGTAGCTCAAGCTGCTTTCAAGAAATGTTTAAAGAAGTAAAGTTTTTTAAGTTTTACCATTTATTTTTAAATTTTCTTTCATTTTTTTAAGATTAAGTACCTTTTATTTAAAATTACGAAAGCCCTCGCAATTTTAAATACAAGGATAGCCACAGTGGCCACGCTAATTTGCGTGGTCGCTTTTTTTGTATTATAGTAGTGGCTATGCAATTAGTAGCATTTACATCCACTTTAGAAAAGACACATCAAGCTCCAACAGAAATAAAAGTTTTGCCTTGGGGCGTATCGGAATACGATGAAGGTCGCAACAAATTAGTTGTAGGCAGTGTGTCTGTTTCCGCAATACCAGCCAACCAAAAGAAGTATAACTTCGATAGGGTTGCTTTAGATTTTAATCATAATTCGGTTCCCAAAAAAGATAAAGATGGGAAAGAAATTCCACTTGAGGAACCTGTAAAAATAGCCGCCTACGGAACTGTTGAAGTGCGTGAAAACGACGGCATGTATCTTACCAATTTGGAATGGACTTCTGAAGGCAAAGTTGCTTTCGAAGGCGGTCATTATTGTGACATTTCTCCAACCGTATTGCATGATGAACACGGAAACGTCACATTTGTTCACTCGGTAGCTCTTTGCCGACAGGGTCGCATTCCAGGCTTAACCCTTTTCGGCGTAGATTTTCTCGTCGAGGAGAAATCAACAACTAATACAAATAAAATTATGGACGACCCACAAAAACTAAAAGCACTTCTGTTTGCGATTTTGGGCTTGCCTGAAGACGCCGACGAAGAAACCGCACTTGCCGCTGCAAAGAAATTTGCCGACAAACATCTTGCGGATGACGAAACAAAACCTGCCGAACTTGAAAAGTTCAGCACAGAACTTGGCGATGTATCAAAACGACTTGCCACATTGGAAAAAGCTGGAGCCGATACAGCGAAATTAGCTGTTTATAATTCGGCTATCGCTGAAGGTAAGCTTGTTCCAAATTCTGCACTAAAACTTTCACTTGAAGATTTGAAAGAGTTTTGTGCAGGTTTGCCAGCGGAACAATTACCGCTTAACCAACGCACACCAGAAGGCATTAAAAACTTCAGTGCAACAAAGCCATTGAATGCAGATGCCACTAATGTATGCAAACAACTCGGAATTTCCGATGAAACCTTCAACAAATACAATTCATAATTATGGCAAAAGCAACGAAATCTGTTGATACTCCAAAACGTAGTGGTAACGCATTTCAATTTGGTGTCGCTACAAAAACAATTATTTATGCTGGAACAATCGTGGCATTAAATGCAAGCGGCTATATTGTTCCTGCTTCAGATACAGCTGGACTAAAAGTTGTCGGTATTGCAAAAGCCGATGTCGATAATTCCACTGGCGAAAATGGAGCAGTTAATGTTGATGTTGAATGTGGCGTCTTCCGCCTCAACAACAGTGCAACCAAGCCATTGTCGCAGACTGATTGGAACTCAAAAGCTTTCATTGAAGACGATAACACAGTTGCGAAAGCATCAACAAATTCTGTTTGTGCTGGCGTGGTTGTTGGCGTTGACGATATTGGCGTTTGGGTTGATACCAAGCGAATTCCAACTGCTTAATTTTAGAAAGGTAATCTAATGTTAATAAATAAAAGTAAAATTGTACAAGCCTCTCAAGGCTTTAAAGCAGTGTTCTTTGAAGAATTGGCAGCTAAAGAAGATGAAATCGTTTCAAAGCTTGCTGCCAGAGTTTCAACCTCGAACACTTCAGAAACGTATGGCTGGCTCGAAAAGCTCAGTGGTATGAAAGAGTTCGTTGGTGAAGCTCGTATCGGAAACGTAGGTGCAAACTCATACACAATTCAAAATAAGGAATGGGAAGACACTGTATCTGTTTCGGCTCGTGATATTGCCAATGATTCGCTCGGAAAATACAAGAAGTTGTTCCAAGCCATGGCGACAGGTGCCAGACTCCACGATGGCGAAGTTATTGCGGATTTTCTTTGCAATGGTTTCACAAGAGCATGCTATGATGGTGCAAACTTCTTCTCTGATGTTCACAAGTATCAGAATGGTTTAACATATTCGAACGTCTTAACCAAAAAGCTTTCGGTTGAAAACTTCCGTAATGCTCGCAGTGTGCTTCGTACAATGCGTAAACCTTCTGGTAAAAGTATGGGCTTGGGCAAAGATATTGTTTTGCTTGTTGGTGCAGCAAATGAAAGCTTAGCTCGTGAAATCCTCACAGCAGAACGCACAGCAAACGGTTCTACAAATATCGATAAAGGTACAGCACGTCCTGTTGTATGGAGCGAAATAGATGTAATCAATCCAAATGCTTGGTTTGTTTGCGATCTTGGTCAAGTCATTCAGCCATTTATTATTCAGCAGGAACAGCCTGTCGAATTCCGCCATTGCGATGATCCAAATGATTCGTATGTAATTCAAAACAACGAATTCTTGTATCAAGCTTATAAGGTAGCTGGTTATGGCTATGCATTCCCACAACTTATGGTAGGTAGCGATGGTTCAACGGCTGCTTAATTTTCGTAATATCCAAAACCCATAAAAAAGGCATTTGCCTATGTTCTTTTTATTCTGCATAGGCAAATGCTCCTCTAAAAAAAATGTCAGATTTTATATACATAACTCGCCAAGAGCTTATCGGGCATATTTCACAAGCTCAACTTGATGAAGCTCTACAAGACACTAAAAACGCTAAGCTCTCGGCGGATGATGTTTGGGAACAACTCCACGCAAGCATTGCCAATGATATACATTGGAGAATAGAACCACGAGTTAAAGTTCCTTTTTATTCAAATGTGCCTGCTATTGTAAAACGTGCGGCACTTGTCTTTGCTTGCGAGGCAATTTTTCAACGCAGAAAAATAGCACCAAAGGATAATCCATTTACACCTCCAGCTGATGAAATGCGTAAACGTTTAGATGCCATTGGCAGTGGTTCGGCTCCATTGGGTTCAAGCGTTGAAGAGACATATAATGATGGAGCCATTGTTATTTCAGAACCAGCAAAAACAAAATCGTCTTGGGGCAGACTTTCAACATGAACATTTCAAATATCATAGAACAAATACTTTCAGCCTTGCAAACATTGGTACCAAATGTAATTGCCAGTGCAACTGTATCGGTCGATTCATACGATGTTTTGACGAAAATCAACGATGCTGATGGGCAAGATATTGTTGTAGTAAATGTCGGGGCTGAAACAGCCAATCAAGATTGCTTAGATGCTGGAATTGTTGATGTAGATTTTGAAATATATATTGCTCGTGGTTATGGTTTAGCTGAAGCCAATGACGAAAATGTTTATAAAACGATTGTCGATAGATGCCCATTGTATCAGCTTCGTGATGCAGTTCGAGATACTCTCAGAAATCTTGTTTTTAAGGACGAAACAAATTGCCTCTATGAAGACTTTTTACGCTATCATGGTAGTGAAGTTTTTGAAACACCTTACAATCTGCGAGCAGCAACTTTTAAACTCAAATTCAAACTAACTGGGGTTTTACCCGAAACCAAATAAAAAATCATGTCAGAACCAAATGTAAAATTCGTAGGAAATAAAAGAGTCGTTTGGGGAACCAACGGCACATTCACAGAAGGCGTTCTTGTCGATTCTGCAAGTAATCAGCAGACCGCCGACAACGAAGAAATTAAAGACAACGATGGTAATGTTGTTGCAAAGGTTTTCTTTAATTTCCGAAAACAAACAAGTGTATCTTGTATTTGCGGAGCAGATGACACCATACCAGCAATAGGCGATATTGTTGAAATTTGCGGTTATAAGTGTATTGCTGAAGACGTCAAAGAAGATTGGTCAAAAGGAGCCTCAAAGAAATTTTCTATTACAGCAACAAAATACGAACAATTAGCAACTGAGTAATATGGATAAGAATTTTTCAGCAGCCATAGCCAAGCAAGAAGAATTAGAGAATAAAAATCCTCAAATCGCACTCGATGCAATTCTTCCTTCAGGCTTAAAGATTGGTGGCATAGCAGTATCGCCATTAACGCTTGCACACTATGTTATTTTAGAAAAAATAAAATCGCCACTTGTTGAAAAAGACTCTGTTGATTGGGAAAAAGTCAGCAATGTCGATTTGATGAAAATGTGTTATGTCGTAACACATAAACCTGCTGAAACTCGTGAATTGTTGGTTGCTGGGCAAGATGAGTTTGAAAAAGAAGTTTTTGAATTTTGCTCAGAAATTCATTTATCAAAACTTAGCGAAGTAGGTCAAACTTTGGGTAGATTGATGGCAGAAGCAATGGCACCGATTGTGTCTGCTGAATCTGAAAAAAAAAGGAAGATTCCGGACTCGGCTGGATAGTAGCTATTATTGACGGCCTTTGCAATGAATATGGTTGGACTCCCGATTTTGTTCTTGGAATGGACGTCGATTCTAAAAATCTCGGGCTGGGCTTAACATTCGCACAAGCAATGATGCTCAATGCCGCTATTACATTTCGTTACGGTGGAAAATTTACATCACCTAATTACAAAGAACAAGAAATTATAAAATCGCTTTACAATGAATCTCATCGCTAAAATCAGTATGAACTCAACTTCTTTTGTCAAAGGGGTTGGTTCGGCATCGTCGGCGTTGGGAGGTTTTATCAAAGGTGGCTTAGGGAAGCTTATGAGTCCGATTGGAGCTGCCATTGGTGGAGTAATGACTCTTGGCTCTGCCGTAATGGGTATGAAAAAGGCAATGTCTTCCGCTGCAGAAATGGAGGATATTACAAATTCTTTTGTTACATTACTCGGCTCTGCAGATGCCGCAAAAAAACGTATGGAAGAACTAACCAAGTTCGCTGCCGAAACTCCTTTTGAAATGCCTGATATTGCAAAATCTTCAAAGATATTGCAGTCGCTTACAGAAGGAGCATTGGCAACAGGTAAAGGGCTTCAAAGTGTTGGCGATATGGCAGCTATGGCTGGCGTTCCAATGTCGGAATTGTCTGTTACAGTTGGGCGATTGTATAATGGGTTGACCAGTGGTAAAGCTGTCGGCGAGTCGATTGCCAGAATGTCTGAATTAGGTTTGATGAGTTCGGCCACACGTGAAAAACTTGAACAACTTCAAAAAGCAGGCAAAAAAGGCGATGAAGTTTGGCAAGTTGCAGCTGCTGACTTTGCTAAATACGCAGGCGAAATGCAACGTAAATCACAAGGTTGGAATGGTTTAATCTCCACTTTGGGAGATAATATAAATCTTGCCTTTGCTGCATTTGGGCAACCAGTAAATGACGCCTTAAAACCTTTTTTGTCTCAAATCATTGGCATGACTGATTCGTTAGTCGATAGTGCTGCATCATTTGGGCAAACTATCGGCAATGGTATTGCTATAATTGCTCAAGCATGGTCAAGTGGAATACTTCCATCAGTAATTAAAGACGGCATGATTGTTGCCTATACAGAATCTTTAAACTATTTGTTAGGTGGCTTGCGTTGGAGCGTCGATGCGTTTGGTGCATCACTTTGGGCGTTATTGAAAGCTTTATGTCAACCAGAATTTTGGGCAGGAATCGGCGATGCAGTTATTGGTGCGTTTCAAGTTGCAGCAGGTGAATTAGTGTCAATTTTTATGACACCAATCACATACATTCGTGCCGCAATAGAAAAAGCTATTCAAGAAATAATGGCAGCCCTTTCTAAAACAAAAGTCGGTAGAAAGGTAATGGGAATCAGTGGCGAAATTCAAGCTGATGACTTCGACACTATTTACAAGCGTCAGAAACGCTATGCCGAAAAAGAATCAGCAGATCTTTTTGACAAAGGTGTTGATAATTTTGGAGCGAGTATGGAGAAGATGTCAAATACGATTGGCAAGAATATGTCTGAAGCTTTTGGTTCTGTAAAATTTGAAAAAGCTACAATGGCATCAGATAGAGGTGCGAGCGAACGTTTGGCACAAAATATTCAAAGTTTAAAAACTGCTATCGAAGTAAAAAAATCTTCAGAAAACAAAAAGGAAATTTCATCTGGTTCAACTGAATCAAATTCTAATGCTGGAAGTTTTGTTTCTGGCGAAAAAAGTAAATTTAAAATTGATGCAGACCGTTTGACTAAAATCGGTGGTTTTATTGGTGGTAGTTCTACTGCAGTTTTAGATTTCAATCGAAAAACAGCAACAAATACGCTTCGAATTGCTGAAGGTATTGATAAGTTAAATAATGCAGTTGAACGTGGTAGTTCAGTAAAGGGGTTGGTATGGGCGTAAAAGTTATAGGAACAACTTCAGTTGTAGAACAATCAGGTTCGCCTCGTTATTCTTATAGTAAAGAAGGTTTATCAATTCAAAGGATATATCGAGGTGATATGGCTGAATTGAAAGAAATGCGACCTACTGTAGGACATAATGCTTCAGATGGTGTTAAAGTGATTTCAGTCGAAATATATCCGACTTCCGTTTCTGAAATTGGAGAAATGGTTGTGAAATATGACGATTTTACAAGTGTTTCTAATGAAGTTGAAGTTGGAACTGAAGTGTTGAGTGATGAAATTGAATTAGAGTGGTCTCAACTTGAAAAACCTTTGGCAAGTGCCCCTATTTTTAAAAACGTTCCATTCTCAGAAATTCAGATTGTTGAAAAAATTATATCAGGAGAGAGTAACAACTCGGAAATAGATAAATGTTGCGACGACGCAAAAAAATATTATGAGAAACGGCAAAAAGGAGTTTCTTCGTATTTGATATTTGCCCCAGTTGTTAGACGCACACGTCAAACGAGAGCAAAACCATCTGCTGGTGCATGTGGTAAAATTTCCCCACCTCCTATGACGGTTGGTAATTATGTATTTTTGAAAACAGCTGATAGAGTTTTGAAATCAAATAGCGATAAGTTCTGGACTCGAACGGAAGAATGGACGGGTGCAGATAATTGGGACAGAGATTTATACAAATGAAACTTCCAGGGAAAGTTCGTAAAGGCGAGCCAATAACGGCAGATTGGGGAAACGATGTTGTAAATAAACTTCGTTCTCTTCAGCCATGTCCATCTGCTGATATCGGTTTTAATAAGACTGCTAATGGCTGGACTGCCTTTTTGTTGAATAAAACAAAATATTCAAAAGACGTACGTCTATGGAACATAAACTTTGATGATGACATTCCATTATCAGCATTGGAACTTTCAGCGGAATTGTTCAACAATCTTGTTGATATAGTAAAAAGTATAGTTCCCGACACTCCAGAATTTCAGGACAACATAGCAGGATATTTAAGTCAAGTTATAGGAACGCATAAGATTGGTTCGGCAGGTAACGCTAATGGTATGTCGGAAAAGATATATAAACTCTTTGAACCTTATAAGAAGAAGATTGAAGAAGCTATAAATGATTGGCTTGAAGAACATAATCCTGCAACGCTGATTCGCAGTTCTATTGTTTCATATTTTGTATCCGAGTCAAAGATTCCCAATTCTGGAGATATGATTTGGAATGAAAAGAATGGGCTTTGTTATGTAATTTTTAAGGAGCAAGAAAATTCAGTTGGAGAAACATTCCCAGTTGAAAATGGGCTTTATTCTATTTGCTTTAAAGTATCTAATAAAACATATTATGCCTTATATCTTGGAGCAATCGAAGATGTAGAAGGTTTTGTAAAATCGGTTACAGGCTATGTAAATGGAACAGTTGGGGAAACGATTGCAAAATATGCCGAAGCGTATTCAAATTCGTATTTAGGGGCTACTTCTGCCGCTCTCAAAGCTCTTTGGGATGATATTCCAGAGCCAGAACAAGGGCCTCCAGGTCCTCGAGGTCCTAAGGGAGATAAAGGCGAAGATGGTAAAGATGGCGAAAAAGGCGAGAAAGGTGATACTGGTCCACAAGGTCCACAGGGCGAGAAAGGAGAAAAAGGTGATACAGGTGATCAAATCATAGAACGTGATTATGATGATACTGAAATTCGTAATTTACTTTCCCAATTAAGTGAATTAGTTGATAGGCATACAACTCTTATCAACACCAACATCAAAGAAATTGATGGGTTAAAAATTTGGAAGACCGATGTAGATGGAGAGCTTCGGACAATCGAAGCTGAAATCCAAACAATTCAACAGCGACTTGTAGAGCTTGCAGGCGAAGACCAATCAATACGCTCTCAAATAGAATCACTTTGGGCGGCGATTAGAAGTATTCCAAAAGGAGAAAAAGGCGACAAGGGTGATACTGGTCCACAAGGTCCTGCAGGTCCGCAAGGCCCTCAAGGACCACAAGGTGAGAAAGGTGAAAAGGGAGATACAGGCGATAAAGTTATTGAACGTGATTATGACGATAGCCAAATCAAAGCGTCAATTTCTTCATTGGCTGGGCGTGTCGCAAAGTTAGAAGCAGAACCTCCAACACCGGATTTGTCTGAAATAAATTCAGAGATATCGTCATTGCAAACTCGATTGTCTTCATTGGAAAACAAGGTTGCAGAAAACGATTCAGCTATCGTGAACATGCAGCAAGATGTCGATTATGTAAAAAATACAATCAATAGTTCAGTAGATGTTGTAGTTGTAGATGCTAATGGTAATTCCTCTACGATAAAAGTTCTACAAGCCTACACAGGTTCATCGTTGTTGACTGATATTTATTACTTCGATGCCAAAACTAATATGACATCAAGAGCAAAAGTATTTACAAATCAGATTGACCAAACAGCTGATGGATTGTGGCAACCTACAACCATTGAAATTGTTGCTCCCGATGGCAAAAGTTCATCTATTCAAATCTTGGCTTGTCCTTCAACTCTTGAAGCGTTGGAAAACGTATTTAAATTAACGCCGTGCAAGGTTTGTGAAGAAGGCGAATCAAAACTGAAATACTTCTTAGAAAATGCAAAAGAAGGGAGTGCAGAATGACGGAAGAACCTTTAGTAATTCTAAATTGCGATGAATGCTGGCCTCAGACAACGGATGGGAAAGCTCCATCGGGAGACGTATCATATTCCACAGTTGAAAAGGCTTCATATTATTGTAATAAAGATGGTAAACCACCTGACGTAGAATCTTATTCCGATTCAGGTTCATACCAATTTGTAGGACCTGTAATTTTAGGCTTTGATGGTGAACTTATTTCTGGTGATCCGTCAGGATGTTTTGAAACAACTGAATGTGTTAGGGGTAATAATCGTCATACTATAAATCAAGTAGTTATAACCAATGCTCCCAAAGATACTGTATTCAAGGCACGTTTAGAAATAGATTGGTATTATGCAAAAAATATTATGAAAGACCCTGGAGGTGAAGGTGGTGCTTGTGTGGATGCTTCTGAATTTCGGTACACTCATACAGAGGTCCAAATTTTAGAAATTATCGCAGGCAAGGAAACTACAGTTGAAGTTTCGTGTGCTCAAGACACTTATTTTTCTGCAAGGCTCACCGCATGCCAATGTGATTGCTATGAAAATGAGGAGTAGAAAATGGAAGCTAAAGTCATAAAAAAATATACTTTTGTAAAATCGGCAGAAAGCTTGCTGAAGTCTGGCGTTCGTTGGGCGAAAGGAGGATTTTCACTTGCCGATGAAACTCTTTTTTCAGAAAGAAAAGCCATTTGCCAAACCTGTCAAAATTGGGATTCAAAAGCCTTTGCAGGTTCTGGGAAATGTAAAATTTGTGGATGTTCTACAAAACTAAAACTTAAATTAAAAACTGAAAAATGCCCATTGGGCAAATGGTAATATGAAACTGTTTATTGATACCGATAATCGTAAACTTGTTCGAAGCGATACAGATTCATCTACTGCAAGCAAGCCATCGTTTACGCTTGGCGATAACGAACCAATAGAATTGGTTTTGCTTACAAAAGGTTCTGTGGCTGTTTACGATCCACTTCCAACTTCTGCCGGCGATTCTGTAAAAATAGCCATTGGCCGTTTTGATAAGGAACCTCGTTTATTGTCGATGTCCGATGCGTCTATGTTTGATAATTCTGGCAAAAGTACAATTGCGTTACCGCTCTACACACAACCGATGGCAGATGCTCTTAAAACTGTTGCTTCCTTGTCGGCAAAAATTGAAATCGAAATGACACATTCCGATGGGAAAATTACAACTCTTTATCAGGGCGATTGTGTATTACGTTCAGAACTCATTACAAAAGATGTTCCACCTTCAGAGATTTCTTCAAATTTCTATACAAAAGGAGAGACGCAAGCTTTTGTTGCTTCAAGTTTAAAATCTGGAGTTATCTCTGAATTTAATAGTGGCGATTTGTTTGTTGGTAAAACTGCTATTTCGCCAACGTCGAAAAAGTTCTTGATGTATTGTGAAGATGGTAAATGGCACCAGCTTTTACCAGTTATTCAGGACGGCGTTCCAATGTTAACTTTATCCGAAGATACCTATGAAACTATTGATTAACATTATAACATACTTTTGTATCCCAGTTTGTTTGTTTGCTCAACAATACAGACCATTGCCTGTTGACAAAGACGGCAAATTATCACCAGCATCAAAGTTTGTTTCGGCAAATAGTATTGTTCAAACAACAAACCTTTCTGTGTTTGTTGATTTGTACCGAGACGGAATCGACGATACTGCAGGGATGCGTCATGACGACAATGCTGGACATTCGGTTTACTGGTCCGACTGCGAGTTGAAGGTATTAGACAAGAACGGAAACATAATTTACTTCTTCTCGACAATCGCTTTTGCCAACAAGCAGGTTCAAGCTCTCCACGACAGCAAATACAACGACAATGAGGCTACCGTTTATTATTATGTTTCGGGTGGTAATACAAATGGCGTGTGCGTAAAGCCAAAAAAGAAGCTGACGAATTTCAATCTATCAATCGGTGCAATCGAGAGTGCTTACAATGGGACATCGGATGCCAACGACAACAAGGTTCGCATCACTGCCATTCAGATTTATCCGTCTGCAAAGTTCCGTGAAGTGTTTCTCAATCCCGAGAATTCGATTATGGTTTGGAGACAATCGATTAACTCTGCAGAAACAGACGGTAAAGGTGGCAAATGTTGGCGACCAGCAATTATTCAATTCATTAGATAGTATGAAAGAAAGAGAAATGTAAAATGAAAAAAATTACAATCATATTGATGTTAATGGCATCTTTTGTTTTTGCTGAAATCGATAACGATACAGCAGAACTTATTGCCTTGGTGGAACAAGTTAAGGCAGTAAAAGAAGTAAAGACGCAAGTTGAAATTACTAACGGCATAAATTCTATAAAAGAACATTCGGATTCTTTAGTAGTCATTCAGGACTACATTTCGCAACGACTATTTCAACTTGAGCTCCACCCTAAATTTATGGCAAGCAGGTTGGCGTATCGAAACACGTTCATGTGGTACATCTGGAACGACTTTGATGAGGCGAAAGGCTTTAATAAATTAGAAATTGCAGAACAAATTTACAACTTAACGAAATAAAGAAAGGGAAAAAACAAATGAAAAAACTAATTACAATCATGCTATCGACCACAATCGCACTTTGTGCGTTTGCAGCGAAGGACTTAAACACACTTGTTGCTGAATATGCACCAATTGTCCAAGACAAAGCTTTTAAAGCTCATTTCGAGACAAGTGGCGAATTCATAAGAGCAAACTGTAATGATTTGCTTGATGCATTTAACGCTTGGAAAACTACAGATTATGCTAAGTTCGGGGAAGCTTCAGATTCTTATCAAAAAGCTTCTGCAGCAGAAAAACAGCAGTTCAAAGTGCAACAACGATTGTTCGCTCGTTTGGCAGATATTGCTCCCGAGGAAATGTCAGCATCCGATGCTTGCATCTTGCGAATCGGCTCAGGTAATCCTGTGTTTTTGACAGCGAACGAAGGTGCGTATCAGCGTGCAAAAGCGAATAATTTTCTCACCGAAGGTATCCAGCTTCCGTATTATCGCATTGTGGTTTGGGCTAAACACTATGGTGATTAC
The DNA here is from genome assembly GCA_015061955.1 of Verrucomicrobiaceae bacterium. Taxonomy (GTDB): domain Bacteria; phylum Verrucomicrobiota; class Verrucomicrobiia; order Opitutales; family Intestinicryptomonadaceae; genus Merdousia. The sequence goes on from SUVO01000003.1 coordinate 48,517, forward strand.
GACGTGATAAATGCTCTACCGATAGACAAGTGTGCCGACATCAAAGAATATTTACAGGTAAAAACGGCAAAAGTTCGCCGTATGGCAGATGTATCGGCAGCAATCTCCCAATGCGAAGAGATCGAGAACTGGTTTTTGGACCGAAACCGCGAAGTACCTGCAATCGTTCAAGCCACATTGGCTTCGTTAACAAAGAAATTGGCTCGCTCAAAATTAAAATAGAAAGGAAAAATCTATGAAAAAACTAATTACAATATTATTTGCAACATTTATCGCAGTTTTCAGTTTTGCAAAAAATGCTGAAGAACTTGTTGCAGAATACTGGTCAAAAGCTACATCGTATAACGATTATAAATTAGCGTACGACACAATTAAATCGGTAAGCGAAGCCGACGCAAAGACTGCTATCATTACTTGGGTTACTGGCGAAGCTGGTATGTTTGGAGCTGAAAGTAAACTCTCTGAAGAAATGAAAAAACAAGTGCAGGCTGCACGTTTGATGTCGGGGCAGTATCTGAAGTATGTAAAGAAAGAGTTTATCAAGGAGTTGCCTTTAATCTTTGCTTGCGAAGTCGTTGGAACGGAGGTTTTAAAAGCCTACGAAGTTGAAAATCCGTCGCTGTATCAAGAATTAAAGGCGAAAGATTTTACAATCGATGGCGTTCGACTTCGCAATCATGCAATCGTCAATTTGGCATGTTGTGCTGGCGATATTGAATATGTGATGTCGTTACCGATTGAACAAGTGGCAAATATTGCAACATTTCAAAGTATAGCGATTGAATACCTACTAAAACTGCCTGTCGATAAAGCTATGGCAAAGGTTGTAGAAATCGAAAACTATTACTTGATAAAAAAACAACCAATTCCGAAAGATATCGAAGCCCTCAGCAGAAAACTCACTTTGCGTCAGCTTAGAAATTAAGATAGAAATAAGTTCAGATTTACAATATAAAATGGCTTCTTTTGAAGCCATTTTTTGTTTTTGCAAAACTCTTGCCAACCTTCGGCAACCCTTTTGCCACGGTTACATTTCTAACAATATTTCAACCCTTTTCATTCTTTACGGCGGTTACTTATATCGACCACCATATAACAAGCCTGCGACCAATTCTATCGCCTATCGGACCACCAAGCAGTGTTCCAAGTGCATTTGCTCCTAAGAACGCAAACAACATCAACTGCGAATTTTCTATCGACACTCCAAATTTATTCATCACATAAAACGTATAATAATTTGAAATGCTTATTGTATATGCGTTTTTAGTGAACATCAAAAATATCAAAATTGCCAAAATTGTATACACCAAACGTTTTGGTAATGGTTTGTTGCTTTCGTCTAAAACTTCTTTTTTGGGAGAAGTTTCTTTTGCATTGCTCCTTAATTTTTTACCATACCAACGACAAACTGGTATCAACCCAATTATTGCAATGAACGCACACACCGAGAATATTGCTACATTTTGTTGTCCATAGGGCGACACAAAAATTGCAGCAAGCAATGGTCCGAGAGCGTATCCACCACTACCACCAACTTGAAATATAGATTGAGCCAAACCTCTTTGATTTCCAGCAGACATCGATGTTAATCGTGATGCCTCAGGGTGAAGTACCGATGAACCTATACCCGAAAAAAACACAGCTATCATCAACATCGTCAACGATGTGGATATTGAAATCATCAGAACTCCGAACATTGTGAATGTTAGTCCAACGGGCAGATACCAACTTCGTGGACGTTTATCGAACAAATATCCACAAAGAGGTTGCATAATTGAAGCCGACATTTGATACATCAACGTAATAGCTCCTATCTCGGCAAACGATAGGGCTAAGTTTTCTTTCAACAACGGATATATTGCTGAAATAACAGATTGCATTGTATCGTTTAGGCAATGGGCTAAGCTTAACGCAAACAATATACTAAATAATGGCTTAGTTGATGTAGATGAATTTTTCATTTTTACAATCTTTTCATGTTTTCCACTAAGACGAAATTTTCAAGCTTTTTTATACGTTAAAACATCGATAAAAAAAACACAAATATTCACTTTATTTATAAATAAATTTAAAATGAGTTTCTTGATAATTTTGATTATAAAAAAATGCGTTAAAAAACGCATCTTTTATCTATATAAATTATTTTTTGAATTTAGCAAAAATGCTTGCAAGGAACGTTCCACTTATTGAATGGTAAACACAAGCAACTGCCGATGCAACAGCGGCTTCGGGTAGGGCTTGAAAGTGTGTACTTGCCAAATTTGTACCAAGCCCAGCATTTTGACAACCAACTTCTATCGACAACGTACGTTTTTGAGCTGTATTCATTCCAAATAACTTGCCAATAACGTATCCACCACAATAACCTAATGTGTTATGCAAGGCTATTGCACAGAATATTGCAATACCCGATGTAAAGAATAAGTGTCCGTGTAAAGCCGTAACACCACCTACAATCATAGCTAATCCTACAACGCTCAACGATGGCATTACTTGCATTGCAGTTTTATATGTCTGTTTTTTACCAAAAAGGATATTTAATGTTGATCCTACACATACAGGTATCAATGTTACTATTAGAATGCTTTTGAACATCCCCCATGCGTCGACATCGATATTTTCACCACTTAGCCACAGCATAAGTAGAGGTGTCATTACTGGCGACAACAATGTGCTTGCAGTTGTCATACCAACGCTGAATGCAACATCGCCTTTTGCTATATAGCTCATTATATTGCTTGATACACCTCCTGGGCAAGTTCCAACAAGGAGTAATCCGACTGCAACACCTTTGGGTAGGTCGAACACTTGAATTAAAGTCCATGCTATCAAGGGCATAATAGTGTATTGCGCACACGCACCTATAAAAATGTCGAATGGACGTTTCGCCAATATTTTATAATCATTGCCCGACAATGTCATACCCATTGTGAGCATTATAAAGCCCAATATGAATGTTTGCGTATTGCCTTTTACCCATGAAAATGCACTTGGGCAGAAGAACGCAATAATTGCTGATATTCCAACAAAAAGGGCTGTGTTTTTCGACAACCCTTCACATACTCTTAATATGAAATTCATTTTATGCTTTTCCCTTTGCTTTTATTTCTAACAAATCGTGCGTTTGTTTTCCAGTTTGGTCTATTATTTTTATCTGAATTTTATTATTATCGGCTGTAATAATAGATGCTTCTTCATTTGAACATACAAAGGTAGGGAAGTTCATTTTTTCAGATGCAGGGACCCATACATAGCGATGTAGGTGTCCACATACCAATAAGTCGATATTTGCATCTTTTAAAATATTATCGTAAAAAAGCTTTTTTCTAAAAGTATTATACGGATTAACATATTCTGGCTTTTTCTTTGGATTTTTCTTTAAAGCTGCTAATGCTTTCTGAGAAAGTGGCCAAGCTTCAGTATAAAGTGGAATATGTTGAAATATTACTCTGAATGGAGCTTCTTTAAATTCTGGAGTTTTTACAACTTCTTGCAACCATTCGGCTTCTTCTTTTTGATAACTTACCAAATCAACAAAACCACCATTTGTTGCACTTTTGTCGTTATTCATTTCGCACGAATCGAGCATCAAAAAGAATATTGGACCTTGTCGGAACGCACAGTAGGTTTTATTATCGGGATAGGGCGCATAGTGGAAAAACTTTTCTGCCAATGCACCTCGACATTCATGATTACCACGAACCCAATACAACGGAATTTTACCAGCAGTGAAATCTGAAGCATCGCACAAGAAACGTTGCTCAATTGCTTCGTGCGACTTCAACCAATGGTCCATATCGCCTGTCATGATGAGCATTTCTGGATTAGGCATGTGGATAAGCAAATTGCACATGTGCTTAGCTCTGCCATGAATATCGGTAACTACGCCAATTTCAATTTTGTTGGAAGCATTTGGTACTTTAAATTGCAGAGGTGCATCGGTAGTCCCATTATAAACTATGGTTTCGCCCATCTTGAAGCGACCTTTAATTTTATCGATACAAGCCCAGTAAGTAATAACTTCGGTAGCTTTTACTTGGTATTGTACTATTTCGCCTGCTTTTAAATCTTTAATTCGTACACTATGTAAATTTCCGACATGTTTTATACCACTACTGATATGCGATGCGTAGAATTTGCGTTTTTTACCGTCTTCGTATATTGTTTCAACTTCAACTACAGATGGTTTATTTGTTGCAAGAACAATAAATCCTTCGGTATTTGTTAGTGATGTAATGTATGGTTGAAGTGTAAATTTGAAACTTTTCTTGGGAGTTTCTGCTTGTGGGTTTTCTTGTGCCGACAATTTATTTTTTGCAAAAATCGACCCCATTAACGCAGATGCAAGTTTTAAAAACGTACTTCTATTCATAGTTGTGATTTTGTTTATGTTTGTTAGAATTTTTCTTTGAAAGATAATCCTTCTGGTATGTTATCAAAATTTGTCAACTTGCCTTTAGCATTTAACTGACGCACACCTTCTACTTCAACATTTTTTACATCGGCTTTCAGCTCAAATGCAATCTTAGCGCCTTGCGAGACGATATTTTTTACTTTTATATTTCGCAAATTTCCAGCTTGATAACCATCGCCATATCCAGTGTAGATTTTTACTAACGATGCACGTTGCGAGGGTATAGGCTCGCACACATTTTCAATTTCTATATTTTCAACAACTGGTGTTGTTGCTAAACAAATAACAGCATGATGTTTACCTACCGTGAAAATATTGCGTATTAAGATATTTTTTATACCACGAAATTCTCTCTCGAAACCACGACCCAACGCTTGATTAGGGTACATATATTTTGGATTTTTCTTTTTCTTTGTGTTTGGATTTCCCAATGCAGTACATGCAACAGTGTCATCGCCTGTTTTACCAAAGATATTTTCAACTACACTGTTTGAGCAACCATTGCGAAAATTTATACCATCGCCATTTTTTACATCTACATCGTAGGTGAGGTCATGAATATACGCGCGCGTACACCATTCTTGCGATATCCCCCAGTTCTTTGTTTTTGATATTTTAAGGTTTGCAATTTCGTAGTTTTCTCCCTCTGTTATGAGAATTGTTATTCCACGCCAACCAAAGAAATCGCCATAGAATGGAACTAATTTGCCTTTATGATTGAGATTTTTATAAGGTTTATCGCAACCTTCTAAAGCTCCACCATTTTTACCTATAATTCTGAAGTTTTTTGTATATCCAGCACTTTTACAAGCCCCGAATGGATTATTTTTATCAACAATTAAATTTTCGCAACGAATTAAAGTGTCGTGCGTTTGGTCTTTCATCTTTATTTTACAACCATCTATAACAAGCTCCAAATCGGAATGGATTAACACCGAGCGATCAATATTCCAATCGTGGCTATCGAGAATTACTGTTGTAAATTGACCATCTTCTTTTGCTACTTGCATAGCTTTTTCGATAGCTTCTGAATGGGTTCTACCTTTTTCAAAATCCTTTGCATAGATTGTATTTTTTTGTGCAGGAATTTTTACACCGGCATTATATTTTATCTCAGCCCACAAAGGCATAAAGAGGGTAAATACGAGTATTGTAGTTAGTGTGTTTTTCATTGTGTTATTATTTTTGTAATAGGTTGTAATTTAGAAAGTTTTTTTATCTAAACCTGCATTCTTTTCCAAATCTTTTACTCTGTCGAAAAGCTCAATGAGATGTCCTATTAGTGCATCGATTTTATGTGCTTTCATATACGGACGTGGTGGTGTACCACGAACAACGTATGGAGTACCTTGCTTATGATCGGCTGGTGGTTTTAAATCTCCATTTACGCCACTTTGACCACCAATCATAACACCATCGGCAATTTTTAAATGTCCAGCTACACCAACTTGTCCACCCAAGACGCAGTAATTACCAATACTTGTGCTTCCTGATACGCCAACTTGCGATACCAACAATGCACCTTGACCAATTTGTACATTGTGTGCAATCTGAACTAAGTTATCAATTTTTGTACCTTTGCCGATTAAAGTTTTATCGAAACGGGCGCGATCTATACATGTATTTGCACCAATTTCAACATCATCTTCAACTACAACTTTACCAGTTTGTGGAACTTTTACATGAACACCTTTTATAAGCTCGTATCCATAGCCATCGGAACCAATTACAACTCCTGGTTGCAAACGTACACGCTTACCAAGTTCACAGTAATCCATAACAACTGCATTAGGCATAATGTGCGAATTTTCACCAATTTTAACATATCTACCAATGTAATTGTTTCCTTGTAAAACTGTACCATTACCAATTTCAGCACCTTCGCAAATTACTACGTTTGGTCCTAAGAAGACATTTTCACCAATCTTTGCTGATTCATCTATAACAGCAGTAGGGTGGATTGCAGGCTTAATTTTTGGCCACAGAACTTTTTCGATAATCTCGCCAAGTTTTGCCAATTCGGCTGATGGATTATCTACCCGAATAATAGTAGATTTTTCTGGAAGTTTACCATCGTATTTACGAGGCAACAAAACAGCGCCAGCTTTTGTTGTTGGTACTTCGGCAGAATATTTTTTATTGCCCAAGAAAGACAAATCGCTTTCTGTTGCTTTATCTAAGCTGGCAATTCCCGATAATTCTACCGAGGCATCGCCTTGAACTTCTGCATTTTCAAATATTTTTACAATTTCGCTTACTGGATATTTCATAAATTTAATCTTGTTTATAGTCTACTCTGGTATGATTTATGTTTAATAATGTTTGAACTACATTTTTCTTAATTATAGAAATTTGTTTAACGGTAATCGGACACTCATCAAACTGACCATCGGTCATCTTTGCATTTACAATTACATCAACGAGTGTTTCAATTCCGTGTTTTGTTATTTTTTTCATTGAACGCGAAGCTGCTTCGCACGAGTCGGCAATCATAATTATTGCGTTTTCTACAGTTTTTGGTTTTTCGCCCTGATGTCGATAGGTATTTTCTTCTATTCCTTCTTCACGCAAAATTTGATTGATGTCGTCGGTAGATATTACCTTTTGCCCAGCCTTCTTTTTTGCTTTATTGTAGAAGTATGCAATTATAGAGTTTCCATGATGCTGACTTATTGCATCTATAATTTGATGTGGCATCTTTTCTACTTCGGCTTTAGCAACACCATCTGACACATGATTTTTTATAATCAACGCACTCATTGATGGATTTTGTTCGTCGTGTGGATTTGTTTCGCTTTGGTTTTCTGCAAAAAATTCTGGCTTAGATAATTTGCCAATATCGTGATACAATGCACCAACTCTGCAAACCATAGAGTTCGCTTTTACAGCTTGTGCTGCAGCTTCGGCTATATAGGACACCATTACGCTATGATGATACGTTCCTGGTGCAACTATTTGCAATTTCTTAAGTAAGTTTGCTTTTTTGTTATTTAGGTCGGTATAATCTAATAGTGATATATTTGAATAATGTTTAAATAGTATTTCAAAAATGGGCAATACAATCAATGCCAACAGACTTGTTATAATTCCACCAAAGAATGTTATACAAGCTTGTTCTGCTATGATTTCTGCAGGGATTTCTCTGAGTAGACCTATTAACGATGCAACAACAGCAACAAAAACGCCGTAAACAACACCAGTTATTATTACTCTGGCTCTGTTTGTTGCGCCATCGCAAAAATAAATAGCAACAACCGATGCCGTTAACGATAAAACAAAAAATGGTGTTCCTTGACCTAACATTAGTGTTGATAACGAAGATACCAATATTGCCATAATAAATCCCAAATACGAACCAAACAGCAAAACTTGTATTATGGGTCCTAAAATTATAGGAGTTGCATAACATACTAATGGTAGTAGCGAATGGTTATTTACGTTTTGAGTATTTGCAAATTCAATTATTATGCGTTGTGCAACTAAATTTAATAGTAATAAGAAACAGAATATGTATATAGTTTTAGCTTTTTTATTACTTTGCGATTTACTTATAGTAATGAATAATACAGCCAACAATATTAACAATATACAAACTATGAAATTTACAAAATTAGGCGCATTATTGAAATTTGTATTTCTGTTTAACATTTCTTTTCGATATGCTTCTAAACGTTCTTTTCCCAATGGGGTATGTATAGATACATTATCGGCAAGAGTTTCGCCTTCGCGGATTTTTACAACAACTGGTTTTACTTTTGCACGAGCTTCGTCGCGTTTTTGTTTTGTAGCTTCGGCATCGTATTCAACGTTTGGTTTTATAATTTGATTAAATATGCTATTTAAAATTCGTTGAATACGTTTATCTATAGATGGGTCGCTTTTTATTTTTTCCCAAAGTTCTAAACGTGCATTAGTTTCGCTGACTGCATGTTTACTTGTTGATTGATTTACATTTGATATCGGATTTATTTCATTTTCGCTATCAACAAAAGCTTTATCATCGTCGTCATAAACGCCATCTTTCAATATATTTTTTACAAAATACGATGTTCTTTTGAAAATTCTTTCACGCGATTTTTCTGTTGTGAGCGAAAATATATCGCCTATATCAGATGGTGGTAGAGCAAACGATGTTGATTTTCTTAGTTCTTCCGATTTTTCATCCAAGAATGTTTTTAGATTGTTATCGGTTAAACTTTGATATTCTTCTTGTTTCTTAGCATCGAAGAATGCCAAAAGTTTATTATTAAGCTCGTTAACTTCTTTTACAGAGGCTTCGTTTATTTTGTACTTAGGTGGAATACGTTCGGCGTTTAATTCTTGGCGTTGAGCTGTAAGAATATCGCTTTTGTATTCAAACTTTATAGTTGAATCTATTTTCAACGATGCGTTATTGTTCGAGAACGAACTTGGTACAATAGGCTTTTTATTTAGAAAGCAGATTGCATAGGTTACAATCGACATTGCTAAAATTATTGTTGTTAGAGCAGTGTAGCGCCTTCGTTTTCTTGCCGATATTTTAAACAATGGTGTATCGGTATGCTCTTTAGCACGTTTTAATCTGTAATTATTAAACATTTTCTTTATTATATGCGTTTTCGTATGCTTGTATAATTTGAGTAACAAGTCTGTGGCGAACAACGTCGCCAGGTTCAAAATGGAAAAGTTTTATACCTTCAATTCCTTTAAGAATTTCCATAGCACTTTTCAATCCTGATTTTTTATTTCTTGGAAGGTCGATTTGTGTGATATCGCCAGTGATAATCATTCTTGAATTTTCGCCCAAGCGTGTTAAGAACATCATCATTTGTTCAATAGTTGTGTTTTGGGCTTCATCTAAAATTACAAATGCGTTTGCCAACGTTCTGCCACGCATATATGCTAATGGTGCAATTTCTATTACATTGCGTTCAATGAGTTTCATTGTTTCTTCGGCACCAAGCATATCGTACATAGCATCGTATAGTGGACGCAAGTAGGGTAGTAGTTTTTCTTGTAAATCGCCAGGCAGAAATCCTAACGCTTCGCCAGCTTCTACTGCCGGACGCGTAAGGATTATTTTTTCTATACTTTTATCTTGAAGGGCTTTTAGTGCGGCTGCTACGGCTAAATAAGTTTTGCCTGTTCCAGCAGGACCTATACCAAAAACGATATCGTTTTTACCTATGTATTTGAGATAGCGTTTTTGATTTATATTTTTGGGAACAATACTTTTACGTTTTAAATTTATTACTATTGGGTTTTCAAAAACCTGTACAATTTCTTCGAGCTTCCCAGACGAAGTTCTGTTTAACATATTTCTGAAATCTGGTGTACGGATTCGTATGCCTTGTTTTCGAGCATTAGCTAAGATATCGAAGAACTTTGCAGCATCTTCAACTTTTTGCTGATCACCTTCAAATTTTATCCAACCATCGCGCGTGGTAATGGTGATGCCGAGTTTTGTTTGGGCAAGTTCGATGTTTTCGTATTGATTTCCGTATGCTTCAGCTAACTGAATTGGATTATCGTATGTAAGTGTTTTTTCCATTTATTACAAATTAACGTTTTGCATGAGCTTTTCCCAGAGCGAATCCATTGCTTGTGGTAGAACTCGAGTATCTGCAATTACAGGCATAAAGTTTGTATCGCCGTCCCAACGGGGGACAACGTGGCAGTGTAAATGTCGGGGTATACCAGCACCAGCTTTAGCGCCTAAGTTGAAACCTACGTTGAACGCATCGGGTTTCATTGTCAGACGCAATATTCTTTTAGCTTTTATAATAGCATCGAAGAACTCTGTTTTTTCATCGCCCTCCAACATTTCAATATCGGCAACTTCTCTGAGTGGCAAAATCAACAAGTGTCCACAATTGTAAGGAAACTTGTTCATTACAATAAAGCTATATTTACCACGCCAAAGAATATGATATTTTTTGAAATCTTCTTCAGCAACAGTAGCCATTTCTAAGAACGGATTACCATCGCCTTTTTGATTGCTATTAGTTTTAGGTGCTTCTATGTAGGGAATGCGCCAGTATGAATGAAGTCTATCCATTTTTTTTCCTATATTTATATAGTATTAAATAGACTTTAAAACAAATTGTCAACTACCTATAAAAAAGATTAACTTATTGATAATTCTAATCTTTATTAATAAAGAACCACAGTTTTACGAGTGTTACCTACAATTTCACACTGCATACCATAAAGAGCTGATATATTTTCGGGGATTAGAATTTGCGAAGTATCGCCAAATTGAAATAGGGTATTGTTTGAAATCATAGCAGTTTTATGTGCAAAATTCATTGCGTGTTCTACTGAGTGAACAACAGCAATGCACGATGCACCCAAGTTGCACATTTCTTTACAAATTTGCATTACTTGATAGCTATGTTTAGGATCGAGGTTAGCAGTAGGCTCGTCTAAAAGTAGAAGCTTACCTTGTGGTGCATCTAAGATTTGTGCTAAAACTCTCGCAAGCTGAACCCTACGACGTTCACCTCCAGAAAGTTCTAAGTATTGCTTGGTTTCAAAACCTTTCAAGCCAACTTTTTCTAACGCTAATTGGGCTATATCTTTTGAACGAGAATCAATCCCGAAAAATCCCGACATTGCAAAGCGTCCTAACGATACTGTATCTAAAACAGTATAATTAAATTCAAGATTTGTTTCTTGCTCGAGAACTGCTCTCGACAACGCAAGCTCGCGTGCCGACATCTTGAAAATACTTTTATCGTTCAGTTTTACATCGCCTTGTGGTTTTATAAAGCCACTTGCAATTTTTACAAGAGTACTTTTACCAGCACCGTTAGCTCCCAATATTGCTACAAATTCTCCCTTGCCAACATTCATTGAAATGTTGTTAAGCACTGGTTTTTGAGCGTATGCAAAAGATACATTTTCAATCTTAAGCATTGCCTTTGTTCCTCCTTAAAATAAATACGAAAAATGGTGCTCCCAAGATAGCTGTTAAAACTCCGATTGGGATTGGATTTTCAGGCGACAAATAACGCGCAAATAAATCAGCCGACACCATTAACGATGCTCCCATAATCATAGAAAGAGGCATTACTTTGCCATTTCCGGCTCCACATATTAAACGCGCTATATGTGGAATTATCAAACCAACAAAACCTATTGTACCACACATAGCAACGCACGATGCAGTCATTGCTACGGCAGAAAGCACTACTAAAATTTGTGTTCTTTTTACATTTACGCCAATGTTAAATGCCTGACGTTCTCCTAACAACATTGCGTTTAAATTTTTATATTGGCTAAGCATTATCAACCATGCAGGCAACGATATCAGCAAGCAAATATTTATGGATTGCCAGTTGCATTTATCAAAACTTCCCAATGCCCAAAATACAAAACTTTTTAGTCCTGTATCGCGGGTAGTGTACATAAACAAGCCTACACAAGCTCCACACAATGCATTGATTGCTACACCAGCTAATATTGTCGACGATGGATTTACTTTTCCTCCCTCGCTACCAATTTTGCACACTGTTAAACTTGCCAACAATGCAAATACAAATGCCAATACTTCAAGTGCAAACGTAGAGCTGAAAAACATTATTGCAACAACAGCGCCCAAACTTGCCCCCGAAGAAACACCAGTTATCGATGGTTCGGCAAGGGGATTTCTAAAGATACTCTGAAGCCCACAACCAGCTAATGCCAAACTAATACCTGCGATAATTGATGCAACTATTCGAGGTAATCGCAAGTGTCTGACAATTATGCCATCGGTACCACTATTTTCGCCAAGTAAAATAGATATTATTTTGCTTACGCTTATATCTACACTACCTAAGCATAGACTTGTCAATATAACAAGGCACAAAAAAAAGACTGAAAGTGCAAACCAAAACTTTACCTTCCCAGTCTTCATTTTATTCATTGTAAAAAATTATTTATGTCGAGGTCCGAAACTGCGTATTGGTGTTGCACGCGGAGTTTCTACGTTTTTCATTCTGTACACAATGCGAGCTTTTCCCAAATCTTGAGGAGTCATTTCCATTTTAACTCTGTCGCCCACAGTAAGCTTTATGAAGTTCTTACGGAGTTTGCCCGATATGTGAGCCAACACCTGATGTCCATTTGCTATTTCAACCCTGAACATTGTTCCAGGGAGAACCGATACAACTTTTCCTTCGACTTCTACTACGCTATCTGCCATTAGCTTTTTTATTAGATTATTGTTTTTTGTTTGAGTTATTTGATTTTTAAAAACCTTTACAATGATATACTTTCGACAACTTGTCAACTATTATCTGTTTTAGGTTTATACTGTTAAATTGTTGTTTTTTGTTTTTCGCAATCGCTTAATCATTCCAAGTATAAAGAACGTTATTGCAACTAAAAGTATACCGAGCGCTATTGGGGTATTTAATATAAAACTTATTGATCCATCGGAGAGCATCAAGGCACGTCGGAAATTTACTTCTGCCATCTGACCTAATATTAACGCAAGCAAGAATGGAGCAACAGGAAATTGACCTTTTTGCATTAGAATTCCAACAATACCAAAGATAAATGCTATATAAACATCGATCATATTATTTCGCAGAGCAAACGAGCCAACCATAGCTAATATTAACACAGTTGCTTTTATAAAACGCTCATCAACTTTTAACACGAGTATCGACCACTTAACAGTTAGCATTGCAACAGCAAAAACAAATATGTGAGCCAACACTACTGTTGTAAATATAACACCAGTTAATGGTGCATGATTTTCAAACAGAAGTGGTCCTGGTTGAATGCCATGCAAAATAAACGCACCAACAAGTATTGCAGTAACGGCATCGCCAGGAATACCTAACGACAACAATGGAATTAACGCTCCAGATGTACAAGCCGATTTTGCCGATTCTACTGCAGCAATACCTTTTATTTCACCCTTACCAAATTTATCGTCTTTACTTGCTCCATATTTAGCAATGCCATATGATACAAACGATGCAATATCGCAACCAGCGCCTGGGGCAGACCCTATGAATGTTCCCAAGAAGCCCGATTTTATTATGGTGGGCAATGTTTTTTTTACATCTTTTTTGGGTGGAAGTTCGCAAAATTTTACTTTTACGTTGCTGAAATTAGTTGCAGTTGTTTTGCTCATCAACGCACCCGATATAGCAAATAAACCAATCAGTACGGGTATAAACGGAACACCTTCCATTAAGCTTGTACAACCAAATATAAAACGTGGATATCCAGATATTGGATCCATTCCAATGCACGATATTAACAAGCCTGCTAAGGCAGATAGTAAACCTTTTATCAACGATGTGTCTGAAACCGAAACTATCACAATTATTCCGAATGAAGCCATTGCAAATAATTCTGCAGGTCCAAATTTTAGGGCTATTAACGATATATAGGGAGCTGCAAAAATCAAAAGAGTAGCTCCTATCAAAGCACCAATTAACATCGACACTGCCGCAATCGACAAAGCTTTACCAGCTTTGCCAGATTGTGTCATAGAGTAGCCATCGAAAATTAACGCACTTGATGCTGGTGTTCCTGGTGTTTTAAAAAGTATTGCTGGTATAGATCCACCATAGATTGTTGCAAAATATATGCCAATTAAAAGCGTTATTGATTGCACAATATCCATACCAAATGTGAATGGCACTAATAGTGCAATCGACATTGTTGCAGATATTCCTGGGGTAGCACCCAAAATTAAACCACAAAAAACTCCAACAAATAGCGTTAGCCAATATTGATATTGCGAAATTGCTGAAAATATTTCTGAAAAAATTGCGTTCATAATTTAATTTAAAATACCTATTGGCAATGCTACTTTCATTAAAATTGCAAAGACAAAGTATATAACAACAGATAAGGAAAGTCCGTACGTTATAGCTCTCAATGATGATGTTGCCTTATTTATTTTTAAAATAATTGCACATAAAATTCCCGATGAAACTACAAATCCTAAATATGGCATAACTATTAGATATACAATACATGCAACTGCTGAAATTAAAGATCTGTTATCAAAAACTTCAGTTTCGTCGGTTGTAGATTTATGTTTGCTGAAAATCGATTTTATTATATCTATAATACTCAACAACAATATTGAAATCGCTAACCAAATAGGGAAGTTTGCAGAATCGCCCTCTGGAAAATATCGTGCGTAGATTATCGCACCTACCGACATTAAAATTAGTATAAAATTTAAAATCATAATTATTATTTTACTAACCCCAATTCAATCATCAATGGCTTTATTTGATTATATTGAGTTTGTATTTTTTCTTTGAATGTTTTACCATCTAAGTATTCAACGTCAATGCCTGTTTCTTTTGAAAAGTCGCGCATTGGTTGCGATGCTAAAATTTTTTTAATTGCGTTTTGCAATATAATTTTATTTTGCAATGGCACGTTTTTAGGCAATGTAATTCCACGCCATGTACTGAACGATATATCTATACCACATTCCTTGCACGTTGGTACATTAGGCAGATATGTTATGCGTTTGTCTGCCATTATTGCCAAGATTTTTACTTTGCCACTTTCTACGTGAGTTTTTAATTCGGCTGCACTTACATTTACTAAATCAATGTGTTTACCAAGCATTGCTGTAATAGCATTCGATGCTCCGTCAAATGCTATTGACGACATTTTTATGCCACTTTTCTTACAGAATAATTCCGATGCCAAGTGCCATACACTTCCAACGCCTGAATTACCAACTTTAAGTTTTTTGGTCTTGGCAAGCGTAAGAAATTCTTCGAGAGTATCGGCAGGGAAGTCCTTATTTACTGCAATACAAGAGGCATCTGCATTTATACGTGCAACGTAGTCGAAGTCATCTATTTTTATCGGAGCAAATCCACGTTGTGTGAGTGTTATTAGCTCGAAGGTTATCATTGTTAGCGTGTAGCCATCTGCTGAAACATCCATTCCTCTTGTATGGCCCAACGCACCACCTCCACCAGTTATATTTTGAACATTTACAGGTACCGAAAATTCTTTCGACATCAAATCTGCTACTGTTCTGCAAAGCAAATCAGTTCCACCACCAGCAGAAAATGGGCATATAATATCTATATGCTTATTTGGAAAAATGCCAACATCGTTTTTACGCGTTATTACAGAATATGAAATCCAACTAATAATACACACTAAAATGCAGATACAAATTACATTTTTTTTGTTCTTCATAGTTTATTTAACCTTTATCAAAAGGACTGTGTATGGGGGCAATGTTGCAACTTTATTTTTAAGTAAGAAGTAGTTCAATTCGGTGAATGTATAATCTTCATTAATTACAACAACCGATGTTGGTTGACCTTCAAAATTGAATTTTACACGTTGTTGGTTCGGAGAATAATTTACTGCTAAGATTGCCTTGTTGCCAGTTTTTTTATCTATCGAAGCAATAGCGTAAACTTCTTTATCTTTTCTATCTGTTGTTTTTACTGCAGTACCAAGTTTGTATAACTCATTAAAGGCTTTAAAAACAAAGTAAGTTTTTGTGAGTGTCATTTCTGGGAAATTGTAGATACCACAATAACCACGAGTTGGTGTGGCATCGTAATACATTGCTTTATCGAGCGAACCTTGTTGCATAATACACATCGTTGCAGCACACATAGATGCTCCTATATGATTTTTACGAATTATTCCAAATCTTGCACCGAGAGAGTAGTTCCATTCGTTATTGATGTTTTCAACATGTGTTAGTCCTAATTTATCGAGACTTTTTCTTACATATTCAGCATGAATACCAAGTTCTTTTGGGTTGTCGGTATACAAGTGCCACGAGAAGAAATCTAAGGGTAGTGGGTCATTTTTATCGGCTACCATTTCAATGAATTCGTGAAACCAATCTAACACGTCAAGCCCTTTTGTTGGACATTCATTTAGTGGACGCGTTATTTCAAAGAAACCACAGTGTCCAAAACCTCCAATCTTGATATTGGGAAATTCTTTTTTCAGATATTTTGAAGCAACTTTGTACATCTCAAAAAACTCTTTGCGAGAGCCTTTCCACATCATTGGATTTTCTGGTTCATTCCAAATTTCCCAATACTGAATATCGTATTTAAAGCCATTTGCCCAACCTTGAGTGTAATGGCGAATAATTCCAGCACAGATTTTTGCCCACTTGAGATTATCCTTAGGTGGATAAATATTATACGCTTTTATTTTGTGGTAGTTTTCAATGGTAACGCCTAAACGATAGAAAATTTTTGATCCACTTTTTACAACGCTTTTCAGATATTCATCTGTAAAGGCAAAATCGTAGCTTGTTGGGTCATCAGGGTTTGCATCAAAGTTACGGAAGATATTTGGAATGTCTATATAAACATTGCCACCAAAACGTCCATAAGTATCGTGTGTTCTTACATAAGGAATACCAGCTTCATGAAATTCTGGCATTAACTTATTATGCACAACTGGCGAATTATTTACACCATGCAATTCTTTTATTTTGCCAATAGTGTTATTCCAATCAACATTTATCGACATACTTTTCGATAGGTGTTGATTTTGCAAGCCCATAGCTATTGCGTAATTATCTGTTTTTTTATTTTCTTGTGCAAAAACTACACATGCAACCCCAATTGTGAATATAGATAATAAATTTTTCATAATAGCATAGAAAATAAAAAACGGTGTTGTTTGTGTCAACACCGTTTAGGTTTATAACTTAATTAAATTACGAAAGTTTCTTTTCTACTTCGTTCTTTGCCAAGCGTACGTATGCTGGCAAACCATTTTCAAATGGAACTTTTACTTCGCCCTGCATGAGTGGGAGAATGTACTTATTGAACTGTTGCGAGATTGAAACTTTATCTTCGTTAATCCAATTTTCAGGGAAGTGTTTTACACCATTTGCAACATCGTTGAGATCAACCAATGTAGTTTCAGCCTTGTATTTGTCGCCATCGCCACGAACAATAGCAACCATTTTGCCAGTCTGACCTTCAACAGCTGCTTTGACAGCTTCTTGACCACATTTAAATGCTTCGTCTGAATCTGTTGCCGAAGAACAGTGCGATGCCGCGCGTTGTGCATGACCAATCTTGCACGAGCGAGCTTTTACACCACTCAAACGTGATGCAACTAAGTTCTGCAATGCTTCGCCAACACCACCGAGTTGCGAGTGCCCGAACGAATCGGTTGCACCACCAGCTGCAACATAGTTGCCATTTTCATCAGCCAAACCTTCACTTGCAACTACCAAGCAATACTTGTTTTTCTTCAAGCATTCTTCTACTTGCGAAATAAAGTAATCGGCATTGAATGCAACTTCAGGCAAGAGGATGATGTGTGGTGGATCATCAAGCATATTTTTACGCTTTGCAATAGTTGTACCTGCTGCAATCCAACCAGCATTTCTGCCCATAACTTCAACAATCGAAACTAAGTCGTGATTACCCATCGCTTCGTGATCGAGAGCAAGCTCGCGGATAGTAGTTGCCAAATATTTTACAACGCTACCATAACCAGGGCAGTGGTCTGTCATTACGAGGTCGTTGTCGATTGTCTTTGGAATACCTATAACACGCATTTGCCAATCTATGCTCTTAGCATACTGAGCAATTTTGTTTGCAGTGTCTTGCGAATCGTTGCCACCGATGTAGAAGAAATATCTTATGTTGTGGGCTTTGCATACATCTAAGAAGCGTGCATAATCTGCATCACTCTTGATTTTATAGCGACATGTACCGAGTGCCGAAGCTGGTGTGTAGCTCAAGCCACGAACAGCTTGTTGCGATTCTGCAGCGAGGTCTATAAGTCTTTCATTCAAAATGCCTTCGATGCCATTCAAACCACCGTAGATTTCTTCTATACACTCGTGATTGAGTGCTTCAGTTATAACGCCAGCAAGACTTGCGTTGATTACAGTAGTCGGACCACCCGACTGTGCTACTAAAACGTTTCCAATTAGTTCTTCCATTGTATTATATTGTTAAAAAATCAAGTTGTTAAAATTGATGAGAATATCATTTCAAAAAAACGTTAAATTAGCAAACATTTTATTAAAAAATTTCATAGTAGCATAAAAAAGGATTGTCTTTTTTAGTGTAGTAAACGATAATGCGACTTTATTTTTATGGAAAATTCAATTAAGTGTATGTTTCCACGACGAGTCGATACAAATCTTGTACCGACATTGCCTTTGGTGAAGTGTCCACATGAGATAACACTTGTTGAAACTCCAGAGCAGTTAGCCGAAGCCGTAAAAGAAATTCAGCAAGAAACCCTTTTGGGATTTGATACAGAAACCCGACCAAGTTTTTCAAAAAATCAACATAATAAAGTGGCAATTTTGCAGTTGTCGGGCGAAAATAAAACTTGGATTATTAGATTGGTGCCTTTGGCTAATTGTTTAGAAGATATCTATAAGATTTTAGAAAACCCCGATATTAAAAAAGTTGGTCTTGCTGTGCAAGGCGATATTAACGCTCTTTCGCAACGTCTGAAATTTGAGGCTGGTGGCTTTATTGACGTATCGAAATATTCCAGTAGCATAGGCATTATAAATACTGGTATGAAAAATTTGGCAGCGTTGTTCTTGGGCGTAAGGGTGTCGAAGTCGTCGCAGATGTCGAATTGGGAAGCCGAAGAACTCACGCAAAAACAGATTGATTATGCTGCTACAGATTCATGGATGTCGCGTTGGTTGTATTTAGAAGTTAAAAAGGTAATTGATGAAAATAGGTACGATGTAGAACCTGAACCAGAGCCTGTGCCAGAGTCGTTGACCTTTAGTAAAATTTTTGATTTGTTTTGTAAAGAAGTTAAAAATGCCTGTGTTGGTTTGAAAAAAAAAGTTAAGAAACTTTTTCATAAAAAACCACCTAAGAAAAAGAAACGTCGGAAGAAACGTGGTAAAAAGAAAAATATATAATTTACAAAAGAGCATTCCAAACGGAATGCTCTTATCACTATATAAATAATTTTCGCAATCAGATTAGAACCAACTTGGGAACGGAAAAAACGTGCGAGGCACGTGCTTAGGGAGATGTTTGTGAGTGGTGGGATAGTACTATGTACAGACCACCCGAACAAACGCTCCATAAGCTGTGAGGTGCCTCGATTGCGATCTATATACAAAAAAGGCAATTCCGAAGAATTGCCTTTTATCATTATTATATAAATTATTCGCAATCGAGACACCGTCCTCGCACGTTTAAAACGTGCGAGATTGTCCCGATGCTTTTGCGTTTTAGCGAGCGTTGCTGTGCTATGCACTGTAGTCGAAGCTAAAATCAAAATGGAGGGCAAAGCGTTTTCTTTGATGAGTTTATTTAATAAAAAAAGGCACTTCAACGAAGTGCCTTATAGTATAAATTAAAACTCATCATCAAAGAAAACGTGGTTAAATAAAATTAGTTTAGAACCGACATGTGTTGGAAGAATTAAAACGTGCGAGATTCGAGCTGGAATTTGTGTTTTGTGAGCCGTAGCGTACTATGTACGTGAGGCGATACGAAACCAAATAACAGCCGAAAGCGTTTTCTTTGATGAGTTTATTTAATAAAAAAAGGCACTTCAACGAAGTGCCTTATAGTGTAAATTAAAACTCATCATCAAAGAAAACGCGCTCTCGCACGTTTTTTTTATGCGTTGGTTGCAGCTGTGATGAGAGCCAAGAATGAGTCGGCTTTCAATGCAGCACCACCAATGAGACCACCGTCGATGTCCTTCTGAGCTAAGAGTTCAGGAGCATTTTCAGGTTTCATCGAACCACCATAGAGGATTTGCATTTCTTCAGCAACGTCAGCACCGAAGAGGTCAGTTAAAATCTTGCGAATTTCAGCGTGAACTTCTTGAGCCATTTCTGGAGTTGCAGTTTTGCCAGTGCCGATAGCCCAAACAGGTTCGTAAGCAATAACAACGTTCTTAGCGTCTTCTTTCGAGATTTCAGCTAAGCCCTTGATTGTTTGTTCAGAAACAACTTCGATAGTTTTGCCAGCTTCGCGTTCTTCGAGTTTTTCGCCAACGCAGAGTATTGGTTTCATACCATTAGCGAGAACTGCCTTAACTTTTTCGTTGATGAAGCAGTTGCATTCTTTGAAGTATTCGCGACGTTCACTATGACCGAGGATAACGTAAGCGCAGTTGAATTCTTTGAGCATATCTGCAGCAATTTCGCCAGTGTAAGCACCACTTGCCTTAGTGTACATATTTTGAGCACCGAGGCAGATTGTCGAGCCAGCGAGAGCCTTGCTTGCAGCGTCGAGGGCAGTGAAAGTAGGGCATACAGCTACGTCAACCTTAGTTTGCGAGCCAGCACCAGCCTTGATGCCTTCGATAAGTGCAACTGCTTCAGCTGCAGTTTTGTTCATTTTCCAGTTTCCAGCAATAAAATATTTGCGTGCCATTTTTATTTATTCTTTCTAAGTTAAAATTATTTTGAGTTCAACGAAACAACGCCTGGGAGTTCTTTACCTTCGAGGAATTCGAGCGAAGCACCACCACCAGTTGAAACGTGCGACATTTTTGGTGCTTGACCACTTTTGTTTACAGCTGCAACTGAGTCGCCACCACCGATAATCGAGATACCACCATTAGCTTTAACTTCGGCAACAGCTTCGCAAACGCCGAAAGTACCCTTGTTGAATTTTTCCATTTCAAAGCAACCCATTGGACCATTCCAAACAACAGTTTTTGCATTTTTGATGGCGTTGCTGAATAATTCGATAGATTTTGGACCAATATCTAAGCCCATCCAACCTTCAGGAATATTGCCTTCGACAACTTGAGTATTTGCGTTTGGATCAAATTTATCTGCTGCAATGTTATCAATAGGCAAGAGGAAGTTTACGCCACGTTCTTTTGCCAATGCCATCATCTCGTTAGCGTATTCAATTTGGTCGTTTTCACAGAGTGAATTACCAATTTGTTTGCCTTGAGCTTTGAGGAAAGTGTAAGCCATACCACCACCGATGATGAGTGTATCAACTTTTGAGAGCAAGTTCTTAACTACTGCGAGCTTGTCAGAAACCTTTGCACCACCGAGGATAGCTACGAATGGGCGAACAGGATTTTCAACTGCCGAGCCGAGATATTCAATTTCTTTTTCCATGAGGAAACCAGCAACTGAAGTATCGATATACTTTGTGATAACTGCTGTTGATGCGTGAGCACGGTGAGCAGTACCGAAAGCATCGTTTACATAGATGTCGCCATAAGAAGCGAGTTTCTTAGCAAGTTCTTTTTGTTGTTCTTTAAGAGCCGACTTGCGTGCTTTGAAGTCTTCGTCTGATTCGCCTTCTTTTTGTTTGCACTTAGCTTGTTCTTCTTTATGATAGCGAGTGTTTTCGAGCATAACGATGTCGCCAGGTTTCATAGCTGCAACTTCTGCGTCAGCATTAGCACAGTCTGGAACGAAAACAACAGGTTTTTCGAGCATTTTCGAGAGATAGTCTGCAACAATTTTCATTGTAGTGTCGCCAGTGATACCTTTTTCGTCTGGGCGACCCATATGCGACATCAAAATGAGGCTACCACCTTGTTCGAGCACATATTTAATTGATGGCAAAGCACCTTTAATACGAGTATCGTCTTTAATAACGCCTTCCTTTACAGGTACGTTAAAGTCGACACGCATGATGACTTTTTTGCCTTTTAAATCTACATCGCGGAGTGTTTTTTTGTTCATTGTTTTCCTTTTTTTATTTTGTGAAAATTATTTAAAGTATTTTGTGTAAATTTGCCGATATGACAAGCAAAATATTATTGTTTTTTTATATAGCAAGCGCCTTGTGTTTTTCTTTTTAGAGCATGAGGGGAAAGGAAAGGGTGTGTCAAAAATTTTGACACACCCTCAGAGGAGGTTTCTAACAACAAATTTTTATTAACTGCGTCTGCGATAAGCTACAAAGCCCAATGCAATAGCACCAAAAATCATAGCCCATTCTGCTGGTTCTGGAATTGCAGCCAACGATGCCGAATACAAGTAGCTTCTGCCGTTTTCTGTTATCCATTCAAGGTCATCGATATACATGTAGTTATCGATATCGTCTGTCTTGTAAGAAGCTTGAACGTCTTGTAAGCTAAATGTTTTATCTTCATCAACGCTGAGTGACTTGTTAATAAAATCATCGAGAATTAAGTAGAATATTTCACCATTTTGAACAGTGATACCACCTAATGCGAGTGCGTTTTCATTGAGGTCGATTGTCAAAGTTGCACCGTCTCTGAGAGCGAAACCACCCAACTTTTGATCGGCTTCAAGTATAACTCTTACATTGGCTAATGTTCCTGTTGTTGTTACACCGTTTTTTTCAACGCCGTCTGTATAATGGTAATCGCCATGTTGCAAGTAGATAACAGAATCTTTCTGCGATGCTACGCCATTTGTTCTGATATCGCTACCTTCACGCAATGTGAGTGTAGAGTTGTCCGACATATATAAGTTATTGCCAGTTGCAATGCTAATTGTACCAGCATTGTCGAGCGATCTTTTTATGAACATATCTGCATAGGCATTTGTATCGGTAATATTTATAATACCACTTTTACCAACAGTAACATTGTTACCCCAGAAAGCGAATGATTTACGCCATGAACATGAGTTGAAACCAACATTCATAGTTCCATTAACTGTTAAATCTATACCACCATCTTCGGTGCTTGTATATTCTTCTTTAATTCCATGGAAAACGCCCATCGATGCTGTGCTATCTTTATTGATGGTAAGTACATTGCCATTTCCTTGTGCAACAAGCCATGACATGTTGTTATCTTTATATGCTTGACTTGTGTATACTGCAAGATTACCTGTCGAAACAACATTACCTTGTTCGTCAACTTCACCAATTGTTAATTTTGCATTACCTTTTAGTCTCAAATAAGATTTTTCTGTCGACAATGTTTTACCACCACCAACAGTTACTTTTGAACCAGTATTTAAGAATGCAGAATTTTTGAAAATTGTGTTTGCATGCAAGAACAAAGGTGTGCTTGTTCCACTTTCATTGTTGGTCATATCTACAATGTATGTACCATCACCATAAATATTTGCTACATTACCACCAGCACCAACAATACGCGTAGAAACTGTAAATGTTTTGCCTTCTTTGATTTCAACATTCATAGTTTCGCCACCAGCATTAGGATTTAAATATCCTGTTGAAAAGCTTTCGTCGACAATAAATGTACCATTTGTTGGAATACCCGTTTTGCCAAACGATAGGTTTGCTGTGGTTTTATTATACAAAGCAATGAAGTCCGACGCTTTATACGTTTCATTGCCAAGGATACGAATGCTTGTTTCTGTTACTTCAGTGAGTTGTTCGCTTTCTTGTGCAATAACATAACCCCCCCCTATAAGAGAGGTTGCCAAAGCACACAATAGTGTTAATTTTTTCATTTTTATTCCTTATGTATTGTTATTGTTTTAGTTATAAATTTCAAAATAAATCCAATTTCGGATAAATTTTAGCATGTTTTTTTATTCTTGTATACTTTTAAAAATGACAAATTTTTTTAAAATTTGACATTTACCCCCCCCTTTTTTTGGAATAAAACAAAAAAGGAGTGTTTTTCAACACTCCATTTTTTAGGAACTAAAATGTTTTGTTTATTAACTACGTCTGCGATAAGCTACAAAACCTAATGCGATAGCACCGAAAATCATAGCCCATTCTGCAGGTTCTGGAACAACCGTGTTAACGAAGAACGAACCATCGCCATTATCTACAAAGTAGATATCATAACCATTTTCAGCAATGAACTTGTTTTTGAATGCGTCGGTATTTTCAATGTCGAATACTCTGAATTGATTTAAAACTTCGCCCTTAACCAACACTGAAGCATCGTTGAAGAATTCGCCAGTAAACGAGTCAATAGTAGAATCTTCACCAAGAACCAAGCTACCATTTTCACCAAACGAGATTGCCAACAACATATTGTTTTGCGAGAATGCAAACGAGCCTAATTCATTAGCAGCATTGAAAACAAATTCAGTTGTTGTTAACGAAGCTGGTGAAGTTTTATCAGGTGTTTCAAGGTTGATAGTAGATTGTGCTTGCGAATTGAATTCGGCACCATTCATACCAATGTTCAATGAATTTGCACCATTGAGAATAATCTTTGTATTTGATACATTTATGCGATCTTCAAGTTGAAGTTTTGCACCATTTTCAATTAGTATAGTCCCATTAGCAATCCAATTCTTTGCTTGCGATGTAGCACCAGTTACAGAGGTATCGAACTTTTGTATTATATGTGCTGTTGATTTCAATGTAATAGTAGTTGATGCACCATTACTGAATGCAAGTTTGAAATCGTCGCCACCTCCATTTACATTGCGACCCGTACCACTTACTATAATTTTTCCACCAATTTCTGAATTAGCAGAAATTCTTAAGCCACCATAGGTTTCAAATTCTGACTTAGAGTCCATTTTTAACACCATAGCGTTGTTGCCTGTTGTATCACCTGCAGACCAACCATTCTTAATTAAAAGCTTCGAGTTTTGCATATCAAAACCACTTTCAACATTGATTCTTGATGAAACCGTAAGTGTTCTGCGAGTATCGTCTGCACTCTTTAGTGTAATCAGTGCTCCTTTTATTGTTTCGGTGTTTTTTGTCAAAGTTGAATCAGCTGTCATTTCGATAATCTTCTCGCCTTTGGTTTTTGTGTAGAAATTACCACCAGTGATTTTACCTTTGATATGAATTGCGCTGTTTTCATCGGCTTCTAATTTTCCGAGGTAGATATTATCAGATTCAACATAAACTGTAGATTTATTTGATTTATCAGAATTATTTACATTCAAAACAAGTGTTGTTGATTTTGCGTATATGTTTACATTCTGACCCGATAAATCGAAATTATTTCTATAACCTACATCTCTGTTTACTTCTGTTAAGAAATTAACTGTTGAACCAGCTACAAACGATTCATCAAATTTTACAGTTACATCGCTATTTATAGCTGTGTTGATAATTGCCGCACCTTTACTTGTATCTTGTGTTAGCGATTCTTGTGTGAATACAACAGTACCACCAACTTTGTCGGTTGTTGTTGCGCTAGCGCCATGGAATACGAACAACTGACCAGCAATATTACCTCTTGTATTTTGATAAACGGTAGAACCATCAGCAAGATAAATAGATGAATCGGAGTACATATACGAAATTTTCTCGCCATAATTCAAGTATAGGGTAGTGCCACCCTCAACTCTAATACCATTAGTTGAAATCCAAACAGGCGATGCACTGTCTTGTACAGTAAGAGTCATAGAACTATTTTCGCCACCAACAATATGTGCACCATTCCAGCCGAATGTTTGTGAACCTGCAGAACTGCCTGATTGTTGGAATTTTGATGTATAGTGCTTTGAATCTATTGTTGCACTGTAGTCGCCGTCTATATAAAAATAAATAGAACCAGTTATATGGCGAGCTCCACCATCTGTTCTATTGTGGATGAATGTTTGAGCATCGGCTGTGAAGTAGTAGTTGCGATTGGCATCAAGAATAAGATCTTCGTACGAAGATTTATCCGATGGAAAATACCAATCGTCTGCTATCACATAGCCCCCCCCTACAAGAGAGGTTGCCAACGCACAAATTGTTGTTAGTTTTTTCATTTTAGTTTTTTCTCTTTGTGATTGTTGTAATTTTGAAAGTTTCTTAGATACTACACACCTAAGAAATTCATTTTACATTATTTCTTACTTTTTGTATACTTTTAAAAAAGACAAATTTTTTTAAAAAATGACAATAAAACGACCCCCTTTAAAAGTGAGGTCGTTTTGAAATTGCGTTATTTTTTATATGTAATTATGTTGATATTATGCGTTTGGCAGAGGTTGTGTCCAAGCACATTGAGTTTTTGGGAAACAAGGTTTTTCGGGAATTCTTGTTGGGATATTTGATGTTATTTTTGCACGAACATATAAATCGTTAAACGCTAATTTATAAGAAGCTTTTGTACCTTTAACTGTTTTTACAACTTTGCCAATGTCGTCAGAATAGATTGGCAAGGTACGAGCAAATCGCTTATTTTTTGGACTAAAAGCTTTGCCTTTAACAGTATGGTCGAAACCACGTTTTGTTGTTATAAACTCAATAGTGTATTCCACACCATCAACAGCATCGACTTCTACCGACAACGTTTTTGCTGATTTGTCTAAAACAACGTCTTTAAGCAACACTCCCGAAGTTGCGTAAAAATCACCTTCGGCAATAGCTTTTATTGTGTTATCGACTGTAAATTCATCATTTACACGAGCCATTACCCAAGCATTATTTACACCAGCAGCTTTGTCTATGCGTTCAGGGTCATAGTAGTGGGTATCATCTGACGCTGTTGCGTAAATTACGCCTTGTTTCTTTTCTAAGCGATGAGCCAAAAGAACGTCCCAAAATTTATCGGTGGTAAATTCTGAAACATCGGCACTTGCTCCGTTGTTACAGATTTCAAAGTGCGTAAGTTCAGGGAATTTTAGGATATCTTCGGGTAGGACATCCCATGCACACCAGAATGGATGATTGAGCATCATAAACATTGGGCGTTTCGATTTTGCTTTTAATTCTTTGAAAGTATCTAAACTTTCTTGAATTATGCTTGGAACGCTTTTAGCTTTCATGTTTATTTCAAATGTCTTTTCTACATTGAAGACGTTTAAATGACACTGACGCTCTACTCCATTAGGATAATCTGCTCTGCGAGTAATTTCTTCGCCACCTGCAAGTAGAAATTTGTTTGGAACTTCAAATTCTTCTTTGAGCTTATCGAAGGTTTTTAAACGCAAAAATTCTTTACACGCAAAATTCTTTTTTATGTAAGAATCTTTATATTGTTCCTTGGTTCTTTCAAATTCTTTTCGTGTAAGTGATGGTGGCCATTGCATCGACTTTGGTAAAATGCGAATCCACGCTTCTTTGTCATCGGGGAAGGCGTTGTGTTCAGTCATTACAAGCATATCAAAGCCACGCTTTTTGAATTCAGTTATGGCTACTTCAGGCATACTTTGACCATCTGACCACAATGTATGAGCATGTAAGGCACATTTCTTCCAGATTGGCTTTTTCTTGAGTTTATCTGAGGCATTTGCTATTGGCGAAAACGCAGTTGCACCCAAGGTTAAAGCTGTTGTTTTCAAAAAGTTTCTTCGTTGTAATTTGTTGTTTTGCATATTAGTTATTAGGTTAGTTAGATACAGGGTAGAATCCTATAAATGAAAGTCAACCTTTATGTTTATTATATAAAAATTTCGCAATCGAGGTACCGACCTCGCACGTTTAAAACGTGTGAGATTCGAGCTGGAAACCAAAACCCGAAGGGTACGGTTGAATGCGAACGCAGTGAGCAACCCGTAAGGGCGAGACGGTGCGTAGCACGCGAGTCAATTTGCGTTTTGTGAGCCGTAGCGTACTATGTACGTGAGGCGATACGAAACCAAATAACAGCCGAAAGCGTTTTCTTTGATGAGTTTATTTAATAAAAAAAAAGGCACTTCAACGAAGTGCCTTATAGTATAAATTAAAAACTCATCATCAAAGAAAACGAGCTCTCGCACGTTTTACTTCGAGATAACGCGTGCCATTTCGAGCACCTTGTTCGAATAACCCCATTCGTTGTCGTACCATGATACAACCTTAACGAATGTTGGGTCGAGCTGGATACCAGCTTTAGCGTCGAAAATCGAAGTTTTTGGGCAGTCGCGGAAGTCTGTTGAAACAACAGCTTCGTCTGTGTAACCGAGGATACCCTTGAGTTCGCCTTCTGAAGCTTCCTTCATAGCAGCGCAGATTTCTTCGTATGTGCAAGCCTTTTCGAGTTCAACTGTGAGGTCAACAACAGAAACGTCTGAAGTTGGAACACGCATCGACATACCTGTCAATTTGCCATTGAGTTCTGGGAGAACCTTACCAACAGCCTTAGCAGCACCAGTTGAAGATGGGATGATATTTTCGAGGATACCACGACCACCGCGCCAGTCTTTCTTTGAAGGACCGTCAACAGTTTTTTGTGTTGCAGTTGCAGCGTGTACAGTTGTCATCAAACCACGCTTGATGCCGAACTTGTCGTTGAGAACCTTAGAAATAGGAGCCAAGCAGTTAGTTGTGCAAGATGCGTTCGAGATGATGTCCTGACCAGCGTACGACTTGTCGTTTACGCCATAAACGAACATTGGAGTAGCGTCCTTAGAAGGAGCCGACATAATAACTTTCTTAGCACCAGCTTCGATGTGCTTGCGTGCCTTAGCGTCTTCGAGGAAGAGACCTGTTGATTCTACAACAACGTCAGCGCCAACTTCGTTCCACTTGAGGTTAGCTGGATCCATTTCAGCTGTGAGGCGAATTTTGTTGCCGTTAACTACGAGGTAGTTACCTTCAACAGCGATGTCGCCATTAAATCTTCCGTGAACCGAGTCGTACTTGAGCATGTATGCCAAGTATTCTGGGTCGAGGAGGTCGTTGATGCCTACGATTTGAATGTCGTCGGCGAAGTTTTCAACAGCAGCACGGAAAACCATGCGACCGATGCGTCCGAAACCATTGATACCTACTTTGATCATTTTATTTTATCCTTTTTATTGGGTTTAGTTTTAAAAAAATCAAATTTGCATTATCTAACTATAAAAAAATCTTGCAACACTTTTTTTGAATTTTTTTGAATAAAGTAAAAAATAGCTACAAAAATGTACATTTAGTGCTTTTTTATATCTTGATTTTTAGCAAAAAAATGGATAGGTGTATTTAGTAAAGAAGTGTATATATTTATGAAAAAACATATAGTGTCTATGATAGTTGTTGGGGCCTTATGTGCGTCAACATTGTTTGGTAAGGTTGAAGGTCAATTTGGCGTGTGTTCGCATCCGTTCGCACCTCGAGAAAGAAATATAATAGAACCTTTGTTCGATAAAATGCAACAAGCAAAAAGTAGTTGGTTAAGAACTGATTTTGTTTGGAGCATAATTGAACGTAAAAAGGGGGAATATAATTTTTCAGTCTACGATAACATTGTAGATAAACTTGCACAACGCAATATTTCGGTTTTGGGTATAATAACTGCTGGTGGAATTAAAGGAATGGGAGCAGAGAAAAATTCGGAAGAATGGAGTGCCTATATTCGTGCAACAGTTAATCATTTTAAGGGACGTGTTGATCATTGGGAAATAATTAACGAACACGATCATCCGGTTCATATTGTAACTACTGATGAAAATAAAGGTCGTGGTTATGGTAAACTTTTGAAGATTGCTTATAAGGCAGTAAAAGAAGCTAATCCTGATGCAAAAGTTTTGTATGGTGGCTTAGCTATGACTAAACAAGATTACATAGAAGAGTCGTTAAAAGTTGCAGGAGATAGCTACGATATTATGAATTTTCATACATATCCAGCCCCCAATATGCCA
Source organism: Verrucomicrobiaceae bacterium (assembly GCA_015061955.1). Taxonomy (GTDB): domain Bacteria; phylum Verrucomicrobiota; class Verrucomicrobiia; order Opitutales; family Intestinicryptomonadaceae; genus Merdousia. Next base: position 78,270 of record SUVO01000003.1, read on the forward strand.
GAGGCTCGCTTGGAAAAGCTCATGGATATTCTAAATAAATCTATGCAAAAATATGGTGGTAAAAAACCAGTTTGGTTGACAGAAATTGGCTCTACTACCCCAGAATATACAGCAGATAACGCAAAAATTGTAAGGGCGTGTTTAAAACGCTTAGGTTTAAAACAAGCACACACAAAGTTTTATGGTCTACAAGAAGATACTAACGAAAATATGAAAAAGAAAACGCAAGCGTACTTTCCTAAGGCAAAATTTGTAAACACAGCAAAGTATACCGATATAAAAAAATTGCCAGTACCATCGGTGTTAGTGTTGCCAACGGGGCAAAGTTTTAATCATAAATATGGTGCCGATGTTGTAGATTACGTTCGCCGAGGCGGTACATTGTTGTACTCTGGTGGAGGCTTCCCATTCTATTTCAATAAAGACAAGGGCAAACATTATCCAATCTTGCGAAAAATGGGTGTAGATTTGAACTATCATTGGCGTATCGATAAAAAAATGCCAGCGACGTTTACATCAAAAAACTTTTATCCAATGCCCGAGTTTAAAAAATTAACAAAATCTAATTTACCTCGCTTAAGAGGTTGCAACTATACAGAAAATCTTTTGCGTGCTGGCGATGAGTTTATTCCAGTATGCAAAATAAAGTGGAACAATGCCGAATATACATCGGTTGCAATCTACAAATTTAATAGCGAGTTTAAGGGTAATGCTATATTTATTTCATCGGCAGACAATGGCAATTATATGACGGAAGAGTTTCAAGCGATATTTTTGACACACTACATGATGTATGGTGTAGCAAATGGAATTGATAAAATGTTCAATTACAATTTCCGTTCGCATGGCGAGGTGTCGGCTTACGAAGGGCATTTTGGAATTGTTCGCAAAGATATGTCGGAAAAACCTGCGTTTTCATCGTTCATATTTATGACAGATATTCTCGACGGTGCAAAAGATGTTTTCTATAATTTTGATACTACTGCAACTTTGACTTCTATGAAATGGACTGCAAAAAATGATGCAAAAGTAAGTGCTTACTTTACACGTAAAGGTGAAGTAGATACGCTTGTGAAAATTCCAGCAGAGTGCAGAATTTTTAATCATCTTGGTGTAGAAATTTCAAAAGATAAATTTAAGATTGAAAAAACAGCTAATGGTGATGTTGAAATGACTTTTACTGCAAACATAAAACCAATATTTGTAATATCTAAAGCTAAATAAAATAATATCATGAGAAAAGTAATATCAATAATTTGTTCAAGCTTGTTAATTGCCAATCTTGGCTTTGCCGATTTAGAAAGTAAATTCGGCATTTGTGCTCATACCAACCGTCAGTATGAAAATGTCATTCAAGATAAAATGTATGATGCTATGCATGATGCAGGTATAGGTTTTATGCGTCTGAGTGGCTTCGGATGGGGACATCTATTACAAAAAGATGGCTCTTTGAATTTTGCTACTTTAGACGACATTTTAGAGCGTACAAAACAACGCAATATTTCTGTATTAGCAGTTTTGAGTTATGGAGTAGGGCATAAAAATGCACTTACACATTCGCCAGAATGGGCTGAATATATAACTAAAACTGTTTCGCATTTTAAAGGTCGTGTGAAATATTGGGAAGTTATCAACGAACACGATATGTTTTTGATAAAAAAATATGGTGCCGAAGGTGGTGGTAACAGATATGGCGAGTTGCTGAAGATTGCTTACCATGCTATCAAAAAAGCAAATCCCGACGCTGTAGTGGTTTACGGTGGTTTGGCTGGTGTGCCTGAAAAATATGTAGAAGCATCGTTGAAAGTTGGGGGTACTTCGTACTTTGATGTAATGAACTATCACACATATTGTGCGCCAGCTTCGTGCGAGCCAGTGTTGAGTAAGCGTACAAAATTTCTCAAAGATGTTATGAAAAAATACGGAGGCGAAAAACCTATTTGGATAACCGAAATAGGTTCGAGTACTCCCGATAATACTTTAGATACCGAACCTATTGTAAAAGCTTGTATCAATTATTTGAAGTTAAAGCCCCAAACAGTATACGCATTGGGAGAAGGTTTTAAACGAGCATCTGAGCAAGTAAAACATGCTTTTCCTAAGGCAAAAAATTATAAACTTATAAATTATGCCGACATCAAAAATTTGCCCGATGATGCAGTGTTGTTTATGCCTATATCGCAGTCGTTCAATTACGACTACAACGCCGATTTAGTTGATTTTGTGCGTCGAGGTGGAACATTTATCTATGCAGGTGGAGGTTTCCCAATGGGTAATGATACTTCTGGAAAAAATATTCCACGCACAAAAAACGCCTTGCGAGATATGCGTGTTCATTTAACTCCACCATGGGTAGTTGATAGTAAAATGCCAAGGGGTATATCTCTAAAAGAAACAATGCTTCATCCTGATTTTAAAGGTTTGGCAAAAAAGAAAGAGATGTCGAAGATTAGACCATTTTCATTTACCGATAAATATTTGAAAGATGGCGACGAGTTTATTGCAGTAGCAACTTACAATTATAACAACAAAAAAGTTGTTCCAGTTGCTATCTATAAATTCAATAGCGATTTCAAAGGTAATGCTGTTTTTATAACAAATAGAACAAAGAATTATGTTTCGCGAGAAGAACAAGCATTGCACCAGTCGAGATACTTCTTGTATGGCTTGTCTATTGGTATTGATAAAATTTTTATCTATCATATTCGCTCGCATGGTAGAGTAAGCACATACGAGGGCAGTTTGGGTATTTTAGAACAAGATTTAACTCGCAAGCCAGCTTTCTATGCTTACAAAACAACTACAAAACTAATGGGCAAAGTAACGCCTAAAATAGAAGAAAATGCCGAAAATGGTTTGTGTAAGGCTTCGTGGAAATCACCAGAAGGTAAAAATGTATTAGCAGTGTGGTCGTATAAAAAACCTGTAAGTGTCAAGGTATCGGTAGTTGGTAAATATCAAGTTTTAGATATTTATGGTAAAGTTATTGAAGGTGATGTTCTCAATAGAATTTGCAAAACAAACCCAGACGGAACTCTTGAGTTAAACGCAGGTGCATCTGTTGTTTATATAGTTAGCAAGTAAAATACATGAAAAAATTTTTAGGAATATTTTTAGCTTTATTTGGCTTATTTGTAAGTAGCTTTGCAAACGAACAATTTTCTTTTGTTGGAGGATTTAAAACTGAAGCATTCAAGGCAAGTGCTGTTTTTGGTAAAACTAATAAAGCAATTATTTTTACAGATAATGGCGAAGGTATGATAGACCAAATCCAGCTAATTGGTGCATACGATACCACCGGAAAAGTAAAGCGTGAGTTTTGGCAAGGTTATTATAGAACTCGTTTACGAGTAATTGTCGATGGAGAAGTTTCTGTCGATGGTACTATATATAATCTTTGTGGTTTAGGTTCCGATTTTAATAAAGATTCAGATTTTGAAAACGTTATTTTTACAACGCCACTTTTTTCAAAAACAGGCTTATATAGTGGAATTACTTTTAACTTTAAAATTCCTTACTATAAATCTATTGTTGTAGAATTAGTAAGAGATGCTCGCGATGTTGGCAAGGTTGGTTTGTTGTGGGGCATGGTAAAAAGTGCAAAATTAATCAACATAAAAATTGGAGATATAACATTGCCAAAAGGTGCAAAATTTCACGCAATTACTCGCAAACAAAATTGTAAAAAGGGCGATCAACTCGAAATATTCAGCACTCAAAAAGCTGGAGTTTTAGCTGGTATAAACATGAGTGGACAAGGTTCGAAATTCGATTGGGTAGAAGGTTGCTTACGTGCATTTGTTGGTAATGATAATGCAAATTGCATAATGCTTTCGTCTGGATTAGAAGATTATCTTGGTGGTGCGTTCGGTTATAATGTGGGCGTACGTCAATTCAATTCTTGGGGTTGTACATACAAGCAGATGAAAAAAGCTCCGTTTACTTTGTGTGGATATAGAAATCATTTTAACGATTCTGTTTCTTGGAATAGGGGAGGTTTTAAAGTTTCGTTACGTTGGGGTGATCAAAATAAACCTCACTGGAATTTAAATTCAATAGATGATTTTGCAGGGCAAAAGAAAGACCCAGGAGAAGGTACTCTTGTTGCAACTGCATTCTATTACGATTGGGAATAAAAATTAATTTGCATAAAAAAGGCGTTCTATTTAGAACGCCTTTGGTTTATAATCATGAGTTGAAAAATTGTAGCTATTTTTTGTTACATTTGCATTCTTGCCCATGTTCTTCGCACTCGCATTTGTGTCCGTTGCCTTTACAACAGCAACTACCACCACACGAGCAACCTCCATTTTTTACAGCTTTAAAACTTCGGTATATCATAAAAATTGCCAAGAAAGCAACAACAGCAATAAATATAATTTCGCCCATATTAACCTCCAATTTTAGTTCCTATATCAAGTATCGTTCCAATTTGATAAACTATAAATGTTGTTATGTATGCAAGTAGGAATAATCCACCAGCTTCGGCAAACATAGCCTTCCATGAGTTCATTTCACGCTTTATAATTGCGAGCGTTGCCAAACATGGAATAGAAAGCAACGAGAACAACATTATGCAAAAACCTTGTAATGGAGTATAATTTTTAGCTAATTTTTCTCGTAGAGTTTCGCTTTCTTCGTCGGTTTCACCTTCTGAGTACAAAATACCCATTTGTGCAACGAATACTTCTTTGGCAGCTAATGCACCAATGCTTGCGGTAGTCATCTTCCAGTCGAAGCCGATAGGTTCAAATACTGGTTCTAAGAATTTGCCAATTCTGCCAGAAATAGTGTATTCCATAGTCTCAGCCATTTTTTCATTTTCGATAGTTGTAATTTGTTCTTCTTTTTTATCGGCAGAGAGATTGCTTTTTTCGATTTGTGAAATGAGTGTATCGTAGTCTTTCGAGAAGTTTTCTTTTTCAGGATAAGTATTAGCTATGTACAACAAAATTGATGTTGCTAATATTATTGTACCAGCTTTTTGAACATACATTTTTGCTCTATCCCACATATGTAAAAGCATACTTTTTAGGGTTGGCATTCTGTATGGAGGCAATTCCATAAGATAAACTTCGCCTTCGCCTTTAAATAGAGTTTTACGCAAAATTTTTGCACCGATAAGAGCTATTATTATGCCTATTACATAGATTGTCCAAAGCATAAAGCCCTGATATTTTGGTGCAAAGAATGCCGGAATAATCAATGCGTAAATAGGCAGACGTGCGCCACAGCTGAACAATGGTAAAACCATAATTGTTGTGTTTCTATCTTTTTCCGACTCAATTGTTCGAGTTGCCATAATAGCAGGAACACTACAACCAAAACCTAAAATAAGTGGTACAAAGGAACGCCCTTGCAAACCGAATTTACGCATAATTCCGTCCATGACAAACGCAGCTCTCGACATATAACCACTATCTTCAAGCAACGCTATTGCAAAGAATAAGAATAATATGTTTGGTAAGAATACCAAAACCCCACCAACGCCACTAATTATACCATCGGTAAGCATAGAACGTAAGTATGGCATGGTTGTTTCACTCCAATTTGCTTTAATTATATCGATCAACCAACCAAAGCCAGCTTCAATCCAGTCCATCATCGGTTGAGAGCAGGTAAAGGTAAATTCAAAAGTCAGATACATTATTGCTAAGAACAATGGCAAACCAACTATTTTATTTGTCATTACAGCATCAATTTTGTCTGAAATTTCTCTGCGTTTTTCATCCGAAAACGATATAGCATCCCGACATGCTCCTGAAATCATGGCGTATCGTTTATCAGCCATGAATGTATCGGCTTCAATTGCATGAATTTCGGAAAGGTGGTTTATCTGATTTTTCACTTCAGTCCATACTGGTTGAAGTTCAGCTAATTTCATTGTACACGAGTCGTTTTCAAGGAGTTTTATAGCAAAGAATCGAGCTGGAATAGATTTACATTTTTCTATATTAAGCTTACCTATTTCAAGTGCGATATCCGATATTGAATCGTCGATATCGGCTCCGTATGAGAGCATCGGTGAACCGTGGTTTTCTAATTCAGACAAAGCTTTCGAGAGCTTTTTTGTAAGTTCTTCTATGCCATCTTTACTTCTGCCAACAGTTCGTGCAATTGGTGAGCCAAAGAATTTTTCAAGCTTTGGAATGTTAAATTTAATGCCTTTTTTCTGAGCATCGTCGCTCATATTGAAAACGAGCAACATTGGTATGTGTAGTTCGGCTAATTGAGTGGTTAAATATAGGCTACGTTGTGGAATAGATGAGTCTATTACATTTAATATAAGGTCTATTTTCCCACTTGTAAGCTCTTCAAATGCAACAGTTTCTTCTGGTGAGCTTGACGAAAGCGAGTATATGCCAGGAAGGTCGATTAACCTTATTGATGCTCCATCTAATTCAAATTCGCCACTTTTACTTTCTACGGTAACACCAGGGTAATTGCCAACATGTTGGCGTGAACCTGTCAATGCGTTGAATATTGAAGTTTTCCCACAATTGGGATTCCCAGCAAGTGCTATTGTAAATGATTTTTTCACTTGGTTTTATCTCCCTTCATTACAATATTTTTTGCGTCATTTGAGTGTAATGCCATGCTTGTTTCCATTACTCGCACTCTAATAAGACCACCAAATGGAGCTTTAGCTTCCATCAAAAGCTCTGTTCCTGGAACTAACCCTACATCTGCAAATTTTTTTTCGCCACGCGAGTGTGGGATTACTTTTACAATGGTTGCAGTTGCACCAACTGGTAAATCAGCAAGTGTTATCTCTTTTTTATTTTCCGATTTTTTATTCATGTTTTATATAATATTTATCGGTTTATATTCTTCAAAATTTTTAGAAATTTATTTCTGCACGCACTCCAAATACATAGGCAACTTTAGTTTTGCAAGTATCTTCGTCTTTTGCATTTAGATATGTTTGAAATGTTGGTTGAATCGCTATTGCTTTTGTTATTTGAGCTCTGTATGTAAGTTCTACAAGGTTGTCGTAATGATAATTATCTTCGCCAAGACGCATTCCAGAGAATGCCAAACCGAGAACATCATCATCACGCGATGGCAATGGTCCGAACCAGTTTATCCCACAATCGATGTATTTATCGCAACCAGAAATTTTTTCTTCTGGTGTATATGCCATTCGTACAAAGCCACCCAAAATTACATTGTCTTCTTTGTCGGCGATAAAGTCTTGTTGTAAGCCGAAGTAGAACGAGTAAAAACCACGCTCTGCTTCACCAGTATATTTGTTTTCAAACTCACCACTATGATAATTCCCACCAAATTGAGCTCTGCCACCTAAACCAAATAGTTGGTAATTATAACCGAGCTGATACCACACAGCAACGTTTTTGATGTCGTAATCGAAACCATGATTAGACGAAACATCTCTACCAGCGTCGCCATTGTATATACCTACAATAGCATCAAAATTATCGTTATTCCAGTATAGTGTTGCACCAAGTGTTGCCAATGCGTATTGCGAAAATGCCCACGAACCATTGCTACCATAAAGCTCCATTCCAGCATTTGTAGGTATAGCGCCAAGATTTGCATTTAGAAATAGATCGGAGTAGTCCATACCCATAAAATCTTCGTCGGCTGCAAGTTGACCAACTCTAAAACCAAACGTGCCATTTTTTGTTTCAAATTCATTCTTATAATAAATTTCAAAAACTCTTACCATTTCACCAGAAAATATATTACTCGCAGCGTGTCCAGCACTGCCTATACGAGCCATAATATCAGCCGACTGTGTATACCAAAAAGCAGTCATACCAATTGATCCTAAACCATCGTTTTTTGCGAGTTTTGAAATATCTTGTTCAAAGCCCAATGTTATCAGACTATCCCATTCCGAGCCAGTTTTATTTCCTCCACTTAAGTTCGACCAGAATTCTCCTGTCCACGATGCAACTGGACTAAAACCACTGTCTGGTGTATATTTTTCTATAACTGGGGAAATCAATAAACTTTCGTTGTCTTGCCAGTTTTTACTATCGGCTTTGTTTTCGGTTTCTTGTGCAAACACGCTTGAAACAATTGATGTTATACCACAGATTGTGCTGATTATTATTTTATTTGCGTTATTCATTTTTTATTATTTAAATTTATCTCCTATAAAAGTTAGGCATGACTAACTTGTCAAGAGAAAAGTTAGAAAAAACTAACTTTTTTATTTTTTTTCTTAAAAACTAAGAATATCAAATATACGTTTTGCTTGATAAATATAAAAAAATTCCAATAATACAACGCTATGGAAAATAAAAACCGAAGAATTGCATTTAAAACCGACAAGTTTTTTATATTTGTTTATACGCTTGCCGTTTTAATGTTTATTGTACAGTGTGCAATTATGATTTGGGGCTTTACATTGTAATTATATGCTTCAAGATATACCAACAGTTGCTCTTGTAAATTTAGGAATTGCCTCATACTTGTTTTTTTTGTGGTTTTCCGATTTTAAATATTTTATAAAAAATAACGCAATAAAGAAAAATGCAATAGAGGGGGCAACAACAACTCCAGTAGTATTAGTTGTAATAGCTTTTTTTGCTTCAATAGCGTTGCTTTGCGTTCATACTTGCACTGAAATATCGTTGGGAGTTGCAAACGAACAGAGTAAAGTTCAATTTTGGGCATTGTTTTCATGGATAGGGGCTGCGTTTATCGAAGAGTTGATATTTAGAGGCTATTTGGTTGTAAAAAATAAGGGTAAGCTTGTATTGTGGGGCTCGATTTTTTTCTTCTCGTTGATTTTTGCAATAGGTCATCCATTTATGTGGGATTACACAATTCCAGAAAATGCGCAGTTTGGGGCAGGCGAGTGGAAGTTTAATTTTTCGGCACAGACAATAAATGCAACTATTTCGGTTTTTGAGTGTTCGTTGTTATTTTATGTTTTACGCTTTTTACCTTTGAATGAAAATCGTTCTATAATCCCTTGTATTGTTGGACATTGTACATACAACTTGGGCGTATTTATTACAAAGATGTGTCAAGGTTTTGTAGCTTGGTAAAATGAATTTTATTACCGACAGAAAAATTTTTGCACTGGCTCCTATGGCTGGTTTTACAAACTCAGCATGTAGAGGTATTTTCAAAGAATTTGGCGCCGATGTTTCGGTAAGTGAGTTTGTGTATTCGAGGGCTGTTCTCAGTGGAGCAGTGCGAGTTCTTGAAAAGATATCATTTGAAGATGATTGTAGGCCTGTTGGAATTCAAATTTTTGGCGACGATGAATTTGAAATGGCAGATGCTGCCAAGCTTATTGAAGAAAAATTAAATCCAGATTTTATAGATATAAACTTTGGTTGTCCGGCTCCTAATGCAGTAAATGCCGGTGCTGGTAGTGCTTTGCTGAAAAATCCAAAGCAGATGATTAAGGTTGTTAAAAAAGTTTCAGAAACTTTAAAAATTCCAACAACGGCAAAGTTGCGAACTGGTTGGAATAGCGAAAGCATCGTAGTGCCAAATGTTGCATTAGATTTAGAACAAGCAGGTGCAAAGATGATAGCCTTGCATGGTAGAACTAAGGCACAAGGATACGAAGGCGAGGCTAATTGGGATTTGATTGAGCAAACTGCTCAGGCTTTAACTGTACCATTGTTGGGGAATGGATCAGCAGAAAAACTTTCGGGCGAATATATGCGTTCTTCAGCATGTGCTGGTTTTATGGTCGGGCGTGCAGCTTTGGGAAATCCATGGCTTTTTCGACAGTTGAAAGCTCGTTTGTTAGGCGAAAACGAAGCCGAATTTGAACCATCGCCAAGTGAACGAGCAAAGTTAGCGTTGCGATATGCAAAAACTATGACATCGGGAAAGTACGATAGTGTTTCACCTGAAAATATAAAATTTATAAAAACACAAGTTATGCGTTTTTTGAAAAATGCCGAAGGTTTTAAGCGTTTACGCGTACAACTACGTTCAATAAATACAATTCAAGAATTGGAGAAATTATTATGCGATTTTATTTAATATTATTGTTTTTCTTTGCGTGTGCTTTGAATACTTTTGCTGAAGATTATGCAAAAATTTTTACAAAAGGGTATCAGTTTTATCTGCGTGGCGATTATCCATCTGCTATTGAAATGTTTAAACAAATTCCGAAATCACAACATCAATTATATGAACAGAGTTTGTTTTATTTGGGTAGTATTTATGCGTATCAAGGTGATAAAAAAGCTTTTGAAATTCTAAAAGAAGCAGTTGTAAGCACCTTAGATATATCTATGCGAAGAACTGCATTTAACGCTTTTGCACGTTATTGTATTGCAAATAAAAAATACAAAGAAATTGTAGATGTTTCGGCTATATATCCAACGCATATAAAACAGCAAGAAGATAATATAAATGCTTGGATAGGTTGGCAAGATTCTGAAAATTCGTTTTATATTGCTCAAGCTTCGTTTTGTTTGGGCGACAAAAAATATTCAAAGCTTATAATCGATGCTATACTTCAAAAAGATTTCAACGATGTTAATTCAATAGGCGTAGATATGTTTATAGATTCGTGGTTGTCGGGAGATGATTTTACTAAAGATTTAGACCTATCTGTTTTAGAAAAAAATATAAAAACACAAACTCCAGCTGGCTTGGCAAGACTATCAATATTGCAGAAAAAGCCAATACTTCAGTCGCAAAAAGATATTTCGTTTTTTGCACAGATTATACTAGCCGAGCAAGACGCAAAACTTATAGATAAAAAACTTCTTGAAGAACAAATATACAAAAATAGAAACGTCCCTTTTGCTTGGCAAGGTGCATTAGTATTGGGCAAAATTTATTTTAATCAGAAAAACTATGATAAAGCTATTTTGTGTGCTAAGGATTGTATTAAACTTTCTTCGCCCGAAATTATGAGTTCGTGGCAAGGCATAATGTTGCTTGCGGATTGTTATAGAATGCAGAAAAAATATCAGTTAGCCTTAGAAGAGTACAAAAAGATTTATATGAATAAGCGTTCGCGAGGCGAGCCAGTTGCAGAGTCTATGTATAAGTCGGGCTTATGTTACTTTGAGCAAGGCCAGTGGGCTGATGCACATGCTTATTTTCAGCGAGTTTTTGTTGTATTCTTTAGATATGAATATTGGGGGAGTCGTGCTTATTATTACGATGCACAATGCTTGTATTCTTTAAAACAACGTAGAGACGCAAATGCAACTTTGCTTGAGTATTTTCGCAGAGCAAAAGATAGAAACAGTAAAATTTATAAAGAAGCAAAGAAGTATTACGACCAAATCTAACTCTTATAAATTCTACAAAAAAAGAGCGAAATTACTCGCTCTTTTTTTGTGTTTATACTTTTAAAGCTCTTTATAAAAATAAACTTTGAAATCGCGTGGTTTAGAAATTTCAACTTCAAGTTTTCTTAGCTCTTTGCCAGATATTACTTTTTTGTTTCCGAGCCAGTCTTCAATTTCATAATTAGCGTTTGTGTTTATCTTTTTTAGATAGAAAGTTTGTTCAGGCTCACTGCTATATTTTCTACGCAATGCAACAATTACACCACACTTTTGTTCTGGATTATTCAATTGATACGCAAACCAATTTCTGAAGTTTTCGGGGGCTTCTGAAAGTTGATAAATATCGTGATAGAATAGTTCTGATATTCTACGGAGTTTGCGTAAAAGCTCGCCATGCTTTTTTAATACATTACCACTTAGATGATTATTGTTGAAGTCGAAAACTATTCCAGTTGCTAATCCGCTGAGATGCGAGTATACATCGTTGTGCAGACTCATAACGCCAGTGCTATGAAGGGGAAACCACTGCGAAAGATAAATTGTCGCAAGCTGATTTGCATCGTCCCAATCTTGTCCATAATGACACGGAATATCTGAACGCCACATAGCTATTGATCGGTTGGCTGTTTCAAAATCTAATCTACGTCCACCCGAAGCACAATTATCTACAATAGCATTTGGATTGTTCGAGCGAAGTTTGTCCCAAAATTTATAAATTCCAGTAATATACTTTATCTCAGGAATACCGACACGGTCAGGCTTTTCCATTCTTTCCCATACTTTTGAAGGATTTAGATTGAAATCGTTTCGCATATAGTCGATATTTTCTTCGTTCATTACAGCAATTATAGAATCTTCTAATTGCTTTCGTAATTTGTCATCGCCCATATTTATTAGATGCACTCTGCCTTCGCTTATGTAGTTTTCTGGATTTGATTTGTAGAGCTTTGTTTTTGGACCAACACGTTCCGATTCAAACCAAACCATTGCATTCATTCCTAAAGAGTGTGCTTTATTTGTGATTTTCTTTAGACCTTCAGGGAATAATTTTCTATTTACACGCCAGTCGCCAGCTATTGACCACCAATCGAATTCCAATAAAGATTCTGGGTGTTGAACATCATCGCCATACCAACCAGCGTCAATCCAACACAAATCAACTGGAACATTGTTTGCTTTTGCTAAATCTAATGCTTTTAAAATTTTCCATTGAGGAAGACATCCGTGGAATGCGTATGAATACGGGGTTTTTATAAGCTCGCCTTTTGAGTTATGGGGCGAATGATGTTTGAGCATAAACTTGCGATGCAAGTTTTGTGCATCTTCTATGTTTGTGTTTATTCGATTAGCAATGAATATTGCAGGTGTTCTGATTTTTTCCTTTGGATAAAGTTTGAAATTTGTCTTTAGCAGACCTGCTTGAAGATGAAATTTATTTGTAGTTGGAGCATTAACTTTCACTTCCCAATTACCAGTCCAGCCGATACCTGCTAAAAACCCATTAAAAGCATCGTAGTCAACAGAAAAGAAGGGCAAGTATTTGCAACTTGATCTACCTCTGTCGTTTATCAATTCGAACGTTTTTTTGTGATGATTACCTATTTCGGCAAATACAGGTTTGAATTCTTGTGTTTTTATATCTCCACCTGTAAGGCCTCTTACAAATGCAATTTTTGTATTGTTTGCTAACCTCCATTGCCAATCTACATTCTTTAAATCCGATACAATTTTAGTGTCGGTATTTCCTACGTTTTCAAACTCGCACAACCACTCAACAACGTTGAATTTGTGGTATTCTTTTATTGTTAGGATAACATTTAAAAGCTTGTCGGGCGAAGAGTATGTACGTAGTGTTATTTTTTCATCGGCTGAGTTTTTCAAAACGCTTTCCGATTTTGCCCAAGTAGATTTGTCGAAGGCTTTCCCATCGTATTTGAATGACGGCTCAACATCGTCTGTTGTAAATTTATTAGCAAATGCAAAATTACAAATGCACAATAATATAAACGTGAGTTTTATTAGTTTCATAGACTTTATTATATTTAAATTCTATTTGTAATAACGTATTTCGCAGAAAAAATCGGCTGCCAATTTGTTTGATTTTTTAAATGTCAAATTTATGGTATTTTCGCCATCGGGTAGGGTGAAATCTGCAAAGGCGTATTTGCGATAAACTCTGTGTAAGTCGCCAAAGAACTTTGCGTTTCTAACAGGTTTTCCGTTGAGCGATACTTCTACATTGGCAATTTCGCTATTGATTTTTTTTGCTTTGGCATTCGGAGCATTTTTTGTTGAGTAATGATAAACAAAAACTTCAATACCTTTTGCTTTGAACGTTATTTCTTTGCTCTGATTATCTTTTAATGAAATTTGTTCACGCTTCGTTATTTTATAATCGGGCATAGGCGTTTCAAATTCTACACATTTAATTTTTTGTGATGGGATTGCAATTTTTTCACCATTTATTTTGCCTCCATTTTTTGCTATGACTTCAATAGCTTGTTTTGTCCCTATTTCGTAGAGCATAGCAGGAGTGTAGTTTGTGCCAAACATAAGTTTATTTTCTGCAAGTTCGAGAGGTTTTCTGAACTTTTCTGGAATTTTATTATAGCCGAAAGCCGTTGCCCAGATTCCACCAGCAGTAGCAGGATTACAGTCGGAATCTAAGCCACATCGGGTTGAAATATCGATAGTTTTTTCAAAATCGCCATTGCCATATAGCAGACCAATAACTACATAACCTAAATTATATGGTGCATAGAGAGTTTGTTTTGCATATGTTTTGCATGGCTTTTCAAAATACTTTTTTACAACATTCCAAGCATTTAGCCAATTTGATTTATCTTTTTTGTATTCTGATAATATATCAGAAACAATGTTGTACGATATACTTTGTTGTGAAATAGCTTTCAAGGCATCTTCTACTAACTTTTGCATATCGGTTGTTTTAAACGCTAATGAATATAACGTTGCAACATATACGCCACAATAATAATCTTCGCCCGAATTAAATATTCTGCCGATAGTATTGCAAACATCTATTGCATTTGTGGGCATAGCAGGTGACATCAAACCAGCGAAGTCGGCTTCGATTTGAAAGTCTATATCGTTTGAATATGGATTGGTTTTCCAAGATGTTGGTTTACCCACATTGTAGCCGTCTAAGTATTCAAAGCGTGCAGCTTTATTGGCACACCAAAGTTCGTAATTAGCTTCAGCAACAGCTTTTGCAAACTCTCTACGAGGTGCGTTTAAGCCATGTTTTTCAAAGACTGCAACAAAAGTTGCATCCATGTAAACATCGTCGTAAAGACCACCAAAAATATCCTTTACAAGTGGCTTATCAGCAGGAAAACCTAATTTTACTTCTGGTGGAATTATCTTATTTACATATTTAAATTCTGTTGGTCCACCATACGCACAGCCTAAAAATTGACCAGCCCAACCACCCTTGATTTTATCTGCAAGCTCTGTTCTTGAAATTTGGGTTTTATCAGAACAACAACATAGAGCACACAAGCTCAATACTCCCATCATATACAAAATTCTTTTCATGTTTTCATATTGATGGTATATGCAATTCTTTGCAATTCTTTTATAAAAAAAGAGAGCTTTCTATTAAAGCTCTCTTTGTATTTTATAAAATCTTACGGCATTGTAATTTCGCCTTTTACAGCTGCTGCTGCAACCATAAGAGGACTCATCAACACTGTTCTACCAGTTGGAGAACCTTGTCTGCCTTTGAAATTTCTATTCGATGTTGAAGCACATAGCTGACGCCCAACTAATTTATCAGGATTCATTGCCAAGCACATCGAGCAACCAGCTTCACGCCATTGGAAACCAGCTTCTTCAAACACTTTATTCAAGCCCATTTCACGAGCAAGCTTATCAACAATTTGCGAGCCCGGAACAGCTAATGCTTTTACTCCTTCTGCAACTTTTTTACCTTTTAGATATTTTGCAGCTTCAACGAAGTCCGACAAGCGACCATTTGTACATGAACCAATGAATGCTACATCGATTTTTGTGCCAGCTATTGGAGTTTCTGGTGCTAAGCCCATATAAGCGAGGGCATCTTCAGCATCCTTGCGAGCTGTTGCATCTTCTATTGTTGCAGGGTTTGGTATTTTTTCGCTAACGAATATTGCTTGCGATGGATTTACACCCCATGTAACAGTAGGTTCAATATCTTCACCATTGAAGTCTACAACATCATCGTATTGGCAACCTTCGTCAGATGCTATTGTTTTCCAGTATTCAATAGCCTTTTCAAATTCTTCACCCTTTGGTGCGTATGGGCGATTACGCAAATACTCAAATGTTTTTTCATCTGGATTTACATAACCAATTCTTGCGCCACCTTCGATAGCCATATTGCAGACTGTCATTCTGCCTTCCATCGACATATCATCGAACACTTGACCACCAAACTCGTATGCGTAGCCAATACCACCATTTACACCAAGCTTACGGATTATATGCAAAGCTACGTCTTTAGGATAAACGCCATCACGAAGTTTACCGTTAACGTTTACACGACGAACTTTTAACTTTTTAAATGCCAATGTTTGAGTCGCCAAAACATTGCGAACCTGACTAGTACCAATACCAAAAGCTATTGCACCAAAAGCACCATGTGTGGCAGTGTGCGAGTCGCCACATGCAACAGTCATTCCAGGATGTATAAGCCCTTGTTCTGGTGCTACAATATGTATAACGCCTTGTGCACCTGTATGAACATCGAAGAATGTAATACCATTATCTTTACAATTCTTACGCAATTCGGTAAGCATTTCGTATGCAGTTGCATCTTTATAAGGTTCTGCACGATTATCTGTTGGGATAATGTGGTCGACTGTTGCGAACGTACGCTGTGGATATTTTACACCAAGTTTTAATGTTCGAAGCATTCCAAAAGCTTGTGGGCTTGTTACTTCGTGCAAGAGGTGTGTACCTACAAGCAACTGTGTTGAACCGTCGGGTAATTCACGAACAGCATGTTTTTGCCATACTTTTTCAAAGAGTGTTTTTTTCATAATTTAAAAAGAAAGCCATTATCGGCAATGTGTGATTTTTTATTTACTATTGAAGCGAACTGCAAAATGCAAATTCGCTTCTGTTTTTAAGAATTTTAAAGAAAATTAGTCGAGCAACGAGTCATCGATATTTTCGTTTGAATATACATTCTGAACGTCATCGAGAGCTTCGAGTGCATCGGTGAGCTTTATAATTTTCTTTGCAATTTCTGGATCAGTAATATCTGTTTCCGAATTTGGAATCCAAGCCAATTCTGCTTCATCAGGCTCGATACCAGCTTTTTCCAAAGCTTCACTAACTGCTGTGAACGATGAAATAGGGCAGAGGATTTCAAAGTGGTCGCCATTATTGAGGATATCTTCAGCACCTGCATCAAGAACTACATCCATAAGAGCGTCTTCTGAAGTTTTATCGGCACTAATTACAAACTGACCTTGTTTTGTAAAGTTGAACTGCAATGCACCTGGAGTTGCAAGGTTACCACCATTCTTTGTGAAAGTACTGCGAACATCACTTGCTGCACGGTTTTTATTGTCGGTTGTAACTTCAACAATAATACCAATACCACCTGGACCATAACCTTCGTAAAGAAGTTGTTCGTAGATTACGCCTGGGATTTCACCAGTACCTTTTTTGATAGCTCTGTCGACATTATCGGCAGGCATATTTGCAGCTTTTGCCTTCTGGATAAGCATACGAAGGCGTGCGTTTGTTGTTGGGTCTCCGCCACCATCTTTAGCAGCGAGAGTCAAGTCTTTACTGATTGCGCTGAAGATTTTACCTCTTTTTGCGTCAACAGCAGCCTTGTGACGTTTTGTTGTGGCCCATTTACTGTGTCCTGACATTGTATATATCTCCTATTTGTTTTAAGAATAATAGTTTAAAAATGACTGTTTTTTTTGAAAAAGTCAACCAGACTTTTTTACGAGCTTGTTTTTTTTACAAACACAAGCTCTGAAAATTATCTACGTTTTGGTTTTGTAGAGCGTCCACCTGGGTTCTTTTTGCGTTCTTGATTTCCCATATTCTGCATACGCTGACGCTTTGCTTTTATTGCATCTTCTTTAGCTATACGCAAACGTTCACGCAATGGCAGTTTATCAAACTCCGGACCTCTTGCTTGTTGTTGTGCTTGGGCTTCTTCCATAGCTTGTTGTAAGCGTTGGAAGAACCCTGGTTTTGTACGTTTCTTAAGCTCAACTTTATCAGCACCACGGCGAATAATTATAGCTTGTACAATACCGAGCAGGCTTTGAACTAACCAATACAACACCAAACCAGATGGGAATGTATAGAAGAACACAAGCATAATTACTGGCATAAGTTTAAACATAAATGCCTGTGTTTTATCGGTCGATGGTGTTGGTGTTAAGTGCATTTGAATAAATGTAATCAAAGCATTCAACAATGGTAAAATATGAAGAGGAATACCAAATACACTTGGCAATGCTTCTATGGTATCTGGCAACGACAAGTCTTTAATCCACAAGAAGTGTGCAAAGCGAATTTCGCACGAAGTTTGCAACATATAATACAAACCAATAAATATTGGAATTTGAATAAATACTGGGAAACAACCTGCCAACGGATTTATACCATATTCCGAATACAATTTCATTGTTTCTTGTTGTACACGTTTTGGATCATCTTTAAATTTTTCACGAATTTCCTTCAACGGAACTTGCATTTTAGCCATTCGTTGCGACGACTTAATTTGTATAGAAGTCAAAGGCCACATTACCAAACGCACCAACAACGTTAATATAATGATAGACCAACCCCAACCCCAATTTGGCGACACTGTATCAATCAGCGAATGAATCCAATTCAACAAGCGTGAAAGAGGACGACTTACAAACCCGAACCAGCCATAGTCCATAATAGCTTCTTGATTGCTACCCAACGAATACAAACGGTCAAGTTCTTTTGGCCCTACAAAATATGCGCCTTCAACCGACCACTCTTTTTGTGGTGCAATTGCAGGTATTGCAAAATTTACAAACCCACCAATTGCGTTTTTCATATATTTATTATCACCAGTTGCATTTAGTTTTACTGGTACAGCAATACCACCAATTGCTTCTGTTTTATATGGTGTAAATACGGATGCAAAGAACTGATTTTTTATTGAAACCCATTTTGTAGGTTCGTTGAATTTTTGATAATCCGAAGCCTCGCTTGCTCCGAAACCTAAGAAACCAGAACTATCTAAGAATGCTGACGAACGTGCAAATTCTGTTTCGTTATCTTCATTATACAAAACGAATGCTAAGTTTGAACCATAAACATCGCTTTCTGTTGGAGGTACTGCTCCTAAGTAAAACGATATTTCTTTCAACGACAACTCTGTTTTTGTGAGATTTTTTATAGTTGTTTTTGTCAGGATTGTGTATGGTTGGAAGTTATCTTTATCTTCTTTAACTATTGCGTATTCACGCACAATCTTAAATTTTTCATTAGCGAATTCGTACACAACTTGAGTGTCGGTCTTATTTGTCATTTTAAACGTATTGAGCATCGGTTTTGGCAAGAAGCTCGATTCATCGTAAAATGCAGTCGACATAGCGGGGTACGACTTTTTTATTTCGTTGAAAGCGTATGGTGTTTTAGAATCTTGACTTTTGTAATATTTCAAAAGTTCAACATCTTTTATAGCGCCACCTTTATTTGTAAAAACTACTTTTATATCTTTGTTTTCAAGTATTTCTGTAGCTTCAGGAACATTGTCTTTATACTCTGTTGCATCGATTGTAATTGCAGGTTTTGTTGGCTTACTTGCCGATGTATTTGCCTGCGCACTTGCTACTGCTTGAGTTTGCTTGTATTTTGCCAACTCAGCTTCTTTGCTTGAATAATCGTGCATAAAATAGAACGATGCAAGCAATAATAAAACGCCTATAATTGTATTTTTTTTGTCCATGGTTTATTTCTTAAAATATTAAATTAAGGTTTATTATCAAAATCATTAAATTCGTCAACACTGTTTTGCGAAAACAACTTTTTAAAATCAAATTTTTTTGGAGGAAAATCTAAACCTCCCTTAGACAGTGGATTACATCTAATTATTCTACATGCTCCCATAATTATGCCTTTAATTGCTCCGTGATGTTTTATACACAACAAGGTATATTGCGAGCATGTTGGAAAAAATCGGCATCCACCACCAAATATATGAATAACTGGTGATATTACAATTTGATAAAACCTAATCAAAGCGCAACAAATGTATGTTGGTATATTTAATACAAAATTCAAAATGCCACTAAAGATTTTTTTCATATCGAGCAATTAATTGTTTTGCAGCATTTTCAAACTTATATTCTAAGGTTTGATAATCAAATTTTACATAACCTTTACGCACAAATACTAAAATATCTACATTTTTAGATAGTGTAGGGCTAATCTTTCTGAAAATGGCTCTAAATCTACGTCGGGCTAAGTTGCGTTCAACAGCGCACCCCACGCGTTTACTTGTTATGACTGCAAGTCTTGAGCATTTTTGAGCATTCGGATATAAATAAAATACGAAGGCAGAACAATCGGCCTTCGTAGAATTCTTTTTTAAAAACTCAAAATCCCTCGCAAGACGCACTCTACTTTCTTTACCAAAGTGCATTCGCGCAGAGAAGCATTATTTAGTTACCAAACGCTTACGGCCTTTTTGGCGACGTGCGTTGATGACCGAGCGACCGCCCGGAGTTTTCATTCTAGCACGCCATCCGCAACGACGTGCACGTTTCAATTTTGAGGGACTATATGTTGGATTCATTTGTGCTTCCTGTCTATCTTGTGAAAAAATTGTTAATAAAGTTTTATCATTGAACTGAAAACTTAGAATATGTCAACAGTATTTTTTATTTTTTTTACTAATCTATTTTTATTCAATATAACTTTTTTTAAAAAATATATAAAAAAGCTTTAAAAATTACGACTTTTTTGGAATATATTATATATATGAAAATTGCTTGTATTTTTGATTGGGACGGAACTATTGTAGATTCTGGCAGAACTCACGAACACACTTGGATTGAATTAGCAAAATCGCACAATCTAAAGTTGATACCGAATTTTTTTGAAATAACTTTCGGTGTACGAAACATAGAAATCATAACCGAAATACTAAATTGGACAAAAGATTTAACTATTGCACAACAACTTTCTGACGAAAAAGAAAGCCTTTACAGAAAAATAATATCTCAACAAGGTGTTCCTACCATTTCAGGTGCTGAAAACTTGCTGAAAAGTTTAAACAACGCTGGTATTCTTTGTGCGATAGGTTCGTCTACGCCAAGAAAGAATTTAGATGTAACTGTTGCTAAATTAGGTTTTGGCAAATATTTTCAGGCTTATGCGGCATCGGAAGATGTTGTAAAAAGTAAACCTGCACCTGATGTATTTTTAAAAGCTTCGGAACGTTTAGGTGTACCTCCAGAAAATTGCATAGTTTTTGAAGATTCTTTTATGGGATTGCGTGCTGGCGTTGCTGCTGGTATGAAAACTATTGCAGTTGCCACAACAAACTCAATGGAAGCTTTAGCAGAAGCATCGCAAAATCCAGATTGCCGAATAGACATTATTGCTCGTGATTTAGATATGCTTTCAATTACTGATATAGTAAACTTGATTAAATAAATGACTGGAAAATTATTTAAGTTATCATCAAAATATAAACCATCAGGCGATCAACCTCAAGCTATCGAAGCTATAACTAATAGTTTGAAAGATGGCAATAAGTATTCAACCTTAGTTGGCGTTACTGGTTCGGGTAAAACTTTTACCATGGCTAATGTAATTAGTAATTTGGATCGTCCAGCGTTGATTATATCGCACAACAAAACGTTAGCAGCTCAGTTGTATGCAGAGTTTAAAGAATTTTTCCCCGACAACGCAGTAGAATATTTTGTGAGCTATTACGATTATTATCAGCCCGAAGCTTACATTCCTCAATCTGATACTTATATTGAGAAAGATTCATCTATTAATGATGAAATTGAAAAATTGCGTATATCGGCTGCGTCATCGTTAGTTTCAAGACGTGATGTTATTGTTATAGCAACGGTTTCTTGTATTTATGGCTTAGGTTCGCCCGAAGATTTTAGAAAGCTAATGATACCTCTGCGCAACGGGTTAGAAATGTCGCGTTCCGAGTTAGTTGAAAGACTTGTCGATATTCATTACACGCGAAACAATACTGCGTTTGAGCGTGGTATGTTTAGAGTTAGAGGCGATGTATTAGACGTTTTTCCGGCATATTTAGATACTGCGTTGCGTGTCGAGTTTTTCGGCGACGAAATCGATTCTCTCAAAAAAATTGATCCATTAACTGGTGAGGTTGTTGCAAAAATTGATAGATTTGATTTGTATCCGGCTACTGGTTTTATTACACCTAAACAGCGTATAAACGAAGCTATACCAGCAATAAAAGCAGAACTTGTTGAACGAGTAGCTGAACTTGAAAGCCAAAATAAACTTTTAGAAGCCCAACGTATAAAAATGCGTACCGACCAAGATATAGACTTGTTGTCTGAAACTGGTTTTTGTACTGGTATAGAAAACTATTCTCGACATTTAGCAGGCAGAGAACCTGGTTCAAGACCTTGGTGTTTGCTCGACTTTTTTCCTAAAGATACGGTGATTTTCTTAGACGAAAGTCATGTTACATATCCTCAGATTAGAGCTATGTATCATGGCGACCGTTCTCGTAAAGAGCGTTTAATTGAATATGGTTTTCGTTTGCCAAGTGCTTTAGATAATCGCCCACTTCGTCCTGAAGAGTTCGATTCAATTACAGGGCAAACCGTATTTGTTTCGGCTACACCAGCTCAATTTGAATTGTCGGTTAGTGATGTTGTTGCTCAACAGATTATTCGTCCAACAGGTTTGTTAGATCCTGAAATGATAATTCGTCCGATAAAAGGGCAGGTTGAAGATTGCGCATCAGAAATTGTAGAAACTGCAAAACGTAAACAACGAGTTTTTGTAACTACTCTTACTAAACGTATGAGTGAAGATATTTCAGAATATCTTACCGAATTAGGTATAAAAGTTGAGTATTTACACTCAGATATCGACGCCATTGAGCGTGTTGAGATTTTACGCAGATTGCGTTTGGGCGAGTTTGACGCTCTTGTTGGGGTAAACTTGTTGCGTGAAGGTCTCGATGCGCCAGAAGTTTCGTTGGTATGTATTTTAGATGCCGATAAAGAAGGCTTTTTGCGTAGTGCTACAAGTTTAATTCAGACAGCTGGTCGTGCTGCTCGACATGAAAATGGCAGAGTTATTTTGTATGCCGATAATATTACAGATTCGCTAAAAACAGCAATCGACACATGTAAAAATCGTCGTGAAATACAAATTCAATATAATCAGGAAAATAATATTGTACCTCGTACAGTTTCGCGTCCAATTCAGCCATCGTTAGTTAAAAAAGACGATAAACTTAAGGATATAATTACTAAGCCTGAAAACGAATTGAAAACAATTATTGCAGAATTTGAAGCTAAAATGCTTGAGGCTGCCGATAAGAAAAATTTCGAGTTGGCGATATATTATCGCGATACAATAAAAAGATTGCGTAAAAAATAGTATTGAAAAGCTTTCTTATTCCTTTAAATTACTTATCTATGAAAAAATGTTTATTACTTTGGTTAGCTTTTGCTACAAGCATTTCATTTGCCGAATTCAATCTGCAAGAGAAACTTGAAAAGGCTCGTGCTGGCGATGCCGATGCGTTAAATTCTATCGGTGAATTTTATGCTGATGGCGATAGTGGAAAAAACGTGCCTAACTTTGAGTTGGCTGTTCAGTTTTGGGATAAGGCTACAAAGGCTGGTTCGGCAAGAGCTTATACTAATTTAGGTATGTCGTTTTACTCTGGTAAAGGTGTGCCACGTAACATTCCAACTGCAGTTCAGTTTTGGACAGAAGGTGCAAAGCGTGGCGATGCTATTTCGCAATATATGTTGGGTAATGCTTATTGTAATGGTATTGCTGTTTTACCAGATATGCCAACAGCTGCTTTTTGGTGGTCAAAGGCTGCAGAACAAGGTCATGCAAGGGCTCAAAATAATTTGGCATTCGCTTATGCTAAAGGTATTGGTGTGGCAAAGAAAGATTCTAAAAAAGCATTTGAACTTTGGAAGAAATCAGGCGAACAAGGTCATGGAACGGCTCAAGTATATATGGCTTTGTGTTACTATACAGGCGATGGAGTACAACGTGATACTAATCGTGCAGTGGCTATTTGGTTCAACGCTGCCGAAATAGAAAATAATACAGAAGCTATTTATTATTTGGGTGTAGCTCATGCATCTGGCGTGGGGGTTGCAAAAGACATAAAAAAAGCGTACCGATATTTTTCGGTAGCTAGTGCGCGTGGTCATAAGCAAGCATCGGAAGAAGTCGAAAAAATGCGTATAAATTTTGGACAAGAAGCTCTTGTTGACAAACCAAAGTCTACAAAAAATAAATAAAATAATTATAGGTATATGATGAAAAAAATAACAATAGGTTTATTATCAATATTGGCTACTACTGCTTTTGCAGAAATTTGGATGCCTCGAATTTTTAACGATAATATGGTATTACAAGCTGGTATGCCAAATAAAATTTGGGGTACAGCCGAAGCTAACGCTAAAGTTGTAGTAGATATTGCTGGTAAGAAAATTACAGTAAAAGCTAACGATAAAGGTCAGTGGACTGTAAGAACTGCTAAGTTGAAAAAATCGGCAAAGCCCGTTTCTTTTGTAGTGTCGGAAAATGGCAAAGAACAAAAGAATTTCAAAAATGTTCTCGTTGGTGAAGTTTGGATTTTAGGTGGTCAAAGCAATATGCAATGGACTATGAAAAAAACTACCGATTTTGAAGCTGCAAAAGGTAGAATAAATCCTAATATCAGAATTTTTTCGCAACCAGCATCTACTATGGCAACTGAGCCTAAAATAGAATTTCACGAAAAAGCTAAGTGGAATGTTGCAGATGAAAATTCAATGCCAGTTGCTTCGGCTGTCGGATATTATTTTGCTGAAATGATTGCAAAAGAATTGAAAACTCCTGTAGGGTTGGTTGAAACTCCACTCGGTGGTAGTTCTATGATTGCATGGATTTCAAAGGAAAAGCTTACGACAAAAGCATTGAGCGAAAATTTGGCAAAATTTGAAAAAGCTCAATCTACTTATAATTACGAAAAGGCAAAGGCTGCTCATAAAGCTAAGTTAGATAAATTAAGCAAAGATGCAAAAGCTAAAAAGTGGTCGAAAGCCGAAGTTGCAAAGAAGCGTTCTGCTATAATTCGTTCTACTCCAAATCCAGTTTCGGTGTGGAGACCACAAGAAACACCAAGTTATTTGTGGAATGCAAAAGTTGCGCCATTGGCAGGTTTTACAGCAAAGGGATTTGTATGGTATCAAGGTGAAAGTGATGCCGGAAAAGGTAAGGTTAAGAGTTTTGCACCAACATTTAAAATACTTATTAATCATTGGCGTGAAGCTTGGGGCGTAAAAAATATGCCATTTTATTTCTTCCAATTGCCATCTTTTGGTACTCAATCTTTCTGGAGTGATGTTCGTGTAAGTCAGCAAAAAGTCGCAAACGAAATGAAGAATGTATATATGG
This sequence comes from Verrucomicrobiaceae bacterium, assembly GCA_015061955.1. GTDB lineage: Bacteria > Verrucomicrobiota > Verrucomicrobiia > Opitutales > Intestinicryptomonadaceae > Merdousia. The sequence continues at coordinate 103,172 of SUVO01000003.1, forward strand.
TTCCAATTGTTGATTCTGGCGATGAAAAAGATATTCATCCTCAAGATAAAACTTTTGTTTGTAAGCGTTTGTTTGCGTTGGCAATGAACAAAACTTATAAGAAATCGGCTTACAAATGCGATAATGCCCAGTTTGTTAGTGCAAAATATAATGGTCAGAAAGTTATAGTTAAGTTTAGTAAGAAAATAAAAGCTAATGGAGATTTACGTGGCTTTGAAGTTCTTATAGATAAAAAATGGGTTGCACCAACATCTTTGAAGTTGGGTGGCGATTCCGTTGAAGTTAGTGCCGATTCTAACATAGAAGGCGTAAGATACCTCTGGAAAAGCTGGGCAAAACCAGATGTTTGTTTGTTTACAGTTTCAAGTAATTTCCCAGTTTCTACATTTACAAGTGTAAATAAAACTAAATAGTTTTTATGAATGTAAAAAAGGCTCTCAACGAGAGCCTTTTTTTGTTTTTTAAGTCTTGCATTTTGCGTTGTGTTGTTTTGTAATAAAAATATGAACTTTAATTTACCTAAAGAAGCGTTGATGTCGGTTGAAGGTCTTCCTTTTAAGAAGGTCTCAACTGGAAAAGTAAGAGAAAATTTTGACTTGGGCGACGAGCTTTTGATTGTTGCTACCGACCGTATTTCTGCGTTCGATGTCATAATGCCTAATGGCGTTCCAGGTAAAGGCATATTGCTTACTCAAATTAGTCTTTGGTGGTTTAAATTTGCCGCCGAAATTATGCCTACACACTTGGTTGATAATCATGATGAGCGTTTGGCTGAGTTGTTGAAAGATAGACCTGATTTACAACAGCGTTCTATGCTCGTAAAGAAGCTAAAGCCTATGCCAATCGAAGCAATTGCACGTGGCTACTTGGCAGGCAGTGGATGGAAAGAATATAAGCAAACAGGTAAGTTGTTCGAGTTTGAATTGCCAGTTGGTATGAAAGAATCGCAACAATTGCCAGAACCTTTGTTTACGCCAACAACTAAGGCTGCTGAAGGGCATGATATGCCAATAACAAACGATGAATGCGAGAAAATCTTGGGTGCTGATTTGTTTAATCAAATAAAGTCGGCAAGTTTGCGTTTGTATAATATGGGCGCTAAAAAGGCATCGGAGTGTGGCATTATTTTGGCTGATACAAAGTTTGAGTTCGGTACAGATGAAAATGGAAAAGTTTACCTTATCGATGAAGTGTTGACTCCAGATTCATCTCGCTATTGGCCAGCCGATAAATACGAAATTGGTCGTTCGCAACCTTCATACGATAAACAATACGTTCGTGATTGGCTCGAAACTTTAGATTGGAATAAACAAGCTCCTGGTCCGGTTCTTCCTGATGAAGTTGTAGCTAATACTATTGCTTGTTATTCTGAAGCATTATCGCGCTTAATGCGTTAATTTTATTTAACATTTTCTATAAAAAAAGGCATTCTTTTGAATGCCTTTTTTTTATTAGAATTAATTTTTTAACGCAGTATGTGGCGATGTAGCATAATATCTAATGGTGTGCGATCACCGAATTTTTCAAGATATCCAGTTGATCCATCTTTTGATGTTAGTGTTATATAAGCTAAGTCGAACTGGTCTTTTTGACCTTGTTTTTGGCGCTTAAAAAGAACAATAAATTCGTTGTCGGAAAGTTGTAGAACTTTGATATATTTTTTCTTCCAAGCAAAGTAATCTGATAATGTTGATTTCTTTTGTTGTTCCGACATTCCCGAGTATTGTTCGTTAAATTTACTTTTACTTTTAGGCGACATAAATTGGGCATATTTTTCGATTTGCCAACTAAAGAATACGTCTTGAATTTTCTTGTAAAATTTGGAAGCTGGATGCTTGTATACGTTTGAGTCTGAAGTTGTGGATATTAAAGCACCATTTAGGAAAACCAAAAAAGGTTGTTTGTTTTTTGTTAAATCGTTTAGTATGGCTTTGTCGGACGCAGATGATGTTTTTACTTTTGATATATCAATTTGAGTAGGGGCTTGAAAATTACATTGTGAAATCAATGATAAAAACATATTGTTTACTGATACATCCCACAAGAGTTTGTTGCCTATCTGTTCAAATACAAAGTAATTCAACCCTTTACGCATTCGACTATTTTGTGGAATTTGAAATATTGCAACTTTCCACTTGCCAAAATTAATTGGAAAAATCTTGACAGACTTATCTAATCGCGAAAATTTTAAAAACTTAGAAGCTCTTGTAGCATTTTGTGGATTTATTAAAAGTTTAGATAACTCACTACTTGGTGTTGAAAGCAATGTTTCAACAGCTTGTTGCAGTGTGTTATCATCAATCTTATTGACTGCAATAGATGCATCGTAAAATTTGCGATTATCGTTTAGTTCGCTTTCTTTGGGAAGTGCAATTGCTACATATTCTGCAAATGCAGATATACAAGCTATAGTTGTAATTATTAAAGTTGTAATTACTTTTTTCATAATTTTTAAACGTGATGATATCCTGTTTTTGCTGTTATTGTTTTAGCTCGGTAAAGTTGTTCGGCAAGAATAGCTCTTGCAAATTCGTGGGTGAAAGTCATAGGCGAAAGCGATATTGTGGCGTTTGCACGTTGTCTGATTTTATCGCTAAGCCCATATGCACTTCCAATAATGAAAGCACTACCACCAGATAGTAAGTCGTTTTCAAGCATTTTAGACAAAGCTACCGATGTTTGCATTTTACCTTCTTCACTCATTGCATAGACTTTACCTTTGAAATTTTTAAGAGCATCTAACATTTTATCGGCTTCTGTTTCAATTGTAGAATCTTTTATTTCTACAAATTCAAAATTGTCGAAGTGTTTTATGCGCGAAAAGTAATCATTACAAAGTTCGGCTAAAGCTTTGTTTTTCATTTTCCCCACTGCAATAAGCTTTATCATATAAATTAGTTTTCTGAAATCTGTTTAGTTGTGTATATAGTCAACTTTGGATTTTCGTCTTTTAGGAATTTTTGAGCGTATCTTATAGCTTTGGCTGCCGATAGGGTTGCGTTGTTTTCGTCATTTTCAAAAAGTCTATCGATACCGATTTTTTCAACAGTTCCCGATTTTTTCAAAATGTTCATTATATCTTCTCTAATTTCGCAAACTAATAGAATACGATTAGAGGCTTTCATACGTCGGTCTAGTTCTTCAAGGTCTAGCACACTTGTTGCGTCAATATTTATAGCATTGCGAAGTTTTAATATCAGTACCTTTAGATTTGGATCGGCTGCAATACGACGAATTTGATTTTGCAGAACATCGCTTGCCCCAAAGAACATATTTCCTTCTACGTGAACAATCGATATTTCAGGATCTGCACGAGCTGTTTTATCTTTTACTTTTTCAAGTTCTCCACTATCTGAAATTTCGTATTCTACAATTTCTGGACGGCTAGCTTTACGCAAGAACAATAGTATCGAGATTATTACACCAACAATAATTGCATTGTCGAGCGTTGAAAATACACCAGTTAAGAATGTAACTAAAAATACAATAGCATCGCTGGGGGTACTTTTTAAAGCTACTTTTATAACAGCAGGTTTTATGAGAGTTACACTTGTGTAAACTACAATCAATGCTAGGGTAGCCTTAGGAATATACGATACAGCTTCGCCAAACAATAACATAGCAACTATTGTAAATAATGCAGTGAAAAGGTTAAACATTGTTGTTTTTGCACCACTATTTACTGCAAGTGTAGAACGCGTGAGCGACCCCGATGCTATTGTAGCCGAAGCAAACGCACTTGTTGCATTTGCCATACCTAACGAAAATACTTCTTGATTGGTATCGAGCCTATCAGCTTTTTGCGATGCCAAGCTTTTGCCTATCGAAAATGCTTCTATTATAGCAAGCAATGTTATAGCTATTGATAGCGATGCAGTTTCTTTTATGGGTAGTAGCGTGAAGTCGGGTACTGTAAGTTTCCATTCCGACACTGTTATAGCTCGTAGACGCTCAACATCAAAATTTGTATATTCACACATCAAAAAGCATACAACACCAACTGCAATCAAAGTTAAACCTTCTGCTGGAAGTTTTTTTGCAAAACGTTTTAGTGGAAAGAATATTGCCAGTGTTATGCTTGCCATTATTACCGACGATATTTGTGTTCCATCTATAGATTTTATAGTTGTTATAATGTTGTCGATAAGTGATATGGGGGCAGCGTTATCTTGATATGTAAATCCAAGCAAATTACGCATTTGGTTCACAACAATCAGTAGTGCCGAACTTGTTACGTGCGCAATTATGACTGTTCTCGATATATAAGATATTAAAAACGTAAGTTTAAAAATACTTATAAAAGCCATAAAAACACCAACGCACAGCAAAATATTTGGCAATACAGCCATACGTTGCGCTTCATTTATCATACCAGCAGCGGCAAAGGTGCTTAAAAGCATTACAGCAGTAGCATTGCTTGGACCGAAGGTTATGTATATGCTTCGACAAAATATTAAACCGATAATCGATACTAAAATTCCACTGAAAATACCATAAGAAATAGGAAGACCTGCTACTAAAGCATACGCCATATTTACAGGGAACGACAATACCGCTACATTGAAACCAGTTCTAATATCATCGGCTAACTTCGAGGTATTGTATCCCTTAATGTTGCTAAGTATCGGAAATAGCTCAATTGGTGGCTTTATTTTATTTTTTACGCTTTGTGGTATCGACTTCAATTGACTTCAATTTAGTTATTTTGGGGTGTAAAACTATATATAAAAAGTGTAAAACAAGAAAATACCAAAAGTCAAACCTTAAAGATTGTATTTAACTTGTATTTTGATGAAAAAAAATGCTTGTCTTATTTGCTTTTGATAACAGAATTTTAGGCGATTTTTAATATTTTTTTTAACTTATAACTTACAGAAGGTAATGGACGCTTTTTACGAGAAGATTATGAGACCGATTTTGTTTACGCAAAATCCAGAGGTCGCACACGAAATGGCTTTACGTGCTATGAAGGTAGTTGGTGCAGTTCCACCACTCAGAATGGTTATGGAATATTTGAATTTGATAAAAACCAAAAAGCCTGTAAATGTTTTTGGTGTAGATTTTCCTAATCGTGTTGGTTTAGCTGCTGGTTTCGATAAAGATGCTCATGCTTTTCGTGCCGCTGCTGCTTTTGGTTTTGGACATATAGAAATTGGTACAATATCAATGCTTAAACAAGCAGGTAATCCAAAGCCTAGAATGTTTCGTTATCCAGATTTAGAGGCTGTTGTAAATAGTTGTGGATTTCCGAATGATGGTGCTGAGGAAATTTCTGCACGTTTAGCCCAAACTGTAACGGCTAAGGGTAGAAAAACTTGTCCACTTGGCATAAACATTGGTAAGTCGAAAATTACTCCATTGGAAAACGCTGCCGAAGACTATTTGTTTTCGTTCAATGCGTTGGCAAATTATGCAGATTTCTTTGTAATAAATGTAAGTAGCCCCAACACACCTGAATTGCGCAAATTGCAAGGTAAAGAGTTTTTGCCAAATTTGTTGAGTGCAGTTTCTAAGGCTAATGAAGATAGAGCTAAAAAATTGGGCGTTAAACGTATTCCTATAATTTTAAAAATAGCACCCGATTTAACATATCCAGAAATAGATTCAATACTCGAAGTACTTACATCGTTAAACCTCGATGGTATTTGTGCAACTAATACTACTATTGAAAGAGTTCGCGATGGTATGGAAACTAAAGGTGGTATGAGTGGTGCACCTCTTTTTGAAAAAAGTGTACAAGTTGTTCGTTATATTTCTAAGGCTACTGAAGGTAAATTACCAATCATAGCAGTAGGTGGTATAACAAATACAGAACGTGCAGGCGAAATGATAAATGCAGGTGCAAGTTTGGTTCAGATATACACAGGTATGATTTATCGTGGTCCATTCTTTGCACGTTCAATTGCAAAATCGTTGTTGTGGAAAGATAGCGATTGGCTCTAATTTAAAACATCAAAAAAACAATAAAATATAAATAATAGAAAAATAGAATAATATGGCAAATCCAACAGACATCAGAAAAGGCAGAGTTATAATGTACAACGGTGCTCCACATGCAGTAATGAGTATGCTTCACCGAACACAAGGTCGTCAGGCTGGTTTCGTGCAAACAGTTTTGAGAAACCTCGAAACAAACAGCTCTACATCAGTAAAATTCCGTTCGACTGATTCGGTAGAATTTTGCCACACAACAAATAAACCTTTAGAATTTTCGTATGTAGATGGCGATCAATATCACTTTTTAGATACAGATTCATTTGAAGATATTGTTTTAATGGAAACAACAATTGGCGAAGACGTAAAGTGGCTTCAGGAAGGTGTTTCGTATAATATCTTGTTCGTAGATGGAAATCCTGTTTCGGTTGAATTGCCAAATAGTATTGAAATTGAAGTTGCAGAAGCTGCAGAAGGTTTGCGAGGTGATACATCGTCGGCACCAACAAAGGCTGTTACATTGGCAAATGGCATTGTGTTGCAAGTTCCTCTTTTCATTAAACAAGGCGATAAAATCAAGGTTCGTACCGAAGATAATTCGTATATTGGCAGAGCATAAGTGCTGATTGTTGCGTCATGGAAAATCTGATACCAGAACCTAAAAAAATTTCAATAAAAGCCTCCGATTTGCGTGGTATATTGGAGTATGTTCCATTGTATCAGAACCAGACTTTTATAATATCGTTAGATGGTAGCGTTATTGCTTGCGAAAATTTTTCAGATATTATTACCGATATTGCAGTTCTTCGTAGTTTGGGGATAAGCGTGGTAGTTGTTCATGGCATTGGTAGTCAGATAAAAGCTGTTGGTGCTGAACGTGGTATAGAAATATCTGATGCTTACGGAACTAATGTTGTTGACGATCAAACGTTGAATTTGGCTAAAGAAGTTTCGGCAAGCCTTTCGCAAACAATAATAGATGCTTTTGCAACACGCAATATGAATTGTGTAAGTACAAACGCAATTCGTGCAACCGAAGTTGGTATAGTATCGGGTGTAGATTACCAAAATGCAGGAAGAATTGATAAAGTAGATTTTTCTGTACTTCAAAATCTGTTGAAGCTTGGTATGATACCTATTATATCGCCAATGGCAGTAAATGCGCAGGGTAGGCTTTTCAGAATGAATTCCGATTCACTTGCAGCCGAGATTGCAACTGGGCTTTCGGCTTCAAAACTCATTTATATGACCGTTACTCGTGGTTTGATGTTGGGTGATGAACGTGCTGTAGCCTTCCCATTGGCTGAAGTTAAGGAAATTCTTGCTGAACGCGAAAATTTGGTTGATCCTCGAGTATTATCGAAAGTTAAGTGTGCAATAAAGGCGTTAGAAGCTGGGCGCACACCACGTGCTCATATCCTCGATGGTCGCGATTTTGCATGCTTGTTGACTGAGCTTTTTGATAAGGTTGGTTGCGCAACTATGATTTATGCCGACGAATATCAGAAAATTCGTTCGGCAACTGTTGATGATGTTGCACAAATATTCAACATTACTTCTATCTCTGCGAAAACGCAAAATTTGGTGTATCGTTCTCGCGAAGAAATTGAAGATAAAATTTCTACATATTTTGTGTATGAAATGGACGCAAGTATTATAGCAGTTGTAAGTCTTCAAGACTTGGGTAATGGTTGTGCCGAGCTTGCAAGTTTGCATGTTCAACCATTTTATCAAGGTAATGGTGTAGGGCGTAGAATGGTGGAATTTGTAAAGATGAAAGCCGAACAAAGTGGGTATAAAAAGTTGTATTCATTAAGTACAAAAAGTGCGCCATTCTTTACATCGGCTTGTGGTTTTACAGAAGTTTCTCCCGATGTTTTGCCGTTGGAACGTCTTGAAAAGTATAAAAATTCAGGTAGAAATTCAAAAGTTTTTCTTATCGAGTTTTAAAAGTTAAATAGAATTGACCAATAAAAAATGCTCTAAACTTAGAGCATTTTTTGTTTTTAATTTTTAAATAAAGGATTCGAGTTCGAATTGATTTACTGTTGGTGAAGCCTTTAGTAATGTTCGTAAGATTTCAGGTTTTGATGTGCTGTTCATTGCGTCAGAAACCGATATTAAGTCGCGTTCAACAAGGCGTGTTAAACTGTCTTCCATCGACATCATTCCTTCTTTCATTCCCGTTTGAAGCTCGTTGTAGATTAGAGGTAGTTTGTCTTCTCTAATTAAATTGCGTACAGCAGGTGTTACTTTTAGGAATTCAAAACTTGCAATTAGTCCACCAATTTTTCTGCGTAATAATGTTTGCGATATCACGCCAATTAGTTGTGTAGAAATCATTGCACGCATATGTTGTTGCTCGTCGGTAGTTGCCATACTCAGAATTCTGTCTATAGTAGAAATAGAGTTGCGAGTGTGGAGTGTCGACAATACTAAGTGTCCTGTTTCGGCAAGTTCAATAGCTGCTTTTACAGTTGAGTAATCTCGCATTTCACCAATCAATATTATGTCGGCATTTTCGCGAACAGCCGAACGCAGAGCTATTTGGTAATTTTGAACGTGAGTTACAATTTCACGTTGCGAGAATACACATTTTTTGTTTTCAAAAACATATTCAATGGGATCTTCTATTGTTAGAATATGTTTGTGTGTAGTAGCATTTATAACGTCTAACAACGATGCTAAAGTAGTAGTTTTGCCAGAACCACTTATACCTGTAACTAAGAATAATCCACTCTGACGTTTTACACAATCTATAACCGATGTTGGCAAACCAATTTGCTCGATGGTCATTCTATTTTTTGGAATTAAACGAAACGCAAATTCTAAACCATTTATTGATGGAAAAATATTTGCACGAATTCTCGTATTACTTTGCGAGTTAAATGCGCAGTCAATATCGCAACCTTCTTGTATGTTATTCTTATAACGCGATTGAACAGATAGTGGAAATTTTTCTAAAACTTGTTCAAGTAGTGCTTGTGTAGATGGAATTAAAATTTCAGTGCAAGCCATAATTTTGCGATTTATTCGCAAGTGTGCTTGGGATTGATCTGAAATAATAATATCGGTTGCACCTCTTGTTTCAGCAAAGTTTATGAGTTGTTCTAATTCATTCATTTTCGTTTTGTGATATTGGGGTTAATTTTTTTAAGAAAATTTGTGATGGTTTGCCTTTAGATTTTTTTCCTAACCTTTTGAAAATTTCAAATGTTTTAAAAATATCGGCATTAGGTTCATAATCGGCTGGCGCTTCTAAAATTATTATGGAACTTTCCGATGAAACTAAATCGAAAAGCAATGCAAGTTTTTGTTCAAAATCTGTATTTTTCAAAAGAGCATATGGGGGGTCTGCAAAAATGAGGTCGAATGTTTCACCATTGAGATTTTTTGTACACTTAAAACAATCAGCAAAAAGTGGCGATATTTTTGCTTTTGTAAATTTTGCAATTGTTGAAATGTTGCTTTTTAAAACCTTGAAAGCTTGCGAAGAATTTTCAACTAAAACAATTTTATTAGCGCCTCTACTTGCAGCTTCAAGACCATACGCGCCTGTTCCAGCGAATATATCTAATACTTTTGAGCCCTCTACAAATTCGCCTAACGATGAAAACACAGCTAATCGGGCTGCGTCGGTGGCAGGTCGAGTAGCATCACCTTTCGGCGAATTTAGTAAAATTCCTCTTGCATATCCAGCAGTTATTCTCATATTTTCTTATGATATGAAGATTTTGTGGGTTTTGTCAATATTTCTGCTATTTGTTTCGGTTTCACTTGCCAACGAGACAAAACATACTCTTTCTTTGTTTATTGAAAACGATATGTATTTTTCAGACCGTTATTATACAAATGGTTTAAAACTTCAATACACAAATCAAGCTGATGATTTTTATACAAACGCATTACAATTTGTGTTGTTAGATATGTTTGTATCGTCTGCCAATAAACAAAATAAACGTTTTCAGAGTTTGTCGATTGGGCAAAGTATGTATGTTCCTTACGAGATTGAAGAAGTTAATCCACCTAAAAGTGAACGTCCATACGCTGGTTGGTTGTATGTTTCGGCGTCTTCTCATATAGTTAGTCAAACATCGCTCGATAGTCTTGCTATAACGTTAGGTATTGTTGGCAGACATTCATATGCTGGCGATCTTCAGCGTTGGTGGCACGAAACTGGTGATTTTGATACTCCACTTGGTTGGGATAATGAACTTAAAGACGAGTTTGGTTTTGTTGTTTCGTATAAGCATTCTGAACGTGTATGGCGTGCAACAATGGCAAATTCGTTAGAATTTGACGGTGTTGTTTCTATGAGTGCCGATTTAGGTAATGTTATCACTCAAGGCGTTCTTTCTGGATTTGTTCGCTTAGGATATAATCTACCTTGGACTTTTGATTTTTCTCGTATTGATTATACTTCATCGAGCGATGTAGCTTATAAAACTTCTTGTGAAAGGTGGCACTTGTTTTTGCAGGCAGGTGCAAATGCTCGTTTTGTAGGTTACGATATCTCAATAGATGGTAGCGTTTTTGCCGATAGTGAATATGGCGTAAATTCAAGATGGTTCGTTTGCGAACCAATAGGTGCTATAAGTGCTCGTGTAAATAATTTTCAAATAGACTTTACTGTAACTTACAGAACAAAAGAGTTTACAACCCAACGTAATGATTACCATATGTTTTGGTCGTGCGTATTCAAATATAACTTTTAAATAACTACGGAACTATTATGGATTTAAAAACATTATTCTTAGATAACCCACGTAGAAAGAAAATATATATAGAAGCCAACAATGGTATAAAAATAGGCTTTACCGAGGTTGAACTTACTTCTACATTTAATGCCGATGGTACCGAAACGCCAAATCAACCTGTCAGATTGTACGATACAACTGGTGCGTGGTCTGATGTAGATTTTCACTTCGACCCATCGAAAGGTTTACCCCGACGCAGAGAATATTATATAGATAGAGTAAGAAATACTGAGGTTGTATCGGTTGTTGAACCCACCGAAAAAGTACCATTTCAACAACGCAAAGTTAAACGTTTGAAAAATGGCGAAACTCAAATGTATTATGCTCGTAGAGGAATTATAACTCCAGAAATGGTGTATGTAGCTTATCGTGAGAATATGGCACATGCTAACGGAGTGTCGGGTAAGATGTCGGCAGATGCACCTCGCAATAGTTTGTTTATTCAGCATCGTGGCTTCAAAGATTCATTTTCGGCATCGCAACGCGAAATTACACCTGAATTTGTAATGAAAGAAGTTGCTCGTGGTAGAGCTATAATTCCAGCAAATATCAATCACCCTGAACTTGAGCCAGCTATAATAGGCAGAAATTTTTTGGTAAAGATAAATACTAATATCGGCAATAGCTCAATGGCATCGTCTATATCTGAAGAAGTGGAAAAAATGTTGTGGGCTATTAAGTGGGGATCAGATACGCTAATGGATTTATCTACTGGTGCTGATATTCATGCAACTCGAGAGTGGATTATCAGAAATTGTCCAACTCCAGTTGGAACAGTGCCACTTTATCAGGCATTGGAAAAAGTTGGTGGCGTTGCTGAAGAATTAAATTGGGATATTTATCGTGATGTTCTAATTGAACAGGCTGAACAAGGTGTTGACTACTTCACAATACACGCAGGCGTGTTGCGTGAATTTATTCCGATTGCAGCAAAACGTATGGCTGGTATTGCGTCGCGTGGTGGCTCAATTATGGCTAAATGGTGCTTGGCTCATAATCAGGAAAATTTCCTCTATACGCATTGGGACGAAATTTGCGAGATTATGGCTGCATATGATGTGTCGTTTTCAATAGGCGATGGACTTCGTCCTGGTGCAATTGCCGACGCTAACGATGAAGCTCAATTTGGCGAACTAAAAGTTCAAGGTGATCTCTGCAAGAGAGCTTGGGATTTCAACGTTCAAGTTATGTGCGAGGGTCCTGGACATGTGCCTCTTCAGATGATTGGGCAGAATATGCAAAACCAACTTGATTGGTGCGAAGAAGCTCCGTTCTATACATTAGGACCATTAGTTTCCGACATCGGTGCTGGTTACGATCATATAACTGCTGCAATCGGTGCATCAGTTATAGGTTGGGGTGGTACGGCTATGTTGTGCTATGTAACTCCAAAAGAACATTTAGGTTTGCCCGATAAAGATGATGTTCGCGAAGGTGTGGTAACATTCAAGCTTGCAGCTCATGCTGTTGATTTAGCTAAAGGGCATCCGGCAGCTCAGTATAGAGACAATGCTATGAGCTTGGCTCGTGCTGAATTTAGATGGGTCGATCAAATAAACTTAGCACTCGATCCAGAACGTGCAGCCGAATTTAGACGCAAAAATGATAAAGACTTTTCTATTGAAAATGCAACGCATCATCATTGCTCTATGTGTGGACCAAAATTCTGCTCGATGAGAGTTTCAAAAGAAATAAAAGAAATGTTTAATAAGTAATGGACGAATTTACTAAAGCTCAAAAATTGTTTTTAGAAGGCTATAACTGTGCGCAATCGGTTTTTGCTGCAAATGCTGACCGATTTGGTATCGATAAAGATATAGCTCTTAAAGTTTCCATGGGACTTGGTGGTGGTGTTGGCAGACTTCGTGAAGTTTGTGGAGCCTTTAGTGCCTGTGCAATGCTTGTTGGTCTTATGGAGACATCTACTAAAGCCGATAAAGAACGCAAAGAAGCTGTTTATGTTTTTGTACAAAAATTAGCCGAAGATTTTAAAGCTCAAAATGGCTCTATTATTTGTAGAGATCTTTTAAAACTTCAAGAAGACGACAAACTACTACCCAAGCCCGATGAACGCAATAGTAGCTATTATGCAACACGTCCATGCTTGCGAGTAGTAGGTATCGCCGATAAAATTATAAACGAGGCTTTTTCTAAAAGATAACTTCTTTATTAAAACCAACTCGATGGAGCATTGTACGCAACGTTGTACTTTGTTCCAATGTTTTTCAACATTACAAATGCACTCGATAATTTTGCATACGCTGTGTCTATTTCCGAAGCTAAGCTTTTCCACTGTTGCTTTAGTTTTACTACCGATGCAGTCGGATTTTGTTGATAATTTTTTATGAATTCAGCTAAATCGGTGTCGGCTTTTTTTAGATTTTCGGCATACATATTTTTTTCTATTTGTGCAAATCCACGCCAAGCATCAATGTATTGATGATAAGCTTCGATAAAATCTGGTGGACATCCAATTAAATTTGCCGAGTTTAACTTTGCAACAATTCCAGATGGCGAATTTGAATTATCTAAGGTTGTCATATTGTACAAGTAAACGCCTTTGATAGAAGTTGCTTCGGGCGATGGAAGTTGGGTTTGGCATGCACTCAATAGAGATGTAATTATTGTTATAAGTATAATGATTTTATGTTTTGTTTTCATAAGTATAAAAGAAATGTTTTTTCTGTATCGTAAAAAACGTGAAAGCTTAAATAGATAAAAGTATTTAGTCTTGACCACGATTTTCTTTGAACGTATAAATTCTATTATGAAAAAGTTTTTTTGTTTATTATTTTTTGTGTTTGCAATGAACTTTACATTTGCATCGGCATTGTTCGATAATGTAACAGTTATAACGAAGTCGATAGATGGTGCTGAAAAAAAATCTGTACGCATTCTAAAAAAACAGCCCGATGGTGCGTATCGTTTTAGAATACCAATAAAAGATTTAACTCGAGATATATTGCATATCGATATTATTGGCGACTTCGCAAAAGCTAAAGTTGGCGAAGATGGGTATTTTGTAATGCCTCCAAACAGTATTGGTTCTTTTGTTCATGAAAGTGGCATATATCATCAACGCAGAATGGGGTTGCCAATTTTTGGTATGAAAAATCCAAGAGCAACATGGGTTGCAATCGTGAAAGGTTTGCGTTTTGAATTTGAAGGTCGTGTAGAAGTAGAAAATGGCAATTACGTTCAGTTCCCACGCTTTTTAATTAAAGATATAGAGTTTGCCCCATACGAAGATTTGATTGTCGACTTCTACGAGCTAAAAGGCGATAATGCCAACTACTGTGGTATGGGCAAGGCTTATCGTAAATATCAGCTTGACCGAGGCGAAGTAAAGCCAATCAAAGAGCGTATAAAAACAAGTCCAAGTTTGAAATTTACAACCGAATCAATTTTTATGCGTATAAAGCATGGTACAAAACGTCCAGATAAAAATTATCCAACACAGACTTTAGAAAACGAACCATTTATCCCTACTGCAATGGACTTTGATGGTTTTATGAAGAAAATGCAGGAAATTTACGATAGGGGAATGCGTAAAGTAGAAATGTGTTTTGTTGGTTGGAATATTGGTGGTTTTGATGGTCGCTTTCCTGATTTGTTCCCACCTGAACCAAAATACGGTGGCGAAGCTAAGATGAAAGAAGCTATTGCAATGGGTAAGCGTTTGGGATTTCAGATGACAAATCACGTTTGCAATACCGACTTCTATCGCGTGGCAAAGCGTTTTGATGAATATGCTATCTCAAAAATGATAAATGGCAATATGCGTCCGTATGCGTTTATGTCGGGTGGACGTGCGTATAATCCATGTTTTCAGGTTGTTTGCGATAGATATGTCGATGAAGACTACGAAGGCTTGAATAAGCTCGGCTTTACTTGTGGTACACAACATATCGACGTAACCAGTGCCATTATGCCTTATACTTGTCATGACCCACGCCATCCATGTAATCGCAAACAGACAGCAGATTATCAAAATAAAATTGGCGAAAAATGTAGAAAATATTTTGGTGGATTTTCGTCTGAAGCTGGCTACGACCACGTTGCAAAAACTCTCGACTATGTTCTCTATACAAATACATTCTTTCGCAGAAAAGACAAAGGTTGGAGGGTGAATCATTTATTAGATGATCGCACAATTCCACTTTGGCAGATAATCTATCATGGTATAATCTTGAGTAATTCCGATTGGGATACAGTCGATTTTTATCGTCCTCTTAAAAATATTCCAGAATGTACAGTATGGCGTCGTTTACAGTTTTGGGAATATGGTGGTAGACCATCGTTCTACTGGTACAATGGTAAGTATATGGACGAAGTTCAAAAGATTTACGAACGTTACCAACCTATGATTTACTTGCAGTACGAGTTTATGGATTTCCATGGCGAAATTGCTCCACAAGTGTTTGTAACTCGTTATTCAGATGGCAGTGAAGTTATAACAAACTATACAAAACAACAATTCTCTTATAAGGGCGAAGTTGTTCCTGCTGAAGACTTTAAGTTGTTTAAAAATAAAAAATAATTAGTGATTTATTCTTTCAAAAAGCATTCTAATTTGGAATGCTTTTTTTGTTGTTTGTGAAGAAGTATAAATTATTGAAAAATTGTAATATTTTCTAAAAAAAGTGTTGCGTAAATAAGAGCATTTTGAGATAGTGAAAGTATGATTCGCAGAGTATTTGTAGAAGATAAAATTTCAGGTTCATCAATGTCGCTTTTGAATGATATCAAAAGCAACTTAAACCTCTCTAATTTAGAGGGATTGCGTGTGCTTCAACGCTATGATGTTGAAGGCTTAGACGATGTCTCTTTTGAGAACGTAAAAAATCTAATTTTTTGCGAAGCTCCAGTTGAAAATTTGTATCAAGAAACATTCCCAATAAGCGATACAGAACAAGCATTTGCAATAGAATATTTGCCAGGTCAATTCGACCAACGTGCTGACTCGGCTGAACAATGTGTTCAGATCGTTGCTAAAAGTCGTCCTAAAGTTGCATGTGCGCGCGTTTATGTTTTAAAAGGTGATTTGAACAATGCCGACGTTGAACAGATTAAAAAATATTTGATAAATTCGGTAGATAGTCGCGAGGCTTCTATGGAAAAACCTCAGACATTGTCTCGCGAGGCAAAGGTTCCAGCCGATGTAGCAATTATTGATGGCTTTATCAATATGGATAAAGAAGCTGTTGTAGAGCTCCATAAAAAAATGTCGCTTGCGATGTCGGTAGAAGACCTCGAGTTTTGTCGTAAATATTTTGCCGAAGAACAACAGCGCAATCCAACTATTACAGAAATTCGTCTTTTAGATACTTATTGGAGCGATCACTGTCGCCATACTACTTTCTTGACAAAACTTGAAAATGTAAAAATTCAAGATGGCGAATTCAACGAAAGTGTAAAAGCTTCTTGGAAAAACTATCTGCAAACTCGCGAAGTTTTGGGCTTAGATAAAAAAGGTAAGAATATTTGCCTTATGGACGTAGCCCTTATTGGTATGCGTGCTCTTCGTGCTGAAGGTAAATTACAAGATTTGGAAGAAAGCGAAGAAATCAACGCTGCAAGTATTGTGGTAAATGTTGATATCGATGGCAAAGACGAAGAGTATTTGGTAATGTTTAAAAACGAAACTCATAACCATCCAACCGAAATTGAACCATTCGGTGGTGCAGCAACTTGCTTAGGTGGTGCAATTCGCGACCCACTTTCAGGTAGAAGTTATGTGTATCAGGCTATGCGTGTAACTGGTGCTGGTGATCCTCGTACACCATTCGAGGATACTATTGCAGGTAAACTTCCACAAAAGAAAATTGTGTTAGGTGCAGCTAATGGTTATAGTAGCTATGGTAACCAAATTGGCTTGGCAACTGGTCAGGTCTGTGAAATTTATCATGAAGGATATGTTGCAAAACGTATGGAAATTGGCGCAGTTGTTGCAGCAGCACCTCGCAATACAGTGCGTCGTGGTGTTCCAGAAAAGGGCGATTTTATATTGTTAGTTGGTGGTAGAACTGGGCGAGATGGTATTGGTGGTGCAACTGGTTCATCGAAAGACCATACAGAAAAAGCTTTGGAAAATTCAGCAGAAGTTCAAAAGGGCGATGCCCCAATGGAACGCAAGTTGCAACGTTTGTTCCGTAATCCACAAGCAAGCTTGTTGATTAAGCGTTGTAATGACTTTGGTGCTGGAGGGGTGTCGGTTGCTATTGGCGAATTGGCTCCAAGCTTGGAAATAAATCTTGATGCAGTAACAAAGAAATACGATGGTCTTGATGGTACCGAGCTTGCTATATCTGAATCGCAAGAACGTATGGCTGTAGTTGTATCGCCAAATGATGCCGATAAATTTGCTAAATTTGCAGCAGAAGAAAATTTGGAATGTACACATGTTGCAACAGTTACTAATACAGGTAGATTGGTAATGAAATGGCGTGGTAAAGATATAGTTAATTTGTCGCGTGCATTCTTAGATACTAACGGTACTGTAGCGTTGGCATCGGCTGAAATTGAAGCACCATCTCGTGATGCATCGCCATTGATTAAAACTTTTGGTTCAGAAAAAAATCAAGATAAATCGCAATGGCTTGAAAATTTGCGTTCGTTGAATTGTGCAAGTCAGCGTGGTTTGATTGAACGTTTCGACTCATCTATTGGTGCAAGTGCAGTTCTTCATCCATTCGGAGGTAAGAATTTAGCAACTCAACCTGAAGCAATGTGCTCGAAAATTCCATTGTTGAAGGGTAATACAAACGCAGGAACATTGTTCTCGTTTGGCTTTAATCCTGATATTTCTTCGTGGAGTCCGTATTGTGGATCTATGTATGCTGTTGTTGAATCGGTTGCAAAGATTGCTGCAAGTGGTGGCGATATTTCAAAAATCCGTTTCACATTCCAAGAGTATTTTGAAAAATTGCGTTCAAATCCAGTTCGTTGGGGTAAGCCTTTGGCAGCGTTGTTAGGTGCTTTTGAAGCTCAGATGAAGTTGGGTTGTGCTGCTATTGGTGGTAAAGACTCTATGTCGGGTTCGTTTAACGATATTGATGTTCCACCAACATTGGTAAGTTTTGCAATGTGTCCTTGCGATGTTCGCAACGTAATTTCGCCAGAATTTAAAAAGGTTGGCTCAAGTGTTGCACTCATCGAAATTAAAAAGAATGCCGACTTTACTCCAGATTGGAATGATCTTATCAAAAAGTATAAGGCATTGTTCGAAGCTATCAAGGCAGGTAAAGTGTTGTCGGCACATTCTTTGCGTTTTGGTGGCTTGGCAGAAGCTATTGCAAAAATGTCGTTCGGTAATAATGTAGGTTTTGAATTTGCTGACGATTTTGCAAAAGATGTATTCGATATCAATTATGGTGCAATAGTTGTTGAATTGACAGATGCCTCGGTTGCATCGGAATTGAGTGCAAATGTAATTGGTAGTACTATACAAGATGCTTCAATAAAGCTTGGTGATATGACTGTTGATATTTCAGAGCTTTATGGCGCATGGGAAAAACCTCTTGAAAATATATATCCAACACAGGCAAAAGCATCGCAAGAAGGTGAGCTTATAAATGCTAGTTTTGAAAACAAAAACATTGCAGTAGCATCTAATAAAATTGCAAAACCACGCGTGTTTATTCCAGTGTTCCCAGGGTCAAATTGCGAATACGATACTGCTCGTGCATTTGAAGCAGCAGGTGCCGAAGCATCAACTTTTGTGTTCAAGAATTTGACAGATAAAGATGTTGCAGAGTCAATTGCTGAAATGAAGCGTCAGATAGATATGGCTCAAATATTGATGATTCCAGGTGGCTTTAGTGCTGGCGATGAACCAGCAGGTTCGGGTAAATTTATTGCTGCAGTTTTCCGCAATAGTGCTTTGACCGATGCTGTAATGTCGCTTATTAAAGATAGAAAAGGTTTGGTATTGGGTATTTGTAATGGTTTCCAAGCTTTGATAAAACTTGGGCTTGTTCCATTTGGTGAAGTTCGCGAACTTAAAGCCGATAGTCCAACACTAACGTATAATAATATTGCACGTCACGTAAGTTGCTATGTAAATACTAAGGTATCAAGTAAGCTTTCGCCTTGGTTTGCTGATTGAACTTGGCGATATACATTCAATTCCAGTGTCGCATGGCGAAGGTAAATTCATTGCTCCAGAAAATGTAATTCGCGAGCTTGAAAAGAATGGTCAGATAGCAACTCAGTATGTTGATGCTAATGGTATGCCATCTGCAAATATTCCATTTAATCCAAATGGTTCAATGCACGCTATCGAAGGTATTACAAGCCCAGATGGCTTGGTATTGGGCAAAATGGGACACTCAGAACGCTTCGGTATAAATGTTGGTAAGAATATATCAGGTAATAAAATTCAGCCAATATTTACTTCGGGTGTAAAGTATTTTAAATAATTTTAAACGTTTATAAAGTATGGAAAAGTTAAAGAGTGTAGTGTGGTTGTGTCAGGCTGGGTTCTTGTTTGAACTCGAAAATACTCGTGTGGTAGTCGATCCATATTTGACAAATTCATGTGGTAAACCACGTGGTCGCTTTGATAGAATGGTTCCACCACCAATGACATTCGATGAATTGAAGCCAGATTATGTGTTGTTTTCGCACGACCATCGCGACCATTATGACGATGAAACTGTTCCAGAGCTTTATAAACGATATCAAAATTGTTTCTTTGCAGGTCCAGTAAGTACTTGTGAGCATTTTAAAAATCAAGGATTTTCTTCGTTAAAGTTCCAGACTTTGACAAAAGGTAATTCTTACGATTTCAATAAGTTCAAGGTATTACCAACAACAGCATATCATTCTGATCCACAAGCATTGGGATATGTGTTCGATTTTGGTGGTAAAAAAGTTTACTTTAGTGGAGATTCTGAGTATTCAGATACTCTTGCAGAAGATATAAAAAAGGTATCTGGTGGTAATATAGATATAGTTTTTGTAGTTATAAATGGAAAGCTTGGTAATATGAATTGGCAACAGGCTGTAAAGTTGGTTTCGCAGTTGAAACCACGCGTTGCAGTGCCAATGCACTACGGCTTGTTTGCCCAGAATACAGAAGACCCCAATCCGTTCAAAAACGAATTAGAACGTTTGGGCGTTAAGTGCGTGTTGTTTGAAGCTGGTAAACCACAAAATATTTAATTTTGAAATTTTTGTTGTTTTTTTGTGATAAATTTATGTGCTCCACGAAAAAATGGCGAAATTTTTATTAAAAATAACTTGTCAAAAAGTAGCACATTGATTGAATAAAAAAAATGGAACGTTTAGCATTAATATCTGTCAGCGATAAAACTGGCGTAGTAGAATTTGCGAAAGAATTGGTTGAAAAATTCAATTATACAATTCTTTCCACTGGTGGAACAGCAAAGTTGTTAGCTAATAATGGTGTTGCTTGTACCGAAGTTAGCGATTACACAGGTTTCCCTGAAATGATGGACGGTCGAGTTAAGACTTTGCATCCAAAAATTCATGGTGGATTGCTTTGCTTGCGTGCAAATGCCGACCATATGAAACAAGCTTCAGATAACAATATCAAGATGATTGACTTGGTTGTTGTAAATCTTTATCCGTTTGAAGCAACTGTTGCAAAACCAAATTGTACACTTGAAGATGCTATCGAAAACATCGATATTGGTGGTCCATCAATGTTGCGTTCTGCTGCAAAAAATCATTTAGATGTAACTGTTGTTTGCGATAGTGGCGATTACGCAGATGTTCTTAAAGCAACAGAACAGGGTGGTGAAGAATTGTTGAAGTTGCGTAGAAAACTTGCCTTGAAAGTTTATCAACGCACAAGTGCATACGATGCCGCAATTGCAACTTACTTAAATAAAAATTATAATAATGGTGAGCTTCCAGAAACCTTGAATATTGGTTTGCCTTTGATACAAACAATGCGTTATGGCGAAAATCCTCATCAAAAAGCAGGTTTGTATGGCGATTTCAATAAGTATTTCCGTCAGTTGCATGGTAAAGAGTTGTCGTATAATAATATTATCGATATTACAGCAGCCGCCGATTTAATTTCTGAATTTGAAAAACCAACATTGGCTATTTTAAAACATACAAATCCGTGTGGTGTTGCAAGTTGCGA
This sequence comes from Verrucomicrobiaceae bacterium, assembly GCA_015061955.1. Taxonomy (GTDB): domain Bacteria; phylum Verrucomicrobiota; class Verrucomicrobiia; order Opitutales; family Intestinicryptomonadaceae; genus Merdousia. Next base: position 123,980 of record SUVO01000003.1, read on the forward strand.
TAGCCTTGTTGAAGCTTGGAATCAGGCTTTTGCAACCGATACACAAGCTCCATTTGGTGGTATAATTGTTGTAAATCGCAAGTTAGAAGCAGATTTGGCAAATATTATTTCTCAGATTTTCTCAGAAGTAATTATTGCTCCAGAGTTCAGCGAAGAAGCTTTGGAAATCTTGATGAAGAAAAAGAATTTGCGTTTGATGGTTTCAACGTATAAAGCAAGCGAAAAGCTTCAAGTAAAGAGCGTTGTAGGTGGCTTGTTGGCTCAGACATCAGATTCTATCGAAGAATTGAAATCAAATATGGTTGTGGTTTCAAAGCGTCAGCCAACTGAAGAAGAATGGAATGCAATGCTTTTTGGTTGGAAGGTTGTAAAGCATGTAAAGAGCAATGCTATTGTTTACGCTGGTTGCGAAAGAACTTTAGGTGTTGGTGCTGGACAGATGTCGCGTGTTGATAGTTCGCAAATTGCAGTTTGGAAAGCTCAACAAGCTGGATTGTCGTTGCAGGGTAGCATTGTTGCAAGCGATGCATTCTTCCCATTTGCCGATGGTTTGGTTGCTGCCGCTAAAGCAGGTGCAACAGCTGCTATTCAGCCTGGTGGTTCAGTTCGTGATGAAGAAGTTATAAAGGCAGCCGACGAAAATAATATGGTAATGGTCTTTACAAAAGTTCGTCATTTCCGTCATTAATAAAAATTTCAGATATATATATAGAAATGTCGTTTAGCAGAAATAGTATGATTGAAAAACGCAAATCAATAGCCTCAATTGTTGTTGCTGTTGCAGTTGTGTTGTATATATTGTCGGCAGGAGGTTGCGATTTTGCAAGCGATGAAAATATTGTATCTGAAGTAAATGAACCTCATTACCAGCGTGGTTGCGATGAATTGCGCAGAGGTAATCCACAAGAAGCACTCACAGCCTTTATGAAGGTTGTTGAAAAGCGTAAAGACGCACCTGAATCGCATTTTGAATTGGGGCGTCTCTATTTGAGAGAGATGAAAGATCCAATTTTTGCAATCTATCATTTTCGAAAATTTTTAGAGGCGCGTCCAAATTCATCAATGTCGGGTCAGGCACGTCAGCTTATTGAGTCGGCAAGAAAACTATATGCAGCAACACTTCCAGAAAGTCCTTTTGAAAATAATGTACGACGTGTAGAGCTTGAAGAAATGCTTGAAAAAATCCAAAAGGAAAATCTCGAGTTAAAGCAAAAGTTGGCAAATGCAGTAGATAAAGTACAAAAGATGGAGTCGCAACAACGTGTTGTTGCAAGTAATGTTAGTAGAAATGTTGCTAGTACGCCATCTACACAACAAAATAAATCACAAACTACAACAAAAATGAATAATAATAGTGTATCGACAGGTGTTGTAGTTGCTCGTGATATACCACCAACGTACGTTGTTCAACCTGGAGATACGCTCAGTAGTATAAGTAAGCGTTTCTATGGTTCGTCGCGTCGTTGGAAAGATATTTTTAAGGCAAATCGCGATAGACTTGTGTCGCCAGAATCAGTGCGTCAAGGTCAAACGTTGCGTTTGCCTCGTTAAGAGGTTAAGTATTGTATAGATACTTCTAAGTGTGGGATTTCTCCTTGACTGTAAATGTGGCCTTCGTATTGAGGGCAGTAGGCGTTTATCTCTCCACCAAACGATATTCCATAAAAGCCAATTAAATTTTGTTCAGGTTTTGGAATTTCAGTTGAAAGTCGCATCGCGTACCAGTTAAATTCAAAATCGAATTTAAATCCTAATTCTACATCAAGTAATGATGTTTGTTTTGGATATGGATATTTGAAAAATGGTCCTTCAACTTTGAGTTTAGCGAAATCGCATTTGGCTTCTAAAAAAACTTTAGAATTTCGTTTAGCACGTTTGTGTTTTGGCATAGCGCAAACGCAGTCAGATGTTATTGTATTGCAATGAAAGGTCTCGTAAAAATCAAGAGGAAGTCCGATGTGCGAGCTTGATAATGCTGCCTGAGCAAAAATATCTATTTGTATACCAGTAATGTTCCAGTATTTGTCTACTGCTCCAGAGGCATCGTACCAAGAAATGTTTGGTGCATCAGATATTATTGGTCTAAATTGTAAATCTTCAATAGCCAATGGTAAAAGTGAAAAAAAACTCATACTAATTCTGGGGTTGTTGATATTATTTTAGCAGAGCATAAAGCTCCATTGTAGCATACTAAAACCTCGTTTAGTTTTGCAGTGTCGCCATTGGGGACATCGTTAGAGTTTATGTCTATTTTTCCCATATCCGAGCTTATAACAAAACGTGAATAGTTTGTAGATATGTCCTGATTTTGTGTTGAAGCAGTTTTGCCTCCAACTACAATTGTAGAAGGTCGAATAATGCCAGTGTCAAAGTCAACCGATAATGTTGAAATTGTTCTCGAGCGATTTATACGAAATAGTTCGGAGATGTCGTCTGGATACAGATGTTTTGGTGGACCAAATTTTATGTTGATTGTTTTTGTGAATAAATTTTCTTCAACAAAGTACACTGGCATTTTATCTACAATGTTTTTTGTTTTTGAGTTTATTGAAATGTTTTTTCCAAAATATAAATCTGCGTTGGTGTTTAATATTTCAATGTTGCCTTCAAATTGAAGCATCGAAGTTGCTTGGTATATAGTTTTTGCCAAGTTTGCCAGTGGTTGTTCAGCGTATTCTTTTAGTGAATGCCAGTTGTATGTTCCAGTAGAAGCCGAAGTTGTAACCATTTTTATTGATATAGTTTTTCTAACTTCGGAGTCGTTTTCATCACGATACGAGAATTCGCCAGTAATGGAGTCTGTTTCTACACTGCAATTCATTTTTTCGGTTATAGAACCTTCTGTTAGTTCGTTTGGTAGGTTTCCATTTCTTGATGTTTGTATAATTTCAAAATCATCTAAATCGGCAAGTAAACTTACATGTTTTTTCCACCATGATTTTAAATCTGGACGAATTGGTTCGGTAGTAATTACATTAGTTTGTGATGTTGTTTTTGAACCAGCTAACTCAACATTCATTACTATGGTTTTGCGAGCATCGGTTAGTTTTTCAGGATAAACATCTTCAAGATAATCTAAGTATGTGTTGTTATCTATTTTATTGGTACGCTCGTATTTGATCTCGACAGCGTTGATAACAAGATCGTCTCTACGATTTGCCGAGTATTGCTTTACATTGCCTGCAGTAGTATCAATTTCTACATCTTTAAGCGATGAACGTTTTTGAATGTTTATTGCTGGCGAACCATTTACCGAGTAATCGAAAAAAACAGCACACCCAGGCGCCCAACGCAAAATTTTACATAATGCGTCGGCACAAGTGATGTCTATACACTCATCAAAAAGTAAGTCGTTATCAATGTCGATTTTCCCGATTTGAAAATCTGCACCTTTTGATATCGCATAAGTTAAAATTTCTTTAGCAGTGTTTTCAATTGATTTTTTTGTTCCATTAGATGTCGCGCCTAAGATAACTTTACTTCTATATCTTTGAGTGGTATCAATAACACCATTGTAGTTTATGGGTTGCTGAAATATTATTTGCGATAATTCGTTGAAGGCATTTTTTGCAATGATTTTTACCGATTGTTTATCGTGCATATTGCTATTTAGAATTTTCGATATTCTGCCAGCAAAAGTTCTTCGGTTATTTTGCCAAAGTTCAATTTTGCTGTCGTATACACTTTGAGCTATTGGCGAATTTTCAAGAACTTCAATGGTTAATTCATCTGCCGATAAATTTTTACGTTTTAGTGAGCATGAAATAGCATTTATACTTTTTATTTCATAAGTATTGTTGCTTATTTTTAATAGTGTTGTCATAAGTCGGAATTTGTAGTTTTGATTTGTTCGGCTAATTCAGTAAGCTTGTCTTCAAGTTTATCGAGTTCGCGTTCAAGTTTGGCAATGCTGTGTTGAAGCTGAATAATAGCATTTTCCATTTGCTTTTGTAATTGCGATATATCGGAATTGTTCATTTTGTTAGTCCTGTAAATTCGTATTTAGTCTTTGTAGATAAGGGAAGTAGGTTGATTTTTATCGAGCTTAAAATTGCATTTGGAATTTCTAATAACACTTTTTGTGTTTTTTCATCTTGCAATATTAACGATGCGCTTTTTGATGAATTAAGCGTGGTATAGTGATTAAATACAAACGCTAACGCCTCGTTTTCAGAGGCGTGCGTACGTTCAATTTCAAACTCTAATTCTGAAATAAAATTTCCACAATGTTCAATAATTGCCGATGAAGCATTTATAGCATAATTGTAAGCAAGTAAATTTTTGCCATTTGTTGATAACGATTTTATAGGTTGCGATTGTTCATTTAAAGGCATTCCATTAAAAATAATTTTCATATTTTTACTCCGTTGATAATAAATTTTATAATGTAAGAATCGATGTTTGGTAGATTGTTCAAAATTTCAAATGGCTCATTTTGTGATATAAGAATTTTTCCAAAATTTGTTGCTGTTGAAATTTTCGAATTGTGCAATTTTTTGCATATTTTTTCAGCATAAGTAAGAGCCGATAATTTTTCAGATTCAGCAATTGGTATATGTATCTTTATTTTCAATTCAACATTGTCGAAAACAACCTTGTTAGAATTTTGAATTGCCGATATGGGAAACGGACGCATAACAATTATTTGCGATGTGCTTTTATTTGTTATAATTGCTTTTTTGTAACCTTCGGCATTTACTGAAATTTGCGAAAAATCTATCGATGTTGAAAGCTTTTTTTGAATTAAGCGTTGTATCTTTTCTAATTCACTCATTAGTAGCCCTCCAGCGCCTTGCCTGATGTATTGCGAGGTCGCGATGCATGTTGAATTGCATTTTTGCGTGCAGTTTTTACTGGATTTTTAGAAACGCTTACGGGTAATTTCCCAATGGCAACGCGTGTTAAAATTTCTTTGGCATCATCTATTGCTCTAATTTGAGCTTGAGTAAGCTCTATTGATGGAACTCGAACATGTAGCGATTCTATTGCCAAACGAATAGCGCATTCTTTTAGTTCTGGTGGAATTTTTGCATAGTTTTCGTCTAACATATTTATTCCACTTGCAGTAATTTCGGCGCGAATACGCGATACAACAAGTTCTATAATTTTAGAACATAACGAAGCATTGTTAGTTTGAATTGCCTCGGCTTTTAATAAATCTAATTGAGGTTTATTGAGTGCACAAAGTAAATCATCTTCTGTGAGGGTTGTCCAATTTATAGCCATAATAGTATGTAGGCGAACTGTGTGAACACAGTTCGCCAATGTTATTATTCTCCTTCCTTAATTGATATTTTTCTTACGCCAAGATTACTTGTTGCTACAATACTTGAGTAGTGTTCAACAGTTATGTCGGTATATTTTGCAGTTTCATCGCAGTAAACTCTGAAAGGCGAACCTTCTTCAGTAGGTGTGTAGAAGCGTTTAAGATTTGATGGTTCGTCTTTTGAAATTGAGTTTTGTGCAAAGAACGCATAAACATTCTTGCCAGCAATTTGAGCCTTTGTATTTTGGGAAATTTGGTATCTTGCCGACATCACCTTGCAACCATCAAGCAAGAATTTTCCAGCTAATTCTTCTTGTGCCATTGCACTACCTTTGAATGCAACAGCTGAATTTTGCTTTTCTAAGCACGACATTCGCATATCCCAAGCTGTTTCTCCCAACAACAGGCGATTTGGTCGTACACCACTTTCATTGCCAGCATCAATAAGCATATTGCGTATATCGGCATCGGGATTTTCGTTGTCGAGCCACGATACATCAGCGTATGGTTTAGCTATTGTTTCGAGTGCGTTAATTGCACGTCGTAATTCATTTCGCAAAAGACGTTGCAATAACATTTGTACATAGCGTTCCTGCCAATCGTCATCGCTAATTTCGTCATGGTCTACACGAATTGTAAGTCCTTTGTTTAGGGTTTTTTCGTTTACTGAAGAACCATTATATTGAACTCGTTTAAATTCGGCACCAATGCTTCTAACATCATCGCTTTCCGAGTAAAAAGCTTGTGCATTGTCGGCACGTTTAAATTCAAAGCGTCTGCCAACTGGAATTGGTGGAGCAATGAAATCGAGCATTTCAATGAGGTTATCTTGAGGTTTCCATCCAACAGTAAATGCAGTAAGAGCTTCGCTGTAATTTGATGCTGAAAATCTATTTTCGTTTGCAGTTATAATATTTTTGTTTGTCATAATTAGTTGTTGCTGATTGTTGCCCACGATATTTTTGTTTGGTTTGGTGTACCAGATGAATCGAGAGTAAATTTAATTTCACCATTATTTGCTTTTGCTACTATTGTTTTTTCGTTGCCTCCAACATTCTGGAATGTAGCTATAACGATGTCGGTGTCGGATACGTTTTCTACTTCGATAGTTTCTTCTGTTTGTGATGTTGTCCAAGTATGAATTCCTGCGTTGCAAAATTGCATTGCTCTTGAGCCAAAGCCTTGTGTGTCGACTTCTACAATTTCATCAATAGATGCATTGTTTAAAGCAATGCCAACTTTGAACGATGTACCTTGAATTTTATTTGTAACTTTACCACCCGAAGCTGTGTAAAGAATATCGCCTGCATTGATATCTGATATTGTTCTACATAAGAATGTACTTTCTGCCGAACCAGCTAATGCAACGCTAACATTTTCATTTATATCGCATTCGTCGATGGCAACACCAATAGGTTGAGTATTGCCAGAGCATATAACTACTGCTTCGCCTGAATCATCAAGACTTACTAATAAGTGCGATGTATCAATATCTTCAGCTGATTTAATTGTTATACTTCCAGCGTGGGTGCCTTCGGCTATATTTGAGAATGCAAAATGTTTATTAGCACAGATTACATTCTTGATGTTATTTATTATTTTATAATATTTCATTTTTTTGTTATTAACCTTTTGTTATGTTTATTTGTTTTTTTAAACGAGCGAATGCTTTTGTATAGCTTTCTCCCGTTTGTTGTGAAATTTTCTTAGCTTGTTCTGATACCTCAGCAAAAGTTTTATGCGAATACGTATTTATATTCTGATTGTTGTATTTATCTAAACGCTCAGTAAGATTATTCTTTGCAAGTTGATTTGCCATTTTTAGAGCTTTTCTTGCAGTTGTATTTGTTCTATCAATAAGTTTTTTGCAGTGTTGTATTGATGCGTTTATGCGTTCATTTTGTTCTTTGATAAATGCTGATTGTGAAGTGCTAAAATCTATAATATAGCCACTATTAGCTATGTTTGGATTATTTGTAAGTCCGACTGAAACTAATCGTATAGGGCGATAGTTGGTATCTGAAATTTTTTGCATTTCCCATCTTGGCGACATACTTTTTATTTCTTTAGATATAATCTTGCTAAAAACGTCATTGTTATAATTAGCCACAATTAAAATTGCGTTCGACGTTTTTATTATATTTTCAACAAAGCCAACTTCTTTGCACTTACTAGGATTAGTATGTTCATCGGGATGTCCTATGTAGATGGGTATTTTTTTTGCAAAAATCCTTTTTGATTTTTTTATCATCTCATCGGCAGCTTGTTCATCAACAATTTGATTACCTTTTGAGTGTTGCCAATTGCCGTATGGCGATAATACTTGTAATAGTTTATTGGTTTTCATTTTGCGATACTTCTGTTTTTAGTGGGAATGCAAATTTTTTTGCCAATTCGAGTTTATCTGGTTCTAAGCCAAGTTTTGATAAGCGTTCAATTACATCTAACTCGTACTTTTTTTCTTCGTAGTCGGGCAGTTTCAAACGGAATTTTGCCAATGGTTGATTATCACCAAAGAGGAGTTTTATAACTTTTGTATCTACGTTTCTGTTTAGGTTTTCGCTTATATTTACGGCATCGTCTTCTTCTATAAGAGTACTTTCGTACCATTGCATAGACGCTCCTAATTTATTGCTACCACTTATAGTTCCTAAATCTGCACCTCTCCAAAGCGCGCAGAGCATTCTATCCATACGTTCTATTATCGATTGATATGGAAGTTGGTTTTTACTTGAAACATCAATAGCTTCAATATCAGTACCTTCTGATAATACTGCATAAAATTCAGCACCAAACTGACTAACTGCATCTTTTGCACTTTCCCATTGAGGCGAATTAGGAAATGCATTTGTTTTTGCCTTTATACCCGGCATACCATTTCGTTCGCAGTATATTAACCAATCTCGTAAGGGCAGATGCTTAAAAACATATGCTATTGCCGATGCTTGCATAAGTCCATCGCCACAAGTTATAAGCCATTTTGCGTCATCTAAATCGTATCCATCGGTGAGTTGATTTTCGTTTTTTAAGATTCGTAGTTTACCCGATGTGTTTTCAAAAAGCCAAAGAGGATACTCAGTGAAAACGCCTTTTATATTTTCTCCATCTTGACTGAATTTTATTTTGTGAATTGCATATTTCATAGCTACGCAATTCATCATTTGCGATATCAACATACGAATACCACCCGATATATTTTTATCAATAACAGAACTTACTGTTAAAGTTTCGTAAAATTTTGTTAGCGCTTTTTGATGAGCTCTTGCACGTCGTGAATTTTCCAGTGGTACAATTTCAACATCTAAGCGTGATACCGATTTTTTGCGTTTTAGATTTAAACAACAAATTGTATCATCGCGTGTAAGTATGCTTTCAAACATTCTGGCACCAGTTGATAGTCTGCCATTGTTGAATGCGTCTAAGGCTCGTATTACAGCTTCCGGACGCAAGTTCTTAATTGGATTAAATACACTTCTGGGAAGGTTTTTAATACTTGTTTGGGATATGTTTTTTGAGTTCATATCCGTATTTTATAAAATAATATAAAATAACACAAACTAACATTTGATACTTTTGAATAAATGCTTCTTTTGGATTTATTGGTGTTTTTTGAAAGATTAAAAAAATAAAAAAAGACGCTCAAAATTGAGCGTCTTAAAAAAATATGTTTAGTATAATTATTGTAAGTAAAGATTGTCAGCAATGCTTGGTTTAGAAGGAAGTTCATTCCAAGCTTTAGTAAAGTCTGCCTGATTTGTAGCAAACATAGGCGAAACTTCAATATTTATACTTGGAATTCCTTCTGCGTCAGCTTCTATTTCTACACCTGCATTAGCAAACCATCTACGCCATTGAGCTTTTTGGTGATTTTTGCATGTCAATGGCGAGTCCAAACCTTCGGCATTTTTTACAGGTGAAAATTCATCGCCTCTAAAACCTTCAATAATCACTGGATTTTTAGCCATAGGCAGAGCATCAAACACAAACATTTCAAACTTTACACCATTTGGTTTTTCAGGTTTAACGCATTCGCCATTATCATTAACAAAAGGTATCTTTTTATTAGCACGATGGAATGGTAAACGGTCTTCATCTTTTTGCGATGATCCCAATTTTTCGATAAAGTTAACGTCAACAATATGAATAGCAACGCTACCGGCAATGAATTTTAATTTACCATTTTCATCGGTTTGTTCTTGGTATTCATTAGGGAGGTCTGAATATTCAACAACCGTAAGTTTATCATTGAGCATACAGAAATGTCCGACTTTCTCTAATGGGTATGCTTTTGCAATCATCTTAGACGACATTTCCGATTTGCCTAACAAATGGAAGCCTACGAAATATGGGTCTATAATATCCACCAATGGATTGTCTACTTGGAAATAGCTTACGCATTCAATACCACGTTTTTTGAGTTCAGCAATTGCACCACTGCGAACCATGCCACGCAAGCAACCACCATGACCATCTGGAGTCATTGCAATTTTGCCTTTTTCTTCAAGGATTATTTTACCATTTAAATCGACTGCTGGCATTAGGCCTTGTTTAAAGAAAATAACATCATTTTTATTTAAGCCGAAATAATTGTTTTCTTCAAAGAATTCAACAGTTGCTTTGTTGTTGATATGGCTTGTCATAACAATCCAAGGGATTGACACACCGTATTTTTTTGAAGCCGACAATATTTTTTCAGCAAATACTTGGAATAGACTTTTTTCTTTTACTGGCGTAACTTTGTACAAACCCTTTGGAGCATTAAAACCTAAGCGCGTACCTTGACCACCAGCAACAACAAATGCAGCAAGCTTTCCAGCTTTAATGGCATCTTCACCAACTTTTTTTGCTTCTAACCACTTAGTGTCGGTATTTTTATCTTCTGGAAGTGGAGCATATGGGGCAGGTATGAGCTTTTCAAAGTCGATACCAGTTTCAGTATTTTCGGCAAAAACCAATGTTTTATTTAGATAGTCGAGTTCTTGCAAATCGACCATTTCTAATTGTTCAACAAGGGCTTTTTTTTGAGAGTCATCAAGTTCATCGAAGAACTTGAAAACGTGTGCTTGTCCTGCTTGTTCAAATTTTTGTTTTAACTGTAACATAATTTTACTTTCTATCTTACTTTCTATCGCCGAAACCGTCTGGGTGAGTTGAATGCCATTTCCAAGCAGTTGCAATTATATCTTCAACATTTGTGTATTTTATTTTCCAGTTGAGTTCGGTTTTTGCTTTTTCAGAATTTGCGTAAAGAGCGTCTGGATCGCCAGCTCTACGAGGTGCAAATTCATGAGGGACTTTCAAGCCACTTACTTTTTCTACACCTTTAATGATTTCCAAAACAGAATTTGGAGTACCTGTACCGAGGTTGTAGTGCAAGAATTTTCCATCTCCTTCAAGCTTATCGAACGCCGCAATATGAGCTCTGCTGAGGTCGTCAACGTGAACGTAATCTCGCAAGCAAGTGCCGTCTGGAGTGTTGTAGTCGTTGCCAAATATTTTTAGAGCAGGGCGTTTACCCATAGCTGCATAGATTGCTAATGGAATTAAGTGCGATTCTGGAGTGTGGTCTTCCCCAATTGAACCATCTTCGGCAGCACCCGAAGCGTTGAAATAACGGAATGCAACCGAGTTTAATCCATAAGCTTTTGCACAATTCTTGAGCATATTTTCAACGTCAAGTTTTGTTTGTCCATAAGGATTGATAGGGCTTTGTGGCATATCTTCTACCAATGGTAATTTTTCTGGAATACCAAATGTTGCACAAGTAGACGAGAACACGAACTTTTTGACATTGTGTTCAATCATAGTTTCCAACAAATTAACCACACCTGAAACGTTGTTTTGGTAGTATTTGAGTGGATCAGTAACCGATTCGCCAACATTGATGTATGCAGCAAAGTGCATTACAATATCAATTTTTTCGTTATCTAAAATTTCACCAACAAGTTTTTTATCTTCGAGGTTTCCATTATAGAATTTTACTTCTGGGAGTAATGCACCAGTATGACCATAAACCAAGTTATCAAGAACTATTGGTTTATGACCAGTTTCAATTAATTGTCTTACGCAATGGCTACCGATATAGCCAGCACCACCTATTACTAATACGTTCATAATTTTCCTTTAAGTTTTGTTAAATAAAAATTAAACTAACTTTGCACCATCACCAGCTGAACAAGTAAATACCATAGGCTTTTTGCCAAATTTACTTGCGTATGCTTTTTCGATTTCTTGTGCATCTTCTGTGCCAAAATTCTCGTTTGTGAGAGCCATAACAGCACCTCCAAAGCCACCACCACTCAAGCGTGCTCCGTACACATTTTTATTTTTTATAATTTCATCAACGAGAAAATCTAATTCTTCGCACGAGTTTTCAAACAACATTTGCGAGCTTTTGTGCGATTGTACCAAAAGTTTGCCAACCATTTGAATATCGCCATTTGCAAGAGCTTCTTTAGCCGACAAAACTCTACTGTTTTCTTCTATAACATGTTTTGCACGCTTATAGGCATTTTCAGAAAGCTCGGCTTTTTTGCTTTCTAAATCTTCGATAGAAAATTCTCGTAAAAGTCTGCTATCACCACCCGATAATACATTTGAAGCCTCCATACATTCATTATGACGTGCCTCGTACATACCATCAACAAGAGCGTGCTTTTTTGTTGAATTAAACAACCAGAACTTACATGTAGAAGGTAATGGTGCATTTGAAAAATCTTCACTTTTACAATCTATAAACACCAACGCATCTTTCTTACCGAAACCCGATACACCTTGGTCGAGGATACCACATGGCATACCAACAAAATGATTTTCGCATTTTCTACCTATGCGAACTTTTGTTTTTAAGTCGGCATTGAAGCCATAAAGCTCGCTCATTGCGAATGCGCTTGAAAGCTCAATGGCTGCCGACGAACTCAAACCAGCACCTGCTGGCAGATTACTCATATCGAGCATATTGAAACCAGTTTTAGCTTCAAGACCAGCATCAAGCAAAAATTTGAAAACGCCAAGTGGATAATTTACCCAGTTGTATTCTCTTTTTTGGCGTTCGATATTGTCCATATCAATTTCAACAACCTCGCCACTCTTTATGCTTGCAAAGCAAATTTTGCGGTCAGTTCTCTTTGACAGGGCGACCATTACAACCTTATCGATTGCTACGCCCATTGTAAAACCCGCGTTGTAGTCGGTATGGTTTCCAATGAACTCTATTCTGCCTGGGGCTTGAGCGAATACTTCAGCCTTACAGCCGTAGATTTTTTCAAAACTTGAAGCTAAACTGTCTTTCATTTTTATTCTAAGTTATAAGTAATTGTTTTTTGTTTTCCGTTTTTATCTGTATAAGAAATTTCGTACTTACCCTTAAAACCGCGGAAAGCAACATTGCCGTTATTGTCGGTTTTAGTTATTATGTTTGTTTTCCACTCTTTATTTATGAGGTTATTTATAGCATGATATGCTGGTTTGGGTTGCATATCGCGTGTGAATAAGCCCGACAATGTTGGTTCGCCAGGGGCACCACAATCGTCAACAACGTTCCACATAGTTATGCCCATCATTTTTTCGATACTGAACCACATTCTGTAAAGATTTCGCAATGCAACAGCTTGTTTCATTCTGTCTTTGTGCGATGTACCAGCAGCAGTAACAGTAATTTCGCTGAGGTGAATTGGCTTACCAGCCTTCGAGAGATTATCCATTATCTCTTTTATTTTTGTTGGTGTTTGTTTTGCCAATTGTGGATTTGAGAAATCGCCGTTCGACATTGCCAAAGTCAACTTTGGATTAAACAAGTGCATTTGTGCGCCAACAATATCAATTTCGCAACCACGCTTCGTCAAGCTGTCTATTTGTTTTAAGTAATATTTGCTTGTGTTGTAGTCATTGATGTTGAGCAATGCTTTTTTAGGCAGATACTTTTGAGCCAACATAAATGCGTTGAAGTCGTAATCAGGTTCCATTATACCATAAACACTTCTTGTTATTTTCTTGCATTTAGAAGGAAGGTTTCCACGCATAAAGTCGCTTGCGCTTTCATTTACAACGTCCCAACTATGTATTCTATCGCCATAGCGTTTTGCAATTTCGCGAACACGTATTTCGCTACGTTCTTTCATTATCTGAGCGATATCAGCAAAGCGTTTTTCAAATTCAGCCAAAGGCATTTTTTTGTATGTATCAGTATGTGCCAAGTATGGAGCGACTTCGTTGCTTGAACGCAATACATTTCTACGGATACGGATTTTTTCATCATTGTCGGCATATTTTTGGAAGATTTGTTCTTCAGGGCAGTGCCAACGACGATTTCCCCATATAAGTGGATGTCCATGCATTCTGATACCTTTTTGCTCGCAGAACTCTACTACTTGATCTGTGCTTGGGCGACGCCAGTGTGGCATAGTTTTGGGATGTTTTACATTATTCCAAAATTCTTCAGTGTCCCAGTATTCTGTTTCAAAACGCATTTTATCGAATTCCATTTCAAAAGTTTTCCAATAGAATGCTATTGTAGCCGAATTGAACAGCGAGCCATACAAGCTTTTGTAAGTGTCGTTATATTCTTTTTTGCCGAGCTGATTGAAATTGAAAATATGAGCCCCAAAAATAAACTTGTGCGATACTTGTTTTACTTTTACTGGTTTTGATGTATCGATATCTTTTATTTTTACTGAGGCGTTAGCCTTACGATATTTTTCAATGCGTTCATCAATTTCTTTTTGTACATTTTCGTTCCATACATTCCAATAAGCTTTGCTCATTATAAGGTCTGTATCGTTTGCGAACGAAGTTGGTATTTTGGGTTCATTAGTGAACCCATGCGACAAATCATCGCCAACTTTATTGCATGTTGATGCGTTATTATTATTGCAATCGGTTGTGCAACCCAAAAGTGCAAGAGCCGATGCAAATATAGGTATTAATGTTTTTCTCATAATCTTGTTTTATTTTTGTTTTTTGTAGTTTTTTATTTTGCACACCGTTGATTTAACGATGTGCAAGTTAAAATTTTATAAATTAGAACCAAAGTCCCGAGAATATGAAGTACAATATCAAGCATATAATCAGAACTGCCCCACCAGCTATCTGAGTTCCGAACGATGAGCTTAAATCCATATTTTTATTTTCAGGCAATACAACATCTTGCTTGAGTGGTTTTACCAAGGTCAACATGAGCATTACCAACAATGCACAACCGAATGTTATAGCCATTCTGTTGAGGAATGCTATATCGCCAAACTTCCATTGTAAGAAGCCGTAAACTATAGGACTTGTTAATATACCCAATGCACCTGCAAAGCGTGGAGCTTTCTTCGAGAACATACCAAAGATAAACACTGCCAAAATACCTGGCGATAGATAACCTTGGAATTCTTGAATGAATGTAAATACACCACCCAACTTTGGATTAGCCAACATAGGTGCAACCAAGCAACCTATTACAGCAAATGATAATACAGCTATTCTACCAACTAAAACTTGATTTTTATCTGATGCGTTTTTGTTGAGGAACTTTTTGTATATATCGATTGTAAAGATTGTTGATGCTGCATTGAGCATAGCAGCCAACGAACTTACTACAGCACCTAACAAAGCCGCAAATATAAAGCCACGCAAACCGAAACCGTCTGGAAGAACTTTGCTAATGAGCAAACCAAATGCAGAGTCGTACTTGTATCCGTAGAAGCTTTTTACATACTTATCGTTTTTAACGGCAGTCTTTTCATGAGTTTTATTCCAAGCATCAACTTGTTCTTTAGCCAAGGCACTTATACCGTTGTTGCTTGCCCAACCTTTATCGTATTTAAACGAAATTTTATAAAGCTCGCCACTTTTGCGCATAGCGTCGTTTTCAGCTTTCATAGCTTTTACTTCTTCGAGTGTAAATAATGGTTTTTTTACATTGCCCGAATCGTAGGTGAAAAATTCAACAGCTTTTTCTGCATTAAATGGAACTTTTGCGATGTTTAAACCTTCAAAATACAATGTTGCAAAATTCTTTGCATTGGTTGTCATAATTTTCTGGTCTTGCAATGCGGCTTTGTTTTGATCAGCCGAGTACAAGTTGAATGCAACAATACCAGGCAATACAATAATAAAAGGTATAATCAACTTTAGACCTGCAGCAAATATGATACCTTTCTGACCTTCTGCCAAACTTTTTGCACCAAGTGTGCGTTGAATAATGTATTGATTAAATCCCCAGTAGTAGAAATTAGGAATCCATAACCCGATAATCAGGGCAGTCCATGGAATTTCAGGATGATCTGCTGGCATGAACATTGTTAATTTGTCGGTGTTTAATGTGAAGAATTTTTCAATTGTGCCAGCGTCTTTTAACGAAGCCAAAGCTTCAGGTGAAAAATTTGCAGTTGTTGCAATTTCAGCAATTGGTTTTGTAGCGAATGCGTCGAATGTGAACCAAGCAATAATTACACCACCAATAATCAATGCCGAGCCTTGCAATAAGTCTGCCCAGGCACAAGCTTTTAAACCACCAGCACAAACGTAAATTGCAGCCATAATACCAATTGCCCAACATGCAGTTGTGATGTTTATTTCAATTGGTAAATTACCCGATGAGCCAAAAACAGTATTAGCAACAGTTGCCCCCGAATAAATAACAGCAGTTGTGTTTACAGCAACCAAAACAACAACCGTAATCAAACTCATTACAGTTCTAGATGTAGCATCGAAACGATACTCTAAGAATTGAGGAACTGTATAAATTCCACTCTTAAGGAATTTTGGCAAGAATAAGAATGCTACTAAAACTAAACAGAACGCAGCCATCCATTCATAACTTGCAATAGCCAAGCCTGAAAGCCCAGCAGCACTACCTGTCATACCTACAAATTGTTCGGTAGATATGTTGGCAGCTATTAGCGAAATGCCAATTAACCACCAAGATAAGCCTCTGCCAGCGAGGAAGTAGTCTTCAGATGCGCCATCTTTTGATTGATCTGAATTACTTTCATTTTTACTCTTGTAGAGACCTACAAAAATTACTGCTACAATAAATGCAGCAAACACTATTATATCAAGAATAACACTTGTTTCCATAATAGTAATATTTTCTTGCATAAATTCACAATTAAGGCAACCTTTTTTGATGTATTTTTTTACTTTAACCAAGCAAAAAATATAATGAAATTAGATAAATCTATTTTTTTACAAAAATGAACAAATTTTCACAAATAATTCCAAATTCATATTGGGGCAGAGCAATATTTTTATTATTTATAAACAGAGTTTTTATGGCAATGATAAATCCATTAGAACTTTGCATATCTAATATTTCTAAACTTTCAACAAGTGTAGAGCAATTTTTTTATAGTACAGCAAATATTGATATGGGGCGTTTCTTTTTTGATTTTATCTTTTATTTGCTCGGCAGTTTTGTAAATATAGCTGTTTTTGAAATGATGATAGTATGGTTGCTTGTTTATGTTTGTTTTAGATTTACAAGAAACCGTAATTTTATTGGCTACGATTTCTTTTGGATATCGGTAATAACATTTGCAATTCAATATCTTACACACATTGTAGCTTCGGGATTTGGTGGCGAATTTACAGTGAACTTTACTTTGGTTTTTGCGTTTTTTGTATGTTCGTATTTTGCATGGATTTTGTTTAAAATACCAGCTAAAGAAAAGGAAGAACCTAAAGTTTATTTAAAGCGTTTTTTTTGTATATTGTGTAAATCAAAATGGTTTTATATTTTTGTTATTATTTATATTGTGGCTAATTTTTTCTCGTTGATGTACTTTTGTAGTGCCAGTTAAATATAACAAAAAAACGAAAGCAATTGCTTTCGTTTTTTTGTGATAAATAAATTAAACAATTAAAATAAACTCTTTAAACTTTTTATTCCGTCTTTTACACCATCAGTTGCCGATTTCAAACTATCTTTGGTAGATTTTATAGCTGAATCGCTCGAATCAATACTAGCTTTCCAACCTTTTTTTGAAATTTGTTGAGTAGCTTGTGATGCAATGCGAGGTAAAACATACATTATAATTTCATTGATTGTTGCGCCATTGTTTTCAACACCAATATTTTCTATTTCAAAATCGGGCAATTGCGTTGTAAAAACATTACCGAGTAAAGCCGAAGATGCTTGTCCATTTTTAAACTTAAGTTTTTTGATAATAAATTTAAATGGTTCGCTTTCTTCTGTTGCTTGTACTTGTTGCGGTTCTTGCGCTGTTTGCTTATTTTGATTTATGCCATATTTATTTTGTATTATTTCGGCAATTTCGTGTAAATTTGTTTTTGATGTACTTACAAGCTCAATATGAGTATCCAAACCTTCAATAGTTATTTCGTCGATAACTATTAATTTTTTTGCTAAAACATCAGAAATTGTTATGTCTAAGTCGATATAAGCATCTTTGAAAGCAAAGGCTTTTTCTTTCTTGAAACGTTTTGGATTTGTTATGTAAAAATCTTTAACTTCAAGACTTTCTTTTGATGGATTTATCGTTACATCGCCAATGCCTCCAGTAACTTCAGTACCCGATGTTACAGTTTTTATTGCATAATCGCCAATGTAACCAAAAGTGAAGTATAGAGTAATACCGAGTACGGTTAAAACTATTATAGCAAGAACAAATAATTTCCATAGGCAACCAAATAGGCAACCACCTTTTTTCGATGTAGTATATTTATATGTCATAGTGAGGGTGAGAATGTTGCATTTGTAAAAAAAATCAAGATTTTTAAATGAAAAGTTGCAAATTGTAAAAAAATTTGAAAGTATTGTCCTGTATGAAAATAAAAGCATTTAAAGGTCTCAGACCTACACAAGATAAAGCGGAAGCAATTGCAAGTCTTCCATACGACGTAGTTAATTTCCAGCAAGCCTGCAAAGAGGCTGAAGGTAAGCCATTGAGCTTTATGCGTGTTGTTCGCAGTGAACTTGAGTTAGATCCAAGTATTGATCCATATTCGGAGCCAGTTTACGCACACGCAAAAGAAAACTTTCAAAAGCTTGTTGATGGTGGACATATGGTTCGTGAAGATGTGCCAAGTATGTATTTGTACCGTCAACAAATGGGCGAACACTCGCAAACTGGTTTGGTAGCAACATTTTCTGCCGAAGATTACGACAATGACGTAATTAAAAAGCACGAAAAAACTCGTGAAGCTAAGGAAAATGATCGCTATCGCCTAACACGTACACTTCGCGTAAATACAGGACCTGTGTTCTTAACTGTTAAAGACGGAACACTCTTAGACCAAATTGTTGAAAATAAAAAAGACGAAGATGCTCTCTTTGACTTTGTAGCCGAAGATGGTATTCGTCATAGCGTGTGGAAGATTTCTGATCCAGAAATATTGGCTAAGATTGTGGAAACTTTCGATAATATCCCATGTGCTTATGTTGCCGATGGTCATCATAGAAGTGCAAGTAATGCACGTTGTGCACGTTTGATGAAAGCCGATAATCCAAATCATACTGGCGATGAAGATTATAACTGGTTCTTGTCGGTATGCTTCCCAGCAGGTCAGTTAAAAATTCTTCCATACAATCGTGTTGTAAAAGATTTAGCAGGTAATACCAAGGAACAATTCTTGGAAAAACTCGGTAAGGTTTGCAAACTTACAAAGAGTGGTCAAAAAGCTCCAGAAGGTTCATTGAAAGTTTCTATGTATTTAGATGGTCAATGGTATAGCTTAGAGTTTGAAAACACAGAAGGCTTAGATGCAGTAAGCTCGTTAGACGTAGCATTGTTGCAAGATAGAGTTTTGTCTCCACTTTTGAACATTGGCGATCCTCGTACAGACGAACGTATTGACTTTGTTGGTGGAATTAAAGGTACTGATGAGCTTGAACGTCTTGTAAACGAAGATGGTTTTGCAGTTGCATTCTCGATGTATCCAACAACAGTAGCACAACTTATGGCAATTGCTGATGCTGGTCAGATTATGCCTCCAAAGAGTACATGGTTTGAACCAAAGTTGCGCTCGGGATTGTTCGTACATACATTCTAATTTTGCAGATAATGGAAACGTTTTTGCCTAAGCCAAAACTTTTGCCTACTCCTAAGTCTGTAAAATGGGGCAATGAGTATTTGTCTTGGGCAAGAGCTGTATTTGAAATTTCCTCCGAAGGTTTAGCTTCGGGGGAATTTGTTTTTACCGATTTAAATTCGCCTGATGTATCGCACGAGCAAGGCTACATTCTTTCTATAAATGAAAGTGGTATATTTATAAAGGCAATCTCGCAAGTAGGTGCAAAAAACGCATTGCAAACACTTCGTCAAATTGCGTTGCAGTCGGGCGAAGATGGTATGCGATATGTTGAAATTGCAGATTTTCCCGATTTAAAAGTTCGTGGTTTTATGCTCGATATAAGTCGATGCAAAGTTCCAACTATGCGCGAGTTGGCGTTGTTGGTCGATAGACTTGCATTGTTTAAATATAACAGATTAGAGCTTTATACCGAGCATACATACGCTTTTGAAGGTCATGAGTTGGTGTGGGCAGATGCTTCGCCAATGACATCGGCACAATATAAAAATCTCGATGATATTTGCAAGTTTGCAGGTATAGAGTTGGTTGCAAATATGAATGGGTTGGGGCATATGGAGCGTTGGTTGCGTTATCCACAGTATCAACATTTGGCTGAAAGTAAGGCTCCGTTTATTTGCCCATTGGGAACAGTCAGAAAATATCCAACAACATTTTATCCCGATGAAAACGCAATTGCGTTTATAGATAGTTTGTATGAGCAGTTTTTACCTAATTTTTCTTCAGATAAAATCAATATTGGTGGTGATGAACCATGGGAACTTGGTATGGGGCGTAGTAAGCCAATATGCGAAGCCGAAGAAGGAGGTAAATATAAACTCTATATAAAACACATAACACGCTTAAACGATATTTGTAATAAACGTGGAAAACAAGTTTATATGTGGGCAGATGTCGTAATGCAAAAGCCAGAGTATTCAAAACTTCTTCCCGAAAATATTACTCCTGTTATATGGGGATATTATCTCGATCATCCGTATGAGCAACAGTGCGAGTATATGAAAAATATCGGGCGTAAATTTTTGGTTGCTCCAGGTACGAGTACTTGGAATAGTTTTGGATTGCGTTGGAATTGTGCATCTAAAAATATCGAACAAGCGTGCGATTGTGCAAAAAGATATGGTGCCGAAGGTATGTTGCTTACGCAGTGGGGCGATGGTGGAAATCATCAGCCATGGGTACCAATGTATGTACCTATTGCGCATGGTGCAGGCTGTGCGTGGTCGGAAACACCGAGCGAAGACTTGGTGTGCGATGTCCTTTCTAAATGTGTTTTTGTAGATGAAAGTGGCGAATTTGCGAGAGCTTTGTGTGCGTTAGGTCGGTGCGATATTGTAGATAAACTTTTCTGTTTTCATCATAAAATGTTTTTTGCTGATGCTGAAAATGCTAAAAAGTTGGCAGAAGAATATGCTTATGTTGATTTAAATGCTCTTGAAGGTGCTGTTGATTTTGCAGCATCTATGGCAGGAGCGTCTAAAATATCTTCGCCCGATGCCGAGGCGTGTTTAAACGAAATTGCGCTTTCTGCACAAATGATAAAATGGGCTTTGAATAAAGCTAGAGGCGATTTTTCAACAGATACTACTGAACAACAAGTAAACTTAAAGTTTATAGCAAGCGAGTATGAACGTGTTTGGTTGATGCGCGCGCGTCTGGGGGGATTGGCTGAATCAGTGGGTAAAATTAGAACAATTAGAGCCGATATATTCTAACGAATTTCTAGTTCCATAATATAGTCGTTCATAAAGTAGCCATTGCCGATGTTGAAATCACCCGATGTTGCAACGTGCATACCCATTTTTTCGTAAAATGTTTTCGCCGAGTTATAGCGATTTACATTTAATTCAATGCGTTTTGCCTCTTGCGAGGTTTTCTTTATAAAGTTTATGGCGTGTTCAAACATCAACTTGCCTATGCCTTTGTGTTGATATTCTGGCAAAATGTAAATTTTTTGTAAGTGCCATAAGTCTGGTGCTTGTTTTTCAACCGATGTATATGCACAAGCCTTTCCATCGTGTTGACCTATGTGATATATGTGTCCGTTGTCGAATTGTTCGTTTAGGCTTTTTTCTGAATACATCCAGTCGAGCATGTATTCTATTTGTTCTGGAGATAGAATATCTTTGTATGTTTCTGGGAATGCGATAAGAGCTAATTTTCTTATTAAAGGAATGTCTTTTTTTTCAGCTTGAGTAATGTTTAGCATAAATGTTAAGTAAAGTTCTGTTTAAAATTAAGATGCTTTTTTTGATAGAAATCAATTTATTTTTCTAAGAATTTGATTGTCGGTAAAAGAAATGATTAAAAAAATTCAGAATTTTTAGAAAAAACTTGCAAAAAGTTAAAAATTTAAGAAACTGAAATTATAGTTATATAAAACATTTAAATTGGAATCAAAAATATGAAAAAATTATTACTTATTGCATCTTTGATAGCATCAATGTTCATTATGTCGGCTTGTGATAGTATGGAAGGTCCTTCGCCGATTGATACCGCAGCAGTTGGAGGTGATGCTTCGGCATTGGGTAATGATGAATTGTCGGACGCAAATCTTGCCGATGGTCTTCAACAAAGAGGCTTAAATGAATCAGGTGCTGGTTTTGATCCAGAAAATATCAATCCAGAAGATATTGTTGCAACCGTATATTTTACATTTAATCAGTACGCAATTCCAGCTTCAGAACGTGAAAACGTAAAGAAGGCAGCTGAGTATTTTAAAGCAAATCCAGATAAAGTTTGCTTGGTAGGTCATACAGACTGGTATGGTACCGAAGAATACAATATGTTGCTTTCAGATAAACGTTGCAAGGCTGTACAAGAATATATGTTGGGCTTGGGGGTTGACGCTGGTAAAGTAGAAACAATTGCACGTGGCGAACAAGGTTCGGTTGTTGATGTTGCAAAAAATTCAGCAGAAGCTAAGAACGATCGTCGTGTTGACATTGTAAAAATTAAGTAAATTTTAACAAATAAAAAGATAGGGAATAAAGAATATGAAAAAGTTTTTGACAGTAGCATCGTTTATTGTAGCTATGTTTGTAATGACAGGTTGTGAATCTATGTCGGATCCATCACCTCTCGATACCAATGCAAGTGGTGGCGCAGGTAGCTCAAGTGCTCTTGGTGGTGGCAACTTGGTTGATAATGGCGATGGTTTGGCTGATGGTTTGAAAGATAGAGGCGTTGATGGTTTGCCATTTGATCCAGAAAATCTCAATCCAGAAGATATCGTAAGCACAATTTATTTTGGTTTTAATCAATACGCAGTAGCTCCATCAGAACGTGAAAACGTAAAAAAAGCGGCAGATTTCTTTAAAGCAAATCCAAATGTTAAAGTATATTTGGTAGGTCATACAGACTGGTACGGTACCGAAGAATACAATGTTCTCTTGTCGGATAAACGTTGTAAAGCTGTTCAAGAATATATGGTAGGTTCAGGGCTCAATGCTGGCAGTATTGAAACAGTTGCACGTGGCGAACAAGGTTCAGTTGTTGACGTAGCAAAAGATTCATCCGAAGCTAAAAAAGATCGTCGTGTTGATATCGTAAAAGTAAGAAAATAAGACAAAAATTTTAAATCTTAAAAACCACTCGTATGAGTGGTTTTTTTGTTTTTGTATTATGCTTTTTTTTTCTTTAAAGATTGTTGAAAATCTGAAATAATATTTATTGTATGAAAAAGTTGTTTATTGTTTCGATTTTATTTGTAGGTACTCTCACATTTTTTGGTGGTGAAGATAGCAAAACAAAAGAGCTAATTCAAAAAGGCGATTTGCAAGCACTTTTTGATTATGTTGCTACAACAAAAAATAAAGAAGTAAATCTTAAAGGAAAAGAATTTCGTTTAGAAAAACCAGTAGTGCTTACGCCTAAGCATAATGGGCTGAAAATTGATGGTCAAGGAGCAACAATTACAGGCTCGAAAATAATAGAAGGTTGGCGAAAATCAGCTAAATTCCAAGGTGCTTGGGAGGCAGATTTAAAATACGATACCTTTATTACATCGCTGTTCGTAAATGGGGTGCGTTCTAATTGTGCAAAAACGCCTAATGATACACGCTTTTTGGCTCATTCTCGCATAGAAGATGGTTCGCAACATGGTTCACCTTTGGGAATGTATGTTTCTACTAATGAAGGTGGTGATATTTTAGCATCACTAACTTCAGAACAACTAAAAGATTGTTTTGTTGGTTCCTTTAGAAATTGGGTGCAAGTAAACGTGCCTTTGAAATCGGTTGAGAAAACCGATAACCCCAAAAAAATGAAAGTTATGTTTAGCTCGTCGATAAAAACATCGATGTTCAGAAATTGTAAGTATTCAAGTTTCTTGATTTTCAATATTCCGTCGGCAATGGATGTGGCTGGTGAATTTTATTTCGATCGTACAAATTCTAAAATTTATTATTTGCCTCGTGAAAATGAAGATATGTCGACAGCTGTTGTTGAATTTCCTCATGTAGAAATTCCATTTGAAATACTTGGCAATTATGATGGCAAAAGTGTAGAACGTGTAAAAAATATCACAATAAAAAATACAACTTTTGCTGGTGGTGGAGTTGGTTTTGATAGTAAATTGAAAGAAAAAGGTATTTTGTTTTTCTTGAATAATGGTCAGTCGGCAACCGATTCTATTGCCTGTGTTAAGGTTTCTTTTGCTGAAAATATTAAAATAAATAATTGCGTGTTTACAAAAACAGATTCTTATGGCTTGTGGCTTGCCGACGGTGTGAAATTATCTGAAGTGAAAGGTTGTGAATTTGTCGATTTAGGTTTGGGTGGTATGAAAATTGGTAATTTCAGTATGCGTAAATTTATAAAAAATAAAGATGTGGCAGGTTTGTCGATACGTGGTACAGAAAATATTAAAATTTGCGATAACGCAGTGTATAAGTATGGGCGTTTTTCTATGAGTGCTTCGGGCATTTTAGCTTTCGATGTCGCTCGTTGTAAGATTACTCATAACGAAGTTTTCGATGGCTATTATACTGGAATCTCGTATGGTTGGTGCTGGGGTTCAGGCGAAACTTTTACTACTGATGGCTCTATAAGTTATAATAAAATTCATGATTTGAGCTTCGGAAATACAAATGATATCGGAGGCATTTATACATTGGGAACTTCACCAAATTCTAAAATTACAGGTAATGTAATTTGGAATATTGAATGTCTTGATTATGGAGCATGGGGTATTTATAATGATGAAGGTTCTAATGGTTGGACAATCTCAAGAAACTATGTGCGTAATTCAAGCAAAGGTGGTTATTTTATGCACTATGGACAAGATTGCAAAATCTATAATAATATAATAAGAGATTGCAAAGACTATCAAGTTGGTCTTGGTAGAAAACAACCAAATTCATATATATTTGAACGCAATATTATTGAATTTTCGTCGCCAGCAACAGTTTTGCGTGGCAATAGTTTGATACCTCGTAACGCAGGTGCGTTTAACAAAAATATTTACTTCGATAAAAATGGTAAACTCGATTTTGGTGGTTTAAATTTCGAGCAGTGGCAAGCCACTGGACAAGATAAAGATTCGTTCGTTGAAAAATTGAATGTTGATGAAATTATAGAAAAATCTTTGCCAGTTGAAAAAATTGGCTTCAAACCTCTCAATGTTAAAAAGGCTGGTATTCGCGTAAAGAAGCTCCGCGAAAAAATTGATAATTTGTTGAAAGATTATAAGTATCCACCAATGTTTAAACATAATTTTGTTCTTCCAGAAATCAGCGTAGATGACCAAATGATAGGGCGTTTCCCTGCTGCATCGGGTACAATATGTAATCCAGAGCTTTTGAAAGTAAAAAAAGAAGGTGAAAGACGTTTTACGCGTATTAACAATGCCTTTAAAGATTTTCGTCCGTATTTTGCGTATAAGTATCAGTTAGATAATGCCGATTTCATAAAGATTAGTTTTGATATGCGTTTGCACGAAAATTCAAATTTGTTGCTTGAGCCTCGTGCAAATCTCGGTGGAGGTCGTGGGTATCCACAAATGCGTATATACAAAGGATCTATTGCAGGGCAGAAACTTCCATTGAATAAGTGGTTGCGTGTAGAAGCAGTGCTTCCAAATCATGTAAATCCAGATAAGAAGTTCGATGTAAAAATTTACGAAGGTAATTCGCTAATCTTCAGTAAGAAATTTCCGTATACAACTCTGTCAGCGAAATTTTATGCACTCTTTTTTATTGCAATTGGTGGAGGAAATGGCGAAATTATAGATATTTCAAATGTTCGCATAGTTCCAGCTAATGAGTCAAAAAAATAAAGAACCAATAATATCAATAAGATCGCTTCGCCATTCCTACTTGGAGGGCGAAACGATGAAAGAAGTTCTCCATAGTGTAGATCTCGACTTTTACGAGGGCGAGATTGTCATTATTATGGGGCCGTCTGGATCGGGTAAATCTACGCTTTTGAAGATTATTGGAGCCCAACTTACCTTGCAAGAAGGCGATGTTCGTATTGGCGATTGTAATCTTAGTGGTGCTACACAAAAGGATTTAATGAAAATCCGTAGAAGGCTTGGCTTCATATTTCAGTCGCACCATTTGTTAGATTCAATAAGCGTGTTGCAGAATGTTCAGTTGCCATTGGCTTTCGATGAAACAATAACATCGGCTATCTCGAAAGAGCGAGCATTGAATGCTTTAGCTATGGTTGGTATAGATTCGCAAGCTTATAAAAAACCTTCAAAACTTTCAGGTGGACAACGTCAGCGTGTTGCAATTGCGCGTGCTTTAATTCGTAAGCCCGCAATAGTTCTCGCCGATGAACCGACAGCATCGTTAGATGAGAAAAGTGGACGCGAAGTAGTTGAAATTATACGCAAAATGGCGAAAGATATGGGTGTAACTGTTGTGTTGGTTACACACGATAATCGCATATTAGATATAGCCGATAGAATAGTATCGCTTGTAGACGGAAAGATTAGAGATTAATGAAATCGGAAAATTGGAATTCAAAACTTGGTGTTATTCTTGCAGTTGCAGGTAGTGCAGTTGGTTTAGGTAATTTCTTGAAATTCCCAGGGCTTGTTGCAGAGCATGGTGGTGCCGCATTTATGATTGCGTATGTGGTGTCGTTCTTCTTGGTAGGTGTACCTATTTCAATTGTAGAATGGACATTGGGAAGACGTGGTGGTTCAGGTGGCTATCATTCAGCAGCAGGCTTACTTGGTTCAATATGTAAAAGTAAAAAGTTGGCATATTTTGGCATTATTGGGGCAGTTTTAACCCTTATAATTTATTGCTATTATATTTATATAGAAGCTTGGTGCTTGGGATATGCTTACCATTTTTTAATGGGCAATATTTCGTTTTCATCAATTGCTGAATCTGGTGGATTCTTTGTTGATTTTGTAGGTGCTAAAAACAATGGCGATGCCATAAATTTTTCTACCGATAGCGTGTTGATTTTCTTTTTGGTGTCGTTTTTAATAAACTTTTATATAATATATAAAGGTGTTTCAGGTGGTATTGAAGCTTTCTGTAAAATTGCAATGCCTACGCTCATTATTGTGGGTATTGTTATTGTTGTTAGAATGATGAGTTTAGGTTGTGTATCGCCAGAACATCCAGAACGTTCCATAAATCAAGGCTTGGGATTTATGTGGAATCCTGTAAAAGTCGAGCTTATACAACGTAGTGAAGATGGTTCTTGGCAAAAAGTACAACCTTTGGTGGGGGAAATAGAGATAAATAATGCGCAAGAGCGTGTCGAAAAGGTAAATGCTATAGCCAAGGCTAAAGGCGAGCCAATAAAGGAAAAAATCGTGTATATTTCTATTTGGCATCAACTATTAAATCCGGCTATTTGGATTGCTGCAGCAGGACAAGTTTTCTTTTCGTTGACTGTTGGTTTTAGTGCTATAATGACATACGCAAGTTATCTTAAAAAGAAAGACGATATCGTGTTAAGTTCATTATCTTCGTGTAGTACTAACGAGTTTTTTGAAGTTTGTTTAGGTGGTATGATTACCGTTCCAGCGGCAGTAGCATTCTTTGGTGTTGCAGGTGCAATAGGGGCAGGGTTAAGTTTGTTTGATTTGGGCTTTAAGGTGTTGCCATTGGTTTTCTTTAGAATGCCATTTGGCGAGTTGTTTGGTTTTTTGTTCTTTTTCTTGTTGTTTGTTTCGGCAATAACAAGTTCAATATCTATGTTATTTCCAAGTGTTGCATATCTGGAAGAAGCAACTGGTATGACACGTAAAGCTTCAACTCCATTATTAGGATTGATTGCGTTCTTTATATCGTTATTCGTTGTATATTTTTCAAAAGATTTGAAAGCTATGGATACAATGGATTTTTGGATGGGACAGGTAACTGTGTATATCTTTGCAATGGTACAAACAATCTTGTTTGCTTGGGTTTTAGGTGCTGAAAAAGGACGCTTGCTTGCTAACGAAGGTTCGTTGCTAAAATTGCCCAAAGTGTATTCGTATATTATAAAATATATAACTCCAGTTGTGCTTTTAACTGTATTTTTGTTCTGGCTGACAAACAATGTGTTGGGTATAATGGGTGATGATAATTTGTCGCCATATATATTAGATTTATTCGGAGATAAGCCAAATAAAGTTGCTTGTATATCGGTAGCTATAATTGGTTGTGTATATTTCTTCTATGCGTTGATTTTGTATTCGTCGCGTAGATATAATAATTGGAAGGAGGTTGAGTAGTTATGACTATTGGTGGTTGGATAACTATGAGTGTATCAATGGGGGCTTTTGCATTGCTGTTTGTGTGGTGTATGTATAAAGTTTTGACAAGCGAAAAACCTAATAAAAAAAGAAATTTAAAAGATAAATAATTTATAAAGTATAAAAATACACAATAAAATAAGAATATGTGTTTTTGTTTTTTTGTGTCGTATTTTCTTGACTAATTTGGAATATTTCCGAGAATGCAAATTAAAGACCTGATAATTTTTACATAATATCCCCGTGGGTATATGTAATTGCTTTGGTATCACTTTATAATTGTAAAAACAATTAGTGTAATAAAACAATAAAAGAATACATAACATATGGCTAAACAACAACAAAAGAAGACCAGCTCAGCTAAAAAGAGCGTAAAGTCGTCGAAAGTTAAGTACGCATATTGGTTTGGTACAAAAACTGACGGTGATGCAAAAATGAGAAATCTCCTTGGTGGTAAGGGGGCAAATCTTGCTGAAATGGCACGAATAGGTCTACCTGTACCCCCAGGATTCACACTTACTACAGAAGTCTGCACATATTTTTATAAGAATGGTAGAAAATATCCAGTATCATTAGCTTCAGAAGTAAAAGCAGGTTTGGCTTCAGTTGAAAAACAGATGGGTAAAAAGTTTGGTGATGAAAAAGATCCACTCTTGTTCTCTGTACGTTCAGGTGCTCGTGAATCAATGCCAGGTATGATGGATACAATTCTCAACCTTGGTTTGAACGATAAAACAGTTCAGGGCTTGGCAACAAAAACAAATAATCCACGCTTTGCTTGGGACTGCTATCGCAGATTTATCCAAATGTATGGCGATGTTGTAATGGGAGTTCAAGCTAGAACTGAAAGCGAACCAGAACCATTCCACGAAGTAATGGAAGGCTTGAAAAAAGAAATCGGTAAAAAAATGGATACCGAGCTTTCTGTTGAAGATTTGCAAGAATTGGTTGCTCGCTATAAGAAACTTATCAAACAGCGTGCAAAAGTTGATTTTCCACAAGATGTTAATGAACAGTTGTGGGGTGCAATTGGTGCAGTGTTCAATTCTTGGATGAACGAACGTGCTATAATTTATCGTCAAAAGTACAATATTCCATCTGAATGGGGTACAGCCGTAAACGTTCAGACAATGGTTTTCGGTAATAAGGGCGAAACATCGGCAACTGGTGTTGCATTTACTCGCGACCCTGCAAATGGTGAAAACGAATTTTATGGCGAATATCTCATTAATGCTCAAGGTGAAGACGTTGTAGCAGGTGTTCGTACACCACATAAAATTTCGCAACTTTCAAAAGAAATGCCAAAGGCATATAAAGAGTTGTTGGCTATCCGTAAGAAGCTTGAAAAACACTTCAAGGATATGCAAGACTTCGAGTTTACAATCGAAGAAAATAAGCTCTATATGCTTCAGACAAGAAATGGTAAACGTACAGGTTTGTCGGCAGTTCGCATAGCAGTAGAAATGAATAAGGAAGGTTTCATGAATGAAAAAACAGCTCTCATGAAAATTCCAGCCGATTCAATTTCGAGCTTGCTCGTTCCTGTATTTGATGCTGCTGCAGTAAAGAAAGCTAAGGTGCTTACAAAAGGTTTGCCAGCAGGTCCAGGTGCTGCAAGTGGTCAGGTTGTTTTTGCTGCATCGCAGGCAGAATTGCTCAATGCACAGGGTAAGAAAGTAATTCTTTGTCGTGAAGAAACATCGCCAGAAGACTTGCGTGGTATGATTGCTGCAGAAGGTATTCTTACATCGCGTGGTGGTGTAAGTTCGCACGCTGCATTGGTTGCACGTCAGATGGGTAAAGTTTGCATTTGCGCTGCTCAAGAAATTGAAATGGATTATAATAAGCACTTGATGAAGATTGGTAATACAATTGTTCGTGAAGGCGATGATATTTCAATCGACGGTACAACAGGTGAAATATTCCTCGGTGAAATTGCAACAGCTCCAAGTGAAGTTATCCGTGTTCTCTCAGGTAAGATGAAGGCTGATAAGAGCTATACATTCAAGCTTTTCAATACAGTTATGAAGTGGGCTGATAAATATCGTAAGCTTGGTATCAGAACAAATGCTGATACACCAGAACAAGCTAAGATGGCAGTTCAATTTGGTGCAGAAGGTATCGGTTTGTGCCGTACGGAACATATGTTCTTTGAAGGCGATAGAATTGATGCTATGCGTGAAATGATTTTGGCTGCAGATGTTGAAGAACGTAAAGAAGCTCTTAAGAAATTGTTGCCATATCAACGTAAAGACTTTGAAGGAATCTTTAAGGCTATGGAAGGTCGTCCAGTAACAGTTCGTTTGCTTGACCCACCTCTCCACGAATTCCTCCCACACGATAGCGCTGCACGCAATGCTTTGGCAGAAAAGATGAATATCAATACAGAAGTCTTGGCTGCACGTTGTAAAGCTTTGGAAGAACAAAATCCAATGTTGGGTCATCGTGGTTGTCGTTTGGGCAATAGTTATCCAGAAATTACACAAATGCAAGCTCGTGCAATTTTTGAAGCAGCTGCAAATGTAATGAAGGGTAAGAAACCAACTAAGGTTAAAGTTGAAGTTATGGTACCACTTGTTGGCTTTGTTCAAGAGTTGAAGTTCCAAGCTCAGATAATCCGTGAAACAGCCGAAGCAGTCATGAAAGAAAAGAAAGTTAAGATTGACTATATGCTCGGTACAATGATTGAAGTTCCACGTGGTGCCTTGACAGCCGATGAAATTGCTGAAGTTGCAGAATTCTTCAGCTTTGGTACAAACGACCTCACACAAACAGGCTTGGGTATGAGCCGTGATGACTCTGGTTCGTTCCTCGGCAGATATAAAGAGCTTGAAATCTTGCCAAAGAATCCATTTGCATCAATCGATGTAAATGGTGTTGGTCAGCTTGTACGAATTGCAGCTGAAAAGGGTAGAGGTACTCGTAAGAATATCAAGCTTGGTATTTGTGGTGAACATGGTGGTGATCCAGATTCAATTAACTTCTTCAATGATGTTGGTTTGAATTATGTATCTTGCTCGCCACCTCGTGTACCAGTTGCACGTTTGGCAGCAGCGCAAGCAGTACTTCGCTAATATAATTACAAATTATTTTTAAAGGCAGTTAAAAAACTGCCTTTTTTTATTGCTAATATTAGTTGAACTACGATAACTTAGCTTATGAAAACTTATTATATAATTTTAATTACTATGTTGTTTATGAGTGGTGTTTGCTACTCAGACTTAAAACCATTGGAAAAATCACAAGAAAATTTCATAAAATATAGATTGTGTCCTTTGCCAAAAGAATCTTCGCTTTTCAACGAGTATTATAACCTTAAATCGAATGAAACAATAAATGTTTCAACGCCAACATCACTTACCGATGCACAAAAGACAAAACTTGTAGATACATTGAAATTGTATTTTGGCTTGAAGATAAATTTGGTAAATTCTGTCGACGAATCTAATTCGCAGTTGGGTGAAGAAGGATACACAATTTCAATCAATGCTGATGGTATAAAAATTGCAGGTAATGGTTTTGTAGCAGTGCGTCAGGCATTGAAGACTGTTCGTCAAATGTCGGAAGTAGC
>SUVO01000020.1 GCA_015061955.1 Verrucomicrobiaceae bacterium
CAAAAGTGCGTCATAAGCTGTGAGGTGCCTCGATTGCGATTCTATATACAAAAAGAGCATTCCAAATGGAATGCTCTTATCTCTATATAAATATTTTTCGCAATCGAGACACCGTCCTCGCACGTTTTACTTTCTGCGACGATAGGCAATGAAGCCGAGTGCTATCGCTCCGAATATCATAGCCCATTCGGCTGGCTCTGGTACTTGTTCGAGAGTAAACAAATAACCGTCTCTACCATTGATTTGTTTTTCAACCCATTCCCAGCCAGTGCCACCTAAATTACCTTCTCCATAATAGAACGACTCATCGTCAACAGCAACACCGTCAAAAGTTACAAAGCGGAAATCTTCACGCCATACTTCGCTATCGACATAATCTTTTGAGAACCATACTAAACCATTCTCAAAGCCTTTAAAGTTGATTATATTACCTTCGGCAAGAGCAACAGTGTTAGTAGTAACAGCTGCAATATCAATACCTACTTTTGTGAGTTGATCAAATTCAACTAATGCTCTACCCTCTTCAGCTACACCATTAGAAAGGTCGATAGTCAAAGTTTGTTTGTTGTCGGCAAAGCCTATGTATCTAATTCTATTACTTTTTCTAATATCTATTGTTGCATTCTGACCGCCTTCTGTAGCCAAGTCGTATTGACGTGCGTGTGTAGTGTCGTAGTTTACGTCTATTGCATCTAATACCAAAGTTGAGTTGTTGCGAATAGAGATACCACCATGTTTTGCTTGAGCTTTATCGTCATAAAACTTCGACTGCATTGTTAAAACAGAATTATTTCCCTGAATATATAAGGCCGAACCATACAACTTAGCTGTTGAAGTTATAGTAAAATTGCCGTTTGCTAAAACAATTTCAGCCGTTGGGGCAATTGTTGCTAATTTTGAGGCATCATCACCAATTGCAAAATCTTTAAAATTACTATAAGCCGAAATAATCTGACCACTAATTACAGCGTCTACATAACCATCATTAGCCTTATCACCACCTGCACCATTTATTCTAAAAACTTTAGAAACAAGTACACCACTAATATCTACATAACCATCTGTATAAATATTAGCCGTTGGTGCCATAGCTGTAACTTTACCAGTACCAGAGTCAGCCAAAGTAAAATCACCATTGTTAACAAGCAACGTATTACCAACCGACATCGTACCAGTTTCGCCTACATAGAAATCGTTGTAAATAGTAGTATTCCATGTATTAGTATAAGTACCATATACATTTGTTTTACCTTTTAATACAGATGATGTAGAAGTTGTAGAACCACCTTGTTGGATATTAACTTCTGCCGAGCTTGACGAATTTATAAATGTTGTAGTACTTGTTACATCGGCAGTGCCATTGTTGTAGGTATATGTACCAACTTTGCCGTAAATATTGAATACTTCCGAATTATTTTTTCTATATGAAGCAGAAATTCCACTCGTATTGTTAGTAGAAGTATCGTCACTATTATAGCCCAAGTAAATATTTTTATTTGAAGTAACAACTGCATCGCTATTGATGTTCAACGTAGTTGTATACGTTGCATCTGTTGATACATTACCACCATAAGCTTGGAAGCTTTGATCTTGGAAAATAAAGAGAGTATCGCTTGTACCTGTACCATTACCAATATTAAATGTACAATCAACAGTATAAGCCCCCATAAGGAAATCACTATACCCAAACTTTGAATTTTTTGAAATTAAAGTACCGTTATCGAAATTACTGTTGTTAGGTATTCCATTAACACTTTTTACCAAATAACGACGATTTTCATTTGATTGGCTTTGTGCCAAATCGTGAGTGATTGTTTTCCCACCTAAATCAAAAGTTGCATTTACAGCTGTAAAGCGAAACTCCATGAAACTAACACCATCGCGATCTAATACCATAGTCTTATTAGCATCAATCTCAAGAATGGTTGTATTATTGATGTTAGAAGGATCGTATGGAGTTTCCTTTGGAGCCGTAACCTTTGTCCAATTAGCAGGATTTGCCCAAGAAGAATCAACGCCTCCGGTAAACTTAATTTCATCAGCACTTGCAAAAGTAGAAACAAATGCCATTATTGATAAGGTTGTAAGTAATTTTTTCATATTGTTATCCTATAAATATAGTATTTAAATTATTTTCAGTCAAATACTACCCCCCCCCAATTATATTTGTCAAGCTTTTTTTTAAAAAAAATGCCCTCTTTTATTTTATAGAGAGCATTCACAAAAATAAATGTAAATTCTACTTAATTAAATGCGAAATATCGAACATATATATTTGACGAGAACCACTATGAGCTGAATCTACAATAACTTTTGTACCGTCGGGAGTCGCTCTTGGGTGGGTATCGCAACGCCACTCTTTACCTTTTATTTTTCTTGGCGAATATAACCTTGCAATATCTATACGCTTACCTGTTTTCACGTTATACAAGAACACAGTCTGCATACTCTGTTTGTTGGGGTATGTATCATTTAAAATCCAATCTGGATTTTTCAGATAAGTACAATGTCCATTGACTTTCATTTTGTCTGGACCAACTTTTGTATAAGTTGGTTTTGGCTCGTCAGAAATCAGATAAAATGCGTTTCCTCTATCTGCAATATTTGTCCATGCCAAGATATTTTTACTTTCCCAATCCCAAATAAAGTGCGATGCCATTTTATATGGAATTACAACACGAATATCACTTCCGTCAACATTAGCTGTCAACATGTGTGTACCCCAATGTTTTGCATAGGCACATTTATTTTTGCAATCTGGTGTACACTGCCAACGATGAAAGAAAATGAAACGTTTGCCATTGGGCGAAACCAACAAGTGATTTAACCAATGCTTTGAATTGCAGAAATTTATATGACTCGTTTCCTTGAGTGCAACAACATCGGCAAGTGACATTATAAGTTTGCATTCTCCCGTTTGCAAATCAACTTTCCAAATACCTGTTTCTTTAGGGGCTTTTATATCTTTGTATGGATCGGCAACGCCTTTGTACCCATACCCTGGTCGAGTATCATTCAAACGTGCGTAATCTAAAGTTATTGCCCATTTACCGTCAGGTGAAAGAGCATAAACTGCTGTATCGATAGTACGCATTTTACCTGTCTTTATATTCTTTATGCGAGACACAAATTTGCCATTTTCAAGATCGTTCCAAATAACTTCAAAATCAGACTGCGGAATGAACTGAAGTTGGCAACCTTGTTGCCAGCCCCACGCTGCCGATGTGCCTAAAGTCGTCCATTTGTTGTCTGAATGTGTATCGATAACGCCAATTTCGATAGTTTCAAAATCTTTAGGCGAACGATTTTCAAAATTTGCACGCATTGCCAAAACATAACGCCCAGTTGGGTCTGTTTCAAACTTGTCGTAATAAGCAAACCAATGAGCTCCAGGAGCTTTTGTTAGTTGTTTATATGGAACATAAATTTCAGATCCATTTTCAACAACAACCTTTTTACTTTCGAGGTTATCGAATTGAACTTGCTTGCTCGCACACGCACAAAATAATAATGGTAATGCAAGCAACGCTATTTTTGTTTTTATGTAATTTCTCATGAGTTTTTTTTAGTTTATATTTTTACTTTACGTTGAAAATTACAACTTCGTACTCGCCTGCTGGTAAAGCATAGCTACGTTTTGTTTTATGAGCAAATTTACCAACCTGAGCATATTTAGATAAATCGCTACTGCCATTTATCTTTACATCTTTACCATTTGCAAAATCTGGCAAATACAAGATACCCGTTGTATTTTGAGGAACTGAAATATTCATTTTGAAGTTGTTGCCAACATACTCGAATGATGACTTCACATCGCCTGCTATACTTGGAACAGAAATTGCCATTCTGCCAAAATAAGCTGGCGTTGGCTCAATCTTAAATGTTTTCCAAGCAGGTTCTAACGGATACAAACCACAAACGTACTGTGCCAACACGGTCAATGCTCCACCACTCCAAGCGTGATTAGTTGAGCCACCACCGAAACCATCTATCTCCCAACCTTCCCAAAGCGTTGTATGATGTTCGTCCATAACCATTTTGTCGAAACGCATCTGCGTGCGAGCCAAAGCATATTCAGGATACCCCATTACAAAGAGTGCCTCCATTACATACTTTTCCATATACGGACTTGCATGAAATTCCTTTTGTAATGTCTTGAAAATTGCTGGATACTTTGAACTATCGGCAATACCAGCAAGCACTGCCAAAGCTTGTGGACGATCGTCGGTTTCGCCTTTGTAATCTGGGTGGCGATACGCAGTGCCATTCCACAATTTGTTATAAGCTGTTTTTATTGTTGCCATTGTAGCTCTGTAATTTGAGGCATCTTCAGGCTTGCCTAATACATCAGCCATATTTGCGGCAGCTTCAAGAGCAATATAATGCCAAGCTGAGAAAATCATGCGAATATCTTTATTTTTGCCCCAGTCGCCCCATGTCCAACCACCTGCACGATGAGCTGTCAAGCCAGTTTCATCTAACTTCCAAAGCGACAAATAATCTTTCACTGCTGGATAAACATAGCGAAGTGTTTCGATATCGCCCGTATTCATATAATAATTCCAGAAACCAAAACGACCTACACTTGCAAGCATTTGCGATGGCAACTCGCTATTGAATATACCAGGAATTGGCGAGAACAACGCACCATCGGGATTACGCCAATCGACAAGCTCACGCATTGCCTTACGCATTAAAGCATGATTTGATGGACAAAGTGTATAAAAACTTTCACTCATCAACAACACTGCATCGCCCCACCACTGACCACGTTCACGCTCAGGACAATCGAAGAAATTATCACGCATATTTACATACAAAGTACGCACTGCCTTTTGCCAAAAGCGAGTATAATATACGTTATCGCAAGAGAATGTTCCGGCAAACTCGGTATTATAACCTGTTTCACGATACTTGACCGACTCAACTTTTACATGGCGTGGAACATTTATAATAATGCGTTCGCCATTCAACCAACCGAGCGATTCGTAAGTTTGTGTACCTTTCTTAGTAATGTACTCAGCACGCAAATTAAATTCACTGGCAGAAAACGAGTGGTCGGTCTGAATATCAATCAAACTTCCACCAACTTCGTCTGTAAGCGTTATAATTGGGGTCAACTGCATATTGTACGGAACACCAGCAATAATAATGTCTCGCTCGCCCTCACGCTTGATTGGAATAACCTGCTGACGATGAATACTGCGATATAAATCGGTATCGGTTTGTTGCTTTCTACGGAATTTTGCTTCTTTTACGCCATAGTCTTTCCAAAATGGAATTGGACGCACAACCAACTTATTCCAAGGTGCATGACCTTCGTATCCCAAAAACGACGCCTTTCTAAAGCCCATTTTTTCAGGGTTTTCAACAGTCTGCCAACCTTCAATATCTTTGTTTGCATCGAATAGAATATTTGTTTCTGAAAGACGGAAATTTGGATTGGGATACCCCGCAACAGAATACGCTGGATGCACACGAACAAACCAATTTTTATCGGAAACAACCGAAAATTCTGGAGTTTTCAGGTCGAAGAACAAACCCATTTTACCCGAGCTTCTGTGCGAAAATCCGTCTTTGCCAAAAAACCATACAAGCACAGCAATCTGATTTTTACCACGTTTAAGGAACGGAGCAATATCGACTTCATCGCAATAAGTGTCGTATGGATTTGGTCCACGCTTCAAGCCTCCTTCAAAGACAACCATTTTACCGTTTATCCAAAGCCAATATTTACTATCTACGGCAATTCGGGCTAATGCTTTTTCGGGAACTTTGTTTATTTTAAAATCATGGCGATATGCACTCCAAGTACCTGGAATATTCGCATTTTGATGTGGTACTGCCGTACGAGTATTGCGCGTGTACTCGTCTTTTACACTAATCCATGTGGCATCTTGAGCTAACGCCGACATTACTACTGTTGAACTAACTAACGATATTATAAACTTTTTCATAAATTAACACTTTAAATTATTTTTGTTCTTCACCACCAAATACGCGCGCAATAGCATTCAAAAATCCATAACCATGACGCTTGTCTGGCTGAAGATAGCAACCTTCTGTCCATTCATTCCAAGCATTTATAGTAATAAGCTTGGGATGATTTTTACGAACATTTTTATCAATCCATTCTTTTGCTAAACGCAATCCACGTTCAAAATCCTTTGGATTTGAACCACCAACTGTTTGCATATAATCACCCATTGGGAATCGTGGATTTGTATCCCACCCTATTGAGACATGTGGAAAATACTGAATATTTGGAAGAAGTGTTTTGTTTGTGTCGTATGTTTTTGTGCAGAAATCTACCCAATTTGAATAAGGATAATCTGTTTCAAGAGTCAAAACACTCCAATTTTCACATACCCAGTTGTATGTGGTGTAAGAATCAAATTCGAGATACTCCGAAATTTCGCGTGGCGTTGCTGTTGCTTTGTTAGGCAAGTTCATTTGTTTGAACGTACCTTTTGCAACTTTAGAATTTAACATAATATGAACACCTGCAAAACCAGCTTTCTTTGCTTCTGTATCAAGATACTTAAAGGCTTCTTTTACGTTTGCCCAACTACCTCCCATTCCTCTAACTAAATTGCGTGGCTCGTAAATACTGAAAACAGGCTTGCCTGCAATCTTGTAGTAATTTGGCTTTTTGAAATAATTTATAAAACGTGGAACAAGCTTTTCTTTAAACTCATCAAGCGATACATCGGCACTCCACTGAACATCATTTTTCCCTTTAAAACCAACTTTATTGTTCCAAAGATTTGTTACATCGTGATTTGCCCACATCAAATAAAACCACATTTTACCATTATTGCGAGCTTTCAAAAAGCCATTATTTAGCGCATTTTCGAGGAATGGACGCCCTCCATACCAATACCAATCATAAACAAATACATTTATACCAGCCTTTGTAGCTGCATTGATTTGCTTTTCCATCGACACTGGATCATCGTCCATTTCATATCCCCAAAGAGGTTCAAGTGGCTGAACATGACCTTTACGTTTCGACTTTGCTTCGTAAACATTTTGCCATTCACCCTTACCATCACCAAAGATACCAAGTTCTTTCCAACGTGGTTCTGTTTGATATGCAGGCCACACATACGCTGCTATATCATACTCAGCCTTTGGAGGTACTATTGTTTTATCTTCACACACACAACTTCCTAAAAAAACTAAAACAAATACACTTATTGTTAATTTTATTATGTAATTTCTCATTTGCTACCTTATTTAATTTTTTATTTTCATCAATGCAATATACACACTAATAATATAGATATATAATAGATAATACCACTGTTTGTAAATAAAAAAGTCCTTATTGCATTACTTGTTTGTAAAAACAAAGAGATGTTCTTGACATTGAATACCAAAAAAGCAATACTGCTGAGCAACTTTATACAATTTTTTATATTATGAAAAACTTTTACATTACAACAGCAATCGACTACGCAAACGGCTCGCCACACTTAGGTCACGCATACGAAAAAGTTTTGACCGACGTAATTGCAAGATGCCGTCGCTTAAAAGGCGATAATGTATACTTTTTAACAGGACTTGACGAACACGGTCAGAAAGTTCAACAAAGTGCTCGCAAAGCTGGTGTTGAACCAATCGTATTGTGCGACGCTCAAGCCGAAAAATTTCAAAATTTGTGCAAAATTCTAAATATATCGAACGACGACTATATTAGAACTTCGCAACCTCGCCACAAAAAAGTAGTTGCAGAAATCTTGCAAAAACTCTACGACAAAGGCGAGATTTACAAGGCTGAATACAAAGGCTTCTACTCTACTCGCCAAGAACAATTCCTACAAGAAAAGGATAAAGTTGATGGCAAATGGCCCGAAATTTTCGGCGAAGTTGTTGAAATTACCGAAAGCAACTACTTCTTCAAATTGCGTCAATATCAAGATTGGCTCATTGAATACATCGAAAAAAACGAAAGCTTTATATATCCACGATTCCGTGCAAAACAAGTTATCGAATTCCTAAAAGA
Source organism: Verrucomicrobiaceae bacterium (assembly GCA_015061955.1). Taxonomy (GTDB): domain Bacteria; phylum Verrucomicrobiota; class Verrucomicrobiia; order Opitutales; family Intestinicryptomonadaceae; genus Merdousia. The sequence goes on from SUVO01000020.1 coordinate 8,009, forward strand.
ACCTCTCAACGACTTGTGCATATCGCGTCCAAAAGAACGTTTGGAATGGGGTATTGAACTTCCTTTCGACACCGATTACGTTACATACGTTTGGTTCGACGCCCTTGTAAACTACATATCGGCAATAGGCTATGGCACAGATGATTTCAACAAAAACTGGCCTGCTGATTTCCACGTTATAGGCAAAGATATTCTTGTACCACCACACTCGGTTTATTGGCCAATTATGCTACATGCTTCGGGTATTGAATTACCAAAATCGTTATTAGTTCACGGTTGGTGGTTATCATCTGGCGAAAAAATGTCGAAAAGCTTGGGCAACATTGTAAACCCACTCGACTTAATCGAAAAATTCGGTGCCGACCCATTCCGTTACTTCCTAATGCGTGAAATGAACGTTGGGCAAGATTCAGATTTCTCGATGGACTTATTCGTAACCCGATACACTTCTGACCTCGGCAACGACCTCGGCAATCTCATCAGCCGTTTACTCAATATGGGCAAACGCTATTGCCAAAGTATAGTTCCAACTGCAAACGAAGACTTTGAGTTTGAAACCCAACTAAAAAACCTTGCTAAAGAAACTACCACTGATGTAATGGCATTGTTCGATGGTATGCAATTCCACATAGCATTAGAAAGAATTTTCAACTTCATTCGCGCTATAAATCGCTATGCAGAACAACGTGCACCTTGGAAACTTGCAAAAAGCGAAGATTCAGCCGATCAAGAATTACTCAAAACAACATTGGCAAATATGGCTGAAGCTATCAGAATTTCTGCAGTTTTACTAGCTCCTATTATGCCATCGGTTTCTGAAAAAATTCTAAACCTCATTGGTGCAGGCAACATCGACAAATTTGAAGGAAACCTTGAATGGTCTGACAAGCTTGCTGGTACAAAGCTTGCAGACCAAGAAATTTTATTCCCTCGCCCCAACTAAAACGTGCGAGAGCGCGTTTTCTTTGATGATGAGTTTTAATTTACACTATAAGGCACTTCGTTGAAGTGCCTTTTTTTATTAAATAAACTCTTCAAAGAAAACGCTTTCGGCTGTTATTTGGTTTCGTATCGCCTCACGTACATAGTACGCTACGGCTCACAAAACACAAATTCCAGCTCGAATCTCGCACATTTTACTTCTTGCAACCTATGTTTATTCTAAACTGATTTTATTTAACCACGTTCTCTTTGATGATGAGTTTTAATTTATACTATAAGGCACTTCGATGAAGTGCCTTTTTTATTAAATAAACCAAATAAAACGCTTTGCCCTCCATTTTGGTTTTAGCTTCGACTCACGACCACAGGTCGCTCACACTCGTAAAAGCACGTTTTTAGCAGACACCACACACGTTTTTTATTTCCCGTTCCTATGTTAGTTCTAATCTATTTTTATAATAATGGTAAAGCAATCTCCGTCGGTGCACAACAGGTAAAAAACTCGCAAAAGCTCATTTTTAAAGATTGACAGATTGAAAGGCTGTATATTTTATCTACTATTATGGCAAAAGTAGATATAGATTTGGTAGAAATGGTGCTAAAACGCTCTAAAGTCGACTCGGTTCAAATAGCAAAAATCCTTGAAGATATAAAGTTTGAAACAGAAGCAGCAAAAGAAACAGGCGAAAAAGAACCTCCAGTAAAAAAACAGTTCGTATTTATAGCAAACGATCCATACGGAAAAATAGCAGAAACTGGTTTTGAGTTTTCAGGTTGGGTTGTTCAAATACCAGCCGACGATGCACCTCAAAGTGCCCTTCAAAAATTACACTTTGGTGCATACGACTTCAACATAACACCAAAAGGCAAAAAATTGCCGATAAAAACAATTGATGAAGCTGTTCGTTTTGGTTCAGCAAAAATATATAAAGAACATAATATTTGGTTGAAAACTAAAGAACCTGTTTTAATGATAACAACAAACGGAAAGCTTCCACGAGCATCCTCTACAGAAGAAGAATTCTAAGATTATGGTTCGCAGAGTTACAAAATATGGCGAAGACGTGCTAAAACAAGTAGTAGCACCTGTTGAAAATTTCGATGCCTCAATAAAAGAGCTTGCTGACGATATGGTCGAAACCATGTACGAAGCAAACGGGTTAGGATTAGCTGCTCCACAAGTAAACGAAAGCTTGGCAATGTTTGTAATAGATATGCGTCGTCGTTTGAATACCGATGCGCCTTGCGAATTTACAATCGATGGCAAAACATTACCCTTAGACATTGCTATGCCTTTGGTAGCCATAAACCCAAAACTCGACCTGATTGGTGAATATGTTGAAGTTTGCGAAGAAGGTTGTTTATCGTTCCCAGGAATTTTCGCTGAAGTTGAACGTGTAGATGTAGTTAAGTTGAATTATCAAGATGTAAACGGAATAGAACACGAGCTTATTTGCAACGATTTATTTGCACGTTGTGTTCAACATGAATTCGACCATTTGCAAGGAATTTGTTTTGTAAATCGAGTAGAAAAGAAAAACATTTCAAAAATAGAAACCAAGCTAAAAAAACTTCGTCGTGAAACTCGCGATTTTCTAAAATCGCAAAAGAACAAGTAATAACTTGGCAACAATGAGTAAAAATATCTGCATAGGGTTGACAGGTAGTATGGGTAATGGGAAAAGTGCTGTCGCCCAAATTTTTGCAGAATTAGGCATAAAAGTTATTGATGCCGACAAACTTGCTCATAAGGTGTTAAATGAAGATATTTTGGTAAAATCTGAAGTTTTAAAAATTCTACCAAATGCCTATAACCCCGATGGTACAGCCAATAGAAAAGCAATAGCTAAAGAAGTTTTTGCCGATAAATGTAAATTAGACTTGCTTGAAAAAATAATACATCCGGCAATAGAAAAAATCTGGCAATCCGAAGTTACAAAGCATAACCTTTTGGTTGTAGAAGTTCCTTTGTTGTACGAAAAAAGGCTTGAAAACAAGTTCGATTTGTGCATTAGTGTATATTGTAGCGATGAACTTCGTCGAAAGCGTTTGATACAACGAGGTATGACTCCTCAAGAAATATCCGAGCGAGATGCATTTCAAATATCATCGAATCAAAAGGCTCAATTAGCCGATATTGTATTGTTTAACGAAAGTTCTATTGAATTCTTAAAGATGCAAGCGATAAAAATTTTATCACGTTTAACCTAATAAAAGATGGAAGAAAATCAATTACCACTTGAACAATCAGTTCAACCTAAAAAAAGAGGCAGAAAACCTAAAAATGCCCAGCTTGAAGAAAACCAAAACATTACATTGGTAGAAGAAAAAGCACCCAAAAAACGTACTAGAAAACCTAAGACGGAAATTTCTGAAACAGCCGACGTACTTGCTGAAAATATTGCACAAGAAAAAGCAAAGGCAAAAAAAGGAAAATCTCAAAAACGCCTTCCTCGAACAGATGGACCTCAGTGGCGCGATGCCCCAGAGCTTTCACAAACAGATTCGTCAGAAGAAAATCAACAGCAAGAAGAAATCCTTTTTGTAGCATCGGAATCTGATGATTTTGCTTTTGCTACGCAGGTTGAAGAAGAAAAACCTGAAGAAATTGTTGAAGATTTTGATGAAGATATACCAACCTCGTATTCAACAACCGATGACGATTTAATTCAAGATAACTATCAAAATTCGTGGTCAGCAGAAGATGATGAATTAGATGCCTCTAATGATTCTGTTGATGTTACCGAATCAGACTATCCTCTGCCCGATTCTGTTGAAACTGAAGATAAGCAAAACAATCAGCGTAATCAACAAAACAATCAACGCAATCAACAAAATAATCGTCAAAACAAATGGCGTAATAATAAAGATAATAGGTTTAATAACAAAAATAATAATCAAAATCGCAACCAGCAAAATAATCAGCAAAATAATAAGTTTAATAAAAATAATAACCAAAATCGCAATCAGCAAAACAATCAGCGCAACCAACAAAATAAAAAACAAAACCAGCAAAATAATAACAATAATCAAAATCAAAAAAACAAGTCTAATAAGCCAAAGTGGTTGCAACAAAATACACAAGGCGATTTTATAAATCCATCAGATTTGTTCGATTGGGATGTATTGAAATCGGTAGAAAATATTGAAAAATATATAGCCGAAATCTATTTTGGTAAAGTATCGCAACAACCTGAAAATTTAGAACAAGAACAGCAATCACAAACAGTAGATTTGCCCGAAGTTCAAGCCGAGCAAAATCAACTTCAAGATTGTATCGAAAATTTAGAAGAACAATCGGCTAAAGTTGAAGACGAAAATGTTGTTGTTGAGCAACAATCTTCTGAACCAGAACCATTAGTACAAGAACAACAAGCTATACCATCATATTGGGAAATGTTAGAACAATCGAATAAAGAAATGTTCGATAAATCAACAACCGATGTCCCTAATGAAGAAAAAGTACAAATAGAAATAGCCGAAGTTGAACAAACCAAACCGATTGATACATCAGCCTCTGAAAATGTAGAAGAAATTTTTGAAGAAACTAACACTTTCAATGTTGCTGAATGTGGTGAAGTATTGAGTCTTGAAAACTTTAATACCCTCTATGAAAAGCCATTAAAAGAAATAGAAAATGAGCTTGTTGAAATGGGTATGCAAAAACGTTTTGGTCTAAATAAAAATGCACTTTTACAAGAATATTACAACATTGCATTAGAGCAAAAGAAACTTGTAAAAGTTAGTGGTATACTCGATGTTTTTGACGATGGTTTTGGTGGTGCAATAGTTTTTAATTCCGATAATTATCGCTTGCGTAAGTTTTCGGTTTATGTGCCCAAGTTGTTTATTGAAAAATACTCATTGGCTCGTGGGCATAAACTTACAGTACTTGCAGCACCTCCTAAACGCGAGGGAAGTTGTCCGTTTGCAGTAAAAATAACATCGGTAATGGACGGCAATCCAAATTCGATTAAAAATTTAGTAGCCTTTAACGATTTAGTTCCGTATTACCCAACAGAACGTATTATAATGGAAAGTTCCATTCATAATGCACGAACAAACGTATCAATGCGTGCAGTTGACTTGCTTGCACCAATAGGCTTAGGACAAAGAGCGTTGATTGTAGCACCACCACGAACAGGTAAAACAGTGCTTATGCAAACAATGGCAAAGTCTATTAGAGATAATAAGCCAAATGCCCATCTAATAGTGTTGCTTGTAGATGAACGTCCAGAAGAAGTTACAGATTTCAAACGTTCGGTAGATGCTGAAGTAGTTGCCTCTACATTCGATGAAGAAGCTTCTAATCATGTGCATGCTGCAGAAATGGTAATAAGTTATGCTCGCAGAATGGTGGAAAAAGGCAAAGATGTTATAATATTGCTCGATTCTATCACACGTTTGGCTCGTGCGTATAATGCCCTAATGCCTAATGGAGGCAGAACAATGTCGGGTGGTGTAGAAGCAAATGCGTTGCAAAAGCCTAAAAAATTCTTTGGCTCGGCAAGAAATATTGAAGGTGGTGGCTCGCTTACCATAATAGGTACTGCCCTTGTTGAAACAGGTAGTAAAATGGATGAAGTTATATTTGAAGAGTTTAAAGGCACAGGAAATCTTGAATTGCACCTCGATAGAGCGTTGTCTGATAAACGTATCTTCCCAGCTATCAATATGGAAAAAACTGGTACGCGTAAGGAAGAATTGCTGTATCACCCCGATGAACTCGAAAAAATTTATACTTTGCGTAGAGCTATGCATGGTGTTCCAATAACCGAATCTATGGAAATGCTCGTACAAAGATTAAAAAAGACAAAAACAAATGTTGAATTTTTGTTAGGATTGAATAGATAATATATACTCTACTTAAATAAATACCTTTTTTAAACTAAAAAATTAACAATGACATCTGCAGACGATTTTGTATTACAACTGATGGACGAACGTGGTTTGGTAGCGGCGGATATCGTATCCGTAGCTAAGGAACAGTTGCGTTCAGAAGGCGTCTCGACAATCGAGTTAGACGCAAAAGCAATCGAGTTGCTCGTTGAAAAGCATTATTGCACATATGACGACATCTATAAAATACTCTCTGAGGAGTTTAGTATACCCTTAGTAGACCTAAACGAAATCAGAGTAAGCGAGCAAGTTAAAACACTTGTTAGCGATGATTTAGTTCGCAAACATAATTTCTTGCCAATAGATATTACAAACGGACAACTCGAAGCAGTAATATCGGACCCCATGGATATGGATATGGTCGATACTATGAGCCGTTTGGTAGGAATGCCAATAGATGTTCGCCTTGCTCCAGCCCACGCAATACACGATGCAATCGAAGCTGAGTATGGTTTGAAAGGCGAATTTGATGCTATATTTGGCGATGGCGCTGGTGTTAGCGATGTAAAAATGGATACAGGTGCAGCAACTGAAGAAGAAGCACCAATTATTAAGTATGTACAGTCGCTCATAACCGAAGCTGTTAAACGTCGAGCATCTGACATTCACTTAGAACCATTAGAAAAACGTTTCCGTGTTAGATACCGTATAGACGGTGTTCTTGTTGAAGTAGAAAATCCACCAAAACGTTTGCAACCATCAATTATATCGCGTTTGAAGCTCATGGCAGATATGTCTATTGCCGAAAAACGAGTACCTCTTGATGGTCGTATTCAGATTACTTATAACGATAAAGATATCGACTTGCGTGTATCGAGCTTGCCAACAGTTTATGGCGAAAGTATCGTTATGCGTATTCTCGATAAAGAAGGTTTGCGTTTGGGTCTGCCAGAATTGGGTTTCTTCTCCGACGACCAATCAACCTTTGAACGCGTTGTTGGAATGGCAGATGGTATATTCCTTGTTACTGGTCCAACAGGTTCTGGTAAATCAACAACATTGTACTCTGCCCTCAATTACTTAAATCACCCCGACAGAAAAATTATTACAGTTGAAGACCCTGTTGAATATCAAATGACAGGTATTAATCAGGTTCAAGTTCGCAGAGAAGTTGGTATGACCTTCGCAGCAGCACTTAGATCAATGTTGCGTCAGGCTCCAAACATCATTATGATTGGGGAAATTCGCGACTTGGAAACAGCCGAAATTGCAATTAATGCTTCGCTTACAGGTCATATGGTGTTCAGTACATTGCATACAAACGATGCCCCAAGTGCAGTTACACGTTTGGTTGATATTGGTGTAAAGCCATTCTTGGTTTCGGCTTCGTTGCGTGCAGCATTAGCACAGCGATTGGTTCGTAAAAATTGTGCATCGTGTAAAGAAGCGTATCAGCCAGATCCACGCGTTTTACAGGCTATCGGCATAAATGAAATAGAAGCACAAGGTATGAACTTTATGCATGGTGTTGGTTGCCCAAAATGTAATGGCATTGGTTATAAAGGCCGAATGGGTATATTTGAAATCTTTATTGTAAACGAAGAATTACAACAAATGATTTACGAAGGTAGAACACTCGTTGAATTGCGTGCAAAAGCTCGCGAGCTTGGTATGCGTATAATGCGAGAAGACGGTGTAAGAAAAGTTGCAAGTGGCTTGACCACAGCCGACGAAGTTCTCAAGGTTACAATGAATGAAGCATAAGGAGTTTTTCTATGTTTGAAGATCATAATAATGCAATTTACGATATAATGCTCTCAAGTGGGTTGTTGACAAAACCTCAACTTGAAGAATTCGATGAAACACATGTAAACACAGGGAAACCACTCGCCGATGTAATCTTAGACTCAGGGCTTGTTGATAAAGATACAATGCTCAAAGCAATAGCTAAGGATTTGCAGTACGAGTATATGCCAATTCCACCTGCTGATATCCCAGAGGATGCAATAAAGCAGTTGCGTGCAAATATGGCTCGAACATATGGCGTAGTTCCATTGCGTTTCGATGATACCACAATAACTTTAATAGCAAAAGATCCGTTCAATAACGCAATTATCGACGACTTAACATTCTCGTTGAATAAAGATGTTTCGTTAATTGTAATGGACCCTGATAAAGTTGATTCGTTAATAGTTCAAAGCTATGGTGAAGACAACTTGAGTATTGATGATATTCTATCTGAAATTAAAGATGATGATTTGGAAGGCGATGGAGCTTCAAAAGCAAACGAAACCCCAATTATTCGCTTTGTAAATTTGATATTGCAACAAGCAGTTAGAGATAAAGCATCAGATATTCACTTTGAGCCGTTTGAAGATCAGTTCCGTATCCGTTATCGTATCGACGGTGCGTTGTACGAAATGGCTCCACCTCCAAAAAGCTTGGCGTTGCCAGTGATATCGCGTATTAAAGTTTTGGCAAACTTGAATATTGCTGAAAATAGAATACCACAAGACGGTAGAATAAAAATTACAATTTCAGGGCGTCCAGTTGACTTGCGTGTATCTACCTTGCCTACACAGTTTGGTGAATCGGTGGTACTTCGTGTTCTCGATAAAGGTGTGGTAAATCTCGACCTTGAAAAGTTGTCGATGTCAGACGAAATTATGGAAAATATCCGTCGTTTGGTAAAAATGCCAAATGGTATCTTTATTGTTACTGGTCCAACAGGTTCTGGTAAAACAACAACCCTCTACTCTGCATTGCGAGAAGTTAATACCGTTGATGTTAAAATCTTGACATCGGAAGACCCTGTTGAATACGAAATCGATGGTATTATGCAAGTGCAAATAAACCACCAAGTAGGTCTAGACTTTGCTCGATGCTTGCGTGCGTTCTTGCGTCAAGACCCTGACAAAATAATGGTTGGGGAAATTCGTGACCTTGAAACTGCACAAATAGCAGTTCAAGCATCGTTAACAGGTCACGTTGTATTGGCAACCTTGCACACTAACGACTCGCCAGGTGCAGTAACACGTTTAATGGATATGGGCTTGGAACCATATTTGATTGCAGCATCGCTTGAAGGTGTACTCGGACAACGTTTGGTACGTAGAATATGCCCAACATGCCGTACAGCATTTGAACCAGACCAAGAAACAATAGATAAACTTGGTGCTGATCCAATAGAAATTGCCGATAAAAAGTTCTACTTTGGTAAAGGCTGTTCAGATTGTGGTGGTTCTGGTTATCGAGGCAGACAAGGTTTGTTCGAGTTGTTGCTTGTAAACGATACCTTGCGCGATTTAATTACAGCACGCGCACCAACAATGGTTTTGAAACAAAAAGCTATTGAATTAGGTATGCGTACTTTGCGCGACGATGGTCTGCGTGCAATTTTCGATGGTGCAACAACTGTCGACGAAGTTTTAAAATACACTTAATAAAAAATATCTCATCTCGTAAAGGAAATTATGGCTAAGTTCAAATATATCGCCTCCGATAAGGAAGGACATCAGTTAGAAGGAACAATCGACTCAACAAGCGAAAGTCGTGCCAGAAAAGAATTGGCAGCACAAGGCTTGACAGTGTCGAAGATATCAGAAGTTGTTGTTACAGAACGAAAGGCATCGGCAGCTTCTAAGAAACGTCCTAAGCCAGTATTTGGCACAGGGGTAAAAAATGAAAACGTAACAGTATTCTCGCGTCAGTTGGCAACATTGCTTAAGGCAGGTCTTCCATTGTTGCGTTCGCTCGAAGTTATTGGTCGCCAAGAAAAAAATCCTTACTTTAAGGGTATTCTTGAAGACATAGCCGATAGCGTAAGAACTGGTAATAAGTTCTCTGATGGTTTGGCACAGCATCCAAAGGTATTCGATAAACTTTATATCAATATGGCTCGTGCTGGTGAAGCTGGTGGTGTTCTCGATACAGTACTCGATCGTTTGGCAACATTCCAAGAAAAAGCAATGAAAACAGTAAATAAGGTAAAAAGTGCAATGGTTTACCCGTTGGTAATTATGACTGTTGCTATTGCAATTGTTGCTATCTTGATGATTTTCGTTATTCCACAATTCCAGAAAATCTTTGCCGATATGCTCGATGGCGCTCCAATGCCAGCCCTCACACAAATGATTATCAATATATCCGACTTTATGCGAGTCAATTATATTGCAACAATAGGTATTATAGTTGGAGTGTTTGTGGCGTTCAAGTTGTTCTTCAAAACTAAAGTTGGTATCAAAACTTGGGATACAATGGCATTGAAAGCTCCAAAAATTGGCGATATGGTTATGAAATCAACAGTTGCACGTTTCACAAGAACATTTGGTACATTGTTGGCTTCGGGTGTTCCAATTTTGGAAGCTTTGACAATCACACGTGGTACACTTAAAAACACCATCATTTCCGACGCACTTCTTCGTGTTCACGATCGCGTTCGAGATGGTGAACCATTGGGCGCACCACTCGACCAACAAAATATCTTCCCAACAATGGTAACAAGTATGGTTGAAGTTGGTGAAGAAACTGGTCAGCTATCAGAAATGTTAACGCGTATTGCAGATAACTACGATGAAGAAGTTGATAACTCGGTAGGTGCTATTACATCGGTTATTGAACCTATAATGATTGTGTTCTTGGCTGTAGTAGTAGGTACAATCGTTATTGCATTGTTCTTGCCTATCATTCAGATCATCACAAAACTCACTGGTGGTTGATATCGAGAAATCAAAAGCACAAAAAAGCTCGCAGTTATGCGAGCTTTTTTTGTTTGTAAAAATTATTGTTTACTCCAAAAATCTTCCAACATAGATATACATTTATTGATATCATCAAAAGGAAGTGTTGTAATGAAATCATCAGGACAATCCCACCATTTGAGGTTGAGAAGTTTTGCTATTGTGTTTTCGTCAAAACGATACCTTATAACCTTTGCTGGATTCCCCGCTACAACAGCGTAAGGAGGAACATCTTTTACAACAATTGAACCAGCCCCAATAACAGCCCCATCGCCAACAACTATACCCTTCTTTATAAAGGCCCCGTAGGCTATGTAAACATCGTTGCCAATAATAACTGGATTATTCTCTTTTTCCGATACACGATGTTCGTTTAAATTTAACAATTTATATGGTTTAGAACCTACTTTGCCATATAAGTCATCATTTCGCCAATAAATAAATGGATGCGTAGATAACAACGATAACGGATGCGACCCCATTCCAATACATACATAGTCTGCAATAGAACAAAACTTACCAATTTTTGTTTGAGGTGTTATTTCGGTGTGATTATTTATATAAGAATGCTTGCCTATGTTGTATTTTTTTTGGATACGCTCGTAACGTGTAATGCCAAATTTTCTTTTTAGATACTTAAAAAAGCTCATATTACTTATGTTGTCTGATACGCATTATTATGCAATAAAATTAATTCTAAAAACAATCAAATAGTGTTGATAAAAGCATAAAAAATCTTTTAATTATGGTTATGAAAACTAAATTATTTGCTATTTTAGGACTCTCACTATCGACTATATTGCCCACATTCGCTAGAATTGGAGAAACAAAACAAGAAATAGCCGATCGCCTATTCGCAAAAACACAACACGCCTACGTATATAATTCAAAAGAAGACCGTTTGCGTGAAACGTTGGAACTTCCATATAAATATAAAATAATGATGTTCCCCGATGGAGCTGAAAACTTCTTCTTGTTCAAAAATGCCACAATTGGAACATCGTCGCAGGGCGATACTATATCGCAACATGAACTCTATGGTTGGGAATTACATTTGGTTTTTTATCAGGGAAAATCTGTAATGGAATTTTATCGCCGACACACCGACCCACTTTCAGTTGAAGAAGTAGAAGAACTTATGAAAGTTTCCTCAACAAAGGCTTCAAAAGGTAATTGGCAAAAAGTAGAATTTACACCAATAATAAAACAATGGAATTTTGAACATAAAAATGGATTTGTTGTAAATAAAAATATAACTGCATCAAAAACATTGCGCGATATTCTACCAGAATCTTCGCATCGTTTTGTATATGTTGAAATTCCAGACGATGTACAAAACGATGGTCATTTTAAAACATCGTTGGTATCCGATTTGCTCACCATTGAAAACAGAAAAGCAAACGAAAAATACAGAAATTATGTAGCACAGCAAACAAAACAAAAAGCTGCAAAAACTGCAAAAAATAAAAAAGCACGCACAAATGCTCCTGCAAAAATAAATGTGTTCCCTATGCGAGTATACCGTGGAACAACACAATCATTCTACGATTCTACAACAGGTAAAATGTCGATGATTGAGTATTTAATTCCTGATATAGAATTTGGGAATAGAGCACCAGTCAGATACGATAAAACAGTACAAATAACAACCTCTATACCACGTCAAGATGGCACAGCTTTCGGCTATACTTACGAAACCGAAGATAAATCAATCCGAGCAACTCTGTACCAAAATGGAATACTTTTTATAGATGCAAAGTTCGACCAAAATCTGCGTTTGTATATGGAAGAGTTGTATTTAAAACAATCGCGTTTGCGTTCCGAAAAAGCAAAACAAAGTATTTCAAATTTTTAGTTTAATAATAATTATAATTTTCAAAAATATAATAAAAAACAAATATTCTAAATAAGATATTATCTTGCTAACATATCTTGCATAGGATTTTTTAATCAAGTAGAAAAGGAAATAAATAATGAGAAAAACAATATTAACACTATTTTGTGCATTATTAAGCACAAGTATATATGCCGCTATTGATCAAGTAACGGTCATAAAAAACTTAGAAGATGGTAAACAGATTACTACGGTTGAAAAATTGACGAAAGTTGGTCCCAATACATATCGTCTTCATATTCCAATGTCGGATATGACAACATCACGCCGTGGATACAATAAAATTCAATCTATCGACATTAAACGCGATGAAGCAATGGCTGTTAAAGGCGATGAAGGTTATTGGGTATTGGCAGATGGTCGTTTGGGTAAGTTCGATAAAGATAATGGTACTTTGATAGAACGTCGCCACCCTATGCCACTTTATGGTGTAAAGAAAGGCAATGAAGCTTTTGTAGGTATAATAAAAGGCTTGAAATACGAATTCTCTATGGTTGTCGATGTAAAGAATGGCTCGTACGATATATTCCCACGTTTCCATATCAGAGCTATGTTCTCAAATAATGCAAAAACATTTATGCTTCCATACGAAGACCTAATTATCGACTTTACTCATTTCAAGGGAAAGAAAGCTAACTATTCTTCGATGGGTAAAGAATATCGCAAGTATCAATTAGATCGTGGCGAAGTAAGACCTCTAAAGCAAAGAGTTATTGATAATCCTCGCTTGAAATACACTGCTGAAGCTATATTCCTCAAGTTCCAAATGGCTCCATTTAACTACGACGAAAAACGTGGGCCACATTGGAATACAGAAGATGACCCACAACCTAAAGTTATCCGTTCATACGATAACATGATGTCTGTTATGAAAAAACTCAAAGAATTGGGTATCGATAAAGCCGACTTCATTCTCACAAACTGGAATGAACGTGCAAATGGTCATAATCCAATGTGCTCGTTGGCAGAACCAGCACTCGGTGGAAACGCAAAGCTTAAACAACTCACAAAATTGGCAGCCGACTTAGGTTATCAAGTAATGCCACACATTTTGCATACAGAAAACTATACAACATCGCCATACTTTAATAAAGACCATATCCGTGTAGATGCAAATGGACAACTCGCATTTAATCATGGTATGTTGGGTAATGGTTATCGTCCATGTTTTAAGCAAGTTTATCGCTATCATATTTTGGATAACTACGAAAGAATGCAAAAGCTCGGATTTAACGGTCCAATACATATCGACGTAACATCGGCTATTGTTCCTGAACCATGCTTTAGCCCAGACCACTACGCAACACGTAAAGACATTGCTGAATATATGAATCGTGTTGGTTTGCTCAGCAGATTATTCTTTGGAGGTTTCACATCAGAAGGTTCAATGGACCAAGTTGCAAATTCGTTAGACTACGTTTTGTATGTTAGTGGGTACCCATCATACTTAGGTGGAAAACATCCATTAATGACACGCAATGTTCCAATTTGGCAACTTGCATATCATGGTATTATCTTGAGTAATCCATTTGCTTCTACAATCGACTACAACTGTATTACTCGTGGTGAAAATGAATGGGGTCCAAAGAACTCGTTCACACCAAAAACAAGAAGACTTAAAATGCACGAGTTCGGTGGTCGTTTGACATATTATTGGCACTTGAATTACGACCAAAACTTCCCATATGTAAAACAAGCTTACGATGAATACCAAAAGGTAAAACACTTGCAATATGAGTTTATGGAATATCACGACGAAATTGCACCTGATGTATTCGTAACACGTTATTCAGATGGAAGTCGTATAGTTACAAACTATTCAGATAAACCATTCAATTATAAGGGTAAAGGCGTTGTTCCAGCATTGGAATACAAACTCTTTAATCCTGAAAAAAAATAATGGATAATTGATAATACAAACAAAAACACGTTCTCTTACGAGAACGTGTTTTTTATTTTTTAATTATAATAATTTAATATGCCCTTACTTCAAAAATTCTGGCATATTTATCGCCTTGTGTGGCAATAGGCTTTATAGTTAGCGCTTTTACTTCAACACTATCAAAATCGCAAACAACACGCTTTTGATAATTCTCTCGAATTTCAGCAACAACCTTCGTGGAACCGTTCGATAAAGTTGCAATAATATCGCAGTCTTTTATAATTTCTGGTTGAGGTTGTTCTAAAACGTGAACGCGTCGAGAAGCTTCTTTGGTTATTGTTAGATGTCTCCTGCCAGAATCGAAGTTTAAAATAACTTTTGAAAGCTTTACAGCACTATCCCATGCTAACATCAATTCAGGATGTTCGACCATTGAAGCAATCCATTTGTTTGCGTTGCTCTTTGGCTTGTCGTAAAATTTGCCATTTATCACAGCAGATGGCAATGTGCCAAAAGCAGAAGATGAGGCCGTAATACGAGCTTTTTTGGCAATGTCATCGGCATCTTCATTTTCTACATCTAAAATCAAATGTCCATCACGCAAAAGAGTTTGTTGTAGATTTTTAATCAGAGATTTATCTTCGGTATAATCGGCAAGTTTGCGATTTGTTTTTGTAGCTAAGGCAACAGCAGTACCTAAAGCCTGCCCCATTACAGAGCCTGTACACATAACGCGAGTACACGAAAACGCTAAATGCGAACAACTCATATTACGCCCTGCCATACAAAGATTATCAAAATCTTTTGAAATCATAACACGCAATGGCATATTGTAAACTTGAGCATTTGGCGAGTGCATTACGGGAGCTTCGTTTCTTGCAAAAATGCCACCTGATGTTTGATCTTCGGGCTTCCAGCCACACGCAGCAACTTGGTCAGGATAATTTCGCCATGTCTTGTAAATATCGTGCTGAGTGAAAACGCCTAAGCCCTTAATTCTGTACGATTCTCTGCGTGCAGGAATCATACCAACAGTATCGAGTGCCAAGTTTGCAGTTTCTGGATATTTGCCACAATTTTTTATGTAGTCCCATAAACCAAGAACAACTGCTATAACTTCAAAACGAATTATCTCGTCATCGCGAATGGTATCGGCTAAACCACCATGCGAAACAAAGTAATAACCGTATGTAAAACCAATGCGTTTTGGATCACGCATTTTGAGGTCGTCTGCAGTAATCTTGTGCGCCCAAGACGGAGCTTTGTAAGGTGTAGGCTTGCCAGTATCAACAGTTGTAAATAAAACAGATGAACATAATGTGCCACGTATATTGTAATCGGCTGCGAGATTTTCGCCGTACTTTCCAGAACCTTCACGTCCCCACATCATCTCGGCACCAGCTTCCATAGCTAAGCGCCCATCACCAGTGCAATCGGCATAGTTCTTGGCTGTAATTTTAAATATCTTCAAAGTTAAATCGCTACGCGCATACACACACGATATATTTCGTCCTTTAGTTTCAACAGAGAATACAGTGGTGTCTAAAAGCAAAGTAATGTTTGGTTCGCTTATGATTTTATCATAAAGCATCATATCCCACATTTCCCAAGAGCGTTGTGGATTTGTTGATATATCTTCAAGTTTGAGTTCCTCGATAATGCCAGCTTCTCTATGCCCTGCTCTACGCTCAAAAATGCCCAACGGGTGCATTTTGATTTCGCTACTTGAGTTGCCTCCTAATCGAGAACGATTTTGAACAAGCACAACTTTTATACCATTGCGAGCAGCTGCGAGGGCTGTAGATATACCAGCCAAACCACCACCAGCAACGAGTAAATCGCACTCGATTGCATGGGTGTTCATAAATTTTTCAGAAGCTGGAGTGTAGCTTGTAAAGTTTTCAAATTTTATTTGATTTGCATTTACAACATCGTGAATACGTTTACCAATTTTACTTTTGTAAGCAGGTTGTCCAATTGGTTTTGGTAAATCGGAAGCATTGCGCTTTACAGATACAGATAAACATTCATCGTTGCTAACACTTGTACAACTAGAAGGCAACGCAACGCATGCAGAGTATCCGAACATAGCCATTGCAGAGTTTGTTAAAAATTTTCTACGACCTACTTTTTCAAATTCCATAAAATCCTTAATCCTTATTAGTATATTAACGTTGCTGTATAAAACATTCAGTGCTACTAAAATAATCTATTTTTTACTGAAAAAAGTCAAGTAATCTTGACTTCAAAAGTAATAGCATAAATAAAAGGTGTCAGAATTTTTCTGAAACCTTTTTACTTTATATACGTTTAAAATCCATAGAATAGTATTAAATAAATAATACAAATATGGGGGATTTTTTAGTGATTTTTGAGACATATCAAAAATATTGATTTTTTGTTTTTCAAAGATTACTATACTCTTATTATATAAAAGATAAACATTAACTAAACAAAGAAACAAAATTATGCTCAGACGCAACTTTCTAAAATCTACACCACTCGTAGCAACAGGAGTTCTTGCATCTACCACCGTTGATGCCGCAAAAAAATCTAAGAAAAAAAGCAATTGGCAAGAAAAATATTCTGCCATAAAAAATGCCGATGTAATAGTTGTTGGTGCTGGTCCGGCTGGAGTTCCTGCTGCTATTTCTGCGGCACGAAACGGAAGCAAAGTTATATTGCTCGAAGAAGACGCTCTCCCTGGAGGCGCACCTGTTGATATGTTTGTGTCGTTCCCATGTGGTGGACCTCAAAACATAGGAATTTTCAGTGAAATAAAAAAGAAAGCCAAAGAGCAATTTGATATTTCTGGTGGAAAAATTCACGCACTTTGGTTTTTCCCTTCAACATGGGCTTTTGTGCTTTCAGAAATGATTGCTTCTGAAAAAAACATTACATTTATATCTGGAGCACCTGTTTGCAATGTACTGAAAAAAGGCAAACGCATAGCTGGTGTTGAATACAGAAATGGCGAAGATAAATTATGCTTGGCTCGTGGTAAAGTTGTTATAGATTGCACAGGCAATGGTATATTATCGGAGCTTGCTGGTGCCGAAACAATGTTTGGTCGCGATGTAAAAACAAAGTTCAATGAAGAATACGCAATAGATAAGCCCGATGGTAAAGTTCAGCCTTGCACAATGATGGCAGTTGTTCAACGTTTCAAAAAAGTTGAGAATTGCCAAATTGAAAAGTTGTTGAAAAACGATTTCTTTAAAAAACGTCTGGTGGCCCATTCTGGTATCGGCTTTGCAAAAAATATTGACGACGAAACCTTGAAAAATGTAGATCAATATTTAATGTGGGTGGGCGCACGTCCTTGTGATACTCGCGACAACAACGCATTGGCTGCGGCTCAGCAAAAAATAATAAATGAGTTTGCACCTCAGATTATAAAAGATCTCTGGAAAGAGGGTTTCACTTTGCATATAGCTCCTAAAATTGGTGTTCGCGAATGTCGAAGAGTTGTCGGCGATAAAGTAATAACTATGATGGACATCATGAGTGAGAAATTCCCCGAAGATGTAATATCGTGGGGTAAATATCGCATCGACACTTGGGGCCGTAAACTTCCAAAAGAAATTGCACATAAGTCGCTCACCTTTGGTATTCCATTTGGAGCAACCGTTGTTAAAGATATCGACAATTTAATGATGGCTGGCAAACACATAAGTGGTTCAAGCATTGCAATGAGTGCTTATCGCGTACAACCTATTGTTGCTTGTATGGGCGAAGCTGTTGGTTTGGCAGCATCTATGGCATCACAAAAAGGCGTAAATCCTCGTGAAATTAACGTAAAAGAGCTTCAACAAAACTTAGTAAAGCGTGGTATTTTACCAAAACAATACGCTTAATTAAAAAAAAGAAGTTTGTTTATTATACACTTATAAATTGCATAAAAAAAATTGTAATTTTTTTGAAAAAAGTTGTTGACATTTATCTAAAAATAAAGGATAAATAAGACTTCAAAATCAGTGATGTTCAGTAGCTCAGCGGTAGAGCAGGTGACTGTTAATCACTTGGTCGCAGGTTCGATCCCTGCCTGAACAGCCACTGGTAAAAAAAACGATTTCTTGCGAAATCGTTTTTTTTGTTTTTAGATATTTAAATAAATCTAAGTAAGTAGAATAAGCCTATAAATTAGCTAAATTACTTAAATCGCTTTCTTCTACTTTTTATTGTGTTTTTACTATGTGTAAACATAGCTTGTTCGATACTCCTTGAAAGTCGTAAACCCTTTACAATTCCAAAAGCACAAACTCCACCAAAAACCATAGCAAGTATAAACGAAAAATTTGTTGCGTATGTAAAAGCTATGCCATTTTCATCGAACATATTATCAACGCAACGCATAAATACATTTGTGCTAATGAATGTTGAAGCAATAAACGTAAAAACGAAAACAACACCAACAAACATTCTAATTAAAAAAAGTTTCATAACGATAAAATCGCAAAAAACTAAATGTCTTTATTTCGAGTATCAATTATAATTGTTACAGGGCCATCGTTTACTAAGTTTACGTTCATCATTGCCCCAAACTCCCCATGTGGAACTTTTTTATTCGTCAACAACTCTATTTCAGCCATAAAATCCTCGTACAACGGAATTGCAGTTTCAGGGCGTGCCGATCTATTAAACGATGGTCGATACCCTTTACGCACATTTCCATACAACGTAAACTGACTAACAACTAAAACATCGCCATCTACATCTTGCACCGACAAATTCATTTTTTCGGCATCATCTTCAAAAATTCTCAACCCTACTATTTTTGATGCAAGCCATTTTGCATCGTCAATAGTATCGCCATTTTCAACACCCAACAATACCATGAGCCCTTTGTTGATTTCGCCAACAACCTCAGCCGAAGAATTCTCAATCACTTCGACACTCGCCATTGAAACACGCTGAACTACTGCTCTCATTTTACTTTAACTTCAACTTTGAATACGCCAGTAGATTTACCTGCAACAAATTGCAATGGCTTTGTTGCACAATTTGGAGGAGCCATCCATGGTTCTACTGCAAAAAACGCTTCTTCATCATCACGAGTTTTTCCGTAAGTCACAAAAACAAAGCTTGAATCTGGTTTACGATTATCGTTTATCACCAAAGAAATTTCTCCACCTTTTTTGCGAACAATTGTAGCTATACCAGTTTGCAAATTGCACAGAATGCGCCCTACCATCTCGCCATCGGCAAACGACATTTTATCGAGATTATCGGCTTTATATCGAGTTCCATCGCCTACGTTGTAAGTCGATAAACGAGCATCGGTTTTCAAGAAATAATCGCGTTTTGAATCGCCCTTAACCCATGGAATTGTAAAATACGGATGCGTACCAGCCCCCCATGGCATAGCTTCTTCGCCCTTATTTTCAAGTATCAGCTCTGTTACAAAAGATTTTTCTGCAAAGGTATAACGAACAAAAAAGTTGTAATCGTACGGATAAGCATCTTTGCATTCAGCACAAGGAATAAATTTTAATTTGAGTTCGGTATCTGAAGAATACGCAACTTCAAATTTACCACTCCACGCATAACCATGACGTTGCATCGGACGAACATCGCCACGAGGCGTACGCCAAATATGTGGAGTTTTACCAACAAACGATGAGCTTGGGAATGGGAATAAGATTGGATTTCCACCATTCACCTTACCTTCTGTTGCATCGGAATTCCACGGAATAACACTGCGTACTTGGTTATTACTTTCGATATTCCACGACAACAATCTAGCCCCCACAAACGGATTAACCAAATACGTAGAATTACCTACCTTAAATTCATACAAAGAAACATTTCCTTTTCTAACAACTTTCATATCTTCACCCTAAATCGAGTTTAACAAAATGCAACATTTTTTATAAAAAAAACAAGGACAGTCCATCGGTACTGTCCTTGTTTGTAAAGTAATTTAAATTTTAGTTATTTTTCAAAAATTCAACATCGCGCTTGATTACCTGATATTTATCATCGTAATTGCCATGTTCAATTATAAAATAGCCATCGAAACCCTGTTTATCAAGCTCTGCAAGCATTCCCTTGAGATTGATACAACCCGTACCATAAATTTTTGCATTACTTTTTGGATCGCCCAACTTTTCTTGGTCTTTAAGATGAATTGTAAAAAT
The DNA here is from genome assembly GCA_015061955.1 of Verrucomicrobiaceae bacterium. GTDB lineage: Bacteria > Verrucomicrobiota > Verrucomicrobiia > Opitutales > Intestinicryptomonadaceae > Merdousia. The sequence goes on from SUVO01000020.1 coordinate 28,445, forward strand.
CTTACCTTTCAAAACTTTTAAACCTTCAACGCTATCGGTACCTGCACGAGTCCAACCACCATTATCTGGGCATGCACCAACGTTATCGTATGGAGCGATAATTTTTGCTACATAGTTAAAATCAACGTATGGTGGTTTATGGTGATTATGAATTGTAAGTTTCATATCACCGATATGTTTACGCCAAACCTTTATCATTTCTGGTGTAGATTCAGTCGAAACAAATTCGGCACCAAATTCCTTAACGAATTTGCAAATATCTATAACATCTTGTTCCGACTTAACGTAATAAACGCCCGATGATACAACTTTTATGTTATACTTTTTGAACATATCTTTTACATATTGCAAATGCTCTGGCTTCATCTTGCGATTACATCTTACATTGGGATATTTACCACCTATTTTATGACCTTCGCAAAGTTCGATTTTATCAACGCCAAGAACATTTAACATTTTACATACATCTTCAAGCGTATACGAATAACAAGTATATGTTTGTACTGCAATTTTACGTTCTTTTGCAAAAAGCGACATAACCGAAAATAACGCAACTGCAAAAATTACTAATATTTTTTTCATATAAATTTTCCTTTTTTACCATTTAAACAAAAACCATGCATTGCATTGAAAAACAATGCAATGCTACAATCTATGCTTTATTAAACAAGCTTATATGTAGATGGACATGGAACTGGTGCTATTGGCAACTTCATTCCAAGTTCAAATTTTTCAGGCATCAAGCTTTGTTTTGAACGTTTCAAAATAAACTCACACTTAAAACGTTTACCAGAATAGCAAGCTTCACGACCTGCCACTGCAATATAACAAGAATCGGCACACGCCTTCATTGTATTTACAGGCTTACCATTGCGAATTGAATTCAACAAAAATTCGTGTTCGCATTCTAATGCCTGACGCTTTGGTGTAGGTATTACACGAGCTTTCTTACCTGTTATAATTTGCTTACCAAACGACAATTCTACTGTACCTTCTGTACCATAAATCTTAAATGGTGCGTATGGAGTTGCTTTTGGCTCTTGACGACATGCTGTCGACAAATGAATGCCATTGGCATATTCAAAATCAGCATGATAATTTGAATAACGATTGCCCATTGCTGGGAATGGCAAGTCAAGTTGACGACCACCAGAACCCACTACTACATCAGGCAAACCAGCTGGTTCTAACGCCCACAGTGCCATATCGAGATTGTGAATATACTGCTCTACATACTGACCACCACTACTCCAGATAAATGCCAACCAATTCTTTAATTGGAACTCGGCATCTTCTGGCTTGAGATGTGCTGGTACTTTATCTTTAAGCGATGAACCTAACAAATACATTGGTTCATAACGAAGGAACTGAGCCGAAATAACTCTACCAATATCACCATCATGAACACGTTGAACTGCTTCTTTAATGGCTTCCTGATAACGCATTTGTGTACCACAAACAACACTGAGTTTCTTTGCGTTCGCAAGTGGAATGAGTTGTTCGTAAACCTGACGCAACTGAACAGCATCAATTGCTATTGGCTTTTCTGCAAAAACATTCTTATTGTTATCTAAGCATATTTTGATTTGTGCTGGACGGAACACTGGTGGAGTTGCCAATATAACAACATCGGCATCAGTCTTTACGACTTTATCTATTGAATCTAAGCCAATAAATACGTTGTCGCCAACTTTCCAATAATCTTTAAATTTACCCTTGAATTTTTTTTCAATTCTTTCTTCTGTAATTTTTTTGCAACGTTCAACTGAGCATGCAAAAGCATCACCAATAGCAACGAGCTCTATATTTTGATCGGCACAATACATGTTAAATAATGCATTTGTACCACGAGCACCACAACCTACTATGGCTACCTTAATTTTATCATTCCCCTTTACAGCAGCACCAGAGAACTTCGGCAAACCAAATGCTAACGAAGCTACTGCCGATGTTTTTAAGAATTCTTTTCTGTTCATATATTAAAAATATTGTTATTCGTTTTAGTTAAGTGAAATTTTCTTTTATAATTTCAACAAATATAAGTCAAGAAAATAACATATTAAATATGTGCTTGAGCAAACCACTTAAATATGCAAAACTGACAATGTGTTTTTATTAGAAATAGTTTCAATTGCATTTGCGTTATCGATAGACTCATTTGCTGTATCTGCAGCAGGTGGTTGTACACGAATGCGTATAAGAAAACGCATTCGCACAAGTGCAGCTCTATGTTTTGCATTCTGTCAAAGCTTATTGACTTTTACAGGTTGGTTTATTGGAGATAAATCACTATCGTTAATCGAAAATTTTGTCCAGATTATAGCATTTTTGCTCCTCTTTATAATAGGCTCAAAAATGTGCTACGATGCAATAAAGAACGAAGACGGTAAATCAGAAAATTTTCTATCGCCACTCGACATAAAAATGTTATTCATTTTGGGGTTAGCCACAAGTATAGACGCCCTTGCAGTTGGTGTTACATTAGCTTTTACCAACACCGATATTATATCATCCTGCTTAATTATTGCCGTTGTAACATTTTTTATGAGCTACACAGGTATTGCTGTTGGCAAAACTGCTGTGCGAATTTCTAAACGTCTGCCCATGCTTGGTGGTTTAGTTCTTATTGGAATTGCTATTGGTATACTTCTTTAAAATTATATACTATTTTTTACGCGAAAAAACTAAATGTGCGTAAATATTGTATGCAATAGCTAATGGCACACCAACTAAGGCAACCCACAACATAATTTCAAGAGTCTTTGCCGAAGACGATGCCTCTAAAATAGACAAGCCTTCGGTATATCCTTTCACTGCAGGAATTATATTTGGATATGTCAAAAACGACAGAGCAAACACAGTAATTAATGCAAATGCAGATGTGCATACAAACGCCCACATAGCCTTGTTTTTACGCATTAAACGCGATGCTATTCTAAGAGGGATATAACAGGCAACTAAAAATCCACATAACGTTGCAGGATTAACTTTGCCTTGATTTTTCCAAAGCAACACACCTGCAAATAATACAAATGCAAACAACAAACCAAACAACATACGCTTTGCATATTTATTAAAAAGCACAACTAATTCGTTATAGTTGGCAGATTTTATAGAAGCAAATAATGCACCCTGCACACCAAAGAAGAAGAAACACAACAAAGCCGAAGCCATACTTAATGGTGTGAATAATCGCAAGAAATTTTCAGTAAAACTTTCTTTACGCAATAATACCTCACCACCAAAGATTGCCCCTAATGCAACACCTATCAAAACAACAGATGTTATACTCGATATTGCCAACATTATAGCACAAAAATTTCGCCACCATCTTTGCTCTTCTGAAAAATAAAACTCTATTGCAACTACACGAATAACCAAAAAGCACAACAACAACATAACGGGAACGTACATCTGCGACAACACCTCTGAATACGCAACAGGAAAAGCTGCAAATAAAGCACCACCTGCAGTTATCAACCAAACTTGATTGGCGTCCCAATAAGGCAAAATGTTTTTAATTAAATGTTCTCGTACTTTGGGATTTTTTGAAAAGGCACACAACATACCTTCGCCAAAATCAAAACCTCCCATTATCAGAAAAACGGCAAGCAATAATGCTGTAAGAACAAACCAAATAAATTGTAGTATATGCAATTCCATTTTATATCCTCTTAAAATTTTACACCAATTTTTATTTTCTTAAAAAACAACCAACAAAATACCCCTGATACCCCTACAAATAAAATCGTAAACAAAATTATAGAAAACAACACTTCGCCACCAGAAACTACTGTTGAAACAGCATCTGAAGTTCTTAATATGTGCCATACAATCCAAGGCTGACGCCCAACTTCAGCTACAGCCCACCCTACTTGACTTGCAACCAATGGCAACAATACCGACCACATTGCACACTTCATAAACAAATTTGAAAGTTTTGAATTAACATTGAACAAATCACGTTTAATCCACAAATATCCCCCTATTAATATCAGCAAGCAAATAGCACCACCAATATAAACCATAATTCTAAATGTCTGAAAACAAAATTGCACTGGTGCCCAATATTTAGGACGAACCTCTGCTATCTCAACAGGTGTTAGATTTTTATTTTCGGCTTTTCTTATAAAATCATTACTTGGTAAATCGTTCAGACCTTTTATTTCGGTAGAAAAATCTCCATGAGTTAGGATATTAAAAAGGCTTGGAATTTTCAAACCATTCACTTTTTTATTTTCAACATCAACCCAACCGAACACATACAACGGGGCATTTGCCTCGGTAGAAAAATGTCCTTCTAATGCGGCGAGCTTTTCTGGTTGTGTATCGACTAACTTAGCAGCACTTTGATGTCCCGTAAATAGCATTACCACAGCCGAAAACATAGCAAAACCAAGTGCTATTTTTCCACATGGAATAGCAAACTCTACTTCTTTTCTACGACGCAAAACATAGTACGAACAAATTCCTAAAGCTAAAAATGCCCCCGACAACCACGATGCACTTATTGTATGCGATAATCTATCAATAGTAGATTTATTTAAAGCCATTGCAGTAAAGTCAGTTATTTCGGCTTTCATCTTTGAAACTTGTTCAGACGTTGGAACTGTACCCTGTGGAACTTCAACCCACTCTGTTTTTCCATTATTATCTGATTGTTCTATAACTAATCTATACCCATCGGGAGTTTGCATAAAGGAATTTGCCGCAATTATCCAGACAGCACTCAAATGCGAACCTATGCAAACCATAATAGTTGCAAAAAAATGAGCTTTTTTACTTATCTTATTCCACCCAAACAAAACTATCGCCAAGAATGTAGATTCCATAAAGAAAGCAAATACAGCCTCAATAGCTAACGGACTACCGAATACATCGCCAACAAATTTTGAGTACACTGGCCAATTTGTACCGAACTGAAAAACCATAATCAGTCCAGTTACAACGCCAACTGCAAAAATCATAGCAAATAGTTTTGCAAAAAATTTACATGCCTTCAGATATTTTTCGTTTCCAGTACGCAACCAGAAAAGCTCTACTAAAACTAAGAACACAGCAAACCCTATTGATATAGGAGGAAACAAGAAATGAAACCCAGCTGTTAATGCAAATTGAATTCGGCTTAAAATATCTACATCCATAAAAAAACCCTTCTACATAACTATATAAAATATGATAAATATTATTTTTATATTTTCAATAGAATAGTTTATATTTCATACAATAAGCTTAATTTCTTATGCTTACAAAATAGCATAAATTCTGTTGAGACTTTTTGTATCAACAACATATCAAAAAAAAGTACAAATAAATAAAACAGTAAAAGGCATTCGTACGAATGCCCTTTATTTTAATGAGTAAAATAAAATCGGTTTAGAAGTATCCACCTTTTTCTTTAATTTCTTTAATTGTTTCACCTGAATGAACCCAACCAAAGATTTTCTTTTCGTTAGCTTTTATTTCTTCTGCACGAATTAAAACATCGTAAGCAATATCGCGTGGAACTACCAACACACCATCAATATCGCCTAATACAACGTCTCCGGGACGGATAACAACCTTACCAATTAAAATAGGCACTTGATAATGCGTAATTAAGCAACGTCCCAAACTTCCGTTTGAAGTTCTGTATTTGTAGAATACAGGGAAATCAGCTTCGAGAATTTGGTGTGTATCACGAATACCACCATCAATACAAGCAGCTTTCACCTTTTTACCTTTTGCAGTAGCAGTCATAACGCCACCCCACAAAGTAGCTTCTTCATCGTTTGAAGTATCCCAAACAACAAAGTGATCTTCCCCAAGTTCGTCGAGCATTTGAGTGCGAAAATCCATTTCGCCCTTAATCATTACATTTGGAGAGCTTTTTACTGTAAATGCAAAGCCAGCAAAAGTTCTGTATTCACGCAATGGTTTTACGTGATGTGGCAATGCTTGATTCAACAAGCAAAATTCACGCAAAACGTCGCAAACAGCCCCTGTATAGAGTTGCTCGAAACGACTTAAAAGTTCCTTTTCTGGAATAGGAAACTCCTTTTTAGAAACATACTCGCGTGTTTCAATTAACTTTTCGAGATTCATCATCCCGACTTCTTTCTTATATTGATCTATACTCATATTTTTTACTATTTGAAATTACATAAACAAACTAAAACCACCATCTACAAAGTAATCGGCACCAGTTATATATCTGCCAGCATCGGAACACAAAAGCAAAGCTGTTCCAGCGCAATCAACTGGCTCGCCAATTTTACCAAGTGGAATTTTACTTTCGATATCATTCTTAAAAGCTTCGTCCGACAACACTTTATCATTGCGTGCAGTTCCAATTACTCCAGGGGCAAGATTATTTACAGTTATGCCGAATGGAGCCAACGTTGTTGCAAAATTTTTAACCAAGTTTATAAGTGCTGCCTTTGACGACGCATACACTGGCAACTGCTTACTTGGACGCACTTGATTTACTGAACCTATATTCAAAATTCTACCCCACTTACGATTTTTCATAACTGGAATTACCGCTTGAATTAGCTCAATAGTTGAGCGAACGTTTACGCTCATAGTTTCGACAACATCGCAAGCACAAATATCATCAAGAACTCCTCTTGGCTGAGCTGATGCATTGGCTACTAAAATATCAGCATGACAGTTGTTTTCATCTGCAAACGATGTCCATGCTTCTTTTACGTTTGCATTTGCTAAATCGAACTGCCACAACAAAACTTTTGCACCAAATTTTTCAGCATCAGCTTTTGTCTGGATAGCTTTTTCAACACTTGAGCGAAAATTTATAACAATAGTTTTAGCACCCATTTCAGCAAAGGCTAGCGTTATTGCTCTACCAATGCCCTGACTTCCACCTGTAATCAACGCAGTTTTTCCTTTTAAACTAAATAATTCTATCATACAAACCTTAGTTAAAATTAGCCCTTATAATAATTTTTTCTGAAGAAAAACAAAGTTGCAATTAACAGGAAAATTGAGCCAGCTAAGAAAAAGCCTGAAAGCGACATCATTGCTACACTCATACTTGAAACTGCTTTAATTTCTGCCAACAATCTTGGCGCAATAGACCCAACCACGAATGCAAACGACAAATATATCCCCGATGCACTTGCTCTAAATCTCGGTTCAATAATATCAAATAAAGCTGCAAACAAATTGCTATCGTAAACACCTCTAAAAAAGCCAAAACACGCCATAGCAAAGCAACACAAGTAAAAGTTAGTTGTATAACCTAACAATACTATAAATGGAACAGCCAAAAACATACCCAAAAATTCAGCATACATTCTAGCACTTTTAAATTTTTCAGAATATTTGTCGGAAAGTTTTCCACCAACCATCACACCTACAAATGCAAACGCAAAATGCCACATCATTGAATGGAAACCTGCTGCAGTTAACGACATACCATAATCTTCGTGCAAATACTTAGGCATCCAAGTATTATAACCAACGTTTACAAAACACTGACACGCAAATGCCAACGACAATAAATAAAAAGTTTCTTTTTTCAGAATTGCACCTAATACTTCGCTAAACTTTGGAGTATTCTTTTGTACAGAAACATCGGCTACTGGCATTGCCGTATTGTGCATTACGAACATCGACACTACAGCCCAAACAACACCTACCGAACCAAAAACATAAAAAGCCGCACGCCAACCATAATTTTCGCCTATCCATCCAGATATTGCACCACTAGCAACAATACCTACGTACAACGATGTCTGATGAATAGATAATGCCGTTGCTCTTGTATTTACATGCAACTGACTCAACAACGAAGTTGCCGCTGGGTAATAAAATGCCTCACCTGCTCCTGTTGCAATACTTCTAAAAATAATCAGCAACACCAAACCACCACTTATGCCAGTAAGAAGCGTACCCAAGCTGAAAACCAACAAGCTCGATATTACAATCCACTTACGCGAAACAAAATCGCCCAAGAACCCCGAAACAGGAACAAGTATTCCGTATATAGCAGTAAATATCATTACGACATTACCTATTGCAACATCAGTTAACCCCAAATCTTTCTGAATTAGAGGAATAACTGTGTTAAAGATTTGTCGGTCGCCCTGATTTAGAAAATAAGCAAACCAAAGTATTCCAACAAGTGTCCACTTATACGGAATAAGTTCCTTTTTTGTTTTTATCATAATCCCAATAAATAACAACTATTTTGTAGTGTAAAAATCGTATGTAATAGTCCAGTCGAATTCTTCGCCTGGCTTTACATTGACATCAATAAATGGTTCGGCACACTGCGTATTGCGACATGCCCAGAACGTAATTTTTGTTACAGGACGATCACCACGGAAACGAACTGCAGCGCCTGACTTTGAATTTTCTAAGCGAAAATCGTAGTTTTCTACTTTATTTTCGCCCTTCAAAGCACGGAACAAAATCATATCTCCAGGAGCAAAGTCCTTATTGAAAGTTAGCAAATCTTTTACAATCTTGCCATTTTCTGGATATTTAATTAACTCTGGATTTTTAGGCTCAAATGCAAAACGCAACGATATTGCTTTACCTGTTGGCTCGCCATCGAGCATAAAGAAATTGTGATTGTAAACCGATGTATTTATATCAACATCACCAATATTTTTAAAACTATGTTTAATTTTCATAACTGGTGAATTTGGAACAAGCTCGATTGTCTTTTTATAAACATACGAACCCAACTTGCTTTTCAATGTATGAACATACGACACCGAATTTGCAGTTGTTGAACATTCCCACTTACCTTGATTTACGATTTCGTATGGTTCGCGAAAAGAATAGATGTCGTTAGATTTTTTCTTTAAAGTACCAACACCAATTTTCAAGAATTCTTCGCCAACCTTAGCATTTTCGTATCCTATTTGAGTAAATTCTTCAACAGGTCCACAAATTGTATCATGGAAGTATGGGTCGAATTTATCGAACCATTCGCCAAAGTACGAATGCCCCTTATATTTCAAAGCATAGATAATACCCGACCAATCAAAACGTTGACCACGATAATAATTATCTGTGCGTTGAGTTTCAATACCCACTGTTGCAGTGATTTCTCCATTAGTGATTTCAGCTTGTGGATAGCCTCGCGATTCTGCGGGGCTACCCATACAAACCGACGACAACATTGTACATACTATTGCCATTTCTTTTCTCATTTCGTCGCTTTCTAATTTGATTGTTTATGTGCTATACGAGTTAACTTACATAATCTACAAACCTAACTGACAAGTCAAGCCGAGATTATGACCAACGACGGTCGTTAGCCCATTCTTTATCCCACTGCGACGTATCCCCCCAGGCTTCTGGGAAATCTTCGTGTAATTTTTCCTTAATCAGCTCTTCATTGAGCGATTCAATACCCAAACCTGGGGTATTAGGAACATCGATATATCCATTATTTACCAAAGGTTTTGGAAGACCATTTACCAAACTATCCCACCATGGAACATCAACTGAATGGACTTCTAACGCAGTAAAATTGCGTGTTGCTGCTGCAACATGAACGGCAGCCATACATGCTATAGGGCTTTCAGCCATATGAATAGCCATTGCAACATGATGTTCTTCGGCAAGGTCGCCAATCTTTTTGGTTTCCATTATACCACCAGCTGTAAGAACATCAGGGTGAATAACTGCCAACGAACCTGACTCTAACAATGGTTTAAAGCCTTCTTTTAAATAAATATCTTCGCCTGTACATATTGGAGTTGTTGTAGAATTTGCCAAACGTACATACGAATCGGTATACTGCCATGGAACAGGGTCTTCAATCCAAGAGAGATTATATTTTTCTAATCGACGTGCCAACTTGATACAATCTTCAAGAGGAATATGACCAATATGGTCGATTGCTATTGGAATTTCGTAACCAATCTCGGCACGAACATCTGCCATATACTGTTCTAAATAATCTAATCCCTTTTCTGTTAAATGTATTCCAGTAAATGGATGAGCTGTATTAAACAAGTCGTATGCTTCGCCACGCATTGCTCGTGGGTCGATTGAGCCATGAGGTGTTGAAAATACAGTCTTTTTATACTCGCGCATCTTTTCAAGAAATCCCAACGGAGCACACAACGCACCTTCTACATCGGTAAGCAATTCTATACCCAAGTCCATCTTCAAGAATGTAAAACCTTGAGCCATACGTTCTTTCAATGCTTTACCCATATCGCGACCACCACCTTCGCTATCGGTATCGCAATATATACGGATTTTATCTCTATATTTTCCTCCCAAAAGTTGCCAAACTGGAACGCCCCAAGCCTTACCAGCTAAGTCCCACATTGCAACTTCTAAACCACACACGCCACCTGCCTGACGTGAATCGCCACCGAACTGCTTGATACGATTAAATATCTTTTCAACATTACATGGATTTTCACCAAGTATTCTACTTTTCAACATTGCCGCATATGTTCTGCTTGAAGCATCGCGAACTTCACCATAACCAACCAATCCTTGATTAGTATAAACCTTTATAAGAGTACATCTTTTTGGAGCACCATCAATGTCGGCAAAACGTACGTCTGTTATTTTTAATGTAGATGGATCTATTTTCATAAATTTTTGTTCCTATTTTTTGGTTCTTTTATAAATTTGCTTAAATTTTCACTATCAAAACAATATCTTCAAGCATATATTTCATCTATTTAAGTTAACTGTTTACTTCCTTGAAAAGCAAGGCACTGTAAGACATATAAAAAAGAAAAAAGGCAACTCATGAGAATTGCCTTACACTACACATTAACTAACTTAACATGCTTTACGTTTAATACGCTCTAACCTATGACGACGACGGATTTTGCGAGCAAGCTTTACAATGAGTTCATCAATCGATTTATACATATCATCACTTGCCACAGTTATAATCATGTCGGGGCCTTGAATTTCTATGTGTCCCTTCGCCCAAAACTCATTGTGGTGCGATTTATTGGGTTTATAAGACAATTCAATTCTCAGTCTGATAATTCTATCGTCGTGAGTAAAGAGCTTAGCCATTTTGCTTTGCACGCTTGCTTTTAGCGATTCAGTAAGCTCCATGTTTTGCCCAGATATGATGATTTCGTTATCCATTTTGTCCTTTCAGGTTATAGCTGTCATCTATTAGATTTCAGCGCGTTTTATGTTTTTCCGTTCTTAGACGGAGTTATATTAAGCTACCAAAAGTTTTGATTTTTATCTCGTTAGCTGTTTTATTCGACACCAATAAAATATTTTTGTTCCAAATTTTTCAAAAAATATTTTTATTATCTGTTGTATCGAATAGAACTACCTTCGGGAAAAATCACCCTTTCAGCAATAATAGTATCGCTTTTTTTTGAAAAAAAATCAAGGTATTTTTACAAAAATGAAAAGAAAAACTAAATCAGAAAAAGAAGTATCTAAATACGACATTCTTATAATAACGGGGGCGTCTTCTGGAATAGGCGAAGGTTTCGCTAATTTTGCAGTAAACGCTATGAAATCTGATGCTAAAATAATCAATATTTCTAGAACGCCCACTAAAATAAATTCTAATTTGATTGAAAATTTTCAATGCGACTTAACCGACACAAACGCATTAAATTCTACAATCAACAAAATAAAGCTTTTTATTGCGAACTACCCAACACCTCCCAAGATACTACTCATAAACAATTCAGGCTTTGGAGCGTACGGAACATTCCCTGCGCCGACTATCGAACGCAATCTGAAAATGATTGACCTAAACATCAAAGCTTTAACTGCTCTATGTGGCGCTTTTCTACCAGAAATTAAAGCTGGCAAAGGCAGTATTATAAACATAGCAAGCACTGCATCATTTCAGGCGTGTCCACAATTGAGTGTATATGCAGCAAGCAAATCGTATGTAAAAAGTTTCACAATAGCACTATCGCAAGAAATTCAACAGTATGGTTGTAAATGCTTATGTGTATGCCCAGGACCAACATCAAGTATGTTTTTTAAATCTGCAGGTTTCGATTCGGCACCCTTACCTTCTAGCTTCGGACACAAACCTATTGACGTTGTTCTAAAGGCTTTCAACGGACTTTATTACAACAAAAAAATGGTTGTTGTAGGTAAATTAAACACACTTCAAGCAATTATAACTTCTCTTATTCCAGAATGCCTTATGGTTAAAATTTCAGCGTTAGTACTTGGCAAAATAAGAAAAGTTTAAAAACACCTACACAAGCAAAAGAACAACTAAAATTATCTTTGCTTGCATTTTTTATAATTATGTGCAAGCATTACTACAAATGTCAGTTTTATCAAAAATACTAAATCCTAAAGCTAAAATTGCCAACGTAGCTCTGGCTATTTTATACATAGCTGTTTTATCTTGCCTATTCGTAGGTGCTATTTTATGGCAATTCTCACTCGAAAAATAGAACAATATGAGAAATTTTGAAAAAGTTGCAGTCGTTGGTGCTGGAGCATGGGGAACATCGCTTTCAATTATTCTTGCTAAAAACGTAAAAGAAGTCGGCGTTTGGGCACGCGAACCTGAAGTTATTGAATCGGTAGAAAAAGAACGTCTTAACAAGTTATTTCTGCCTCAGGTAAAAGTTCCCGAAAATGTTAAGTTTTCAAGTAATCCACAAGAAGTTTTAGAAAATGCCGATATGATTGTATGGGTTGTGCCTATACACTTCCTCAAATCTACTGCAGAAAACTTCTCACAATTTATTAAACCTAACTCAATTCAAGTAAATGCAGGCAAAGGTATTGAAATTGGTAGCTGGTTACGCCCTTCACAAATATTGAGTTCTGCAATCCCACAAGCAAGTTCGTATGGCTCTTTAATGGGACCAAACATCGCTTACGAAGTTGCTCAAGACCGATATGCCGAAGCTGTTGTTGCCTTAAACAACCACAACGACAGCATCGAAGCTGCTCGTCTATTTTGCACACCACACTTCAAAGTTCGCGCAAGCAACGATGTTGTTGGCGTTGAAATAGGCGCTGCTCTTAAAAACATAGTAGCCCTTGCAGCTGGATTTTGCGATGGTATGAAACTTGGCGCCAACACAAAGGCCATTGTTATGGCCAGAGGTTTCCAAGAAATTTATCGAGCTGCTGCATCTTTAGGTGCTTGGAGCGATTCATTTATCAAAGAATCTGCCATTTTAGGCGACGTTCTAACAACTTGTATGAGTCCAGACTCTCGCAACAGAACTACTGGCGAGCGTCTCGGTCAAGGGCTTTCTGTAAATGATGCAAAAGCTGCTTTAAATGGTCGCGTTTGTGCTGGTTTAGAAACCATTCAAATTTGCAAGATGTTTGAGCAAAACTATCATTTAAAGCTTCCTATAATGCAATCGTTATGTGCGCTTGCAGAAGGACAAATATCCAACGAGCAATGTCTTGAGCAAATGCTCAACTCATAAAAACGTGTGTGGACGCACCACGAGGGCAATATTTTTTATAATAATGATGAAAGGCAATTCTTCGGAATTGCCTTTTTTTGTATTAGCTTGCCCTCGTGGTGCTTGTAGCTAAAAGAGCGTCTGCTCGGGTGGGCAGTGCGTAGCACAGCTCCACCAACTCGCAAACATCTCTTTTAGCAGACACCACACACGTTTTTTATTTCCCTTTCCTATGTTGGTTCTAATCCGAAAGCAATATTTTTTATTATAATGATAAAAGGCAATTCTAATTGCCTTTTTTTTGTATTTAGTTTCGCAAAGTGGTGCTTGTAGCTAAAAGAGCGTCTGCTCGGGTGGGCAGTGCGTAGCACAGCTCCACCAACTCGCAAACATCTCTTTTAGCAGACACCACACACGTTTTTTATTTTCCG
>SUVO01000021.1 GCA_015061955.1 Verrucomicrobiaceae bacterium
CTTTAAAAACGTTGTCGCGCGATATGATAATTGCTGACTGGCAGTATAGTCTCAAGGATAAAACCCAAAAAGTATTTAAAACTCCATTGCACTTTAAAGAAGCAGGTTTTGATGTTTTGGTGTGTCCATGGGAAGTTAAAACAGGTATTTATGCTTTGGCAAAATCAGCAAAAGATAACAAGCTTTTTGGGTATCTTGAGACAACATGGCACCATATATATGGAATTAATTACGACTTGATGTTCTTTCATGGAGGCAATTCAGCATGGAATGGTGGCGAAGCTATAATTGAGGGAACATCTGCTGTTACACGTATGCAAGTTTCACGTCATATTATTGATGTAGAAAACGACGGTAAGCTCAGTAAGTACGAAGTGCAGGGTAAGGCTCGTTATCAGGTTAAAGTTGATATGCCTAATTAGTTAGTTCATTTATTTAACTGATAGTTGCTAATATGATAAAATAAAACCATGTTTCCACGTAAAAACTGATAAAGTATAAAATGGAAAATAAAAAATACAGGGTAAATACAATCATACGTCGTTTCGTTTTGCAAAATTCGGGACGCTGGACAAACTATGGAAATGCTCTTAGTGGCGACGAACGTAAATTGCTTGAATATGCTCGTTTAAAGGGGTATGTAGTTTGTGGCAACGATGCTGTTCGTGGTAGTAAACTTGGCGAACACTTCAGGGTTGTAAAATACTTCACAACAAACTCGCTTTTGAAAAAGCAAAAAGCCGAAGAAAAAGAACAGGCTCTACGATTGGAAAAATGTTTAAAAAGCGAAAGGTTAAATCGCTTCACAACAATTTCAGATATCGGTTGTATTGTTGTTGATGACGTTAAATATTCAAACTTTTATGGCGTTGGCGAAAATATAGTTGATGTTTGTAGTTGTGATTTTGAGGAATTTAAAAAAAGCGAAATTATTACTCGTCGCCAGATTTTTAATATAAAAGAATTTATATCTGTGATAAAATTTGACAGTTTAAAATCAATAAAAGTATCGCATTTTGATTGTGATGATAGTTTAGGTTCAACAACGATTGATAATGTTTGTGGTTTTTGTATTTGGAAACGTAAAATGAAAGTTTTTGTTCAAAAATAGAAAAAATAAACGAAAAAAGGATTTTGTAGCAAAACACAGAAAGAGCAGAAAAGCTCTTTTTTTTATTTTATGGGTATTACTTCAGATTTTTTTCTTAAAACAAAAAAGCTCCCGTTGGGGAGCTTTTTTTTACTTTAATTACTTGTTTTGTAAATTAGAAACCGAATCTAAATCCAGCTTTTACGTTATGTCCGTTGATATCATCAAGACCCAAACATTCATTGTTGAAGCTGTATGCGTATTCAACTAAGAAAGTCCAGCCTCTTACAAGCTTAACTGCTGCTTCAACCGAAAATTCGTATCCACGTTTAAGACCATCTGGAGATCCGATTTCAATACCGTCAATCATTGCATCATCCATACCAGAAATTGCAGTGTATTTAAACTTAGGAGTGATTGCAACATCCTGATAAATTAAGAATTCTGCACCAGCACCAAAGTTATACATGAAGTAGCATCCATCTGATCCATAAATTTTTGATCCCAAAGCTTTGTAATCTATGAAATTGAGTGAAGCGCCTGCACTTGCGAATGCAAAAGGAGAAACAATGAAATTCTTTGAGAATGCATATTTAAAATATGGTTTGAATTGAACCGGAATATCTATTCTCGAGTAATTAACATCTAATTCATCAATAGGATATTCAGATTTCCCATCTACTGAAATGTACTTGTATTCGATTGGGAAAGAAACATCGATGCCAAAATTGCGATTTGCCGACTTGTATGCTGCACAATTTACTTCAAACCAAGCACCACCACCGACATTACCACTGATAAAATCATCGTTACTGTATTTATTGAGAGAACCACCAAAGGAAATAGAATTTTTCCCAATCAATCCAGCAGAACCACTTCGTTCAACCGATTCAATTAGTCTTTTTTGATGTTTCCAATGTGAGAGTGATTGTGCATTGACCGAGCAAAAAGCACAAACTATAGATACAATTATTAGTAATTTTTTCATATTTTATAATTATTTTGGGTTAAATAATATTTTGCTTAATATATTAATGTTATTTTTTACAACATTAATATAATATATCCTTATATTGTATTTAGAATACCATACTCATTATATTTGTAAAATTATTTGAGTATTATAAAGTTGTAAAAAATATCTTTTTCAGTGTGGTTTTATTGAAATATCTCCTAAAAAATTTTATCCTTAGAAACTTTGTAAAATAAGGGATTAAAAAAGAATTACTAAAAAAACAATTGACAGGGGTATTCTAAATACACAATGCAAACTCAAATAATATCATCAAACAAACTACTTGAAGGAACAAACTTATCAATTTTGGATGCCACAAGGCTCGTTCGTAATCTTTTAGATTTTAAGGCGGACGACTCTAAGCTTACAGACATTCAACATTGCCAAAAAATCATTGAGCTTGGTATTAAAGCTTATCGGGAGCAATCTATCGGTAAGACTTTGATTAAAGGTTTTGAGCAGTATCTTGCCTCAAAATCCGATCTAAGCAAAGATGCCTTAAAAGACATCAAATACATAGGCAATCGCTTATTCAGAACTTGTCCAGAAATGAAAATGGTAAAGTTTTCAAACCTTACCCCAGATCGATGCGAAGAATGGCTAGAAAAAACTTTTGATACCCCGTCTCAATTCAACAAAGGACGAACCTTTCTTTCAGGGCTTTTTTCTTTCGCCATAAAAAAGAATTGGCTTACAAAAAATCCAATCTCAGCGATTGAAATAAAACATGTTGAAGAAACTGAAATCAAGGCTTTATCAATCCCACAAATAAAAAGACTTTTGAAAACTGCAAAACTTACAGAGCATAAAGCTTGTGCAGCAGCACTTGGGATTATGCTTTGGGCAGGAGTTCGCCCAAGAGAAGTTTCAAGGCTCAAATGGAAAGACATCGACCTTGACGAAAGGATTATAACAATACGCTCTACAAGCAGTAAAACAGGGGGAACAAGACATATTGAAATTACAACAGTTTTGCGAAAGTGGTTACAAAAATTAAAGAAACCGCCCACTGAAAATATCTGTCCAGCTGATTGGATTCGACGTTGGAAAGCCCTACGAGACGATGCAGGCTTTAAAGGCGAATGGATAAACGATGTCTTGCGACACACATTCGCATCTTACCACTTAAAACATTTTAAGAATTTGATTTTACTTCAGGCAGAAATGGGGCATCGCGATTTAAACTTACTTCGCTCTCGATATGTAAATATGCAGGGGATAAGCAAAGATGATGCGTGGACTTTCTTTAATCTCTACAAAATAAAAATCCAAAAACTTTGAAACCTTTATAAATAGAGGATTTTATGGGTATAAAACAAAAAACTAACACTGAGCGAATTGAGCTCGCTACGCTCGGCTCTTTGCTTCGCAAAGCTTCTCCCCAAAGCTTTACTTCATAAACTTTTGTGGTCGAACCCGAGGGTTCTCGTTCCCATTCTTTTACAAAAAAAACGTACCCCTTACGGAGTACGGTTTTTTTGCGCAAGAGGGGATTGAACTCGCTCGCACAGTGGTGCTCGTCTCGGCACTCGCTACGCTCGGCTCTTTGCTTCGCAAAGCTTCCCCCAAAAGCTTTACTTCGTAAACTTTTGTGGTCGAACCCAAGGGTTCTCGTTCCCATTCTTTTACAAAAAAACGTACCCCTTACGGAGTACGGTTTTTTTGCGCAAGAGGGGACTCGAACCCCTACGTCCTTGCGGACACTGGCGCCTAAAGCCAGTGCGTCTACCAATTTCGCCACCTGCGCAAAATTATTTAAATTAGACTGTCATTTTAACCAATATAGTCAAGTGCAAAAACAAAAAAGTCTAACACTTTCGTGTTAGACTTAGTACACAGAATATCTCGTCTAACGCGTTAGCATTTTAAGTTTTCTAAAATTTCTAAAAAATCGGCATTTTTGGCCAAAAAATATCGTTTTTGATAGCCTTCAACTCTACCGATATGCTTTGTGCGATATTCCAAGAGAAGTTCTTCAACATAGAGTCTTGTAACTGGCAAGTTTATGGGACCGATCGCAACAAGCCTATCAGCTTTCTTCCCAAAGAAATTATTGACCCCCTCGACCTTTTGAGCTTTGCAAGCCTTTAAGATTAAATCTACAAAATCTTTTTCTCGTTGGGCTATTTGTTTTTGTTGTGCTTCTGCACGTAAGTCGTGATTGATGCCAATGTAGTGTGCACGTTCGTATTTGCCATGGCGAATACAAATGTATTGTTCGTGGCGAATAATAAATTTTAAAACTGCAAAAATTAAGGCTGTCGATCGACAGCCTTTTTTGTTTGATTAAAAACTATTAAACATCTGCGTTCTTACTTTTTGTCGCAACCATATTTGATAGATGTCATCTCTTTTACAATCGCATTGTTTCCGAAATATTTTTTAACATCAGCAATACTCCATTCTTTTACGTTTGGCTTTGATGTTGGCTTAATTATTGCACCCTTACCGGCTTTGAGATATTTAGTTAAGCGATCTTTTCCATATTTAGATTTCGTTCCATAAAACATATTTCTTCGAATATCCGTCTTAGGTTCTTGATTTAAAACATCGATTGTTGATGGATAACGCTCGTTGTATAACTTTATAACGCTATCGCCACCAAAACGGTCTCTCGATTCTTTTTCAAGCCCGATAAAAATTTTCTTATTCCCTCTCAAATTACCTAAATCCCATTCAGCAATTACAACGTTGCAATCAATAAAGAGGTTTTCAATTATCTTATTTTGAATACCTTTATTAATGTTTATTGTATAACCTTTTTTAGCACCCGCGTTGCAGAAGATGTTTCTGCGAATAAGCGCGTTCATTTCGCAATCGTCAATATAGACAGCGTGAACGTGGTGTTCGCAATCTGGACTAATTTTATTGAAGAAATTTTCCTCAATCACATTGCCTCTGTAATAGACATTTCTGCCCGAGTACACTGCACCTTGATCCATACCACGCTTGCAGACATCGTAAAAATAGTTTCTACGAATTTTAAATTCGCAACCATCAAATTGAATTGCAGAATGGTCGATATCAACAAAAGTATTGTTTTCGGCAATGCCACCAAAACCAGCAAACCAGATACCAGGAGCGTATGTTCTATCGATACGCGTTGTGCGTTTGAAGAAACAATTGCGAATTTCGTGTCCTGAAGGTGTAAGAGTTTTGATATCGCCACCTCCGACCATAATACCACCACAACCGAGATTTTCAAAGTGCGAGGAAACAACCTTCATATTCTTAACATCAAAGGTTATTGTGTTCATTCCGAATTTTTTAACCTTTGTTGCGTTTTTCAACCAAGTTGTAGATTTCATACCATACATACCTAAGTTGAAGAATTTGCAAGCTTCTACCTTAACTCCGTTTACACGCTCAAGCTCAACTCCATTTGCACGCGAAAACGCGAAATCAATGTTCTTCAATTCTACATTATTTATATCTTGAAGCTTTATAAAAGGCTCGCTAAGTTCAGAGAAATCTAAACGCTTTATTCCTTTTGTATCAGCAAGCATTATAAAAATTTTGTTGCGTTTGCTATCTATAAAATACTCGCCATTTTTGTCGATTTCTTCAAGCATATTGAATACTGCCCAACCTCTGAAATTTACAGATGGATAAGCAGGTCGAGGAAGCTTCCCCTTGGGGAGCTTTGCCATTGCTTGCTTGCCAGGATAAACACCATGCATAAATGCATTAGTTGTAAACGTGCCTGTTTTCAAGTCAAAATCTAAAACCTTAAGATTGTTTTCTGTATAGCCAAAATTAAAAGAACCTGTTAAGAAAATTTCAGCGTCTTTCCAACGTTGCGCTCTTGTAAAACCTTCTGGAGTTCTAAAAACAGCTTTCTTGCCATCTAGAAATCTATTGCCAAATTCTAAAACTTCGCCAATTTCCAAAAGTGCTTCACCATTAGGATAACGCGAAAGATTTTGTGGAACACCATCAACAAAAACTTCCATCAAAGTTGGTTCTTTGTCAGCACCATAACCTCGCTCAAAAAATTCACCCACGTTTAATTTATGTTTTGCGATGTCGATTTCGTAAAGCTTGCCTTCGTGCTTTTCTGGTGGAAGAAGCTTCAAAACATCGTCATCTTTTACAAGTTGCAACGCTGTTGCATCAAGCGTTTTACCACCATGAAACACTACACCAGCTTTTGTTTGCCCTTCCAAAACAAACCTCTTTGCACATTTTGCAACTTTCTTGTCGAGCAAAACACACTTATCGAAACGATATGTGCCGTTGGCAAACTTTATGTATGCAGTATCGAACTGCTTGTTTTTTGCCAAAAAAATTAAACGTTGCTTTGCACCTTCAAGCGTTTTTAATGGTGCAGAAATTGTTGCGTTATTTGTGTCGTTGCCATCTGGCGACACATACAAAACTACATCATTAGAATTTGAACACCCCTGAAGCAAAACAGTCCCACATACAAATATAGAATATAATAATTTTTTCATACAGATTTTAGCCTATTTCACAACCTGTATGAAGTCAAGTTTGTATTTCGTCGTAATACTTTTTGGCAGCCTTATAAATTGGGCTATTGCGATCTTTTGCCCTACGAAAATATTCAAGCTCATCAAACAACTGGCAAATTTGAGATGATTCTAAATCGCATAAGTTGTTGATAAGTGTCTAACACTTCTTCTTGAAAATTAGCCGATTTTCGACCAAATATCGACTTTTTGAGACTTTTAATAATGCTCTTATCACGAACCTGCGTTAGACATTTTTTACTCTTTTTTAAGTGGCGGCGAACGGCTAACACCGTTACACCTTTGCTTTGAGATTAAAGGTATGAAGAATAGTGGTTATAAAACAAAAAAAATCTAACACGGTTCGTGTTAGATTTTTTTGGTACCCAGAGAGGGGGTCGAACCCTCATGAACCAAAGTTCGACGGATTTTGAGTCCGTTGCGTCTGCCAATTCCGCCATCTGGGCTTAATTTATAAGAACACATACTGCCTGTTTTTTTTATAATGTCAACATCTTTTTGAAAAATTTTTAGATTATTTTTACTAAATAAAAAAACTTGATTCTTTTTAGGTAAACAGTTAACTTATTTTCATTATGTCAGGCAACTCTAAATCAAACAAACGCGCAACTATGGCTGATATTGCCAATATTTTGGGGATTTCAAAAGCATCGGTAAGTTTTGCTATGAAGGGCTCTCCTAAAATATCAAAAAAACTTCGCACGAAAATTTTAAACACTGCAAATAAGTTAGGATACAAAAAAAATCCGATGCTTTCGGCTGTTCTTTCTACTATAAAAAATCAAGAAAAAAACAAATTTTTTGGTTGCATAGCCTTAATAAATGCAAACCCCAAACGCGATGCTTTTATTAAATATCCCATCTTTGAAAAATACGCAAACGGGGTAAAAGCTGAAGCCAAAAAATTAGGTTTTTCTATTTTTGAAGTTTGGTTACATTCTCCAAATCTTAATCCAACAAAATTAAAAGAAATTCTCGATGCTCGAGGCATCACTGGTGTCTTAGTTTTAGGACATACCCATTCAAACGTTTTTACACGAGAATACATCGACATTTTTAAAACACTAAAAGTTGTATCTATTGGCGTTAAGATTAAAAATTTAGACACCGACTGTGTTTGTGCCGACAAATTTCGTATTGCACATCATGCAACAACAAAGGTTATCTCGCTTGGTTTTAAGCGTCCAGCCTTAGTGCTTTCTGAAGAAATCGATAGTATTGTTGAAGGGCGTTTTTCTGGGGGTTTTATGTCGGCTCAATTGTTATTATCCGAAAGAAATCGTATTCCACCATTCTTAAAGTTGAGTTTAGCCATAAAAAAACCTAAGATATTTTCTGATTTTATTTCAAAATACAAGCCCGATGTTATTTTGTCGTTTTCAGAACATACCAACGAAACGTTAGAACGCATAAACGCAAGAATTCCATCAACTATAACTCAAATTCGATTAGAAAGCACTTCCGAAAAACACGATTGGCAAGCTATCGATTTAAACTACGAGGCTGTTGGTGCTACAGCAATGAAGCAACTTGCCGACTATGTAAACCGTCCTTTGAAAAACGAATTATACGATGTATCGCTAATGACCATTATTTCGCCCAAATGGGCGTAGAATCTACTATCTTTTTTTCTTGAAAAACCCACAAAAAACCAATTTATTTAACATGTTTATGAAAAAGCAAATATTACTACTTAGTTTATGCATGGCAAGCTCTGTTTTTGGAGCAGAAAAAGCTATCGATTTAAAAGTTGAAGATAAATTTAAATCTCTGCCACCAAATTCAATTCGCTTATATGGTGTTATAGGTTCGGAATTAAATAGATCTATAAAAGGCATCACTGCAAAGAACGTCGACATGCTTGTGTATCCATTTAAAGTTCGTGCTGAAATGAACACATGGCGAAGCGAGTTTTGGGGTAAGTGGTTTACATCGTTAGCATGGGCATACGACTACACTTCAACTGCAGAAATCGACAAAATTTTAAAATACGCAACATCTGAATTGATTAAAACTCAAGATGCACAAGGCGCAATAAAAACCGTTGTTCCCGATTGGGAGTTTCGTCTGATGGGGCATCCTACAAATTTTGAAAACATGACATGGGACGTGTGGGGCAGAAAATACGTTCTATTAGGGCTTTTGGCTGAATACGAACGCACTTCCGACAAGCATGTACTCAACTCTGCAATGCGTCATGCCGACTACATAATTGAGCGTATTGGCGATGGTAAAAAGGATATCAGCGATATTGGTATGTGGTTTGGCATAGCCTCATCAAGTATTCTTGAGCCAATGGCGTTATTGTATCAGTATACAGGCGAAAAACGTTATTTCGACTTTGCCAATTACATAATTGAAAATCAGCATAAATCGAAGTTCGCCAACGACGTATTTAGAAAAATGCGTGATGGTTGGGTCATTACCGACGTATTCCACAAATCAGGCGATCCACGGTTTAAAAACTATGCCGCTGGTGGCTCAAAAGCATACGAAACTATGAGTTGTTTTGAAGGCTTGCTTGAAATGTACAGAGCAACTGGTAATCCAGATTATTTGAAGGCTTCTGAAAATTTGGCAAAGAGCGTTAGAGATACTGAAATTGTTATTACTGGTTCGAGTAGTATTGATGAAAAATGGCGTCGTTCAAAACTTGAACAACACGCAAATACTGAGAACTGGCAAGAAACATGCGTAACAGCTACATGGATAAAACTTTGTACGCAATTGTTGCGTCTAACGGGAAACCCTGATTATATGGGCGATATAGAGCTTGCTGCGTATAATTCTATGATTGCCGCTCAGAATGACGATGGATCGTGGTGGTGTCATAATAGTCCAATAAATGGAACTCGAAAAGCCGCAAAAGCTCAGTGCAAACCAGGAGATACTGTTTGGCATTATCGTGGAAAAATATCTCCAAATGAGCCAGAATTTGTTATGAATTGTTGTGTAGCAAGTGGACCTCGTGGTTTGTTCGCATTGCCAAAGTCGGCTTTTATGACTTACAACAATGGTATTGTTGTAAATCTTTATGAAAATTCTACTGCAGTTGTTCCTGTAAATAACACAGAAGTTTTATTAACTATAAGCGATTTAGCATGGGGCAGTAATAACACAGCAAAAATAACTGTATCGCCTAAGGCCGACATTCGCAAATTGCCACAATCGAAAATGCGTTTTGGTGTAAAACTTTATGTTCCACAATGGAGTAAAAACACAAAGATTTTGGTAAATGGCAAAGAAGTCGATTCTAAAATCGAAGCAGGAAAATACTGCGACATCAACAGAGCTTGGAAAAAAGGCGATGTAATTGAAGTTAAATTAGACGCTAAAGTGGAAATGTTAACACTTCCTGGTACTACCGATATTTTCTATCTAAAGTATGGTCCATTCGTGTTGAGTATGGACAAACGTTTTGAGAAGAACTTCGACAAACCAGCCGATATTGCCGACGTAAATGGTGTTGTAAATGCTAAAGGACTCATCATTTGTGGTAACCCAGTTATAGTAAGAGATGGGACATCGACATTCTTCGGACAAGGCGTAAGTTCTGTTGTTGCATTTGAAGTCCCATTAAAAGATGGATCAACACGCAGGTTTATAAACTATTCCGATGCAGGTGCTACATGGGATAGCAATTCAACTTTTACAACAATGTTTAAACGTAATGGTAATATAAAATACATTCCAGTTGGAAATCTCTACAAAGGTAAATAATGGATATAAAAACATATTCTTTAAACGATAAATCAACTCGCGATTTGCTTATAGCAGGTAATACGCTCTATGCAAAACTCTTTGAGTTTTTCGATTCGCATTCACTCGAAGAGCTTTCAAAAATGGAGGGCAAAGTAGTTATTGATAGCGACAAGCTCTTTGTAAATTTCATGACAAAAAAATTAAAGAATATTCAAGACGCACGCTTGGAAGTTCATAATAAATACATAGATTTACAATTAGTTTTACAAGGTGCTGAAAGAATTGGCTTGCTTGAAAGAAACGCTTGTAAAGACGTATCTGAAGACAGACTCGCTGAAAAAGATACTCTTTTGTATTCCGATAAATACACTGAATTTGTCGAGTTGCAACAAGGTCAGTATGTAGTGCTTGATACCGATTGCGCACATGCTCCTTGTGTGAAATTTGGTGATTGCGATGGCGAAGTTATAAAGTGTGTTGCAAAAATTGCTAAATAACACATTTATTCTACAAATATAATTTCAAATTTCAGGCGTTTGTGCAAAAGTTTGTGCAACGCCTTTATTGTTGTAAACATAAGCTTTAGCCAAAATGGATTCTTGCTTTTATTTTGAGCCCAATTTAGCTTTTTTTTGCTTAAACCACAGGGTAGTGGGGCAAAAATATAACGCACAAATTTTAAGATTTTTGCATTGTAGGTGTTGCACATAGAACCACAATTTGCCTGCGATAAATCTTGATTTTGCTTGGCCCATTCTAAACGTTCTTTTATGGGATTTGTATTTATTTCTTTTTTAGGGAATTCAAATACAGCCGATATTATAAAACATTTTTTTTGAAGAAACTCGCTTGTTCGATAATCAAAAAATATTTCTTCTTTATTCTTCTCAACTATTTTTTCTCCATCGAAATATTTAACCGATTTTATAAAATCGCTTATTTGCTTTGCTTCGGCTTTCCCACTACCAGCATTCATTGCTATAGCTCCACCAACTTGACATGGTGCTGAAGCCAAATAATAACAGCAATCGCGTTTTTTAGACAATGTAAAATTAAGCAATTTTAGCATATCAACGCCTGCCGACACTTCAAACAAATCGTCTTTTATATGGTTTATGTATTGTGGCAGATTATTTTTTATGATGGCTGTTTTTATTTTTGAATTTTCAAAAAAAACATTTGAACCAGCCCCCAAAACAAAGCTTTTTAGTTTGTGATTTTTTACTAAATTAAAAGCTTCTGCTATCTGTGTTTCAGCAGAAATTTCTATATAAAATTCGGCATTATTCAAGGTTCTGAATTTGCTCAATCCACGCCCGTTATACTGCCTGAATTCCATATATTACGAGAAATTTTTTGATAGGTTGCCTATAACTTCTACCATTAGTTTATGTTCAGCTTTGTGAACTTTTTCTTCCAACGTTTCTAAGGTATCGGTAGAGAGAATGTCAACAGGACTTTGTGCTATAATTGCACCACCATCTAATTCATTACTAACCCAATGAATAGAACATCCACTTTGTTTTTCGTTGGCTTCAAAAGCTCTTTTTATTGGGTCAAGACCTTTATATGCTGGAAGTAAACTTGGGTGTAAGTTTATAGTTTTTAAGCCGAACTTACTAACAAAGGTTTCTGGTAAAATTCTCATAAATCCAGCAAGAACGATTAAGTCGGGATTATGTTGTTCTACAAATTCAATGTAGTGTTTTTCACTTTCTTCTGTAAAGCGTGCGCCTTTGCGAAGTGGATCGATAAACACTGCTTTTATTCCGAATTCTTCAGCAATTTTCAAAGCAGGTGCATCAGCAATATCACTAACTAAAGCCAGCACTTCAACATTAGACAAAGTTGCATCTTTTATAGCGTTAAAAATAGCACGAGCATTTGAGCCTCGGCCACTTGCAAATACTAAAATTTTCATCATTTTTCAATATGTGAGAGTATTGCTCTCGATATAAATGGCATAGACATATTACATTCTTTTGCCAATTTTTCTAAGGTATTGTTTATATTTTGTTCTCCTATTTCCGAGAATTCAAAAGTTTCGTTTCTATTTATGTTTATGATATCTCGCGACGATGAAAAATCTAAATAAGAAACGTTTTGTTTTTCTTTAGATGTTGTTTTTATTTTTACAACAAACTTATTTATTTTGCCGTTGTCAGTTTCTAATTCATCAGCAATTCCGTTTAGAAACTTTAAAATGTTAAATACTCGAGGTGTTATACGAACTGCGTTTAAATTTTCTATTTCCATCTCAAAACCAGTAATTTGAGGCTTTTTAGAGAAAACTGAAAGTGGCTTTATATAAACTTTTAATTTTTTAATTTCTAACATTTCTCTTTTGGCCACAATTGTTGCAAGTCCGTTTTCATTTTTAAAGTTTGAAGTATCGAACTCTGCCGAATTCAAAATTTTCAAATCTTCAAATACACATTCGCCCAATAGAGGATTTACTGTATATTTCGATACTATTGGCATTACTCCCGATACATTCGACAATATCTTTTTCGATAGTGAATCGGTATAAATTATATAAGGCAATCGAATCATTCCAACAGATAACACTACCACAACAATACACGATATTATTGTAGCAAACAAGAATCCGAATGGATTTTTTTGTATAAGTCTGAAAGTACCTCTCATAAAAAATATATCTTCCCAAGCTTACACTAAAACTTGGGAAGAGCAATCCTTTTTTAAGCTTTTATTTTTGCAAGTATTTCATTTAAGCGTTTCGACATTGCAGTAGTACTTTCTAATAAGCCAGCACTTAACATTGCGTTGTCGAATAATTGTTCGAGAACTAATTTTGCGAGTTCTGGAGACGAATTTCGCAAATTATCTAAGTTCTTTATGACATCGCTCGATGGATTTATTTCAAAGTTTACAACGGGCTTTGGTAGAGGTGCATCGGGATTCATAGCCTTTAACATTGCACGCATTTGTGGTGTTATAGAGTCGGTGTTCAACACAGCAACAGGGCTGTCGATAAGGCGACCTTGCGAAACAATTTCTTTTACTTTATCAGAACCTAGCGTTTCTTTTATCCATGTTTTTAGCGTTTCAACTTTTTCTGATGGTAGGGCATTCTTTTGTTCTTGAGGAATGTCGTCAAGCTTTACGTTTGCACTATCTACGCTTTCAAAATTCTTTTCTTCAAAGTTAATCAGATTACCCATCAAGAAGGTATCAATTCCATCGTACATATACAGAACTTCAATTCCGCGAGCTGTAAATGCTTCTATGTATGGCGAAGCTTCGATTGCATTTCTATCTATACCAACGGCATAATAAATGCTTTTTTGCGAGTCTTTCATTCTGCTTACATAATCTTCTAACGATACATAACTACCATCAGCAAATAAGCTTGATTGAAAACGCAACAACTTGCTTAAATCTTTGCGATTTTCAAAATCGGTAGCCGAGCCTTCTTTGATGAAATGCCCAAATTTCTTGAAAAATTCAGTATATTTGTCTGCGTCTTTTTTGGCGACATCAAGCAAATGTTTTATGAACTTTTTCAATACAACTTTGCCCAATTTCATAGTCAAACCACTATCTTGCATACTTTCGCGAGAAATATTTAGAGGAATATCAGAACTATCAATCAAACCTTTTGCAAAGCGCATCCATTCTGGGAATAGATTTTTAGGCGATGGGTCTATAAGTACCTTTTTGCAGTAGAGAGCAACCTGACTTTCACTTTTGCCGAAGCCCATAAGTTCAGGATTTTCCGATGGAACATAAATTAAAGCATTCATTTCTAACGGAGCATCGGTTTTGAAATGCAGATAGTCGAGTGGATTTGTATACGAGTGCGTAAAGAATTTATAAAAGTCTTCGTATTGTTCTTTGGTAAGCTCCGATTTTGATTTTAGCCATATTGCTTGTTTCGTTTCGAGCTTTTCGCCATCAACTAATATTGGGAATTCAACAAACGAGCTGTATCGCGATAATATTGCTTTTATTCTATCTTTAGATGCAAATTCTTTATAATCGGGTTTTAATGTTGCAACAATTTTTGTACCACGTTCAGATTTGTTAAAGTCTTCAATAGTAAAGTTTTCAGAACCATCGCATGCCCAATGTAGTCCCTCGCCGTTTTCCGATTTAGTATAAACATCTACTTTATCGGCAACCATAAACACGCTATAAAAACCAACACCAAACTGCCCAATTAAGCCATCGGTTAAATTACCTTTGTTTTCTTTTAATGCGTTTACAAATGCTTTAGAGCCAGAGTGCGCAATTGTTCCCAAGTTTTCAATAAGCTCTTTGCTAGTCATACCAATACCAGCGTCTTCAATTGAAAATGTGCCAGCTTTTTCATCGGTAGTAATTTTTATGTTTAGTTCTTCAGATGTTGCGCCACTGGACAATTTAGAGAAACGTTCTTTTTCGGAAGCGTCGGAGGCGTTTGAAACTAATTCACGCACAAAAATTTCTTTATCTGTGTACAATGAATTTATAACTATATCGAGTACTTGTTTTACTTCTGCTTGAAATTTATATTCCATAATTTTGCTTATTAAATTGTTTTGTTATTATTTTTGTAAAATTAAAAATTTTTACTTTTTTAATTTACATACATCGTAAAAAATATTGCAATGAATAAATGAAAAATAAACGCACATATTTTATTTATTTTGCTGGTGATTTGTTTAATGCAAAAGATTTGTTGGGTAATGCGGCAATGGCTGATGCAATTTTTAGAGTTTCAAACGGGAAATATAAGTGCATTTTACCTCAAGACTTAGTTCAAGATAAAGCTCGTCCAAAAGATATTAGAGATTCGGATATATTAAATTTACTATCTGCCGATA
The DNA here is from genome assembly GCA_015061955.1 of Verrucomicrobiaceae bacterium. Lineage (GTDB taxonomy): Bacteria > Verrucomicrobiota > Verrucomicrobiia > Opitutales > Intestinicryptomonadaceae > Merdousia. Next base: position 15,130 of record SUVO01000021.1, read on the forward strand.
TTGCTATTTTTAATTTTGATGGTTCTGAACTTGATAGTGGCACAGTTGTTGAGTATATGTTTGCAAAATTTGCCGATATTCCAGCACTTCAACTTAGAACCGATTTTAGAAATGGTGGTGATTGTGTGAATGAAAATTCTGATACAGTATATCCACCGTGGAATTTAATGGCATCGTTCTATCCACGTAGCGAAGTTTTACTTTTAAACACAGCACAATATTATGCGCTTGTTGATGAAAAAGATTCTTTCAAACGTATGATGTGCGTTATTGAAAATATGGCGAATAAAATTGTACCAGTTTTAGACAATCTGTTAAAAACAAAGCCACTAATGCAAAAAAAATCTAAGCAGGTTATTTACGATTGGTTAGCTACAATGCCAAGTTTAAATCCTAAAACCAAAACAAAACTTAAACGTATATTGTCTAAAAAATAACTTGCTAAAACAGTTTTTAATTTAATATTTTATAAAGATGAATTCACAACTGAAAGCCGATAATCACAAAGGTCGCGGATTTTCTACAAAGATATTTGCGGTATTTTTTATTATTTCTATACTTTCGTTGGTGTATTTTAATTTAATTCCAGAACACGATTTACATAGTATAGCATCGCAATTCCCAGAATTCAGCGAAACCAGTAGAAACGCGTTTGTGCATAGTTATAAAATTTCTATTTCTGTTGCATTGTTTTTTATTGATGTAATTTTGGTTGGACCTTTTGCTTTTCTAAGTTATTTTGGCGACCACATAAAACCCAAACGTTATAATGCTTTTTTCAATAATGTAAGCTTATTCGATGTTGGAATAGCACTTGCCTTAGCATTTACGCTAAACTTGGCATCGGCACACATTATTATTATTGGTAGTGTTAGCGATATTCGTTTAACAGTAGGAGAAATCTACACTATTGTAGGATTCAATATTGCCATTGATATTTTATGGGTGATATTTTGGCTTATAAAAATTTACACATATTCTCCAGAGCAACGCAAGGAGCTTTCTAAATATGCTATCCGATAATTTATATGATATTAAACAAAAATAAAACGCAGTATTTTACTGCGTTTTATTTTTGTTTATTTTAAAATTTTTGTAGATAGAGATTTCGGGAAGCATTCGTATTTTGTTCCTCGTTCAAGATTTGGCTTGCAAGCCATTTCAAAGATTAGCTCGCCTCCATTTTTAATATCGGCATAATCTAAATAATTTTTATTCCATATTTTGCCATTGAGTTTTACTGAGGCTATATAAACATTTTTAGAAGAATTATTTTTTGCCTTTATTTTCAATAATTTTCCGTTTGGCATTGTAATTTCTATATCCTTAAAAAGAGGTGAGCCAAATGGATATTGTAAATCAACAGGGCATACTGGATAGAAGCCTAGAGAACTAAACACGAACCATGCAGAAGTTTGTCCGTTATCTTCATCACCTGCATAACCATCTGGAGCAGGGTGGTAAAGCTTATCCATAACTTTGCGAATCCAATATTGAGATTTGTAAGGCGAGTTAGTCCAATTATACAAATAAATTCCGTGTTGAATTGGTTGATTGCCATGCGCATACTGACCAAAACCAACAATTTGCATTTCACGAATTTCATGAATTACAAACGAGTATCCACCTTTGTCGAACACTGGAGGCAAGGCGAATATTTGGTCTAAAGCTTCTTCAAACTTTTTTGTACCACCCATCAAATTTGCCAAACCTTGAACATCGTGCATAATTGCGAATGAGTAGTGTAAGCTGTTACCTTCAGTAAAGTCGCCACCCCACGAAAATTTATTGAAGTTTGGATTGAAATTTCCGTTGCTATCGCGACCAACCATTAGATTGTGCGATTTATCAAAAACATTTCTATAATTGAGGGAGTTTTTCTTAAATGCGTTTACTAAGCTATCTTCTTTCTTTAGACTTTTACCTAATAGATATGCACAGTAGTCGGCATACGAATACTCGATAGTTCTTGAAGCACTTTCTTTTACGCCTATGTCGTTGGGTACATATCCTAATTTTTCATAACTTTCAACGCCCCATCTGCCTACAGTCTTAAGAGTAGGGTGTTGCGTTTTTGCACTCTTTACAGATGCTTGCCAAAGTGTATCGAGCATTTCTTGTGGTACTAAATTTTGCAGATGCGCACTTGTTGCTATTGAGATTGAGTTGTTGCCTATCATACAATCGAAGTACCCCGGACTTGCCCATTCAGGCAACCAACCACCTTCTTTATACGAGTTTACCATACCCTCTATTACACCTTTTGTAGTTTCGGGGTAAAACAAATTAAAGAATGGGTGTACAGCTCTGAATGTATCCCAATAACCATTATCGGTATACATTTTACCCTTACAAATTTCGTTGTTAAATGGGCTTCTATGTTGAATATTGCCATTAGCACCAATCTCGTAAAGTTTGCGTGGATACAATAGTGTACGATACAAACACGAGTAAAATTTGCGAAGGTTATCAATGCAATCTAAATCGTTGTCTAAGACTTTAAAACGCCCCAACTGCGTATTCCAAATTTTTCTACCTTCAGCAGATACATCTTCTAACGACTTGTTCTTAAGCTCGAGCATATTTTGTTCGGCTTGCTCAAAACTTATGAAAGACGATGCAATGCGAGCTTCGATTTTCTCTTTTGCATTTGTTTTAAAACTCACAACTGCGCCTGCGTGATTGCTCGAAATTTCATTTTTAGCCGAAGTTTCTTTGCCTTCGTTGAAAAGAATTACGTTGTCAAACGACTTGTTAAATATAATTACAAAATAGTTTTTGAAGTCTTTAGGAACTCGTATATTGTTGCGTTTTTTACTTCCACACGAATACGAACTTGTTCCGACAATCATATTTTTTTCGGGAATAACTTTGATTTCAGAACCTTCGTCAAATGCGTCAATTACAATATTAGCATTGTTGGTTTGGGGAAATGTAAAACGCATAATTGCACAACGTTCAGTTGGGGCAACTTCGGCGTTGATATCGTAGTCGGCCAAGTACACACTGTAATAATTAGGTGCAACTGTCTCGCTTTTATGCGAGTACCAACTCTTGATTTTATGAGGATTTAAACTTTTTTTCTCGACTGTTGGCATTAACGAGAAGCAACCATAATCCCCAACCCACGGACTCGGTTGATGCGATTGGCGAAACCCCCAAATGTAGTTATCGGCATAATTATAGAAAAAACGCATCTTATATTTTTCGACTTTGTCCGACAATGTTTGTACAGTCCAGTGATTCATTGCGTGAGGTAGCGCTATAATTGGATATAGATTACCATTCGACAACGATGGCACATTTAATGTTCCCATTGTTGGAACAACAAAACGTGTAAAATCGTTATTTATTTGAGTGTTTTCTTGTTTGTCACACGCAACAAATAACGAACAAATTACGACTATTAGAAAATTTTTTAAATAGTTTTTCATATCTTATTTTTTTAACATTATATACCATTTAGGTTTTATTTCATTACCTTCAAATTTTACAGGAGTATCGTTGTAATTGCATATTATACGAGTTCCACTTTCGTAGGTTGTCTCGTAGACATTTTTTTCAATCATTCTATGCGATTGCATAAACTCTGTTTGTAAATGTTTGATTTTTTCGTACTCAATATAAAATTTTCTGAGTGGTTCAAGGTCGGAATAATCAATGTAATAATACGATGGGCGACCACCATATTCAATAACTTTAAGCACTCTATTTGCTGGTGTATCTAAGTAGGCGTAAGATTCTTTTACATCTGAAAATTTATCTTCGCCACGTTCGTATGGTGCATCTATTGTTCCATAGAATGGATTTGTTAAAATTATACCATGATACACTAATTCTGTTAGTGGTATAGGGTGGTCGATAAGTCCATAGCCTTGTCTGAGTGTTTCTAAGCCTTGCCAAGTTACATACAAACCATAGTCGAGTGTTTTAGCAACGTGGTCTAATGCACGTTCCGAGCTATATCCACCAAAGGCATCTCGCAATTTTTGATTAACTTTGTTTTGCCATTGTGCCATTTGTTTGCGATTATTTGGGTGGCGTGGGTCATGGCATGGTGTTGGTTCTCGAGCACTTGTTACATCTACATGGAACGAACCATTCAACCCCATTTCTTTGAACTTTGCAATATCTTCATCTATCAGACGATTACAAACAGTCTGGAAGCACGAATTGTAAGCTTGTCCACCTGGCCAGAACGTATATTTGCGAGGTTCGCCTTTTAGATCTTTGCATACGTCTTCTAATGGCAGACGTTTTGCTTTGCCATAATAGAAGCTTGTGTGGTTTACGTGGACAGTCATTCTATAACCAAGCTCTTTACCAAGTTTGATTGTTTCTAACATTTTTGCCTCACCACCAAATTCTTGAGGAATAGGGAACATATCAGGAAATGGACCATCGTGTCCTCCTTTAAGCCAACCAACTAAACATACTTCAGCCCAGTCAACGCCAATGTTTTTTAGGCGTTTTAAGATATTCTGAACATCATCAAACGTATGGTCTACAACGAGAGGAAAATCTTGTTTTCCCCAGAGCTCGTACGGATATTTACGGCGATCGCAACGACCAAGTTTTATGCGAACATATGTTGATTTTGTTGTGAAATCGAGTGTAGGATTATTTTTTATACGTTCTCTTAATGGAACAACTTCGCCTCTATCAAGTTGGTATTTGCGATAAGTTCTTGCCATACCACTGTAATTTGCATCGCTTCCTTCAAGCTTGTAGAAGTCTATAATAATATCTTCGTATGGTTCAAATTCAGCTCTGTCTAAGCGAAAGCGAGTGTAAATTTTATAAACACCGTCTTTTACATCAACAATTAGTTGTTGTTCTAATGCTAAGCCTTTTATTATACCAACAAACGTACCTCGAGGCGACTTTACACCATACATCATTACATTGTTTTGCCAGCAACGATATTTTCCATTCTCGGCACGAAACGTTCCAAGATGGCTATCTGGAGTAACAAAATATCCGTCTTCGCCTTTTTTAGCAGTAGCCCAAGTTGGCAAATGAACTAAAACATCTTTTGTTTTACGTGGAATTTCACATGTTGGCACCTGAACACGCCAAACCTTTTTTTCAATCTCTTTTAATGGATATTGCTTTACAATTGCTTTTTGTTTGTTGTCGGCAAATTCAAATGTTACATTGGCAAATTTATCGAATGCCGATGCACTCAATGATATAAATAATGTCAAGAAAGTTAATGATATGTTTAATTTCATAGTCTTATTCTAACGTAATACTCTTTTATTTTATCCTAAAAGTACTAAACAAGACAAGCAGATTTATTGACATTAAAAAGCTTTTTTAGACATTTAAAACGCCCAACTTTTTAATAGTTGAGCGTTTTTTTTATTATATTTATTTTTTTGGAACTTCGTAAAAATCGTAGCGATTTGTCCAAGAAAACGTTTTGTTTGGCTGAATATTTATGAGTATCCAAGGTTCTATACACTGAGTTTTTGCGTTTGCCCACAACAAGAGGTTAAACATTGGTTTGTCGCCTCTGAGTCTAACAGCGGCACCAGTTGCATTGTTTTCAATACAAAAGTCGTTTAGTTCAACTTTATTTTCGCATGGAATATCTCGATACAACACACGTTCTGGTTCTACAATTGTGCGCGTGAATGTAAGCTTTTTATCTTTCAAAATCGAGGCATCTTTAACTATTGCAAAACCCTTTATTGTTGGCAGAAAATCGCCCTTTGTTGGGGTAAACGATAACTTCATTGTTATAGGTTTACTTGATGGCGTGTTATCGAGCATAAAGAAGTTGTGGCAATAGGTGTTTGTTGATATTACGTTGTTGCCTGTATTCTGAAGTGAATGCGAAACAAGCATTGTTGATGTACCTTCAACAAGCTCTATTTTCTTACTATATATATAGCTTGCAACACTACTATTGATAGTTTGTGTATATATAACAGCGTTTTTTTCGACTTTACATGTCCAATTACCTTTATCGAGTATTTTATAAAGGCGACGGATATTGTAAGGTTGATTATCTGGTTTTTGGAGAACTCCAACACCTATCTTTATAAATTTACCACCAACTTTTGCGTTTTCATATCCAATTTGTGCAAATTCTTCGGCTGGTCCACAAACAGTATCGTGGTTATACGGATCATACTTTGGAAAGAATTCGCCATAGTAAGAGTGTCCGTTCCAAGTTAAGTCGTAAATTTGTCCCGACCAATCGAAGCGTGAACCCCTGTAATAATTGTTGTCGATTCCAGTTTGCGTTGCAACTTTGGCTTTTATCTGTCCGTTGCTGATTACTGCCGATGGGTAGCCTCTGCCAAGTTGTTCTTTGGCAAAGGCAAAAGAGCATATCAATAATGTAAAAGCTATTATGTATTTTTTCATTGTATATATAAAAATGTTGTGCCGTCTCGATTTTAAGACGGCACATATTATGAAGATATTTCTTACTTTTCTTCAAGCATTACTTTCGACCACAATGTTGATGGTTTTAGTTTGAGCGATGCTTTGAAATCTTCGTTAGCTTCTTTGCAACGCTTTAAGCCCTTTAAACCAAGACCACGTATATAATGAGCTTTTGAGTTTATACCTTCAACAGTTTTACCTGTTGTACCTTCAGCACCATAGAAATTTACGTAGCTTGTTACAAAAGCTTTGTCACCTTCGTTCTTGAGGGTATCGAACAAAGCACGAGCAATACCAAAATGACCTAACTTCTGGAATGCTTGACCTTGCCAGTAGCGATATTCTGTGTATTTTACATTTACTTCAGTAGCTTTTTTATAGTTTTGCATAGCTTTAGCTTTATCGCCAAACTTTTCGTAAGCTTCGCCTATGAAGTAGTAAATTTGTGCATCGCGTGGACGACGTGTGTCGAATACAAATACCTGATGATTATCTGGGAATTTAAATGCGTCGTTATAGCGTGCCAATGCTTCGTCTAAATTACCTTCGTTGAGCTTTGCTTTACCAGCCAACAAGAGAGCATCAACATATACGTCGTGGAAGTTTGCTACACCTTCGCGTGTTGGGAAGTAGCATTCTTTCAAGAGTTTCAATACATAATCGTAATCGCCGACAAATGTGCCTGTGATAACCTCGTTTGCAAGTGGATAATAGCGCTTTTCGGCAATCTTGTGATTTGCTTTAAGAATGTCATAACGCATTTTTACATCGGCACCCATAGCTTCGAGAACTTGGTCGTATTCTTCAAAGAACAATGGTTGCGATTTATCAAGGGAAATTGCTTTTGCATAGCATTTTGCTGATTCTGCAAAATCCTTTGTGTATTTCCAATTTGCGTATCCTAAGTTGCGCCATGCCATTGTGTATTCTGGATTTAACTCAAGACATTTTTTCCACTCAGCCATACCAGCGAGTTGTTGTTTATCGTAGAGAATGTTGCCCAAGTAGTAGTGAAGTACATCGCTATTTGGATAGTATTTTTCAATATTACGCAACAATTTGAGCGTTTCTAAACGGAATGGATTACAATAATCAACAGGCAATTTGAGAGCTTTTTTATAGAGCGATTTTGCTTGGCTTACATCACCAGCTTTTTCTGCAAAATAACCAAGCCACATTTTTACCGTTGGATATTCTTTCTTTGAGTCAATATATTTCAACAATTCGATAGCATCGCTATCAAAACCATTGTGCATATACTTCAATGCAAGCTCAATGTATGATTCAACTTCATCACGCATCAAGGTTGTGAAGTCTGAACCACCTTCCATAATTTGTTTTTCACGCATTGCATACGAGTTTACAGGCGAGAATTTCAATATACGTTCAACAATTGCCTTTGCTTCGTTTGTATTGCCGAGCTTACGCAAAATTGTTGCCTTTAGATTTAGGGCAGGGAGGTTGTTGCCATTGTATGTTATAGCTTCATTCAAGCGATCAATAGCCATGTCGAAGTCGCCTTGTGTAGAATATATCTGAGCCAACTGGAAATTGCCTGCCGAGTTGAATGGATAATTCCAAATTGCACGATACAAATATTCCATTGCTTCATCAATTCTGCCTTCGGCTTTGAGAACTAAGCCCAAGTTATATGTAGCTTCGCAATCCTTCGGACGTGTATAGTCTTTCATCTGACGTTCCATCGCCTTGCGAAGATATTTTTCTGCTTGTACATTGTCGCCACGCAAACGCCAGTAAACGCCCATTTGAGTATTAGCACGTGTGTCTGCTGGATCACGACGCAATACTTCCATAAAATAATCAGTAGGTTTTATGTATGGATTATGGAATTGCAAATTACGCAACCCAACCAAATAACATTCTTCGTTGTTTGCAATATCTTTTGGGAGCTTTGGTCTATCTACAATTGGTGGCAATGGTTTTGAAGCATCAACAACAACAGGATTATAACGCAATAGAGTTTTTCCATTTGCTGATGTTAACAAAACAGTTAAATCGTTTTCTTTGAATTTTCCATCAACAGATACTGTTTCAACAAATGGAGTATTTGGCGAAATATCAAATGTTTTTTCAAACTGACTTTTGCCATTTTTTAGAAGTGTAATTTTTACATTCTTTAATTCTTCTGTTGCATTCACACCTAAGAATACTTTGTTGTTTGCAAGAACTTCCATATTCAATGCTGCAACTTTCGAACCTTTCTTTACACCTTTTATATCACGAATACCATACCAGTATTTTGTGAAGGTTTTAGTTTCGTAAGGATATGTCCAGTTGTAGTCGGGCTGATTGTCTGAATATGCACCTTGCATCAATTCAATGTAATGACCAGCAGTATCGGTAAGAATTTTTGTAGGCCAGCCAGAATTTGGACCCCACGACCAAAATTTACCACCTTTTACAATGTGATGATTGCCCACAAGCATTGTGCCAGCTTTTTTACCATGGTCATAACCTGCAATAAAGTCGTCTTTGAGATCGTGAACAAATATTGAATTACCACTTGGATGATCTTTCCACCACGAAGCATTTACACCAAATTTATATTCTTCAACATTTGTAAATGCTTCTTTTGTTATTGGCCAATGGCAGAAACTGTTTTTGCAGTGGAATGTGCCAAACTCTGTATTTTGTGGGAAAATAATCTGATAATTTTCATCTACACGCGTCGATACATTCGACCAATATAACATAGAGTTGCTATTGTGTGTAGAGTTAATCAAACGTCCACTAATTTCCATATACGATTTCTTAGGATGAAGTGTAATACCAATTGCCCACGACATTCTATGACGTAATTCTGTTTCACCAATCCAAATTGTTTTGCTACCATCTGGTGATGTTTCAATGCGATAGTCTGATGGAATGTGCGATGTTGAACGGTGATGGTGGAATACGTTCCATTCTACACCACCAGAAATCCATGCGCCAGTCATACCAACATTTGCAGGCTTTATAACATCTTGATGATAAAAAATGTCGTAGCCGTTAGTTTTATCGATAGCGTAGAACAAACGTCCACCAATTTCTGGAAGTACGCAAAGCTTTACATATTCGTTTTCCAAATACAATGCTTTGAACTTTTGATTTTTTCTGTTGAGCGTCATATTGTCGTTTAACGCATACGGATAAACGCTACGACGTGCACGTTGATACGACCAGTCGCACTCAAATATTGGTGCTTTTTCTGGTGCATTTAACTGATAAGAGGGCAATTCGAGTTCGCCTTCCCACGCTTTAACTTCTGCGTGTGTTGGAACTGCGAAAGCCAACATAGCCAGTACTGATGTTATAGTTAGTGTTTTTTTCATGATTTTATATTTTATTTAGAAATTCTTTTCCGAAAATATCCAGACTTGTTGTTTTCATTTTAGCTTTATATTTATAGATTGTCAAATTTCAAAAAAATAACATTATAAATAAACTTTTGACATCACACAAAAATACTTCAAACTATTTAGAAAAATTAGTTTATGAGTTTAAAAGAAAAAAATATTTGGGAACAATACGCCGATACTCAACTTAGAATTTGGCCCGAAAATAATTTTGCTGTTAATCTGAATGGCACTCAACGTAAGTCGGTTTTTATGCCACAGAAGATTTTCAATAAAGCTAAGGGTATATCAATGGCTCCATCGTTGCAGATTGATATACTCGGGAAATTTCAGATACTTACAATGGGATTTGCATCGCATACAAAAGGGTATTATCATTCTCGAATAAATAAAAACTTCTACGATATGATGATTGTCATCGATGGTGAATTGTGTATGAAAAGCGATTTACAAAAGGCATCTTTAAAGAAGGGCGAAGCTCTTTTGTTGCCTCCTAATCATCTGTGCGATTCGTTTGTGCAGAAAAAGAATGCAAATGTTATGTATTTGCATTTTGAAAGTAATACACGTTGGAGCAGGCGTTTTGGCAATTCGATAAAAACTTTAGCAATAAAGAATTTTTCTGAATTGTTTTGCCTTGTAAATCTCTACACCAAAGAGGTTTTTAGTCAGAAACCAAATTTTCGATTGCTTGAAAATTTTGCAGAAAGCATTTCGTTGTATGTAGAAGATGCTTTTCCTATTCAAAATATAAGTGCCAATTCTATCGATATAAAAACTTGGATTTTATCATGTGATAAAAAGCAAGATTGTACGCTTACAAACGCGTCTAATCATTTTGGAACATCTAAAATATTTATTGAAAATGTGTGTAAAGAACAGTTCGGTGTTAGCTTTAAAAAGACAGTTTGCGATGTCCTTTTAAAACAAAGCATAAATTTACTTCGTGAAGGTAAAACGAATGCCGAAATTGCAAAAATATTGGGATATTCCGATGCTTACGCATTCTCAAAAGCGTTTAAGAATAAATTTGGTTTGTCTCCTAAAATGTATTATTCTTGACTTTTATTTGTGTAATTTTTGTATGTAATAATATGTGGCAAGTTTATGCAATTTTAGCGGCAATTTTTGCGTCTCTTACAGCGATTTTCGCAAAGATAGGCGTAAGTAATGTTAATTCACATTTAGCAACAGCTATTAGAACTGTTATTATACTATTCATAACATGGGGGATTGTATTTGCTACAGTTCCTCTGAAAGAAGTAAAAGATATATCGCAAAAATGTATGATATTTTTGGTGTTGTCGGGGTGCGCAACTGGGCTTTCGTGGTTATTCTATTTTAAAGCTCTTCAAGTTGGCGAAGCATCTAAAGTTGCACCAGTCGACAAATTGAGTGTGGTTTTTACTATAATATTGGCATTTGCATTTTTAGGAGAGCCATTGACAGCAAAAGTAGTGATAGGTGGTTTACTAATTTTGGCAGGCTCGTTAGTACTTATTTTTTAAGTATAAATTGTAATAGTTTCGTTTATAAATCTTGACGATTGATTGTTAAAATTAAATAATGCAGTCGTTTTATTATGAAGTTCGCATTATCAGATTTAGGTATAGTTTGCGCTCTCGGTTGTGGAAAGAACGAAGTGTTGAAAAACGCACTGTCGGCATCTGTTGTTGGAATGGTAAAATCAGATTCAGTTATAAAAGGTAGCCAAACTGTATTAGGCGAAGTATCTTGTTCTTTGCCAGAAATCAGCAATTCATACTACGATACAAGATGTAATCAATTAGCATTAAAAGCTGTTCTTGAAATTGAAAGTTGTATTTTAGATGCAATTTCAAAATATGGAAAAGATAGAGTTGGTGTTGTTATTGGCTCAAGTAATTCTGGTATGCGAGAATTTCAGAACGAATACTATTTGTATAGTCGATGCAATAATATAAACAAACCATTAGCTTGTCATGGTGAGCTTGGTAATTGTGCCGATTTTTTGCGTGAATATTTTAAATTAACAGCTCCAAGTTATACGATATCAACTGCTTGTTCTTCGTCGGCAAAGGCGTTTGCTTCGGCACAAAATCTTTTGAAAAACAATGTTGTAGATGCTGTTATTGTTGGTGGAGCCGATAGTATTTGTAATTTTGTTGTAAATGGATTTTCTGCATTGGGTGCAATCAGTACTAATCTTACAAATCCAATGAGCGTAAATCGCTCTGGTATAAATATAGGTGAAGGTGCTGGTATATTCCTAATGACAAAAGAATCTGCTTCAATAAACTTGCTCAGCGTTGGTGAAAGTTCTGATGCCTATCATATAACAAGTCCAGATCCTTCTGGCGAAGGCGCAAAACTTTCTATGTTAGATGCTCTTAAAAAAGCAAACTTACAGCCTTCGCAAATCGACTATTTAAATTTACACGGAACAGGTACGCTATTCAACGATTCAATGGAATCAAAAGCTGTTAATAGTGTTTTTGGCGAAAATTTAAAGTGCTCATCCACTAAAGCAATGACAGGTCATACCTTGGGAGCAGCAGGAGCCATTGAAGCTGGGTTGTGCTATTTGATGATGTCGGATTTGAATTCAACAAAACAACTTCTACCTCATGTTTTTGATGGTAATTTAGACGACAAAATATCACGCATTTCATTAGTTGACAATTGTGAATATGCAAATGTTAAATATGTGTTGAGTAATTCGTTTGCATTTGGTGGTAGTAATGCGTCGGTTATATTAGAAAAGGCTTAAATATGTATAAAGTTGAAGATTTATTGCCACATAGAAAACCAATGATTGTTTTGGATAAAGTTGAAAGTTGCGATTTTGAACAAGCAAAAATTGTAGTATCGTTTACCATTAGAAAAGAAGATGTATTTTTTGATGAAAGTTTAAATGGTGTAGCATCGTATTGTGCTTTAGAATATATGGCGCAAGCAATAGGTTGTTTTGCTGGACTATTTGGAAAAAGTCAAGATGCTAACTATAAACAAGATTTAGGGTTTGTATTGGGAAGCAGAAATATGGAATTAAATATTTCTACTTTTGAAAATGGTAGAACATATAAAGTTGAAGCATCTAAAGTTTTCTTTGATGATGAATTAGCATCGTTTTCGTGTACAATCTTAGATGAAAATTCAAATGTATGTGCATCAGCTTCAATAAATGTTTTTAAACCTAATAATCCACTAAAATTTTTAAATAAAATCAATGAGTAAACGAGTTCTAATTACTGGCTCTAGCAGAGGCATAGGCAAAGCAACCGCATTGCGACTTGCTCGCGAAGGTTTCGACTTAGCATTGCATTACAATTCAAATTCAATCGCAGCAGAATCTGTATTAAACGAAGTAAAAGCAATGGGAGTAAATGTTACATTGCTTAAATTTAATATCGCAAACAGAGAAGAAACTAAAAATGCAATAGAAACCGATATTGCCCAAAATGGTGTTTATTGGGGCGTTGTCTTGAACGCTGGTATAAATGCCGATGCACCATTCCCAATGATAGATGGCGATATGTGGGATAATGTATTGCATACAAATTTAGATGGCTTTTACAATGTACTTTCTCCAATCGTAATGCGTATGGTAAGCGCTAGAAATGGTGGTAGAATAGTTGCGTTAACATCTGTTTCGGGCGTTATGGGTAATAGAGGTCAAGTAAATTATAGTGCATCGAAGGCTGGTATAATTGGCGCAGCAAAGTCGTTGGCATTAGAGCTTGCAAAACGTTCAATTACTGTAAATTGTGTTGCACCAGGTTTGATTGAAACCGATATGACAAAAGATTTACCAATAGAAGAAGCCGAAATAAAAAAACATATACCACTTCGTCGTTTTGGTAAACCAGAAGAAGTTGCAGGTACAATATCATTTTTAATGAGCGATGATGCAGGTTATATAACACGTCAGGTAATTTCAATAAATGGAGGTTTAATATAATGAGAAGAGTTGTTGTTACTGGTATGGGTGTGTTGAGCCCATTGGGACATTCTGTTGAAGAAAATTTCAATCGATTACATGTGTATGAAAACGCAATAGAATCGGTTGATGCTCTAAAAGAATACAAAGGATTAAATACATCGTTGTGTTGTTTTATTAAAGACTTTCAAATGCCAGAACACTATTCTCGAAAAATACTCAGAACTATGGGGCCAGTTTCGGTAATGTCGTTGTACACAACAGAACAAGCATTAAAGCAAGCTGGAATTGAAAAAGATAGTGATCTTGTTAGAAATGGACGATTGGGAGTTGCGTATGGGTCATCGTCTGGTTCGGTTGAACCATTGGTAGATTTTTATTCAATGATACATACAAAGGTTGTTCGCAACATAACATCTTCTACCTATGTAAAGATGATGCCACAAACAACTGCTGTAAATATTTCTTTGTACTTAAAAACAACAGGTCGATTAATTCCATCAGGAACAGCATGTACATCGGGAAGTTTATCGATAGGTTATGCCTACGAAGCAATTAAGGCTGGTATCCAAGATGTAATGATTGCAGGTGGTGCCGAAGAATTTAGTCCAACGCAAGTTGCAGTATTCGATACATTGTATGCAACAAGCTCTAAAAATGATGCTCCTAAATCGACACCATCGCCTTACGATAAAGATAGAGACGGCTTGGTAATAGGCGAGGGGGCTGGTACTTTAATTTTAGAAGAGTACGAACACGCTAAAGCTCGTGGAGCAAATATTATTGCAGAAATTGTAGGTTTTGCAACAAATACAGATGGTTCGCATATTACACAGCCTAACGCAGATACTATCCAAATAGCTATCGAAAAATCTATACAAAGTGCTGGTATAGATGCATCTGAAATTGGTTATGTAAATGGTCATGGTACAGCAACAATGCAAGGCGATATTGCTGAAACAACAGCCACTGCAAAAGCATTCAAAAGACCTGTTGCTATATCGTCGATGAAAAGTTATATAGGTCATTCGCTCGGAGCTTGTGGTGCAATTGAAGCTGCCATGACTATCGAAATGTTGAATAATAATTGGTATATGCCAACATTAAACTTAAAGAACGTTGATAGTGCTTGTGGCGAGTTAGATTACATTTCAAGCGAAGGCAGAACTATGGATTGCCAATACGTTATGAGTAATAATTTTGCATTCGGTGGTATAAATACATCGTTGATATTTAAAAAGATATAATACTTATTCTTGAAAGAACTCAAAGAAATTATACCACTGATAAGGTGCTTGTAGTACCGATGCTTCTAAAAACGCGGAAAATTCTTTTGCTAAGTGTTCTCCGCGTTTTTTTTCATTATCAACGCAAGTAGGTTGTTTGAATTCGGCTATATATTTGTTGTTAGCTTCTATGCAATTTGCGAAAAATACAGGTGCTTTTAACATAGTCGAAAGTTGAAATACACCACTGGGCAATTTGCACTTTTTCAAAAGAATATCTTCTTTAAAATATTTATCAGGTGTGCGTTTGGAAAGTCTATCGCCAGCCATTATAATCAAATTCCCTTGTGTTAATTCGGAGCTTAGCTTTTCAAAAGTACTTATGTCTATTTTGGAAACATCAAAAAAGCTTAAACGACCTGTGTTTTGTTGCGACAAGAAAAACGATCTATATACAGATTGCGACCATCCCTCAACCAATGCTGTTATTTTCAATTTGCGAGTTTTGAAAACCTTATCGCTATTCATACCCAAAATTTCAAAATTACCAATGTGCGAAAATATAATAATAGCACCTTTGCCAGAATTTAAAACATTTTGAAATTCAAGAAAATCGGGCGATTGTTTTATTTGCAAGAAATCGGAATGTTTTTTATTTGCTCCCAATATTAGTTTATCGAGCATCGATAGGGCAAAGTTGTATATTAGCTTAAAAACATTTGGCTTGGTTGTTTTTAGTTTGTTCTTTGCCTGATAGTTATTTAGTACTTTAAAAAAATCATTTGCTTGACGTCTGGCATCTTTCAAAAATGGATACGAAAATACAACTACAAAGAAAATTACAATTTGAGCAAAATGTCTGCCAAATATTTTATATAACCACCAAAGTAGCTTTATTCTAAATGTTCCAACACATTTTTCTTTTTGATTATACCATTGAGCCATTTTTTGCTCCTATTAAATACGATATTGTGTAAGCAAATGTTAACCCCATTGCTAATATTATTCCTAACGAACTTATAGCACCAAAAGATGTGAATGCCAACATTCCAAAGCCGACCAGACTTGTTAAAAATGATATTAAAACTGCTGTTTTAGTTTGTTGGGATTTATTAGAATAATGAAATATTGCGTAATCGATACCAAGTCCCATAAGTATAAATAAGCCTAAGAAATGGAATAAATTTATATTTATCTGAAATAATGCTAATATTGAAACGGGCAGTGTGATTGCAAAAAGTATTGGTATAACTAATCTGATAAAATCTTTTTTAAATAAAGCAATAAGCGTCAATGTTAGTAAAACAAAACTTAGAAGTATAAATATACTTGTTGAACGCATATACGAATTAAAAACATTATTTAAGAAATCTAAAGGTTTAAATATTTTTATGTTTTTTAAATTAGAATGCGAGTTGTCTATTGGTATAATAGCAGTCCATTGTTCGTTGTAATTGGTAAGCATACTTGAAAATATATCTTCTATTAGCGTGCCTTTAAAGTCTCGTATGTTTAAGTTTGGCTGATTTTCAGGCATTGTAAATTTCTTTTTAGCACCTAATTCTTTTTGTAGTGTTTGGGCATATTTTGTATAAAATTTTTTGATTAAATTGGCGTTTTGATTTTGTCGTTTAATAGAGGGTAAGAATTTTGAAATACCATCAATTTTAGCATCTTCTTCAATAGATAATATTTCATCAATAGTTGATGCTTTTATGATTGCGAATTTTTTGGTTGTATCGCCAAATTTTTGAGCAACAACTTTTTCTTCATTTAGTAAATCTTTAGCTGGTGTATATAAGTCTTTGGCTTCGGTTTTAAATTTAGCCGTTGTTATTCCATATACCGATACTACTGCAAATACAACAACTAATACTATCTTGATTTTTTTAGATTTTACAGATGGGAATTTTACAACTTTATCATCTAAATTAGGCTTTATTATCTGCATAATAGATGGATAAAACAGCTTAACAAATAAATACGAAGCGGTTAAACCAACTATTGAAAATACAGATATTTCTCTTAGTAAATTTATGTCGGCAAAAAATAAAATAGCAAAACACAATATGGTTGTTAGATAGGTTTTACTCAATGGCGATGATATTTTTTTGTATGCTATTTGTGGTGGATAATTTTTACACGCTGAAAAATAATGATACGAATAGTCTATCGACAATCCGATTAAACTTGTCGCGAAAATCAATACACAAATATGTGGCTTAGGGAAAAACAACATTAAACTACCTAACGCAATTACAAATGAAATACCTAAGCATAACGCTATTGGTATAAATATTCTGACACTACCAAATCCAATATATCCTAATAAAAACACCAAACTTAATGATACTATTGAAAGTATGTTTATTTCTAATTGAGATTTTTTTGCAACTTTCAAACTATGTAAGCGTGCGCCACTGATATATATATATACTCCTCTGTCTTTGGCTGATTTTTTGATTTCTTCTATTTTTGCAATTTTATTTTCTAATTCAAAATCAGATAAATTTTGAGAGTTATAAATGGTTGCTAAAAGCATTGTTTTACCACTTTTACTCAGAAAGCCATTTGTCATTTTCCAACCATCACCGTATTGCAACAAGCTGTTTACATAATTGTTTAATAGGAAGAATGGATCTTTTGATATTTTAAATAAAGATGTAGAATACGGCGATAGTATTTTGTTTTTTGCAGTTTCGTAAATAGAATATTCTTTGTTGCTTTCAAGTAATTGAATATCAGATTTAGACAACAGATAATTTGAATGTTCTAAAAGTACTTTTTTAGTGGCGATTAGTTTAGAGGTATTGTTGGTTTTAAGGTCGAGTATTTCTGCAATTTGCGTTGCTACGTTATTTAATTCTACCGTATTATTTGATTCTAAAACTATTCTAATTTTTGATGAATTGTTTTTTAGAGTTTGAATTTCCGAAGTAAAATCTTTTCCACTTGCAAGCTCAAATATACCATACTCAAAATTAAATGGAACCACGCACATATATATAATTGCCGATATAAAAACAGCAATGTACAAAAGCCTTTGTATAAATATAGGTTTTAGTTTATTCAATTTATCTGTTTAAGTTCAATTTTTATTATAGTATCGTTTGCTAATTCAATATAGCAACGTTCAAATGTTTTTATACCAAAATCAACAACAATAGACTTTAAGCCAGTTTTTATCTGTGAATGTTTTGGTATACATTTTATGGATATTTTTGAAGTTGTATTTTCAAGAATGGTTACGTCGAATTTATCTTGAAAGTCGGACGTATCGCCTTTAAAAAGCAGGTCTATTGCCTTGTTGATGTCGAATTGATTTAAATCGTGTTTTTTGGTCGATTGAGGGGTTGTTATTGAGTAATATTTGTCATTAGCAAAAAAAGTAAATTTTGTTGGATATATATTATTCCAAGTAATACCTTTGTGTTTTTCGAACTTATAATTACCAATACTTTTTACACTTACTCCGATGTCTGCAATTTCTTTTTCTAAGACAAATGTACCAATCGAACTATTAGTTTGCATAGCCCACTTTTGCAATCTTTCGGGAATGTCAATCGCCCACAACTGTATGAACGAAAGCAAATATACAAATAGAACGTTTCTCAATATACTCATATGGATTTCAACTTTTTGAGAACTTCAGTTGGTAATTCAAAGTACGAAGTTTTTTTAGTTAACGAAACACACATTTGTTTTGTCTGAGCCTCACAAATTTTTGCTCCCGTAACAGCATCAGTAATTAGATATTTTACATGTAAATAATTTTCGCTATCAACTAATTTTGCTTTTACTAATATTTCTTGTTCAAATTCAGATGGGCGAATATATTTAACTTCCATTTTTACAACAGGGAAGGCGTATCCCATTTTAGCCATTTCTGGATAGTTAAATTGCAATTCATTTAACAACGCACATCGAGCCTGTTCAAAATATTTTACATAATTACCATGCCACACAACATTCATTGGATCTAAATCGTAGAATGGTACTTTTATTTTTATTGATGCTTCCATACAAAAAGAACTTTCTTTAAATAGTTTAAAATACCTTCAGTACACAACATTGTATGTAATGCTGAAATAAATAAGTTGTCTCTAAAAACTTTAAAATTAGATGCTCCATTTTTAGGATAATCTACATCAACTGGCAAATTTATAATTTCACAATTTTGACGAGCTAAACGAACGATAATTTCTATATCAAAGCCCATTCTGTAAAATTTTAATTTTGATAAAATCTTGTACGTATCTTCAACTGGATATATTCTGAAGCCACACATAGCATCGTCTATTCTTGCGTTTGGAACTTCTAATTTTACCCAAAAGTTTGTTATTTTTCTGCCGTAATATCTCGATTTAGGAGCATTGTGATATACGGGAGTTCCATTTATTACTGCACTTTGATTTTCTTGTGCTATTTTTTTGAATAGGTGGAAGTATTTCAAACTATGTTGTCCATCGGCATCTATTTGGAATATATGAGTATATCCAAGTTCTTTAGCTTTTTTTAACCCCAAAACAAACGCTGAACCTTTACCCATATTTTTAGGATTTGCAACATAGCGCAAACCATTTTCATCAGATAATTTTTTTAATTCTGAGGCATCGCTACTTCCATCATCTACAAGTATAATCGGTGTTTCAAGTTCAAGTAGTTTTGGTAGAAAACGCTTAAACTGACACGTGTGATTATAAATTGGTACTATTATTGCAAGATTAAACATATTAGAATTCCAATATTCCAGATGAACACAACTTGCCATCTTTATTAAAAGAAAAAGTATAAGAGTGTAATATTTTATTCTTGCTTGCTGTTAACTCAAGTACTTCATTCGGAAGTATTACATTTGTAAATTTAAGCTTTTTTATAGTTTTTGGGGCTTCTTTTTCTCCAAAAAATTCGGATATAAAAGTTGTAGCGAAATGCACTTGAATAACTCCTGGTAAAATTTTCATAATAGGGAAGTGCCCCTTAAAATATGAGCTATCTTCAGCGAAGAACATTTCAATTTTAAAACTATCGGTAGTTGTTTGTTTTTTTAATATTACGGGAGGTTCCATTTTATTTCTGAAAATTTTATCTATTAAATTTTTTAAGATTTTCCCCTGTGCATTTACGGGAATAGCGTTTATTACTCTTATCTTGCGAAGTAGAAATTTTGCGTCAAAGCTTTTTTTGATATAGTTATTTATTTCTTTTGTTAGGGCAATATGCAATTTTTCTCTGTAAAAATTCTTGCCATCGTTATTAAGCACAAGTAAAGCACGCAGATTGTTGTCAAAAAAATCTACATAACAATTTTCGATGAATTGATGTTCAAGTAGGTGGTTTTCTAAGTCTGGAATATAAAGTTGAGTTTCACCTATTTTTACAAGTCTATCGATTCTGCCAAAGAAACGAAATTGTTTTTCGCTTATTATTTCAGCAATATCGTTTGTTTGAAATTTACCACCTATACAGTAAGGTGATTGAGCATTCAAACAACCTCGCTGGTCAACGCCTATTTCTACGTTTTTAAACACGTTCCACATATCGCCAAACTCTTGACACCTACTAGCAATGCCACCACTTTCGGTGCTTCCGAAAATTTCAATAGGTGTTGTATTCCAAATTTGTTTTGCATTGCAACTGGCATTTTTTTTCAGCAATCCACCACTAGTAGTTATGGCGCAAATATTATCTGGAAATTTATAAAGTTCTTGATGTCTTGCTACTGCTTCTATAAACGATGGCGTTGTTACAAACAATACATTTTTATGTTGTTGTTGAATTGCAATCAGAGTTTCAGGTGCTTTAACTAATACACCGTGTATAGGCATTTGTATAGACAGTGGATACAACAATCGCCATAGCATTCCATACAAATGATACGCTTCGCATGTTGATGCAACAACACAATCTTTATAATAACCTAATAGATTTGCACTGTTTTCAGTTTCATCGCTCAATGTGGCAAAATCTTTTTCAATCAATTTGGGAGCCGATGTAGAGCCTGATGTGAAAAAGCATACTTTACCATTGCGCATATTTACAAATTCAAAATCACCATCGTAGCAATCGTTCGGAATGTTTAAAGGTATTGAAGCTATTTTTTCGATATTAGATAATACTTTTACACCCGTAGTAGCCGAAACATCCGTTGCCATCTTTTCTGAAGACGGAAGCATTACACGCTTTTGTGCCTGAATGAGTGCAAAAAATAAGATACAAAATAAAACTATATCATTCTCTATAAATAGAATATAATCGGTATCAGATTTTTTCGACAAAAATGAAGCATATTTTGCAACAGCTTTCTTTATCTCAGAAAAAGTAATATCGGTATTAGGTTGCTTAAATGATATAACATCGGAATCGATATCTCTTAAAAATAATTCGTCTGGACTAACTATCATTTTTCAAAACCTTTCTTCTTACAACAAATTCAGCTGCAAACATTAACCCAATCAATATATACGATATCAATCCATTAAATAATGCCCAAATTTCCGTAGATAAAAACACAGTAATACAAGAAATACCTGTTAAAGCATACATAAAAATAACCCATGCATAAGTGGCTTTTTTAGCATATACTATTCCTTTTTCAGATAGTTTGCCTTTCATATTTTCGCCAATAACTTGTACAAATGGTTTTTTTAAAAGAGATATTGCAAAAAGGGTAGCCACACTACAATTCATTATTACCGGATACGCTTTCACATACGCAATGTCTCTAAGAATAAATGCTATTGATAAAATTAGAAAACCGAAACAAAAAAGTAATTTTTGTCGGTTTAAAAAGTATCCTATTAAAATAGCTACAAACAGAATTCCGAGTATTATAGAAAAGCTATACTCGTTTTTTATCACATAATAAATTGCAAAAGGGTAACAAACCATAAGTATTGTACCCAATGCTTTTATTAGTGGTTTACTATTCATTTACCAGCTTTTCAACAACGTCAACAACTTCGCCAAATGTGCGTATCTTTTTGAAATCTTCTGGATTTACACGCTTTTTGGTTTGCTGTTGAAGACGTACAACTAAGTCTACAGCATCAATAGAATCTAAATCGAGTTCAGTAAAGAGGTTTGTAGAATCGTTTATCGACTCGCGTTCACATTCAAACTCTTCAGCAAGAATGTCTTTTATAAAATTTGAAATTTCTTCTCTTGTTGCCATAATTTTACTTTTGTGTATTTGATAAATTTTTTATGATGTAATCAGCGATAGTTTCAACTGAATAGAATATTTGACTATTGTCTTCAAATTCTGAAAAAGTTACACCAAATTTCTTTTTGATTTCCATACCCAATTCGAGAGCATCGATTGAATCTAAACCTAAGCCTTCGTTAAAAAGTGGGTCTTTATCATTTATATCATTAACTGTTAAATCTTCTAAATTCAACGACGATATAATAAGTTCTTTTATTTGCGTATGTAATTGGTCTTTATCCATAATTATTCTAAATTTAAAGCTTCTATTACTTTCTGCATCAATAATCTTGAATTTTTTCCATAGTTCAAGTTTATTTTTTCTGGGTGAATTTCTGGTAATTGTTCCAACGTAAAGAGTACAGTTCTGTTCGATACACTAAGTGGATTTGATTGCTTACCCAATATTCGTGGATTACACGTTATTTTTACTGGAACAATAGGGCAGTTTGCGTGAATTGCAATACATGCAGCTCCAGAGCGAATTTTCTTTTTGGGGTTGTCGCTACGCGTTCCTTCTGGGAATATTATTACGTTTATGCCTTGCGATATAGCTTTTGAAGCATCGTCGATTACCGATATATCAAATTCGTTCGATTTTATAAAAATCCTATTTACGATGAAGAGCAAAAATGGATTTCTTGATAACGATTTTTTTACGATGCAGATAGAGTTTTTATACGATGCAATTAGAAATACTATGTCTAATAACGATGGATGATTTGCAACAATAACAGCACCATTTTGATTACTATTTATATTCTTTTTTTCTAATTTTATTAAACGAAAAAACTCCAACGCATTTACAAAAAATATCCAAGACGCTCTTAAAACAGCAATAGCGCCTTTTCGGGAAAATATCGAAACTACTGGGATAATAGTAATGCCTAATATAAATCCACCAATAGCGAATATACATATGAATAGGGTAGTTAAAACTGAACGCAAAATGTACATTTTAAATTGTTAATTTTAAGAATTTTCCGCAGAGTTCTCCACCTTTTTCTAAAAATTGTGATATTTGCTCAAATTGGATCGAAGTATTGCTAAAATTGCCAAATTCAACGTTTATACCAGTTTTAGAGGGGGTTGCAAATAGCCCCAAGCCTGATGCAATCTGAGGTGGTTCGTCGGCTTGTATAACTTCGTTAAGCGAGCCTTGAACATATATATACAAAACATCTTCGTTTAAACAAAAAGCCTCTAATAAGCCTAATTCTAAGGAGTCTTTACATCCGGCAATGGCAGTATAACTTGCTTTGTTCTTGGCTATAATAGATTGCATTCCGATAGGGAAATTGTGTACAGATGATGAAAAACCATTTGGCGATACGCCAGCTCCAGAATTTAGACCTTCAAAGAGGTTTATAACTTCGTTCAAATAACCATACCTTGATGCGTAAACCGACTTATAGTTTGTTTTGCCTTGTGTTAGTGCGTGAGCTAAACTGATGACAATTTTGCCAGTCATATCGAGTTTACGTCGGACTAACATTGGTAAGAAAGAAACATCTGGAGGAGTTTCTTCGTAGATAAATGTTTTAAATTCTTCAATTTTTATCTGCATAAATTGAGCGTAGTTTCTTCTAAAAAAAATCCATGTATATAATATGAGTTTAAAGATTAAGTTGTAAAGTAAATATTGATGTGTAAACCTATAATAGTTGATGTCTATAAATAATGTTTGAAAATTTTGATTGCGCATTTTTTATGGTAGTTAGTTGTAATAATTAGTTATTAAAACCCATAGTATTCGCATTGTTCATATTTGTCGCACAATATATATTATGTCTAATTGTATATTTATAATAAGTTGCTTGTGGGTATATACTTGCGTAAAATGACCATATTTTTGTCTAATTTTGTAGCCATAAAATGTCGGATTTCTTGCCTACTTTTGATGTCTTTTGAGGTCTCTTGATGCAAACTCAAAAATTTCATTTCCGAGAAAATGTATAAAATAATTAGACATGTAATATTTTGTGCAGTGGTTTTACGGAAACTTGATAACTTTATTTAGCTCGTAATTTGCATCGTAAAATTTTTAATTCTAACCTAAATAAATTTCCGAAAATACACCTAAAAAGTAATCAACTTTTTGAAGTATTATTGCAAACGTTAGAAAAAAAATCTTTGTGCGATAACATTTATCTAATAATATTTTAATTATAAAGAATTTTAATAAGATGCCCTACTTATAAAAATATTAATTCTGGAGGTCTCGGTTTACCTTTGCGAAATGTGAACTTTTCAATGAGCTCTTTGAGATCCGATTCTTTGTCGCGAATTTTCCTTTTGCCAATTTTGACATACGGAATATATCCATTTAAACGAAGTCTGAGCTACAAATATACGGCATTAAATAAAAAATACAAAATTTATACTAGACTTTTTAGATAAACATCTTTTACTATTATTTCCGTTCCACGGAAGGTAATGTATGAAAAAATTATTGTATGTCACTTGAATTGGAGGAATGATGAGAATGTTAAGACAAAATTCTAATTTTTCGCTTTTATTAAAAAGTGCGTTGTTAGGTTTTGTTGTGCTCTTCCCTCTTCACGATATTACAGCACAGATTCAACACTCTTCCATTCAAATTCCTGTTACCACCTCCTCAATATCTCGGTAAAGAAATCAGTTTATCTAAATTACAAATGTTATTATCTGAATTTGGGATTTTTAGTTGTATTGAAACATATACATGCAGTGCACTAGGTTCATCAACGAATCCATGTGTAATATGTGCCGACTTTTCGATAGTACCAGCTGCACTAAGTATAACTGTGTCAGCAAACGCAAATATCGGAACCAAAGATTCTAAAGGAAGTCTTCCAACTGGAGCAGTTTCTATGTCACGATTAGGACATTCGGCTGTATTAAAAGTAGGAAGTTTTTCAGCAAGATATGAATACACTATTATGGAATAATCATGAAAAAACTTTTATTAATATTATGGATCTTTTTTACGAGCTTAGTGTATGGTAAATCGGGAACTGTAAGTGTTCCATTGTATGTTTATCTCGACACCAATATAGCAATACCAACCAAAGCTAAGATTATCACAACAAGAATACCAGTTTACCAGAATATTACAAACATTGAAAAAGAATTAAAATCCTTCCCTCAAATCAAAAATTCAATAACTTCTATATTTACAGCATTACAGTCTCAAAATTTGGATAAGTTAAAGGATTGTCATCGTCCACAAGACGCAAATTTAGCCAAAGATTTACTACAACGTTTTACTGCGAAAGGATTGGATGTAAATACTGTAAAAATTTTAGATATATTCTTTCTAGATAACAAGACGATTCAATTTTTTTATGAGATAATGCATAATAAAACTGGGACAAAACGTGTGGCATATTTTACATTGCAAAAGGATACAAATAATGGTGTATTTTATAGGGTGAAAAAATCCCCAACACCACTAGAAAGTTTATTTTCATATTCGGTACTGCAACACCATCATTTGCATCTGAAAAAGATACAAAAATACCATTATCATTGAATTTAATACTGCCTCAAGTGTCATTATTACCTCTTAAACTTTTATCTGTAGATTCGACGATAAAAGCATTTTATGATGCATATATTGAAGCTCGAAATAGCGGGGATGTCATCATGCTTCCTTCTTTTTATTCAGAAAAAAGTAGAGAAAAAGTTAATCAACTTATAAAAAACAATATGTATGAATTAGGAGAAAAATATGACTCTAGACGTAGATATAATAATACGATTCTATTGGGGATGGTTTCTCTAGACCCAATATATATTATTGTGGAACAAGTAAACCCCAGAAAGGATGAATATTATTATAAATATACGATTATAATAAAAGATTCTCAAGGAAATCCTCAAATTGTAAATGTATTATTTGAATCCTTTTTAGACGATCTTTTGAGACAATATGGAATAACTCCACAATTCTTATGATAATAAAAATTCTTTTATTTAATGATGACGAGGTGTATACTAGTTTAACAGCCGAAGTTTGGCGTGTGGGAAGTGCAAACCATGAAGATTGGTCAAGTACTGGAAAGCAATATGAATAAAATAATTCTTAAAGTTCAAATAGTATTCTGTTTTTGTTTTTTTATGCTTATATGTACATATTCGACGTACGGAGCATATTTGTTAGAAACAGATTCAAAGGAAGAAATTCTTCGAAAATTAAAGGCTGTAGCATATGGTCCTGAGTGGGATGAGGCTATCTTTGAAATTCGTACTATGAAATCAGAAGCATCCAGTCAAGCATTGTATGAACTTATACTTACTGCTAAAGACCCGTCACCCATGAATGCTGTTACGGGGAGGTTAGTAAATTCATATATCGTGAAGGAATTGCGTACAAATCGATTTGACGCTAATAAAATATTATCTCTGCACTCTGGACTCTATAAAGGAGCTATGGTGTTAGCGATGACAAGTAAACCTTCGGATGAATTTATACTTAAGGTACTAAAATCGTATTCTTTATCTAGAGAAGACTGTAGCTTCTTGCATTTAATAACAGTAGTTCTTATGTCAGACAATAACACTCAAATTATCGATAAGAAATCTGAGATAATAATGAATATATTAAAGACATTGCCTCATACTAAAAATTTTTATGATACACAACAAATATGTGCAACTATAGACCATTATCAAGGTTGGACTATCGGAGGTGTGGACACGGTTATGATGCTTGAAAATATCAGTAGAATTAACGGACTTTCAGTTGATATTCTTCGTAAAATGCGAAAAAACGCATCAGATAAATTTACTAAAAATTGCATAGACTTAATCTTAGCTTTAAAAGATGATAAGGACTGCGTAAATAATATA
>SUVO01000022.1 GCA_015061955.1 Verrucomicrobiaceae bacterium
GTTTTAATGTCCAGTGAAAATAAAAATCCGACATTGGTTGATATCGCCAAATTTCAGCCAACAACAACGATTCAGGCTTCCGACTTAAAAATTGAGATTGTTTCCCGTGAAGCGCAGGGAAAATACGACTTCAAAATTCAGACAAAAATAGGAAGTTTTGAACGTATTGAAAGCAAAAATTGTTACGATTTAAAATCCGATGTAACATACATATCGAGCTACAACATAGCCAGTAAGCATTACTGGCTATACAGTCTTATTATAAGATAAACAGGCTAAACGCAGAAGACATGCCCCTCCTCAAGAGTAGGCAGCCACGGAGACGTATCGGGATTGATATCGGTACTTCCGAGTTCTGCTAAATCAGTTGTACACAAATGCGAACGATAGTATACATCATGAGATTTATTTATAATACATTTCTTTTAATGACATTCTTCCTTTTGGCTGGATGTACTACTTCTCAATTGTCAATCTATGATTTTGACACAAAAAAACCTATTGCAAATGCCTTTGTATACATCAATGAACATAAAATGTTTAATCCTTTCAACGTATCAGACATATATCTAACGGATGAACAAGGCAATGTAAATATTTCGGAGTCTCTAAAAGATGGACAAGTATCTGTTTTTGTAGGGAAAGAAGGCTATGACTTAAATCTGTTTACACGAAATTTTGAGCAACAAGACAATATACGGCTATTCGTGAAAAAAACAGCATGTCCAAAAATCAAAAATTTATTTATTAGAGAATCATTAATTGCAAACGCTAGAAAAAAAACTTTGCTTAGAGATTTTTATCTCTATTGCAGTGAAAAAAAGATAGATTTTTGCGAATTTCCAAGTAGAAAGATTATATCAATAGAATAACGTCGCTAATTGAAATAATGAAATGCCCGCGTATTATAATGTATCTTCTAATGAAATTAGATCTTTAGGATATGCTATTTGTGCAATAATCAAAAATAATATATATATTAATCTTCTATTCATTGTTTTTTACTAAAAAATCTATCGTAAAATATAAATAGAATATATGTAAAATAAGACACAAATAATAATGATAATATTATAGTTAAAATAGTCGGAAGATATGTTATTAAAATCGAATTGCATTCTCTAAGATATATATGAAGGGAAGTAATGATTGCTAAAACTATTGTCAACGAGGCAAATAATATATTTGATGTAAGTATCGTACCTTTTTTGAATTTAAGTAGAAAATTGAAAAAATACGAAACCAATAATACAAACGCATTCGGAATTAAAATTATATATATAAATTCATTAAAAAATAGTTGATTTATTGTCATAAAACTATCTGGTGTTCCATTTGAACAATGAACAACAATTTCTTTTTTAAACGTATTTAATCCCCAAAAATACAAAAAGACATATACTAATGTTGACAGCGTAAACAAAATTAAACAATAAAACCCAAAGCTTTTTCTCACATCTAATTTATTTATTTCAGATAAATAAAATATATATGAGTATAGTAGGGACATTACTGTTGCGACAATAAGTGAAGTTATAAATACAGGGAATGCCAAATTTTTATCAATAAATACTCCCGACACTATTGTAAATACAGTACAAAAATTTATCAATATTGCTGCTACGATATTTGATCTTTTCCAAGTGTTTATGTTATACATAGACCATTTGCACCTAATACCAAATCTATTATTGATTTCTGAGGAAGGCATTCTCCAAGAATATATTGCAATAAATAGAGATATAATCGTGACTAAGTAAAATTTAACGTCCATAAAAATTTATCTCGTCTCCTTCTTATTGTTAAATTGCTATACCTTTATTTTATTTCTATTATAAAGATCAGCTATGGCATCAAGAACATCACTTAAAAATGCTTCGCTATCTTCATCTTTATACTTGTCAGATATTGTTATCTTTAGAGTATATGGGGAAACGCTTTCTGTTTCTACTTTTATTTCTAAACATCCTTTTTGTGTGATTTCATTAAAGACCTTGTCCGTTATTTTTTCTTCTAAAAACTGCAATAATTCATACGACTGATTCTCGTACAAAATTTTTCTTCCATTTGTTTTATATTTTCTTAATGGCAGGTTGAATATTTCAACTTCAAGTCCGTTTGCCATTCCGTTAGATTTTTCCAATATAGTTCCGACTAACTTGCCTAGTTTCTTTTGTTTTGAAGCTCCTTTTATCATCAATGTAAGGAGTACTATAGAGTATATTGCGCCTATGAGTTGTGAATATTTAAAGCCCAGGTCAGGCGTAGTTAGAGTTATTAGTATTGCTAAATTATAATAAAATATAATTATAATTATAAGAGGCAATGCTACATTTGCCGCCACTGAGCCAAAATTCCACCTAACATATGAATATATTCCAAGAATAATAAATATACCTAAAAGGATAGAAGGCGATATTAAAAAATAGCTAAGAGAATCAAAAACAGGATCGCTTATTTTCATGGTTTTCCGTTATTTAAATGATGGGATTGCACCTACTTGAGTTCGACCACAAAAAAACCGACATAGTCGGCTCTTTTCAGGGGCGGCAGGACTCGAACCTGCGACCAATGGTTTAGAAAACCACTGCTCTATCCACTGAGCTACGCCCCCAAACCTATTGAAATATCAAACTACAGATACATCAATTATCCTTCCATTTATGTCTATATTCCCAAACTTTGCAAGTTTTTTTTACGAGAATTATAAATTTATAACCCGAAAATTACATAATTCTTGACCCATTTTATCTTTGTTTGCTAACATCTAAATGTCTAAATCATCAAATATATTAACTCTTTACAAAGGTTTTTACATGAAAAAATTTTTAACAACTATAATTTTATCGACAATTTTTTCTATCTCAGCTTCAGCCGAAATTTCTCTATTTAATGGAAAAAATTTAGATGGATGGAATTTCTACCTCGATAATCCTTCAATAAATCCAAACTCGATATTCTTCGTAAAAGATGGAACCATAAACATTCTCGGCAAACCTTTCGGATACATGTACACTACTGAAAAATATTCCGATTTTAAACTCACTTTAGAATGGCGTTATCCAGAAAAGCCCAGCAACAGTGGCGTTTTTGTTTTTGTTCAAGACCAACACAAACTTTGGCCAAACGCTGTTGAGTGTCAATTGTGTGCAGGTAAGGCTGGCGATTTTGTTTTGCTTGGTGGAAGCGATTTAGCCGAATTTAAATGTCAAGGCAAACGTCCGGCATTCCCAGTTGTTGCTCGCTCGGCAAACAACGTTGAAAAACCAATCGGACAATGGAACAAATACGAAATTATTTGCAAAAACGGCAACATAACTGTTTATTTAAACTCGGTTTTAGTCAACAAAGGTTCAAAACCTATGTTCAAAAATGGCCACATTGCATTACAAAGTGAGGGCGATTTAATTCAATTTAGAAACATCAAACTTCAAAATCTGAAATAACTAAGCATCTTCGATTTTTGGGACTATTGTTGTCTCAAATATTTTTGTGGATTGGATTTTTGTTCGGTTTACAAGCAGAATATCGGTGAGGATATCTATTGTTGTTATCCCCACCATTTTTTGATTTGAAATTTTAGCTATTTGCGAATTTGCAAAACGTCTATCATAATGAAAACACTTTACCGAGGCTGGAAAATTCACCATTTTATCAAGTACATCGGATATGTCTGTTGAATACGAAAACAATGCGTCGATTTTATATTCGTCTAAATATTTTAGAAAATTTTTCTGATTTTTCTTTTCATTATTATCCCAATAATATGCGGGAATTAACTTTTTATTATTGATATCAAATTGTGCTTTTAGATACCCACCAACAAACTTGCCATCTTCGTAATCATCGGCGTATTTTTCTATTACAAATCCAATATGCTTATAACCTTTTTGAGCTATCTTTGTTATATATTTTTGTATTATAACAAATCTATCCATAAACGTTGAATTTATAACTGGTGCATTAGATTTTACACCCATCGACACAAACTTGAACTTTTTAAGAATATCTATGTATGGTTTAGGAATACTATTTTTATGATAATGCCCAAATATTAAACCACCTCTGATATTCCGTGTCAAAAGAGTGCGTTCAAATTTTTCGGGCGTTAATTGTTTATTATCTAATGTTATATCGTAGATGGCGTATCCCAACTGTTTAGCACGACGTTTTGCCGATTCAAGATACTCTGATATTGCTGAATATTTCCAGATTTTATCATCTGCTTTTTTTGCATTTACAAAGGCTATCGTTTCAAAAGATGGCTCTGATTTTTTTGACGTTCGTATTGTCGACATCAACGTAGATATTGCAAACGAGCTTTTATAACCCAACGAACGTGCTATTGCTTTTATATTTTTCGATGTTCCTTTACTCACGCCTTTCTCATTTTTCAACGCTCTCGACACCG
This sequence comes from Verrucomicrobiaceae bacterium, assembly GCA_015061955.1. GTDB lineage: Bacteria > Verrucomicrobiota > Verrucomicrobiia > Opitutales > Intestinicryptomonadaceae > Merdousia. The sequence goes on from SUVO01000022.1 coordinate 4,412, forward strand.
TACTTTTCGACACTCCAGCACGTTTGGCTATCTTATTTAATGTTGCTTTTCTTGAAAGTATCATTGCTCATCTATTTTATACAAAAAGTAAATTATGCAATAAAAAACATTTTCAATGTCTTGCAAAACAACATAACCAGCTACGCAACTGTTGCGTTATTTTTTTATTTGTAAACGTTTGACACTTTGTATTAAGTATAGAAAATAACCTTTGTATATATAACTAACAAGAAAACGGGAGATTTATTTTATGAAGTTTTTTAAGCTAATTTTAACTTTAATTGCAGTTGCCATTTCTGGCTCAATTATCGGTTGTGCAAGCAATGGAAATTCTGTTGCAAGACAAGATGTAAAAGCTACTCACAACTTTCAAGGTTTTGAGCGTGGTATGGGTATTGGTGGTTGGCTCACAAACTACAAGCGTTTCAACGTTCTTCCAAACGACAAACGCATGCACCTAACTATTGGCGACTACGAGCATTTTAATTCGTATATAACAGAAGACGATGTAAAGTATATTGCAAGTTTAGGTTTCGATCACATTCGTGTTGGCTTCGACCAAGTTGTTCTTGAAGAAAAAGAAGGTGTTTATCGTGAAGAAATTTTCAAGCTTTTAGACAACTTTGTATCGTGGTGTCATAAATACGATATCAAGATTGTTTTTAATTTGCACAAGGCTGTTGGCAATTATGCCGATATAAAAGAAGAAGTTGGTATTCTTGATAGCGAAGATTTACAACGTAGATTTATCAAATTGTGGTTGGCTTTTGAAAAACGTTATCACAACGACAACTCTATTGTTTTCGAGCTTCTCAACGAAGTGCGTAGGGTAGATCCTGAAAAGTGGAATGTTCTTGCCGACAAAGCTGTAAAGGCTATCCGTGCAGAAAATCCAACTCGTAGAATTATAATTGGCAGTATATCGTGGAATTCGCCAAAATATCTAAAAGATTTACGCGTTTACGATGATAAAAATATAGGTTATACATTCCATTTCTATGAACCACACGAATTTACTCATCAGCGTGGCGTTCTTCAGTGGAGTCCCTTATATTACAACAGAAAAATCAGCTATCCCGACGACATTCAAAAGCTTATCGACTTTAGAAAATGCTTGGGTTATAAGTGGGACGATTACAAGAAATTCAAGCGTTTCGACATCAACTTTATTCGCGAAAATATGAAAGGTGCTTTTGAGTTTGCAAAGAAACATCCTGATAAATTCTTGTGGAATGGTGAATTTGGAACAATTCGCCACGCAGATAAAACATCGCGCGAAAACTATATGAACGATGTCATTAAACTTTGCAAAGAACACAACATACCATATTGCGTATGGAATTATTTGAGTACTCCAAACGATGGCAACAGATTTAGTTTGGTTGATGATGAAACTCGAAAAGTTTTAACTCCAAGAATGCAACGCATAATTTTAGGCGATGTAGAATAAACAAATTTACAGAAGACGCATTCTTAGAATGCGTTTTTTTGTCGAAAGAAATAGTCTTTGCTTGACAAAAATATGTGTAGATAGAATATAAAATAGTTCTGTTTATGCCTAAGAAATTAACATCACAGTTGCGTCCGACAGTATTTGTAAGCCAAGATTACAAATATATATGCGATACATGTAATTCGTTAAAAGGTGGTATAAAACGCAAAACTATTGATTGGGTCGGCATAAAACGTGGTTTGTATCCAGGTACGATGTTCGATAGTGATGAATTGCAAGGTTTACGTTTGCTCGCCTATTGGGACGCAAAAAAATCGCAAGATTGGCGTTTAGATTTTCACAGAAACGAAGGTTTAGAAATAGGCTTTGTTGAAAGTGGCTCTACTGAATTTTCTACCGATACAAAATCGCAAAAATATGTATCTATAAAACGTGAACATGTTGCTGTAACAAAACCATGGCAAGAACATGCAATTGGGTCGCCAGTTTTGAAGGCATGCAAAATGTATTTTGCTATAATAGATTTTGGTGTTCGCAAACCAAATCAACAGTGGAAGTGGCCATCGTGGATTCTTTTGAGCGAGGAAGACAAAAAAGATTTTGCCAACTACATGCAAAAATCAGATAAAGCTGTTTTTAAATCTACACCAGAGTTGCGTTCAGCTTTTTCACGCATCGGGAAAATTTTGGCAAGCAAGGGTAGGTTAGATATTTCAAAAATTGCATTGTTGTTGAATGTAATTGTTTTTGAGTTGCTTGATGTGTTTAGAAACGATTCTACCGATTATTCTAAATCATCGCCAACCGAAAACGTAGTAAGGTGCTTTTTAGAGCAGTTGCCCAATTATTGTAATGAGCCTTGGACTGTGGATTTAATGGCAGAAGACTGTGGTTTAAAGCCTACTAGATTTTCGTATTACTGTAGGGCATTGACAAACCTTTCGCCTATCGAGTTCTTAAACAACGTTCGTTTGAAGCGCGCAAAAGAAATGATTGAGGATTCTGAATGCGACAAAAATTTGTTGGAAATTGCACTTGATTGTGGATTTTCTTCTAATCAATATTTTTCCACAATCTTTCATAAAAAATACGGAAAGCCTCCAAGCTATTTTTTTGCAAAACGTCAATAAGCTCTTTTTTTTAGGGGAATATATCGATTAGTTTTTGTTCGAGTTATAAAATCTTTCACTGTTAAATTGTGAAAGATTTTTTTGCGTAAAGTTGGTAGAATAGTTTTAACGCAAACGGAAAATTCTACCAAAGGTTATATATGTATATGCAAGAAAATCAATTCTCACCAGATATTAAATTAGGCTTTGTAAGTGCCTCAAGAAACTGTTTTCCACGCGAATTGTCGGAAAAACGTATGGCTCGTATTGCCGAAAATCTGAAGGTTGCAAATGTGAATTTTGTAGTGCCACCACCAGAGGCTTCGGTTATTGAAAGTAAAGAAGATGCTGTTGCTGCGGCGAATTTCTTTAAGGCAAATGATTGTGATGCTGCTATTTTATATTTGGGTAATTTTTCTCCAGAAATTGAAGATGCTATTTTTGTAAAGAATTTTGATAAACCTATACTGCTTATGGCTGCAGCCGAAGAAGACGCTGAAAGCGTCGCTTCGGCTCGTGGCGATGCTCTTTGTGGCTTGATGAGTGCAAGTTTGGCAATCTCAAAGCGTGGAATGTTGGAGCGTGTTATGATACCTGCAAATCCACTTGTCGATGCAAAGCAAGCTGTTGTTGAAATCGAAAAATTTGTAAAAGTTTGCAAGGTTGTAAAGGGGATAAAGAATGCAACAATTGGTTTGTTTGGTCCTCGCCCTCGCGATTTTGAATCGTGCAATTATAATATTGCATCGTTGGCATCGATTGGTGTTGAAGTTGAAGAGTTCGGTTTGTTTGATCTCGAAGAAACTATTGCAAATTTGCGTGCAAACAAGACCGATTTTTCGGCTACAAAGGCTGATATGCAAAAAATTGAAGGTGTTGAAGACGAAACTTTGGCTGAAAGACTTTCGCTTTACGAAAACGCCTTGTTGCAATGGAAGAAAGATAAAAAGCTTTCTGCTGCCTCAACACAATGTTGGACTCGTCAAGAAAGTTTCTCGAAGCACGTTCCTTGTTTTGTAAATGCTCGTTTAACTGAAAGTGGTTTCCCTGTTGCATGCGAAAACGATGCGTATTCGCTTTGTGCTGAACTTATGTGCCAATACGCATCTAATGCACCTGTAACAATGCTCGATATCAATCACACAATTCCTGCCGATATGCTCAAGGGCGTTGAAGGTGTAAAGGTCGAAGATGTTATGGGGTTGTTCCACTGTGGTAATGTACCTGCAAAGTATTTGAAAAGTCCAAAAGTTTGTTATCAGTTGATTATGTCTCGTTTGATGGAACCAAATCAAAAACCCGACATTACTCGTGGTACACTTGAAGGCGAAATTAAGCCAAATAAGATTACTATTTTGCAAATTCATGGTTCTGGTGATGGCTTACGTGCCTATATTTGTGAAGGTGAATTCTTAGATGTTGATGCTTGTACATTTGGTTCGGTTGGTGTAGCTCATGTTCCAGGCTTTATGCGTTTCTATCGCAATTGTTTGTTAGGACGTTTTCATCATCATGCTGCTGTTGCATTTACACATTGCGCATCTGAATTGTACGAAGCTTTGAAGCTTTTGGGCGTAAAAGAAATTTATACGCCATCTGATGCTCTTTATCCAAATGAAAATCCATTTGAAAAAAGATAAAATAATATGAATAGACGAAACTTTATAAAAAGTGCAGCCTTAGGTGCATTAGCTTTCCAAGTGTTGCCATCTCGCGTGCTTGGACGTGGTGGTATATCGCCAAGCAACAAGATAAATATGGCTATAATTGGCAATGGGTTAATCTCAAGAGGACACCGTCGATTTTTTTCGGCTGCTCCCGAAACTCAGGTAGTAGCGCTGTGCGATGTTCACCGCGATAGATTGATGTTTGCTAAAAATGAAGCCGAAAAAATTACAAAGGCACGCACCGATACGGGTTTCAAATCCATCGAAACATATGCAAGATATCAAGACGTTCTTGCTCGTGATGATATTGATGCTGTTTGCATTTGCACTCCAGACCATTGGCACGTTGCTATTGCAATGAAGGCAATTGAAATGGGTAAGGCTGTTTACGTTGAAAAACCAATGAGCTTGACTGTTGAAGAAGGCAGATTGCTTTCTGATTTGGTAAAAGCAAAGGGTGGTATTTTGCAAGTTGGCACACAACAACGCAGTGAATGGGCTTTCCGTAGAGCTGCAGAGCTTGTTTTGAATGGCTATATTGGTAATGTAAAACAGATTGATACTCAAATTGGCTTGTTCCCACCAGCTCCAGAAAATCTGCCCGAAGAACCAATCCCAGAAGGTTTCGATTACGATATGTGGCTTGGTCCTACAAAATGGTATCCGTACAACTCGTTTAGAGTTTTGGGTAATTACAGTAAGGGTTGGCGTTGCTTCTACGATTATGGTCAACGTAAAGATGGCGACTGGGGCGCTCACCACTTCGATATTATTCAATGGGCTTTGGGTATGGATAATTCTGGTCCAACAGATTTTTACCCTGCAAATTCAGATGGCTCGCCATATCGTCATTATCGCTATGCAAATGGAGTTTCGGTTTTTGTAAATGCGCCAGTTCCTAATAAGCATATGATTAGATTTATTGGTGATGAAGGCGAAATCTTTGTAAGTAGAGGGGCTCGTCTTGATTGTAGTAATCCACTTATTAAAGAAGTAGCACGCAAGTCTTCAGATATTCGCTTGCCAGTTTCGGACAATCATAGAATGGATTTTATTGATGCTATTCGTTCTGGTAAAACAAATGTAAGTCCAGTAGAGGTTGGTCATAGAAGTGCAACTGTTTGCCACTTGATGTCGATAGCAAATCGCTTGAATGCTCATGTAAAGTGGGATCCAGTAGCAGAAAAAGTTTTGAACAATGAACAGGCTGTTTCGATGCTTTCGCGTCCACGTCGTGCGCCATATTTCTTGGGAGTTTAATTATGAAAAAGTTTTTATTATTAACATCGATGTTAGCTTCGTTTGCTATGGTTGGTTGCGTATGCACAAACAATGCAGGGCAGATAACTAATACAAACGATATTTATTTAGCAGACAATGCTCGTTTAGAACTTGAGCAAAATCGCGATATATGTTCGTTGATGGTTGCGTTGAAAACCGAAACGCGTCCAAGAATTCGTGAAGGTATAATATACTCGTTGGGTAGATTGAAAGCGCCAGAAGCTCGAGAAATGATTGAGAAAATGGCTTTCGAGCAAATGGATAAATCGCCTGCATCGGTGCTTGCATTGGCTTGCTATGATGATTCGTTCGATGTCATCAATAAGCTTGCTGCAAAAGGCTCACAAGTTGCAAAGAGTGCATTACAAACAAAAATTCAAAAAGTGGTTTGCTGTTCAAAGGCTAAACTTTGCAGAAATGAAATTGGATTTTTACGCAATATGGGAAATTGCGAGGGCAATAAGGTTTTCTTGTTGAAAACAAATCCAAAAAGCGAAGCTGAAGCATCGGCTGTTTGTTATGCGTTGGCAAGAATTGGTGGAAAAGATTGTGCCGATAAAATTGTATCGTTGATGAAGCAATATCCTACAATTTCCGAGCAACCATTAGCAGTTTGTGGAAATTCTACCGATGCTATTTTGGCTGAAGTAAAATCTAAAAATGTATGGGCAGTTAAAGCTGTAAAAATAGGTAAAGTTTCTGAAGCAGAAAGTATTTTGCTTGAGCAATTAACTTCGGCAGACGAAACTTACAAAAGTGAATTATTGGCAACATTAGAAGTTGTTGGTGCTGAAAACACTGCAAAGATGATTGTTGATAATTTCAAGAATTTTTCTAAGAAAGAATTGCCTACTTACGTAAAAATTCTTAACTTTTCGCTTATGCGTTGCAACGACACTCAGAAACAAGTTTTACTTGGTAAATTGAAAAATTATACCTCTGAAAAATCAGTATACGGTAAAGCTGCAGAAAGAATAATATCGGGAAAATAATATGGAAAAGAATTTGTATTTGGGTATAGATGCCAGCACGCAGTCGCTGACTGGTATGGTAATAGACATCAATAGTGGTGAAGTTTTTTCGGCATCAATAAATTTTGATGAGCGATTGCCCGAATACAAAACTACCTCGGGTGTGGTAAATGGCGATGCTGGCGAAGTATGGTCGTATCCACAGATGTGGGTTGATGCACTCGATATGCTTTTCGATGATCTTTCAAAGTTGGTAGATTTGTCTAAAATAAAGGGTATTGGTGGTGCTGGTCAACAACATGCAAGTGTGTGGTTAAATTCTACCGATGTATTTGCCAAGATGTCTGTTGCAGATAAAGGCGAACTTTCTAAAGTGCTAAAGCCATATTTGAGCCGTATTGAAGCTCCTGTATGGCTCGATACTTCAACTTCGGTAGAGTGTTCTGAGGTTGAAAGTATTGTTGGTACAGATTTAGTTGTTTCTAAAACAGGGTCGTTGCAAACAGAACGTTTTACAGGGGCTCAAATTAAAAAAGTATTCAAAAATAAGCCCGATGTTTATAATGCTACAAAACGCATACATTTGAATTCATCGTTTATGTGTTCGGTTTTGTGCAATGCCGATTGCCCAATTGATTGGTGCGATGGTTCAGGTATGAATTTGTTGAATTTATCGACATTCCAATGGGATGACGATATGTTGTCGGCAACTGCTCCAGAGTTAGTTGAAAAACTCGCATTGCAGAAACCTATGTCGGTTGTTGGTAAGATAGGCGCGTATTTTTGCAAGCATTATGGTTTTTCGCCAGATGTTAAGGTAGTTGTATTTACAGGAGACAATCCATCAAGCTTGATTGGTATAGGTGCTTCTGGTGGTGGAAATGCTGTTATTAGCTTGGGTACAAGCGATACGTTTTTCTGTGCAAACAAAAATTATTCGCCTGTGGCAGGGGCTCATGTTTTTGGCAATCCACGTGGGGCTTATATGAATTTAGCGTGCTTTCGTAATGGGTCGCTTGCATGTGAAGCTCTAAAAGAAGAACTTGGTATTGATTGGAAGTTTTTTGATAATTCGTTTGAAGGATATGTGCCAATCGACGATTCTCACTTCATAATGCCTTATTATTGTGATGAAATTACACCTAAAATTTCTTCAAATGCTCCAACTTATATAGGCGATAAATCTCAATTAACACCAATAGATATTGTGCGTTTATTTATCGAAGGGCAGATGTTCAATATGCGTTTGCAAGCCGAAGCATTTAAGGCAGATATCGATAAAATATTGCTTACTGGTGGTGCGTCAAAAAGTAAAGCTATGGCGCAATGTGCTGCCGATGTATTTAATAGCACTGTTTATATAGCAAAATCGTCGGCAAATTCGTCTGCATTAGGTGGTGCTATGAGTGCGGCTTGTGTTGTAGATGGTTTTTCTATTGATTATTTAGAAGAAATGTTTGCATCGCGCGAAGTTGTGGCTGTTGCAAATCCTCAGTCAGTTGAATTTTATAATAAGAAAATTTCTGCATTTAACGTGTATCGCAATAAGTTGATAGAAAAAAATAAGTAAGATTTATTGTGTAAAAAAATATTGTTATTATGTAGTATAACATTTATAAATGGCTACATAAAAAACAATAAAATGCAAAGTCAGAAATCTGTATCTATAAAAAAGATTGCCGAGCTCGCTGGATGTTGTCCGGCGACGGTTTCTAATGTGTTAAACAATGCAAGGTACTCGAGTAAAGAAATTCGCAAAAAAGTATTAGATATTTGTAAGCAATTAAATTATAAGCCAAATTTATCTGCTCGAAATTTGCGTACTGGCAGAACTTACACAATAGGGTTGATGTTCAATAAAGTATCGGCAAACATTTTTGAAAACTCGTTCTATTTAGAGTTGTTAGATGCTTTGCAACACAGGTTATCGGAGCTGAATTACGATTTACTTTTAACTGAATTTCGTACTAACGATGCTCAAAATGAATTGCCTCGAGTGTTGTGTCGGCGTAAAGTTGATGGTTTAATTCTTCTTGGTGGAATGCCTTTGAAACTTATTGAAGTTTTAAAAAAATCTGACGAGAACTTATTGTTGTTAGATTCTGTAAACGAAAATATAGATTCTATAACATCTGACGGTTTTTCTGCGAGTGTGCAAATTGTAGAGCATCTGCATTCTTTGGGACATAAAACAATAGCATATTTTGCATATGATTATGAAGATGCAAATACACAGTTGCGAATTTCTGGTTTTATAAAATCTACTGAAAAATTGGGTATAAAAACAAGCGTACACAAATTTGAAAATGCAATTGTTGCCAGTGAAAACTTACAGAAAATTTTAAATGGAACAAATCCACCTACTGCAATTATGTGTGTGAACGATAATATGGCGTTTGCATTGATTTCAGAGGCTAAAAAACTGCGTATAGATGTTCCTAAAGATTTATCTATTGTTGGGTTTGATGGTATATCTCTTACTAAAACTTCATCGCCTACAATATCTACGGCAGTTGTAGATATTAGGAAAATAGCCATTATGGGCGCCGATTCTATAATTGAACGTATAAATACGCCAAATGCTCCAATAAAAAAGATAATGTTGCCAGTTGAATTTAGTTGTGGGCAATCGTCGGGCAAAGTTGCGAAATAATATGGCAAAATTGTAAAATCTCTTGACATTCAATATCTTTTAAATAATGTTAAAACGTTTTAACATTTTTTATAATAACACTTTTTACTTATAATTTTTATGAGACAAGTAGTACTTACAGCACCAAAAACTTTGGAATTTCGCGAAGTTGAAAATCTAAAAGCTGAATCATTAAAAGAAAATCAAATACTAATAAACGTAAAGCATATTGGCATTTGTGGTTCTGAAATACATTCGTATCATGGGTTGCATCCTGCAACATTTTATCCTGTGGTGCAAGGTCATGAGTACTCGGGCGTTGTAGTTGCTGTTGGTAACGCAGTTGAAAGGGTCAAAGTTGGCGATAATGTTACTGCACGCCCACAGTTAGTTTGTGGTGAATGTAATCCATGTAAACGTGGTCAATATAATGTATGCCAAAATCTTCGTGTTCAGGCATTCCAAGCCGATGGTGCAGGCCAAGATTTGTTCATTGTTGATGAAGATAGAATTGTAAAACTTCCAGCAGATATGTCGCTTGAGTACGGGGCAATGGTAGAGCCAACTGCAGTGGCTGCACATGCAACAGCTCGAGTAAGTTCGCTTGAGGGTAAAAATGTTGTTGTTTCGGGAGCAGGTACTATTGGTAATTTGATGGCTCAGTTTGCTATTGCTCGTGGTGCAAAACGTGTGGTTATTACCGATATTAGCGATTTTCGTCTGCAAAAGGCACAAGAATGTGGCATAAAAGAAATTGTAAATGTTGCAAAAAAGCCTTTTGGTGAGGCAATGAACGAGCTTTTTGGCAACGAAGGTTTTAGCGTTGCATTCGAGTGTGCTGGCAACGAAATTTCTATACGTTCAATTATGGAATTTATAGAAAAAGGTGGCGATGTTGTAATAGTTGGTGTTCATCCAAAAGATCCAGCAATTAGTATGTTTTATTTAGGCGAACACGAACTCAATTTGATTGGTTCAATGATGTATCGCCACGAAGATTACATTAAAGCTGTTGAGGAAATTCAATCGGGTAAAATAAATTTGCAACCATTAATTTCAAATAGATTTGCATTTGAAAAATACAACGAAGCTTACAAGTTTATTGATGAAAATCGCGAAACTTGTATGAAAGTAATGATAGATTTGTAATATGCAAAAACCAACAATTATAGGGGTAGGCGAGCTCTTGTGGGATAATTTACCAACTGGAAAAAAGTTGGGTGGGGCTCCGGTTAACTTTACTTATTATGCGTGTGCGTTAGGTGCAAATGGTTATGCTGTTAGTGCTATAGGTAAAGATAAATCAGGTGAAGAATTGTTGCAAAATTTTGAGGCTCTTGGCTTAACTTCAACTTATATTCAACGCAATGATTTACCAACAAGTGAAGTTGGGGTAAGTTTAGATTCAAACGGTGTTGCTCAGTACGAAATTTATCAGAATGTAGCTTGGGATAATATTATTGCTACTTCTGAGGTTTGTAGTTTGGCAAAGAGTACTTCGGCAATTTGCTGGGGATCGTTGGCTCAGCGTAGCGTGGCTTCGGAAAATGCAATACTCCAGATTGTAGATTGTGTTCCTAAAAATGCCTTGAAAGTTTTCGACATCAATTTGCGACAAAATTTCTATTCAAAAAAAGTTATAGAAAATTCGCTCAGTAGAGCAAACGTTCTAAAACTTAATGAAGACGAAATTGTTATATTGTCGAATATGTTTGAGCTTACTGGAAGTGAAATTGATAAAGCTAAGCAGTTAATTGAAAAATTTAACTTGCAGATTGCCATTATTACAATGGGAGGTGATGGCAGTGTTATTGTTTCAGATAAGTCAGAAGTATCGAAATTGAAAGCTTCGGTATCTAATGTTGTAGATACTGTTGGTGCTGGTGATTCGTTTACTTCAACTTTTGTAACATCTATTTTGAACGGATATTCGTTAACTGATTCTCATAATCGTGCCAACTTGATGGCATCGTTTGTGTGTTCACACGAAGGTGCTATTGTTCCACATGCAGAAATAGAAAAATTTATTGAAAACCTATAAAAATAATAAAAATGAATAAAATTGATACACAAGCAAAAGTTCCATTTTTAAGTAAATTGGCGTATGGTATGGGCGATGTCGGCTGTAATTTTAGCTGGATGTTCGTTGGTGTTTTCTTAATGAAATTTTATACCGATGTTTTTGGTATAAGTATGACTGCCGTTGCAACTTTAATGTTGATTTCGAGAATTTGGGATGCAGTAAACGATCCAATAATTGGAGCATTGAGTGATAAAACTCGAACACGTTGGGGACGTTTTCGTCCATGGCTTTTGATTGGTGCTCCAATAACAGGTATTATTTTAGCTCTTACATTTTGGGCACATCCAGATTGGAATGATACCAACAAGGTTATATATATGTCTATAACTTATGGTATATTAGTTTTGTGTTATACTTGTGTTAATATTCCCTACGGAACATTGTGTAGTGCAATGACTCAGAACATTGACGAACGCGCACAAATTAACACATCGCGTTCAGTTAGTGCAATGGCTGCTATCGGTGTAATAACAATTATTACAGTTCCTCTTATAAATTATATGGGTGGTGGCGATGCTAAACAAGGGTATTTACTTGTGGCTATAATTTATGGTGCAATCTTTGCTGGGTGTCATATTTTCTGTTTTGCAAATACAAAGGAAATTGTAGAAGTGCCAACAACTCAAAAGCGACCATTGAAAGACGAAATATTATCGATATTGCAGAATAAACCATATTTGTTAGCGTTGTTAGGACAAATTTTATTTGGTTTTATTCTTTATGGTCGTCATGCTGTATCGTTATATTATTTCCAATATGTTGAAGGCAACGAGGCGTTGTTTGCAACATACTCGTTGGTTATTATTATTCCATCTATAATAGGAGCTGCGTGTTTTCCGTATGTGTTTAATTTGACATCTAATAAAGGATGGGCTGCATCGGTATTTTCGTTTGGTATGGGGGTTAGTATGATAGGTATGTACTTCTTTAGTCCTAATACTGATGCTGTAATGTTCTATGTTTTTTCTGCAATAGCGCAATTCTTCTTCTCTGGTTTTAACACTGCTATTTATGCGATAATTCCAGATTGTGTAGAATATGGGCAATGGAAAACTGGTATCAGAAACGAAGGTTTTCAGTATGCGTTTATATCGTTGGGAAATAAATTTGGTATGGCTGTAGCAACTTCTATTTTGGCTGCAGCTCTTGGGTATGCCGAATATGTGCCAAATGCAAAAGAGCAAAACGAATGTGTACTTGCCATTATGAAGCACGCTTTTACTACCATACCTGGCGTGTTGTGGATTTTAACTGCTGGTGCATTGTTGTTTTACAGACTCAATAAAACACAATACAATAAAATTGTTGCAGAACTTAAAAATAGAGAAAGTTAAAACAATTTATATAGATACAAAAAAGGCGTTCAATTTAGAACGCCTTAAATTTTTTCATTACTTATATAGATTACAAATTCAAGAACGATTCATCATAATCGTAAAGGGAATACAAATACTTATTCATTTCTGGAGCATTTGTAAACGACATCTTTTGTGAATCGTACTCGAGTGGCTTACCTGCTTGCATTGCACACATATTCAACAACGATATTTCTGTTAGTGGAGCAGCATAGCCGAAGTTTGCTGGCGATTGTTCTTCGCCTCCAGCCAAGATTGCGTCAATCCATTCAGCCCATGGATTATCTGGGTATTTTGATCGTGGCAATGTTTTTGCTGGAAGTTTACCAGCTTTCATCATGTCTCTATGGTGAGTCAATGGTAAGAGTCGAGCATTGCCACCGTAGGTATCAAGGAATACAGTCTCTTTTGTACCAACAATTAAAGTACCATTATCTAAGCGTTTGTCGTGGAGGAATTCGTGTGGTACACGTTTTACTTCGGCAGGTTTATTCAAACCTGGCGCACCATCGTACCAGTGAATACGAATCACGCCATCTTTACCACGTGGATTTTTAAACCATTGGTGCGATGTACTCTTTGATGGCCAATAGAAGTCGTTCATACCTTCTTGTGTGCTTTCTATTCTGTATGGAGCATCTAATTCCATACTCGAGTATGCTGCATCCATAACGTGAACAGCCATATCGCCACTTGCACCTGTGCCGAAATTGCGTAAGCCACGCCAATTGAATGGTAGAAGCTTTTTGAAATATTGCGTTTTAGGTGCAACGCCAAGCCACAAATCGTACTTCAAACTTGCTGGAATTGGATCAGCTGCTGGAAGTGGAATATTGCCTTGTGGCCAAATTGGGCGATCAGTCCAGCTATAAACATCTTCAATTTCCCCGAGAACGCCAGAGTCAACCAATTCCTTTGCAGCTCTCCAGCCATCTTTCGTATGACCTTGATTGCCCATTTGAGTTTTAACGCCGTACTTCTTTGCAAGCTTTGCCATTTGACGAGTTTCCCAAACTGTGCGAGCTAATGGTTTTTCGCAATATACATGTTTACCCATTCTCATTGCCCATGAAGAAATAGGGAAGTGCATGTGGTCTGGAGTTGCTACTACTACTGCATCGATGTCTTTATCCATTTCATCAAGCATCTTACGGAAGTCGTAATATCTTTTTATATTTGGAAATTCGCTGAAGATTTTTGCTGCTCTTTCTTCATCAACGTCACATAGTGCTACAAGTTGTGCTTTTGGATTTTTTGCAAGAGCTCTTACTGATGCCATACCACGTCCACCAGCACCTATAACAGCTACATTTACTTTACCATTTGCACGTGCAGTTTTTACTGATGCACAAGATGGTAAAATCATGAATGCACCAGCCAAAGCTGCACTTTTTACGAAGTTTCTTCTTGTTATTTTTTTCATATTATTTGTTCTGTTTTATATCTTTGAGATTAATTGTTTTTCAAATAGTCAACACAGGCTTTTATGTGTGGAATATTTTTCCCCCAGTCATCTTCGTACTCAATTACGAAATAACCATTGTAGCCTTGTTTATCTAACTCATTAAGTACATTAGGAATATCTACATAGCCTTGTCCTAAAACGCAAGCTTTACTGTAATGGTTTCCATAAGCGTCTTCATCTTTTATATGGATTGAGCCTATATTACCTTTTAACATTCTAATTGTGCAAACTGCATTTATGTTTGAACGAACTAAATGACCAACATCTGGATTTCCTAAAATTCTGCTATATGGTGCAGTGTATTTGTTTACAACATATGCATCGTAATACTGATTTGGTGCATCGAGTGCATGGTGATGCAAGCACATGTACATATCGTATTTTTCGCAATACTTTTGCCATGCTGGAAATGTAATAACACGAGCTTCTGTAATTACTTTGTCGGCACCTAATTGTTTTGCAAATGCACAAAGTTGTTCAATTTCTTTTTCATTTTTCGCACTTGCGACTCCAAAGGATACAATTTTCATGCCAGCATCGGCTACCAATTTTTTTACAAAATCAATTTGTTCGTTTGTCATTCCTGGTATTAGTTTTACATCAGGATATTTTTTGCTGATTTTTTGACCAGGATAACACTCAATTGCATTAATTCCAACTGGCTTTAATTTTTCGATAGCTTCTTCGAGAGTTACATCGTGCAACGACCACATTTGAACAGCTATCTTACGTGGTGTTGTTGGTTTGTTTGTAGTTTTAGAAGTGTTTATTTTTGCTTCGTAACCAGCGGTGTTTTTGAAACATTTACATTCTTGCGAACTATTGCATGCTGTCAATAACGCAATACAACTACCCAACATTATATATATTTTTTTCATACTTACAATTCTCATTTCATATTACATACAAATAAACGCATAGACCGATATTAGTATGCTTTTTTTAGAGTATTGCAAGTATTTTGTTTTTATTTTTATTTCTGAAGTAGTTTTTCAACAAATTTTATTATAGTGCGTGCAAGATTTTCTTTGGTGTCTAATTCTGGCGAAAATATAGAGCCATCGGCACAAACAATATCTATTTTGTTCATATCCGATGCAAAGCCAATATTTTGTGCTGAAACATCGTTTGCAACAATTGCATTGAGGTTTTTACGCTCGAGCTTATCTTTTGCGTAAGCAATTACATCGTTTGTTTCGGCTGCGAAACCTATGAGAATTTGATTTTTCTTTTCTTTTGATAGAGTCAGCAAAATGTCTGGAGTTCGTTCTAATTCTGGATGTAAATCGATTGCATCTTTTTTTACCTTATTAGTAGCTTTCTTTTTTGGACGCACATCGCTGACTGCTGCCGACATAATCAAAATATCGCAATCTGGAAATTTACTTTGGCAAGCTTCAAGCATATCTTGAGCCGATACAACTTTTATGGTTTCAACTCCATCTATTTCAGGCAAGGGTGATGCTCCCATTACAAGCGTAGTTTGCCAACCGTTTTCTTGCGATGCTTTTGCTATATGCCAGCCCATTTTACCCGTAGATGGATTGCTTATGAAACGCACTGGGTCGAAGTGTTCACGAGTTGCTCCTGCTGTAATTAAACATCTGATTTTTTTCACGATTTTTGCCTTAGAGTTAAAAATTGATGTTCAAGCCATATGAACTCGAACATCTTTAAGTTTCAAAAATGCTTTGATGTAGTCAATTCAATTTTTAAAACGATACAGTAATTTGTCCACCAAGAACAATTGCGTCGTTTATTTGCGAATTACCATTCGGATTTAGAACAAATTGCATTGTTGGTTGGATTGCTATGTTGTTGTTTACTTGCCAGAGATAATTTACTTCAAACAAAGTTTCGTCGGTAGAATTTCCATTGTTATAGTCGTTGCTGAAAAATCCTGTTGTCCACGAAAGAAATATTGAATCGTTTTCTCGGTGAGGAACAAAACCTTGAAATTGAAGTCCGGCGTAAAGTTGCCAATGAATTGGGCTTATTGTTTGAATTGGCGCATATTGTGTACCAGCCCAAAGTGTGATGTTCTTATTTTGATTTGTGGTGTCTGCCCATATCATTTGTTGTGCTTGCAAATAAAAGCCATATCCATCTTCTCTAAATGAATTTTGACTCGAAAGTTTTGGCATATCAAAACCATCAAAGAAATATCCACCAAACTGATAAACACCTTGTAAGTTTCCACAGAATGTTGGCGACCATTGAACTTGAGCCATCATCATATAGCCGTCATTGTGGCTTATACCCCAGTCGAGACCATCCCATGTTGGAGATTGTTGATTGCTTACAACTTGATACAACCCATATGCAAACGACAAATTATTTGATGTCTGATATTCTACTGCAATACCCCATGTAGCGATTGTCGACGATGTATATGGCGATGCGTAGAATATGCCCTCTGGCGTAGAATCTATGCTACCACTACTCAAGTATCCAAATACTGGTAAACTTCCAAAGGTGTTCGACATACTCATTCTGCCTAAGGATATGTTGATTGTATCGTCCCAAGGCAAGCTGATGTTTTGCGAATAATACATTTCGTAAAACATACCACCATCGGTTACAGCAGATTCAGATATGGTATAGAAGTTGCCGATTTGTCCAGATAAGTCTTTACCAGCATTGTAGGCACCAGATATTGTAAATGACCCACCTTTTATACCTGCAATTTTGTTCATATCAACATTTATGCCGTATTCCATTATATGCGTATAGTTTGCTCCATGTTTACGACCACCTTCAACATTTGTGAACGCATCAGCGTAATAGTTGAAAAATGGCGATATTCCTGTATCGTTTGCAAGCTTTTGTTTTAAGGCATTTATATGATTTGACATGCAATCTAATCCAAAATTTCCGTATGGGTAATTGAATGTATTGCATTTATGTTGGCAATTTTCATTTGATGTAGCTTGTTGTTTATTTTGTACAGGTGCATTTAACACATTTGTACAAATTATACATTCGCATTCTATGATTTCTTCTTGTTGTGCAAACGCACTAATTGCGCTTGCACATAATATTGTTGGAATTAGAATTTTATTTATATTCATAAGGAATCTCTATTGTTGAAATATTACTTGTTCTTCTTCTATTATTAACACATTTTCTCCATGACGTTTTGTAAGTGGTGCATCTTTAGATTTCTGTTTTTTGATTTGTTGAACAGTACTTTGTTGCGTTGTAGTTGTTGTGCTTGAAGACGATTCGTTCAAATTTAGTTTGCCTTCTGCCAACATAAATATTGCCATTATTGCAATAGCAGTAATACACGTAGCTGCAACGCCTTCTTTAAAACTAAATACTTTTTGCGAATGTTCTTTACGCGACCAAATATAAATTGGAATACCAAGGGCAATGAATATTACTGCAACAAGCAAGTATTTTAAACCAGCAGCGTATATCAACCACAATGCAAATATCGAGCCAAGTATAGCTGAGCACAGCGCACATTTTGCATTGACTGATGTCGACTTACTATTTTCAAATAATTGTTTATTACGAGAAATTTTCCAAAGATATGCAGTGCTTGCCAAATATGGAGGCAATACCATAACGCCAGTTATACTTAGCATTGTATTCCATGCGTTGTTTGAAAAATAAACTAACAACATTGCTAATTGCATTAGTATACTTGTTATCCACAACGATACCGATGGCGAACCATTTGTATTTTCTCGACTGAATGCTTTGGGGAATGTTCCGTCTTTAGCTGCTGCGTATGGAATTTCGGCAGTAATCATAGTCCAAGCCAACCAGCTTGCAAGTATGGCGATTATCAAGCCAACATTCATTACAACGCTACCCCAATTACCAACAGCTTTTTCAAGTACTCCAGCAGTTGATGGGTTTGCAACTGTCGAAAGTTCTGCCTGATTCATAAAGCCAAACGGAAGAACCGATAGTAATACAAAAACAAATAATCCACCAGCAAACCCAAGTATAGTTGCTCTACCTACATCTTTAGACGATTTCGCTCTGCCAGATAAAACAACTGCTCCTTCTATGCCGATAAATGCCCACAATGTAACTAACATTGTACTTTTTATTTGTTCAGACAATGAGCCTAAATTTTTTTCGCCCATATCAGTTGAGTGTCCCCAAAAATCAAAAGTGAATTTATCCCAATTGAAAACACAAATCATTACTATTATGAAAATGGCTAAGGGTAGGATTTTACAAATTGTAGCAATTGTATTTACCGATGAAGCTTGTTTTATACCACCTAATACTGTGAAATTAAATACCCAAATAAGTATTGAACCACCTACTATCGACCACAAATTATTACCACCTTCAAATACTCCAGGAAAGAAGTAATTAAGGGCGTCCATAGTTATTACAGCGTAGCCGACATTGCCGAAAATCTGACATAACCAATATCCCCAAGCTATTGTGAAGCCTGCGTAATTGCCGAAGCCGTCTCTACTATACATATATATGCCAGCAGTTAAATCTGGTTTAACTGCCGACAATATTCTGAAGGTATTAGCAATAAAATAAATGCCAAATCCAGTTATAATCCACGCTATAATTACAGCTCCTGCACCAGCATCGGCTGCCATATTTTGAGGCAAACTGAATATTCCACCTCCAATCATAGAGCTTAAAACAATGGCTGCAAGCCCGAGAGTTCCAAGCTTTTTAGCCGTTGAAGTTTTGGTATGATTGTCTCCCGAATTGCTTGTAGCCATGATAAAATCTCTTTCTTTTTGAGGTTTTACTTAATCACAACTGGATCAGCAAATTGGAAGTTCAAAAAGCCGAGAGCAGTTAAGCAATATCCGAATGGTTTTGTGATATTCAGATAATTGTTGAATATTTGAAATTCACTATGCTTTTTTACTCCGCGAATTTCTAACTCATGATTGAGCGATTTATTTAGCCACATTTCTGTATGAGCACGGGCAATATCGGCATCAATCCAAGTGTCGAAGTATTCAACATATTCAGCAGCCCAGCCACCAATGAGTTCGCCTTTGTCGTTTTGTCCCCAGCAGATACCAACGCCTGTTGCTATTGCACGATGTTCGCTACTTTTTGCTCCGTTGCCTGCAATAATAACTTCGAGTACAGCTCCGTGCTTAAAGTATTTTGCAACTTTATCTACTGGATAAATTTTCCCATACAATTCTTTTGGTAGAACCGATGTATAGGGAACAATGTTATAGTTTTCAATTTTTGCTTCCAATAGGGCAGAATCGTAGCAGAAGGTTTCAAATGGTTGTGGCGGAATGCCATCTTCTGATTCTCCTGCACCACCTGTGTGGAATGCGAGTGTGGGGTATCTTGTACCAAGTTCCATATATTTTCCTTTCTTTAAATTTTACGCAAATTAATGAGATGAGGTTTATGTTTATTCTTTGCGTAAGCTGTTTATAGCTCGGGTAAATATCGTCTGAAATTGGTAAAGTTTAATTTTAAATTATAAATAGACAGTTCGCATTATTAAAATATAGCGTTTTTTTTAGTAGACACAAAAAAAGCGAAGTAATAAATACTTCGCTTTCCCCGATAGGGATTCGAACCCCAACTATATGAACCAAAATCACATGTGCTACCATTACACCATCAGGGAGACGCTTTCTTATTAGATTTTCATCTAATAATAAAAAGGCATTTTGCATAAACCTTGCTATTGTGCAAGAAAAAAAGATAAATTTTAGAAAAGTTTTTCGTTATTTATTAAATTTGCCACTTTAATAGCCCTATTTTTGTATATTTTTTGTGTTGGGGCAATCTCTATACCAAATTTGATTAGCTTTATTAATATTGATGGATTTCTAAAAAGTTTCGATACCGACAACATCTTTAAAGGATTTATATTTCCCGTTTGTCTATCCATTGAGCAATCCATTAAATCGGCTGGAATTGCTGAATTTTTTGCATCGCTGACGCATCGGATATGCAAAAATTCTATATTTGCATTTTGTACTATCGATTGAAAATATCGGCTTTCCATCTCTACTGCATCAAAGCCTTGTTTTTGCAAAAACTCTTTAGTTTGTTCATCGGCAGTTTTTTCAACGCTTGCAATGCGTACTGGTAGCATATCTAAGGTTGAAAGATGTTTTTTTAATTGTTCATTACTTGTTTCAAAAACAAAATCGCCATTTTTTAATGATGTAGAACAAGCTCCACAATAGCCCATTAAAACAACTATTTGTGGGGAGAAGTTTTCAATGGCTTTTTCAACGCGTTCTTTTGACTTGTTGCAACCTATTCCCGAAACTAAAATTCCAAGATTTTTATCAACAGCTATAAATTTACCAAGTTTTGCCGAGTGCGAAAAATTTTTAAATACAGCATCGGCTTCAAATACACTTGGAAATATTAGCAATGTTTTCATTTTACAATTCTATTTCAAATGCACTTTTTGCTGCACTTTCCATAGTGCATGGCAATTCAGTCTGAAGCCAATCGCCAACTGCGTAGACGTTTGAAAATTCTTGTGTGATTTCTTTTATTTTTGGTCTTGATTTTTCGGTATTAACATCGGCAGAAATTGTAGCCCACATAAAGTTTGTTGGTAGTACGTCTGATATTTCAACGTTATCGAAATGTTTTGATAATTCTTCTTTCAAGAATTGTTTTGTATCGGTTTTATTTTTTGCCAAGTATGTATCGCTTATGGTTACAGAATAAAGATATTCATTTGTTGGTTTTGGCAATTTTTCAGTATGATTGAATATCCAATGCAATGGCGAACCTATAAGGCATGCATAATTATTTGCAATTATTTCTTGTGCCGACGTGAAATAGATATTTGTTATGTTTGCTTGTTTTATATTTGTAAGCTTTTTTACATACGAACAACTTTGAGGCAGAATTGTTTTTAACGTATTTGCATTTATCGCAAAGAATAAATTTTCAACTTCAACTGTTCCCGACTTGTTAGTTTCTATCGATATTACTTTGTTGTCTTTTACATTTATACTCTTTACCGAATCACTAAATGATATTTTTGCTCCGACACCTTTTAGATATGTTTTGAAAATTTCAAAAGCATCTTGCATAGGGCGTTTGGGCAAATACAAAATGGCATTTTCAAAGCCTTTTAAAATAGATTTTTTTATAGTTGATGTCATCAAAACAGCATCGGCATTATCAATAGATGTGTTCAAGGCTGAAATGCAGAATGGCTCCCAGAAGGTATTTATAACATCTTGAGGAATGTTTTTTCTATTTAAAAATTCTAATGCAGTTTCGTTTTTGTGGGGCGTTAATCCAAGCTTTATTGATAGCAACAATGCCAGATTTTTAGGCGATGCAAAATTTTTTAATTTTGTATAACTAAGAGCCGAAAATACGTTTGCTATAAAGTTGCTTTTAGATGGATATTTTATAGGTACAACTGATTTATCGGTATATATAAAATCCATTCCCGATACTTTTTCAAAATAATCATTTGGATTATTTCCAAGTAATTTAATCGAATTAAAAAAGTTTTCGTAGCACCCCATTGCAGCGTGTACAGCGTTATCGAGTTGTGTATTGTAGGCTTTTATTTTACAAATTCTTCCACCAATATCTGAACGAGCCTCAAAAACTTCTACATCAAAACCTTCAAGAGCTAAGCGTGTTGCCAATGTAATACCTGCAATTCCTGCTCCTACAACAGAAGCTTTTCCATAGAATGTATTTTGTGGGTGTTTGCGTTTTGCATTGCGTATTGCTTTAAGAGCTAAGCGTATCTTTTTTGACTTAGATATTTTTAGTGGCGTAGCTGTTATGTTGAAATTTTTTTCTTTTAATGAGTCTAAAATTTTTTCGTAAATTGCCCACATTATGAATGCCGGAGTGAGCGATTTTCTATCTTCTTCGGCTATTAATCGGCGTGCTTTGTTAAAGAAATGTTTAGCTCTAAAATATAAAAATTTAAACAGTTTTTTACAGTTAGGATTTTGCGATGGATTGCGTAAATCCTCGCGTTGAACACCGAAGGCATTTAGTTCTTCGGCTGGTATATAAACTCTGTTATGCGATACTATATCATCGACTATATCGCGTAATATGTTTGTAAATTGTAAAGCATAGCCTAATGCTTCGGCAAATAATTTTGTACGCTCGTTTTTGAACCCGAAAATATATATAGATACCAAACCTACTGCACTTGCAACTCCGTAACAGTATTTGCGTATTTGTTCAAAAGTTTCAAAAGTTGGAGCATAAGTATCGGTTAAGCAACCATCAATTATATCTTGAATATACTGTTGTGGAATATTGCGTCGGGCTATTACGTCTGCCATCTCTTTTGCCAATGGGGTGAGATTTTTAGAGCCAGCGTAGATTTTTTCGATTTCAGTTTTCCAAGCTTGTAATTCTTTGCGTCTGTCTTCAAGTGGTTGAGTTTCTTCATCGGCAATATCGTCCATTAAACGACAGAATGCGTAGAATACTTCCATATCTTTGGCTCTGTCTTTTTCCATGCAGAAAAAGGCAAATGCCAGATTAGATTTCTTACGTTCTACCTCGTTGTGTTCGCTTTCTGACGATTGGCTTTGAAGATTACTCATACAAGTGATTTTAAAAGAATTTTTATTTTATCGAACTTTGTAATTTTAGGACGACCTTTGAGTGTATCAAAATCTTGTTGCTCTATTTTCTTAAGAATTGTTCGTCCACCAGCGAGCGTTGCTCTAATTTCAAGCGATAGTGGGAATGGTAAACTTTTTGGCAATGGTTCACCAGCTTTAAATAATTTTTCGGTACGTTCTACCTGAAATTTTAATATCTTGCGTACTTCGGGCGAGGCGCTTTCGGCAAAGAAGTCAGTTTCCGACAACCCTTGCCAATCGGCTTGTGGTATGTAGATTCTGTTCTTATGTTTATCAACGCTCATATCTTGCCAAAAATTTGCCAACTGCAATGCTGTGCATATTGCGTCAGATTGTGCAAAACGCACATCATCACGCAATCCATGTAAGATGAGTACTAAACGTCCTACGGGATTTGCACTTCTTCGGCAATAGTCTTTTAGTTCTTCAAAATCTGCATATCGCTTTTTTACAACATCTTGTTTGAATGCACTTACGAGATCACGAAACAACTGTTTTGGGATATCAAATTCAGCAATAGTGTTATCGCAAGCAGTGAAAATCCAACTCCATTGTGTATCGCGTTCCGATTCAGGAATATCGAGTTGCGATTCAAATTTTTCTAAATTTTTAACTCGAATTGGATCGTCTTCGGCTATTGTTTCATGTTGTTCATCGGCAATGTCGTCGGCAGTTCTGGCGAAAGCGTATACTGCCGCGATGTGTTTTTGCAGATGTTTCGGAACCATTTTTGCAACTGGAAAATTCTCGTAATGCGAGTGGGCAAGTTCGAGACATTTTTCATATGCGTATTGAAGTTGATTATTCATTTGTTGTTATTTTGCACACCCTAATTGTGTATGTCGATAATAAAATATTCATTTTACAAAGCGTCTAATTAAAAACAAAAAAATTGACAATATTACACCTTGCGTATTTGTTATAAAGTTATGAAACGTTTTTATTCTTTTAGTAAATTGGCAATTTTTGCTGTTGCAGTTTTTGTAGGTGCATATTTGCCATCAACAATAAGTTTGAGGGCAAATGGTAAGCAAGCTTCGGTTTCGTTGCCAACTAACATTTCGGTAGTGAATGTTCCAAGTAAGGCGATGAACAAAACTATACCTACGATGATAGTTTTGCCATCGTCGTACGATATCAACAAAACAAAGAAATATCCAGTGTTGTATTTGTTGCATGGCTTTGGTGGAAATCACACATCGTGGTTGCGAATTCGTCCAGATATTCAGAAGTTGGCATCGCAATTTGAAATGATTATTGTTAGCCCTGATGGTTTTAAGTCGAGTTGGTATTGGGATAGCCCAATCGATCCTACTGTGAAATACGAAACATTTGTATCGAAAGAGCTTGTAGAATACATAGATCTAAATTATAGAACAAATGCAACTCGCAAGGGTAGAGCTATTACTGGTTTAAGTATGGGAGGTCATGGTGGTTTGTGGCTCGGTTTTAGACATCAAGATGTTTATGGTGCATGTGGTGCTATGAGTGGTGGTGTTGATATTCGTCCGTTCCCTAACAATTGGGAAATGGCAAAACGCTTGGGCGATGCTTCTAAAAATGCAGACATTTGGGAAAAACATACAGTTATAAATCAACTTCATTTGTTGAAGCCAAATTCTATACGCATTGCTTTTGAATGTGGTGTTGACGATTTCTTTTACGAAGTGAACGAAAAACTGCATAAAGAACTACTTTATCGCAATATTCCTCACGATTACACAACGCGTCCAGGGCGTCATAATTCGCCGTATTGGAACAATGCTTTACCATATCAGATGTTGTTCTTCTCGAATGGTTTTTAATTGAGATAAGCGTAAAAAATGGCAATTTAGTAATTGCCATTTTTTTTGTTTTAGTATGTTGCTTGTACTATTTTTTCGGTTAGTGCGTATACTAAGTTGTTTATGGATGTCTCAGAAGCTTCTGTTGAAATGTTTGTTCTTAATCCTGAATTTTGACGATATATAACAACTTCAACTTGTGCGTATCGATTGTTGTATGATGTTTGTTCGTAGCGCAGAACTTCAACTGAAATTGAAAATGTTTCGTTTATGTTTAGTCTTGATGCCGACTGAATTAAGTTGTTTTGCAATCTTTGTTGGAAAATCTGAGCTTCTTCAGAAACAGTTAAATCGGTATAAGAGGTATCATTGAATACTGATGACGATAAATAAGATAACGCAGATATTGTTGATGATACTATTATGGGAGCTATTCCACCATGCGAATGATGGTGTGGTGGTTGTGGTCGTGGACGATAAGGTGGTTCTGGATGTAAATTAGGACGCTTTTCTACATGTGGTTTGAATTGGTGTCGATTTGGTTTGAATGATTTTTTATTGTAGTTAGAAAAACTATTATTTTTAGGTTTTGTTTGTGATATTTTATATTGATTTTTTTTAGGTGGTTGTGCCTTCTTTTTAGTGTATGATAGTGTAGGTATCTTTCTATTTTGAGAAAAAGATGTAATTGTACGATTTTGCGTAGGTT
Organism: Verrucomicrobiaceae bacterium; assembly: GCA_015061955.1. Lineage (GTDB taxonomy): Bacteria > Verrucomicrobiota > Verrucomicrobiia > Opitutales > Intestinicryptomonadaceae > Merdousia. The sequence goes on from SUVO01000022.1 coordinate 29,497, forward strand.
TATTAACGATTCTTGTTTGTTGACGTGGTTTAGCATCTAAACATTGCAATACAGTGCAAAGGTTAATTGTTAGTATTATAAGTATTTTTTTCATATTTTATTAAACGTATTCTTATGAAAAAAGTTGCATATATATTTACACAAGGTGAACGTATGTTCACTTTTTGCTTGACGGTGAACGTACGTTCACTTTTTATAGTAGTACATTTAATTATAAAAATATATGAAATACACAATATCAGTAATGGCGCTTGCATTATCGGCAGTAATTGCTAATGGTGCAGGATATCAGGTGGGCGAACAAGGCGCATCTAACATGGGCACAGCTTTAGCTGGTGCATCAGTAAACGCAAATGCCGATGCTACTTCGGCTTTTTGGAATGCTTCTGCAGTAGAAAGTATCGGGTTGCAAGTTGGTGAAACTCGTGCCGACGCAGCAATTTTTGCTATTATTCCTACTTTGGGTTTAACTTTTGATGAAAAATCTCAGGCAAGTCCAGTTAGTGGTCAAAAATGGGACGGCGATTGCTCGGAAAACGCTTATATTCCACAGATGTTCGTGGTACATCGTTTTTCTGAAAAAATTTATGGTTCGCTTTCAATTACAGCACCATGGGGTTTGGCATCTGATTACGACAAACAATGGGTTGGTAATACAATTGCAACTCATAGCTATTTGTTCACAACCGATATCAATCCAAGCATAGCATATGCAGTAAACGATTGGCTTACAATAGCAGGTGGTGTTAGTGCTCAGTATGGATATTGCCGTTTGACTCAACAATTGCCTATGAATATGGGTCGTGTTAAAATGTCGGGCGACGACTGGGCAGTTGGTGGCAACATTGGTTTTACAGTTAAGTATGCCGACGGTGGCAGAATTGGTTTCCAGTGGAGAAGTGCTGTTGACTATACTTTGAGAGGTGATGTTGAATCGCCAGTAGCTAATGGTCCAATTACAGCCGAAATGCATATGCCACATACTTTTACAGTTGGTGTTTATCAGCGTTTGAGTGGTGCGTTTAAAGAATTTGCAGTTATGGCAGACTATTCGTACATAATGTGGTCGTGCTTTGAAGATTTGACTGTTAAAGGTGCTTTGTCTACTTCAGAACCAATGGATTGGGAAAACTCTTCGCGTGTATCGGTTGGTATGCACTATTATCCAGAATTTGACGAAAACTTAACATTGCGCTTTGGTTTGTGCTACGACGAAAGTCCTGTACACTCGACAGCTACCAGAACAGCTCGAATTCCATGTTTCGACAGATTTTGGTTCTCTACTGGTGTTGGCTACAAGTTTGGCGAAATATCAATTGATTTAACATACTCGTATATTACATGCTTCGGCAACAGTAGTATAAATAGAGCATCGCCATACGGTGCAGTTCTCAGTGGTGAATACTCAGCACACATTCACGTATTAGGCGCACAGGTAGGTTGGAAATTTTAATTAGTTTGATATCTGAAGTCCTTGAGGCATTCCGTATGGAGTGTCTCTTTTTTTTATATTATTTACAGTTCTGCGAGTTTTCTTTTTTGTATTGTAAATGTTGGGTAGTTATGTTTTTATACGAGCTACAATAATGTTATCGACTCGCGAAAAAATATTAAGAACAACCTTTTTACTAATGTTAGAAAAAGGATATGATAAAGTGCTGGTTAGTGATATTCAAAACCAGTTAGGTATTTCGCGTGGTTTATTATACAAGTATTTTAAGGGAAAATCAGATTTGATTTTTACAGCTTGTAGAGAGTTCTTTTACGATAGATATTTCGACCCTAATATAGATTATTCTATACTTACGTTGCGTCAGTTCTTAGATTTTTCTGAAATTGCCATTTCTAAAATGACAAACATTGATGGTGTTGAAATTAGTATTTTGAAATACAATACATTGTATTCATCAATACTTCAAGTTAGTAGAAAATTTGCAGATGTTGCCGATGGTGAGTTCGGAAAAGCTCGGTTGGTAATTCATAACGCTATCGAGCGAGGCGAGATAAAAAAAGTTTCTGAAAATTTTGTGGGAGCAACTATTTTAGCTATTCTTGGTAGAACAAGCTACATTACTGAATATCCATCAAATGCATATATCTGTAAACGAATTGTTGAAGATGTTAACCGATTTTACGATTTAATAAAAACAAACGAAAAGGAAAAATAATGTCTAAGAATGTTGCAGTTGTTTTAGCTGGTTGTGGTGTTTTTGATGGTTCCGAAATTCACGAAGCCGTTATTACTATTTTAAATTTACACAAAATAGGTGCAAATATTACTTTTTTTGCTCCTAATGTAGTACAAGCTGATGTTGTAAATCATTTGGAGGGTAAACCCGATAGCAATGCACGTAATGTGCTTGTTGAATCGGCAAGAATTGCTAGAGGTTCGGTCTTAGATTTGGCTGATTTTTCGGCAGATGATTTTGATGCTATTGTTTTCCCTGGAGGATTCGGTGCAGCTAAAAATTTGTGTACTTTTGCATTTGATGGAGCAAATTGTTCGGTAAATATTGATGTTCAAAAAGCAATTAGTGCAATGCTTATGCAGAATAAACCAATGGGCTTTTTGTGTATAGCACCAGTTATTGCTGCCAAAGCAATAGGTGATGGTGTTAAATTAACAATTGGTACAGATTCTGCTACTGCAAGTGCAGTTGAAGCTATGGGGGCAAAACATATTGATTGTAGTGCAGATGATTTTGTTGTTGATGAAAAGTTTAAAGTATATTCAACGCCTGCGTATATGCTTGCATCGAATACAGCCGAGATTGATTTAGGCGTTAGTAAAATGCTTGCATCTATGCTTAAGTAAGCTGAATCAAAAAAATACTCCTCTATTGAGGAGTATTTTTTTATTATTTTGAAAGAATTCCAGTTTCTAAACCACGTAATTCTGCCAAGCCTTTCATTCTACCTATGAAAGAATATCCAGGGTTGCGAGTTGGTGGTTTTGAAAGGTCGTCAGCCATATCTCTGCCATGATCTGGGCGTATTACGATTTTTTCGCCACCGTTATCTATGCGTTGTTTTTGAATTTGTAAAAGCTTTTTTACTACATCGCACATAGGTACCGAGCCTTCCAAATGTCCAGCCTCAAAGAAACTACCATCAGAATTGCGTTGTGTGCTACGCAAGTGTGCAACAAACACTCTATCTTTTAGAGCTTCGAGCATTTCAGGAATATTGTTATGCGCTCCAGCACTGAGCGAACCAGTACAGAAACATACTGAATTTGCAGGGCTATCGTAAGCTGATACAATCTTTTGAAAATCTTCTAAACGGGACGCTATGCGAGGTAATCCCAATACATCAAATGGTGGGTCATCTGGATGAATTGCCAAATGCGAATTACATTCTTCGGCAACTGGTGCAACTTCTTTTAAGAATAGAGCCAGATGTTCTCTTAGTTTGTTGGCATCTATATTAGCATATTTTGCAAGCATATTACGGACATCATCTATGCTGAAATCCATACTGCACCCTGGGAATACGTCTATAATAGATCGTTCAAACTTTTTAACACCATCGGTATCTAAGGCATCAAAGAAAGCTTTCGCACGTTGTAGTTGTTCGGGCGTATAGTCTTTTTCTGCGCCTTGACGCTTTAACAAATAAATTTCAAAAGCTGCAAATTGAGCTGGATCAAAACGTAGACACGTTGAGCCATCGGCAAGTTTGTAATGTAAGTCTGTTCTAATCCAATCGAGAACTGGCATAAAGTTGTAGATTATTATTTTTATGCCACATTCTGCCAAATTGCGAATAGTTTGCTTGTAGTTTTCAATATGACGAACGTAATCGCCAGTGCGTGTTTTTATATCTTCGCTAACTGGCACACTTTCAACTGCCGACCACTTCAAACCAGCATCTTCTACAATCTTTTTGTGTGCTAAAATTGCTTCAACGCTCCACACTTCTCCGTATGGAATATCGTGGAGCGACGTAAACACGCTTTCTGCTCCAGCCTGACGTATGAACTCGAGCGACACTTCATCTTTGGGCCCATACCAACGAAACCCTTCTTCAAGCATATATTTTTTCATAATATTACACTCCTGAGAAGCACGAGAAACCACCATCTATTGCCATAATTGTGCCTGTTACAAATTTTGAGGCATCGCTGATTAGATAGTGTGCCGCGCCACATATTTCATCGGCATTTCCAAAGCGCTTGAAAGGTGTTTTGTTGATTACTGTTTGTCCACGTTGAGTGAAAGTTCCATCTGGATTTGTTAACAACGCTCTGTTTTGTTCGCTTATGAAGAACCCCGGAGCTATTGCATTTACACGAACACCTTCGCCAAACTTTTGTGCAAATTCAACTGCGAGCCATTTTGTCAAATTATTTACACTGGCTTTTGCATTTGAATAGCCTAAGACTCTAGTTACTGCACTTTCGGCAGTCATCGAAGAAAAGTTTACAACACAGCCGTACTTTTGTTCTTTAAAGATTTCGCCAAAGACCATTGTTGGCAAAAGTGTGCCTTGTAGATTGAGCTTAAGAACGTCGGCCCATTGCGATACATCTAAGTCGAAGAATGTTTTATCTGGTGGAATTGTAGCACCTGGCATATTTCCACCAGCTCCGTTTATGAGAGCATCGAGTTTACCATATTTTTGCAGAATATCTGCACGAGCTTTTTCGAGGGCAGGGCTATCGAGTACATCGGCTACACAACCTAAGCAATCGCAATCTTCAAGACTTTTCATAGCAGAGTCAAGCTTAGCCTGACTTCTGCCCATAAAAACAATCTTAGCGCCTTCTTTTGCCAAATAGCGTGCTAATTCTCCAGCCAAAACGCCAGTAGAACCTGTTATTGCTACTACTTTATCTTTTATATTAAATAATTCGTTCATTTTAAAAATTGCTTATTGCTTTTTTGATTTAAATATTAGTGCCGAAGCAATCACAATTGCAAAGAAAACTGCAAATGCTATCGGACCTGCAATTCCAATCTTCTGATACAATACCCACAAGCTTGCAACCGAGCTTGCACTTACTGAACATACCATAAGTACATTCCAAAGCATTCGTGATTTCCCCTTCGGTGCTTCATCGCCTAACACTTTTTTGCTGTTCATTAACAACAAGAAAGCACCATATGCAATAGGCAACAATACTGCTGCCATTACACCTGCATAAATTACCAACCACATTCTTGCGCCCTTAAAGAATATTGAAGCTGTTGCCGATATAAGAATTAACGATGACCCAGCAATTTGCCATTTTGGTTTGCCACCCTTATTGAATATTTCACTAAAGCTTACACCACAAATTAGCATATTCATTAATACTGCATTCATAGCCATACCTAAAACGCCAAAACCAAATATATAACGTGCTACATCGTCGCCAACGAGTGGTACGAGTGTTTCCGAAAGATTACTTGCATCGCGTTTTACAAGCATTGCAGCCATATCTTTTTCTGGAGTAGAAAGTGTATTGCGTGCGTTGTCTTTTAACGCAGGAGTCAATTTTGCAAATGCCTCTTTGCCCATTTTATTTTCAATGCGAGCATCTAAAAGCTGAATATATCCTGAAACCAAATTTTGTGCAGGCTTTACTTCTACACCATTTACAATTGCTGGAACAAGTTTTCCGTCTTTTATTGTTGATATAGCCAACCCTTGTGCTGGAGTTGCATGGAACTGCGAAGATGCTGCAATAACAATACACGAAGTTGCCAACAAGAACGGTATGAACAAGCCTGTTGCAAGGTCGAAGATTGCTAAGCCTCTAAAGTCTTTATTCCAGCCTTTTTTTATCATAGAATATGGCCAAAGGAATGTCATATTTATACCAACTGCCATAGCTGCTGCCGATATCACAACGTCGATTTGTTGCGATACAATCATATCCGACCAGAATTTTGCACCAGCAACATCTAATTTAGAAATGTATGCCATAAAATCGGCGCTTGGTTGGGTAAATACTGAGAAGTTTGGAACAAAGCCTTGTGCAACTCTTGCCCAATCGATTTTACCACTTACAGTTAGGCTGATAACAACACCAAAGAAGCACACAACAATTGCTGCAACCGATAATTTAATGAAAATTTCAAAAATCTTAACACCTTTACCACCTTGTGCGTAGATTATAGTCATAAGCATTGCAACCAAGAACAAACATGCTGTAATTATAATTTCAGTTGTTTGCGATGGTGCTGAACCCATATTGGCTATGTTTTGTGTTATAGCTGCTACACCTAATGCGAATTGAGGCCATGCAAAAACAAAGCATGCAAGCATTGAACCAATTGCCCAAGCATAACCCAATACTGGTGTTATGTTTTTATTTATTGCAACCATTGGTTTTTCTTTAATCGACAATGTAACGTAAGAAAGTGCTGCAAGCATAATGATACCAAGTACCATAGCAAATGGTTGAAGCCACATAAAGCCTAAGCCACCCAATACGCCCAAGTACAAAGCCGATGCCAACGACCCACCACCAAGTGTTGTTGCACTCTGAAGCCAACCCGGACCAGATAGTTTTACGAATGCACCAAGTTGTGCAAGTTTACCTTTTGATTTTGCGTCGACAAGTAATTGACGCTGTTGTTGAAGTTTATTATTTCCCATGGTTTAATTCTGCTATTTGTTGAGATTTTAACGCAAGTTCTGCTGCTTTGAATGCGTGTTGTTGAGTCATTGCGTTTTCTGTATTGTTTAAAATGTCTAAAATAAATTTTCCGAAGAATGGGAATTTCATTTCTCGGCAATCTATACGTTGTGTTCCGTTTGCATCGGTGAGGAACAAAATCTGACTTGGATTTTCAGCATCAGAATAGTCTATATATTTGCGAATTTCAATGTAGCCCTTGCTACCCAAGATAAACGTTCTACCATCGCCCCATACTGGGAGACCATCAGGCGTAAACCAGTCAACTCGGCAGTAGCACGATGCTCCTGTATCTGTTGTAAGGCTTGCTTCGCCAAAGTCTTGAAGTTCTGGATATTCAGGATTTGCACAATTATCTATTCTTGCAAAATTTATAGTGGCATCGGTTGAACCAGAAAATTCAAGGAACTGCTCGAATTGGTGCGAACCTATGTCGGTTAAAATTCCACCATAGCGTTCTCGCTTAAAGAACCAGTCTGGACGTGCATTCTTTGATAGACGATGAGGTGCCATAATCAGAACTTGCAATACTTTGCCAATTGCACCAGCTTTTATTAACTCGTTTGCTTTTTCTGCGGCTTGGTTATGTATGCGTTCTGCAAAATATGGCATATATTTTTTACCAGATGTTTTTACCAACTCTTTAGCTTCGTTGAGTTGTTCTAAGGTTGTAAACGGAGGCTTATCTACAAAGTAGTGTTTGCCAGCCAAGAGAACCTTTTTACCTAAGTCGAAGCGATCGGCTGGAATTGATGCACCAGCCACGCAAACTATTTCTGGGTCTTGCAAGATTTCTTCTAAGCTTGATGCAACTGGTACATTGGGAAAGCGTTTTTGAAAGTCGGCAACTTTTTTTGCATCGCTATCCCACACGCATTTGCAAACTGCACCTGCCGAAACTAAACCTTGAACTTGGGCGTAAATATGCCCATGGTCGAGACCTGCTGCCGCAAAGACAAATTCGCCTTTTTGACATACGCTTTCACCCGAGCCATCAGGAACGTAGTCGTATCCACTGAAATGTTTTGCCATATTATCTGAATGATTTTGTAAATTCTATGATGAAGTCGGTATCTATGTTTTCACGGAATTTCGACGAAGCTGTTTTTTCTGCCAATAGTTTTGCATAAGAGGCGTCGTCGAATGGGAATGCAATATCGGAATTTGTCCAAGTCGACATCAACATTGCGTTAGCTAAGCATACAGAATTGTAGCCTTGTTGGGCATCGAAATCAAACGTTGCACCATTATCGACTGCGTTTACAAAGTTCTTTAGAACGCCAGAATGTTGTTCGCCTTTTGAGTCGAACGTTTCTTCAGTTGTGGTATCGTCTGGAGTGCCAAAGACATACTTAGTGTTGAGAGTGTAATCTTTCAAGCTATCGAAACGCGTTATTTTTAGTTTGTCGTTTTCGGCAACAAGAAAACCTTTATCGCCTGCAATTTCAAGACGGTTTGTTCCTGGATATTCGCCTGTTGCAGTTGCAAAAGTTGCTGTCATTCCATTTTCAAACTCGAAGTATGCTGTTGCTTCGTCTTCTACTTCTATGTTGTGATACTTACCAAATTTGCACCATGCACGCAAACTTTTTGGCATACCGAAAACCCATGCAAAGATGTCGATATTATGTATTGATTGATTTATCAATGCACCACCAGCTTCGCCTTTAAATGTACCACGCCAGTTGCTACTTGAAAAATAGATTTGTGGGCGATACCAATTTGTCATAAACCACGATGCTCTGTTGATTTTACCCAACTGATCCGATGCCACCAATTCTTTTATGCGTGCATACATTGGTGTTGTTCGCTGATTTAACATAATACCACAGACTTTACCTTTAGCTTTTGCAAGTTCTACTATTTGTTTTGCATCGAACGATGTAAGAGCTATTGGTTTTTCAATCAATACATGTTTGTCGGCTTCAAGGCATTTCTTTGCTAACTCAAAGTGATTGAAAGAGGGCGTTGCCACGAGTACTGCTTCTACATTTACATCGTTGAGCATATCGTCTAAATTCGAGTATGCTTTTAAACCTGCAAATTTTACAGGGTCGATGTATTTTTCGTCGCAGACACAGGCAATTTCACAGTTGGGAACTTTGCCTTCTTGTATATTTTTTATGTGCATGGAGCCTATTGCTCCCAATCCGATTACGCCCAATTTCATTGTAGTATCTCCTTTTGTGTGTGTTAAATTATTTCAAAGTTTTAAGAACATCGTAAGCTTCTTTTGCAAGAGCTTGAATTTCGTCAAACTTGCCTGCATTGATGAGTTCTGGCTTTGCCAACCACGAGCCTCCAACTGCAGCTATGAGAGGATCGGAAAGCATTTCTGCCAAGTTCGAGATGTTTACGCCTCCCAATGGCAAGAATTTCAAACCGAGATGTTTGTAAGGTGCTGCAATTGTTTTCAAATGTTTTATACCACAACTTGCTGCTGGGAAGTATTTGAGCATTTTGCAACCATTTTCAACCGATATTTCGATATCGCTTGGTGTGAAAATACCAGGACCAAATTCCAAACCAATTTCGTTTGCCTTTTGGATAACACGAGCGTTTGTTCCTGGAGCAACTGCAAAGCATGCGCCTGCTTCTTTAGCTGCTACAACTTGGTCTGGTGTAAGTACTGTACCTGCACCTACGAATACATCTGGAAGTTCTTTACGGATTGCTTTAATACAATCTAAGCCAGCTGGTGTACGCAATGTTAGTTCAATTGCCGATATTCCACCATTCATTAAAGCTTCTGCTACTGGAATGGCGTCTTTTAGGTTTTCGATTGTGCAGACTGCTACAAGCTTTCTGCTTTCTAATTCTTGCATTAACATTTTTATGCCTTTCTGTTATAATTTATCTGTTGAAATTCTAATTATGAATGGTTATTACTCAACCATTGTAAACATGTTGTTATTATCTTTCTTAAAACCAATCAGTCAAGCATTTTCTCAAACGATTGAGAGAATTATAAAAGAGCGTTGCAAAAGGTTGGTTTTATTAGATGTCTTTTATGGCGTGTAGATGTTTGTTTTTACCATTGATTGAATTTTGTTTAAATGTTAACATTTGAATGTTTTATGATGAAAGGTAATACTATGTTCAGATTTTTCTTAGGTTTATATTTTACATTAGTTTGTTCAGTTTTATATGCTACTGAGTCTATTTCTGCTGACTTCGTTTTTAGCGACACTGACATAATAACAAAAAACTACCAGCTTGAAAATATGTCTGATGGTGCAATGCGTTTAACTATTCCAGTTGCCGACATTCCTCGCAATACTCGACAAGTTCGTATTTATTCATCGTTTTTTGAAGCTGAAAAAGGCGATGAGGGGTATTTTATTATTCCGAATGTGCGTTATGGCAACATTGGTTATTTTAAGCACGAAAACGGAAGAAAATTTTATGATCCACAATTAGCTTTCATAGGTTCTAAAACTCCGAAAGGAGCTTATGTAGCCATTGTAAAAGGCTTAGAATTAGAGTTTTCGGTTATAATGGAAGTTAAAAACAAACATCATATTTTGTATCCTCGTTTCAACATAAACAAAATTGATTTTGACCCATACGAAGACATTGTTATCGACTATTACAACTTAGGCAAAAATGCCACATATGTCGATATGGCAAAAAAGTATCGTCAGTATAAAATCGACAGTGGTGCTATTGTGTCTTTGAAAGAACGTGTAAAAACAAATCCCATTTTAAAGTATTCTGTTGAAGCCCCATTTATCAGAGTCAAGCTCGCCAACAACAAGCATCCTAAAGGTATGGACGGCTACAATTCGCCAAAGTGGGACAAAGTTAAGCACGAACTTAACATTATGAACACTTTCGACGACTTCATCAATATTATGAAGAATATGCACAACGCAGGTGTAAAAGAAGCCGATATGTGTTTTGTTGGTTGGCAAGTTGGTGGTTTCGACGGTTATTTCCCTGATTTATTTCCAGTAGAGGAACGTCTTGGTGGCGAAGCAAAAATGCGCGAAGCTGTAAAGGTTGGCAAAGAACTCGGGTATCATATGACAACCCATATCAACAATCACAATATGTACAAACGTGCAAAGCGTTGGAGCGATGAATTTGTATCGAAAAATCGCAAGGGAGAACCTCGTGTCTACACTTACTGGCCAGGTGGAAAAGCCTACAACACTTGCTTTCAGACCATTTGCGACCGTTTTATCGACAGCGATATTGCAAAGCTCAAAGATATGGGTATGAATGCTCCTCAGCATGTCGATGTAACTACTGCACGTCGTCCCGATCCATGTTGCGATGCTATTCACCCAAACAATCGTGAACAACAAGCTCAACATCAAATTCGCTTAGGCAAAAAATATCGCAAGCACTTTGGTGGTTTTACTTCTGAAGCTGGTTACGATCACTGCATTGAAGTTCTCGACTACGCTCTATATACAAGCTCGGTATATGCTGGACTTGTCGATAATCTCCATACCGACAAAATATCTCTCACTGAACGCGACCTTTTCCCCATTTGGCAAATTGTATATCACGGCTACGTCTTGAGTAATCCAGATTGGTATACCATCGACTGTTATCTAAAGCCAAAAGGTCATCAATGGCGCTTGAAATTTATCGAATGTGGTGGACGTCCAACTTTCTACTGGACTCAATACAAATCGCAGAAAGATATCGATGCTATTGCCGAAGCTTATCGCGAATACGTACCTATGCGTCATTTACAATACGAAACCATTGAACGCCACCAAGAAATTGCCAAAGGTATTATTTTAGTTGGCTACTCGAATGGTTCAGAAGTTGTTGTAAACTATTCCGACAAACCTTATGAGTACAAAGGCAAGGTAATACAACCTCGCGACTATCTTTTATTTTAAAAACGTGTGTGGACGCACCACTTTGCGAATAAGGATTTAAATAATGATAAAGTAGGCAATGAAATTGCCTACTTTTTTTATTTAAATTCGCAAAGTGGTGCTTGTAGCTAAAAGAGCGTCTGCT
>SUVO01000004.1 GCA_015061955.1 Verrucomicrobiaceae bacterium
TTGGTTCGGTTCACAAAATGATGCCTTCTATGAAATGGAGAAAATCGTTGTCTACGGTATGCGTCCAGAAACGACTCAAGTTGAGAGGCTTTATCACATTATGAAAAACCAAGAGTCCAAAGAGGCACGACGCATGATAGCACGCCTTACCCGTGAAGATGGTTTGTACAAAGTTTTTGAGAAATACTACATACAGATGTTCCATATTGGCAAGGGCGATGAGTACATACAAGATATGTTGAATAAATTGCCAAGTCCAACAGAAATGACGCCTGAAATGTTGCACTGTCACTTTATCGACTTTGCATATCCAGGCGATGATTACAGCTATCTGCCAATCTTTGGCTGCAACAAACGTGAATTTGCAACAAAGTTCCCAATGTCGCATGTACTAACTCACGAACTTCTGAACAAACTCTTTGATGCAAAAATCAAATCATACGCAACAACGCAGACTAAAGAGATTGTAAATGACATTATTCATTTCTTTAAGTCGACTCTCCCCAAACTCACCTTTGTAAGACGCAAACTAACAGAAAAAGGTGCAGGTCTAATTTATGCCGTAATTCGTAAGTATGGAGTTGCATCCCGCGATGACAAATGGGCAATAAACCTCATAAAAGAGATAGATACCCCGGACAATTTTGACCACATATATACTTGGTAATTGTTAATTTTTAATAATATAAATAAGAAAACAATAATGAAAAATAAAACATACGCAAAAAATATAAATCCCAAAAATACTTACAACCCTTATTCGACTCAAATCAAGAAGGCGGCGTTATTGACACCAATCCCATCACGATTGCTCACAAGCTTAAAGTACAAAGGAGCAAGTGCGACATCTACTGATTACCACACGCATCATATTTATGAGCGCAATTTGTTCCCAATGAAGTGTGGGTATAACGCTGGAACTGCGATGATTACTGTATCTGCAGGCATGCACGCACACTTACACACTTTATTAGCCAAAGCAAAAACGTATGATGATTTCAGGCAATACGAACAAGCTATAAAGGCTGAATGTGGTGATATTAGCGACAACATAGCAGATGAATATATACAACGCATTGAATCTTTGCCGAGTGGTTTCGCTCTGTTGATACGACGAGTACTAAGTTGGTTTTAGTTAATTATTATTGTTAGTTTAGTTTTTTCATAGGCACAGCCCCAAGTGGGGCTGTTTTTTTATCTGCCATAACTTTTATGTTTTGGTGGATTGTTGTCAATTTCATCATCGACTTTGGGCTTATTTGCATTGCGTTCCTGTTCTTCTTGTTGCTTTTTTACGTGGCGCTCTTCCTGCCGCTCATAAAACTGCTGTTCTTGATAAGCTTCATATTCTTTTTCTTTACGAATACGTTCTTTTTGGTACCATTCATCAAGTGTCACTTGCTTTTCTTTAGGTTGAGTTGCTTCTACTTTTGTATTATCGACAGGTATTTTTTTACTTTTATGTTGGATTTTATCGCGGTCTATTTGCCTCTTTGCTGCTAATAAATCTTTGTAGTCCACTTTACCTTTGGCTTCTATTATTGCAGTTTTCCAATATTTAAACTTATATTGATATGGAACTTTTGCGTCGACTTTTTGGATGATTTCATTTGCGATATCTTGACTTGTTTCTTCTTTTTTTAATCTAAAACGATCCCATATTTTTGATACGCTTTTAGCGCTGTTTGATATTACTTTATTTAGAGCGATGTCATCATTGTTGTATTCAATTTCTTCGCGAAATCTGTTTATATACATTTGTTCTTCGCCAGGTGTACATTTGGGATCTTTATGCTTATTTGCAACTTTCGCGCGGAATCCATTTCCACATATTCGATTTGGGTTATTTGCAATATAATTAGCCTGAATCTTATCTATTTCATCTCTGCGTTTTGAATATTTTGCACACAATTCATCTGATATTCCATCTATTTTTATTTCACCGTTATCTACGATCTTAGCTTGTATTCCAATTTTATTTAGCTCACGGACTAGCACGTTTCGGTATATTTGCGTTGCGACTATTGTAGCTTTTCCCATAGCACCTGCGTCTAGAGCTTTATATCCATTTTCTTCACCGTCCCAAGTAAGATTAAAAAAATTAACATGTGTGTGAATTTGTGGGTCATTACAGCGACTTAACATGTGGTCACATGCAAAGTATAATGTTTGTCTAGTTTTGACGCTATGATTCTGATTGTTTTTTCGCTTTCGTACTTCTGCAAATCTTTCAATACATGATATTGCTTCATTAGTAGCTTTTGCATGTATATTAAATAAACGCGTATCATCCGCATATAGTGTCAATATGCTAAACGGTTTTGGTGCGGATATACAAAACGAAAACAATAGACGTTTACTTTGATTTGGGCGTAATTTTTCTTTAGTGATTGGATGGTGATTTTTCAGTATGGAATCAAACACCTCGTTTAATGGTTGATTTTTTACGTCTAATATATCTACCAGTTTTCCACCAATTCTAGCGTTCCCATAATATGATATTAACTCATTCGCAAAATATGTAGTAGCTTGTTGTTTGTCTTTAATAACGTCAAATGTAACCATAATGATACAAGTATAGTCTTCCACAGACTAATCCTCATAAACAAACTGCTACGCACTTTAAATCCACGTCTTGTTTCCATTAGTTGCTGCGCAACTACAATCATCGGCGCGTTCATCATCCATTGCAACGCAATGTAATTGGGCGATGCTACGCATCGCAAACGTGATACACTAACTCCTTTCGCAACAAGTGCGAAAGGAGTTACCAAAGACCGAGCGTTCCGAATAAATTTCAAGGATTATTTCTTTCCGATTATCTAACGGGAATACACAAAAACGAGAGCGTAAAAGTATAACTCTCGTTCTTCGGGATACCCCAAAAGTTGACTAAGTCAACTCAGGGGGTATCATCAAAAAATAAAAAAGCGAGAGTTGTTATAACTCTCGCTGTGTTTCACATTTTACGCTACTTCTCGTTTTTTAGAACTTATTTTGATTCCTAACACTTTTAGTGCGATATTGTGAACATCATCGTAATTTTGTACGTTGGCGAATTCACTTACTTTGAGCGTGCCATTAAGCAACTTCCACCCTAGTGCCATGTTGTCATTCATTGGATTACCAGTGTAGTTTTCAATGCCATCCATAATGTTCAGTTCATTACTTATCGATTTCACTACATTACGTTTATCTTGAATGTCGACATATTCTGTTTTCACCAACTTTTGGATTTTATCCACAAGTGTTTCAGTTTGATCACTTTTAGGATTTTGATTGCTTTGAATTTCTTTCATTTTATTCTGTGCTATTGATAAAATCTCATAAAGAATAGCAATTTGTTCCTCTTGCGATTTACCTTCAAGTTCAGACTCGATTCGACTACTAAATACGACAGGCTTTTCTCGTTTGGCTTTGTATGGTCCCAACAGTTCTGCAATTTTGCTCTTTAAGACTTTGGCAGTTAATTTAGCAGTTGTATCTACAAATCCAATCAATGCCTGCAAAATTTCAGCTTTTGTTTCACTTTGCATCTTGTCTAATTTTGATACGAGCTTGCGAACTGCTGATTCTGGGATAGTATCCAATTTTGTATTTTCCAAAACAAGGCGACTGTAACGAACCATTCGCGAATACATACTCTTGTCGTAATAATTAGGATATTGCTCATTGAATTCCTTGTGTTTGATACTTGGATTATCCCTGAACCATTTGACAAACAGCACCGCTTTATTTACATCGTCATTACAATGTGCCGACATTAGCTGGTCTACCGTCTTATGTTCCAGTTGAGTAGCTATTTCTTTTTGTGATGAAATCAAATCTGATCGTATATCAATTACCTCCTTTCTTTTGCTTGAACCATCCGTACGGTTGGACTTGTTAATACTATAGTTAGAATTATTATTTATACTTTTCATATAGATTATGTGATTTAATTATTATTATAGTAATAGCTCTTTGTTTTTTCGTCCTATATCCCCCTCCGTCGCAAAAAAATTAAAAAAAGTTGAAACTTTTAATAGTCATTAAGCGTTAGACCCTTGGGGTCGGGGGGGGGCTTGGGAGAGATGTCAAAGAACTTATACGTTGTATTATTTGACTGGCGTAGCCAGTTACTTCTAAAAATATAAGGGGCGCTTGCGCCCAGACTTTTTTCTTTTTTTAGTATAAGCATGGGGTAGATAAATTTTATGGCATAGTAACTTTTAGTTGTATGGTTACCATCGCAACTAAAGAAAAAGCTGATCACCTTCCTATCCTCAGGTACATGCAAAACGCATGTAATTTAAAATTAAGGGAGATCTACCTACGCGCACTTACACGTAGGCAGATAAAACTATGTTCGCAAATATTATCTGGCGAACGCATCACGCTAACAGGCTCACGCGCTACTCAATATATAACTCGTCGCAGAGTTTTGAAAGGAGGTGTTAAGAATGAAAAAGCGTAGAGTTGTCGGTTATGCTCGTGTCAGTACTATGCTCCAGATCGCAGGTAAGGACTTTGACTCCATTGATGCACAGACTGAAATTATCAAAGCCTACGTCGCAAATCACCCTGAAATGGAGCTCATACAAATCTTTACAGACCCCGGTAAAAGTGGTAAAAACTTAGCTCGCCCAGGGATCCAAGCATTGCTGCAACGAATTAGGCAAGGCGATATTGATTGTGTATTATCTTATCGACTGGACCGTATATCGCGTGATCACTTCGACTATTTTGAGTTTGAGCGTACCATTATGGACAATGGCGTTCAGGTCATATATACAAACGACATGAACCCTGATAATTCACCACTTGGACAATTTATGCGTATGCTTATGGTCGCATTAGCTCAATTAGAACGCAACCAGACAATTCAACGAATAAATGATAAACATACGGCTTTGTTAAAACAGGGCTTCCACGCTGGTGGATATGCACCAGTTGGATATTTATTGGGCGAAAAAAAGAATACACTTGTAGTCGATCCAGTTGCATCAAAGCATGTAAAAGAAATGTATTCGCTCTTACTAAAAGGAACAAAGCCATCGGCAATTGCGACGCACATGTATAATAAATATGGCACCGTTCCAAAACGAAAAACTCGCAACGGCAGAGAATACGGTGGGAATGTTTACTGTGAAAATTTCATTAGGCGTGTATTAGCTAACCCAGTTTATGCTGGCTATGTTCATCGCAAAGGTACTGAACTTTACAAAGGTTTGCATGAACCTCTGGTTTCGGCCAAGAATTGGGAAAAGGCTCAGGAAATTCTAAAAGTTCCACGCGAACGCAAGATTCCTGAAATCCGTTCTGGCAAGAATTTGTATGTTCTGAAAAGTAAGCTCTATTGTGGATGTGGCGCTATGATGACTTGTGGAGCATCTGGCAAACCAAAGAAAGATGGCTCTTTTACTTATTATATTTGTTCAGCACGCAATCACAAACGCATTGGACATAGATGCAAAAGTTCAATGTCCTCTAAAATATTAGAAGCTATTGTATTTTCGGCGTTGGGGCATATTGCGACACAAACTTTTACTTTAAAAGAAATAAAGGAAAGCTCTGATTCTTACGAAGCAAAGATTCTCAAAGAACGCAAGGAATTGGCTGTGCAACGCAAAATACAGAATGAAAAACTCAAAAGTATTGTTGCTAAATTTGCGGAATTCGACGGTAATGAAGTCGTAAAATCTGCAATAAATGCCCAGATCCAAAAAGTATCAAGAGAAGTTGAACGGTTGGATAAGGCTATCGCTACTATTGATGAAGAGCTAAAACTTTTAGAAAATAAAGTGAATCTTGGAACAGCTCAAACAAAAGCTTTCTTGGAAAATATGGACGCGCTCCAAGCTGAAATTTCTGATGCAGAAAAACGAGCCATCGTTGAAAGCGCAATTTCTAAAGTAACTCTTATAGTAAAGTCGGTTAATGGATTCCGACGTGAATTTGAGCTGACAATAATTCCGACAGCTGAGTATATGGAACAAATTGGCGTTCTAACCTTAGAATTTGCGGTGAACACAAGCAACGGATACAGCGAATGGAAAATAAAATCGCCATTTGTACTGACATCTGAAACTTACGGGAAAAGACAACCCAAGAAAACCCGTAAACAGAAAAAACATTGGCTTCACAAAGTTGTAAGTTGGCAACGTGTCTTAAATGCTGGTGATTCTCTTGAGGACATCGCAACCCGAGAAGGTGTAAGTAAACCTTTAGTTTGCCGAAAACTCAAACTGCTTGAAAGACTCCATTTCAGAATCATAGAAAGGATTCTGAAAGAAAGGTACGCCGACGTTAACGAAAAGCTAACCTTCCGTTACCTCTGTAAACTCGCCACTCTTCCCCAAAACCAACAACTAATCCAATGTAGCTTTTTAGCTTGAAAAATACTCGATGAAAAAGTATACATCACAACTAGATTTTTTATGATAAAGAAGAACGACATTTTAGTTTATGCAGAATGCTTAGAAGAAGGCGATGAGAATTGTTTGATGATCGCTTTGGAAGATGAATGTACTCCTGCTGATGTACCAATGGTAAAGGTAAAAGAATTGAACACAACTTTACCACTTCCTCCAATAAACTTCTTTGAAGCGTCAAATTATAAGGTTGTCGGACATGCCGAAGAAACGGATACCGCCGAAGAACTAGTAAAGAAATTTTTGCAAAATGGGTGTAATGATGGGCACAAATAATCTAACAGCGACAACGATATTTTTGTGTGTTATTATTTAATATCATAAGCTTTCTTATATACATAATAACTGAAAATGCGTTAGAAAGTTAAAAATGTTACACGATAAATATATTTCTCAATTGGTTCTGAAAAATGATATTACAAATAATGAAAATAAGGAGTTTCTAAGATGAAAGTAGTGTCTCTTTTTTCTGGAATTGGAGGGTTTGAAGTTGGAATAAAAAACTCTAATTTAGATGCAGAAGTTGTGTTTGCTTCGGAAATTGATGTACACGCAAAATCATCTTATATTGCAAATTTTGGGAAAGAAAATTTACACGGGGACATTACAAAAATTTCAGAAAAAGATATACCAGACCACGATTTGTTAGTTGCTGGTTTCCCTTGCCAAGCTTTTAGTATTGCAGGTAAGCAAATGGGGTTTAATGATACTCGTGGAACCTTATTTTTTGATGTAGCAAGAATTTTAAAAGAGAAACAGCCAAAATATTTCTTATTAGAAAATGTCAAAAATCTCGTATCCCATAATAATGGTAACACTTTTAAATTAATAATAAAAACATTAAATGAATTAGGATATACAATTGATTTTTCAATAATTAATTCGTCTGAAGCTGGATTACCACAAAACAGAGAGCGAACATATATAGTTGGAATATTAAACGGAAGAAATAATAAAATAAACTCAGATAAAAGAAATAATAAAATAAATAAATTGAAATCTTCTTTTGAATATAAAGGTTTTAATTTTTTTAATTCATTAGTATTCCACGCTCCTCAAAAATATATAAAAGATATCTTAGAAGAAACTAAAAACAAAAAATACTTGATTAGTAACGAAGATGTTGAAAACTTTATAAAAACAAATTGTTTTAATGTAAATAAAACTTGTGTTAATAAAATTGTTAAATTATTTGATTTGCCAAAGAATGTATGGAAAGATTTTGAAAGACAACGAAGGGTTTATTCAATTTATGGGATATCACCCACAATCCTTGCGAGATCTGATACGACAAAAGTATATATAAGTAATTCTGAGGCATATATTAGAAAATTTACACCAAGGGAAAATTTTAGATTACAAGGTTTTGAAGATTCTTTTATTGATAACATTTCAAATGTAGTTAGTATGACACAACAATATAAACAAGCTGGGAACGCAGTTAGTCCACCTGTAATTACTGCAATAATTAACCACTTTATTGGTTTTATGGAAGAAATACAAATATAGTATATGAAATTTAAATTTATAGATTTATTTTGTGGTCTTGGTGGATTTAGGATCGCATTTGAAAAATTAGGAGGCGAATGTGTTTTCAGTTCTGATATTGATAAACATGTACAAAAAATTTATAAATTAAATTTTGGGGAGTTCCCTCATGGTGACATCACAAAAATTGATGCAAAAGATATACCATCTCACGATATTTTATGTGCAGGTTTCCCTTGCCAACCATTTTCCATGGCTGGAAGAAGATTAGGATTTAAAGATACAAGAGGAACTTTGTTTTTTGATGTAGCACGAATTTTAAAAGAAAAGCAACCAATCGGTTTTGTTCTTGAAAATGTAAAGGGCCTAACTAATCATGATAATGGTAATACTTTAAAAGTAATTCTAAATACACTGAATGAAATTGGCTATAATTATAGATATAAAGTATTGAATGCGAAAAACTATAATGTACCACAAAATAGAGAGCGTTGGTATTGTATTGGTGTTCGAAAAGATTGCGATATAAACATTGATAATTTTATTTTTCCAAAAGAAGAAGTACTAAAAATATCACTGGCTGATGTTATAGAACCAATAATTAACAATGATGGGTATTTGATATCCTCGACTTGCAAAAGAAATATAGAAGTTCATATAAAAAAGAAAAATATTTGTATATCAGATTATACCTTGGCTTATGATATAAGACCATCTCGATGTCATTTTACAACAGGAAATATATCTAATTGCTTAACTGCAAAAATGGGAACAGGTGGCTCTAATGTTGCTGTGGTAATAAAACAAGAAAGAAAACTTACGGAACGAGAATGTTTGAGGCTTATGGGATTTCCTGATAGTTATATAATTGGGAATGGGTATCAAGCTTATAAACAAATTGGGAATAGCGTAGTTGTTCCAATAATAAGCCGATTGGCTGAAAACTTTATAATGTTGTGCAATTTCTAACAAGGTTTCAATACTATCGTATAATCTCCTTTTGAACGTCCAGAACCAGTTGTTACATTAAAAGGAATAGTTGTTAATTTTGTGATATTATCACCATGGTAAAAATAATGTGCCGTATATGGTTCATCATATAAGCTAATGCCGTTAAAAATTTTTTTCTGTAATTCAGGGGAGTTATTTATAATCCTTTTAATTTCATTATTTGCAAAATTCTTTATACTAGCACAGATTTGCTGATCAAGATAGAAACTATCTTTTCCGTTTATATAGTTTTGATAAAATTTTGCCATATTGTTTATTGTTGTTTTCCAGCCTATTATTAGATTATGGTTTTTCACTAATTCTTCTTGCTTTTTACAATATAAAGAAGCTCCAGCACCTAATTCATAAAAACCAAATAATCCTTTAAAAGAATCGGGCCCTGTTTTCAAAATTTGAAATTTTTCAGATGTCATCATTTTAATAGAAATTCCAGAATAAGGAACTTTTTGGTAGTTAATATTGTTACTATCAAGAATTTCTTCTGACAAATAGAAATTGTTTTCAGTTAAAAGATTATTTATATCATCTATAATGTTAACTAAATAACAATCAGAACGTGTAAAAACTTTTTTTCCTGATAAATTAGAGTGTTGTTTTGATGTTACTCGCGTCAACCATAAATTATTATTACGAAAATTGGACAAATATTCAGTATATAAATCTTTATTTGAATTAAAATTTGCGACAAATTTTATTTCATCAAGATTTCCATCAAAAGTTCCCCTATTCATTATGAATTCCTTTGCGAATGGTATTTAAATCTTTAGCAAGAGAAGACCATTTGACTTGCATTACATATCTTCTATCAGGGTGAACTGCACATTTTTTTTCATTTCGTCCCCATACTTGATAATTTAACGGTCCAAAATGTATCGCATTACTATCAAAATTATGGGAAAGAACATAATTGTTTATTTCTTTTTTTGATGCCCATGAACCTTCATCTTTGGTCCCATGGTAAATAACATCAACGCTAATGTTTCCTACGTTCCCGACAAATAAAAATCGATCTAAAAATATGTTAATGATATTTTTCTGATTAACAATCTTATTAAAATTTTGAATTTCTGTAGTATATTTTCTTTTGCATTCTGAAGCGCTATATCTTTGTTTGCCAGAATCATTCAAAGTGTCGTCTCCATAATGAAAAAGTTTTAAATTATTTAATTGTTCGACTCCTAAAACTTCTTCTACAAAAGGGAAGAAATCCGAAATTTTCTCCTGATGTACGCTATTGCCACTGCCTTTTTTTAAACTAACGTATTTTCTTATGTTTTTGTGTTCGATATATAAATCTGGTTTAATTTGACCTGTTATTTTTTTAGCTGAAAAAGGCAAAGATTTATCAATATCAGTTGAGAATAGAAAAGTTAAAAATTTTTTAATGTTTCCATTGTATTCATTATATTTTTTCTTGTCTATATAATCGACTAAATCATTTTCGTTAACAAAGCCATCGTTCATATTATTATAACCTCTCTAATAAAATTCATACGTTATTTATGTTATAATGATTTTTACACTACTAAATGAGCTAAAAAAACATACAACTATAATGATTCTCTAAACAGAATTATTTTAATTAAAGATAAATTTTGTTTACTGTGAGTCAAGAATATTGTATTTATCATAATCCCTTTATAAGCAATAAACGATTTAAAATCTATGTATATATCAAAAATTCATATAAAAAATTTTAGAAACTTTAAAGATAATGAAATTCTTTTCAATGAAGGATTGAACGTTATAATTGGTCATAACAATGCAGGGAAAAGTAATTTGTTAAAAGCTCTATCTCTTGTTTTAAATACACAGATTTCAAAACGATTGGGAATTCATGATTTTAACAAACATATATCTTTAGATGATTTAAAAAAGCATTCTCCAAAGATATCAATTTTTGTTACGATTACGGAGAGTAAGGATGAAGATTCTAATTCAGATGATTTGGTAACTATATCAAATTTCTTAACAAAATTAGAATCTTCATATGAAGCCTTACTTACATATGAATTTTTCTTACCAGAAGAAGAAGAAGCTAAATATGAAAATGCATTGAGAGATTTAAGTAATATTAATGATGCTTGGAAAACAATTCAACAAAACTTCTTGAGAAAGTATGTTTCTAAAATATGGGGAGGAGACCCGAACTTGAAACAGCAAGCAGATGGAGAGTCTCTACAAAAATTTGATTTTCAATTCTTGGATGCGATAAGAGATGTTGAACGAGATATGTTTTCAGGGGGAAATAAACTTTTAAAGGATGTCTTAAATTTCTTCATTGATTACACTATAAAAAGCAATTCATCAGAAAATGGATGTGACCGAGAAACAAAGATTCAAAAGTTGAAAAAAAAATTTCAAGAACAAAGCCAAAATTTAATAAACATCTTGAAAGAAAGAATGAAACAAGGCAAAGAAGAAATTCTTAGATACACAACAGATACAGGAGTATCTTCTTTTGAAAATACAACATTAGATTTTGATGGTTCACTTTCTGAAGAAGAATTATTTTCAGCATTAAAGTTGATTGTCAAATACAATTCTGATTCCAATTTCTCTATACCTGTTACGCACAATGGATTAGGATACAATAATCTAATTTTTATGTCTTTGTTGTTGGCGAGAATGCAGGCAAATTCAGATGGAGAATATTCTGGTGAAAACGCAAAAGTATTTCCTATTTTAGCAATAGAAGAACCTGAAGCACATCTTCATCCTTCGATGCAATATAAATTCTTAAAATTCTTAAAAGGGAGCAATAAAGTCAGACAAATTTTTATAACAACACACTCTACGCACATAACAGCATCTGTAGATTTAGACGAAATAATATGTCTTTATTTAGATAATGATAAGTTGAGTGTTGGATATCCTGGTAGAGTATTTTCAAGCAACGATGAAAAGTCTAAAAAATATGTTCAACGTTTCCTTGATGCAACAAAGTCTGATATGCTCTTTGCAAAAAAGCTAATACTAGTAGAAGGAATTGCAGAAGAATTACTTTTGCCAGTATTAGCAAAATATTTGAAGATTGTCCCAAAAAAAGATTTAGAAGATGAGCATGTGAGCGTAATTAATGTCGGAGGAAGATATTTTGACCATTTTCTAAAGTTGTTTGATTTTGATGAAACCGACGAATATAAAAAATATGCAATTCCAAAGAAGGTTGTATGTTTAACAGACCGAGATCCTATGCAAAAACGAAGCTCTGATGATACTTATAGATGTTGTTATCCTTTTGAAAAGAATACAAAATCAGATTCTGATGAATATAAGGATCATGCTCAAAAATACATAGAAAAATTTGAAAAACATAATAATATTCGTTTCTTTAGCCAAGATGAGAAATTTGGAAAAACGTTTGAATATGACTTAGCTTTAAATAATCATAATTCAGAAATGCTTTTAACAGATTTTATTATAAATAGACCGATTTTGGAAAAACTCATCAGTTCAAAAACTTATGAAGAAGCGAAGAAGCAAATAGGAAATACTATAGAAAACAAAAAAATAAAGGAAGGTTTAGAAATATCAGGTTGGGATGATGAAGATAAGTTAAAGGCTTTGATTGCTTCAATCTATCTAAATTCCATTCAAAAAGGAGAGAATGCTTTAGAATTATCTAGTAACTTAAAAGAGAACTTGAATAAAAACAATGATAATCACAAAGCTTTTGTTGTTCCGAACTACATAACAGAGGCAATAAAATGGCTACTCTAATAACATCCGAAAACTCAATCCCTATAGAGCAACATTTCAGAGTTTCGGCTGGGCCAGGAGCTGGCAAAACTTATTGGTTGATAAAGCATATCAAAAATGTTCTTCATACTTCATCTCGATTACAAAAGACAAGAAAAATTGCGTGTATAACTTATACAAATGTTGCGGTAGAAACGATACAAAAAAGGTTAGGAAATTCTTCTAATCGAGTTGAAGTATCTACGATTCATAGCTTTTTATATAAACATATTGTCAAACCTTATGTAAGTTTTATTGCGGAAGAATATGGATTAAATGTGGAGCTTGTTGATGGGCATGATGATCGAATTTTATCTAACTATTCTTTTTTAGGTGAATTAAAATCAAAAACTGAGCAAAAATGGATTCAAGACAATCAAGTTATTATATCGTCAATTTCTAAAGTAAGGTGGGAATATGTTAAAAACGAGTTGAAAATAAAAGCGACGCATCCGGTAAAAGTTGGGAAGTATTTCTTAAAAAAATCTACATATGATGTATATAAAAAAATGGCATGGGCTAAAGGAGTTTTACATCATGATGATCTTTTGTTTTTTAGTTATCACCTATTGCGAAAGTTCCCTTTTATCATCAGAGTATTAAATGCAAAATTTCCTTATTTTTTTGTAGATGAATTTCAGGATTCCAATCCCATACAAGTAAAAATACTTGAAATGATTGGAAACAGAGAAACCAAAATAGGTGTTATCGGAGACAAAGCTCAGTCTATATATGAATTCCAAGGTGCAGACCCTAAACAATTTGAAAATTTTAGTTTAGAAGGTCTTTGTTCCTATGAAATACATGACAATAGAAGAAGTTCAAATCAGATTGTAAATTTTCTTAATCACATTAGAACTGACTTTGCTCAACAGCCAATTTTAAATAAAGACGCAGAAATTCCTTATCTTTTTATAGGGGACACTCTAATCGCACTTGAAAAAGCTAAAAGTATTTGTGGTTCGGAAGAAATACATGTACTTTCATACAAAAACGAAACCTGCAATGCCATAAAACAAAACACCTTAGGTTCTATTTCGGGAAAAAAATTCATGGACGAATTTCAAGTTAGCGATTCAAATTGGGATCGAAGAAATGTTGTATTAAACTGTGCAAAAGCTATTGAACTTGCAAAAATTAACAACTTTAAAGATGCAATAAAAAGTATACTCTTATTGTTTGACAATAAGAAAAAAAGGAAAAAGGATGCTTTAAATATTTTAACTACCTTTCTAAAGAGTTATGATAAATATGCCGACAAAAACTTATTTAATTTTTTTGATTCATTTATAAACCCACATCTTAAAAATCATGGCGTAAGTCATCCTGATGTTACAAAAGGTAAACCATTTGAGTTTTATAGTAACTACACTTATAAACAATTAGTAACATCAATTAATCTTGGAGAAACTAAAACATTATTTAGAACTATTCATAAGTCAAAAGGAGACGAATTTGATAATGTAATGTTGGTTTTAAAAAAGGATTCAGACTTAGATTTTTTACTTTCCCCGAATTTAGACGGAAAAGAAATCCATAGAGTTTTCTATGTAGCTGTTAGCAGGGCTAAAAAAAGACTGTTTGTAACTATCCCATCTTTAGAAAATAACGACCGAGAAAAATTACAAAATCTCAATCTTCAAATATCCGATTTAGATGACAATTCTTAATGTCCCGAAGTGGTCAATAAAACAATGGAATAAGTTGAAAACTTTGAGGAAAAATTAAATAATTGAGTTATAATTTTATCACTTTTAAAGTGTCGTAAGTTGTTGATAAAAATTTACCACTTGTCCAACGGGATGGGCTGATTTTTGCAAAATTTGGCGTTTTTTAAGTGGGTGTTGGACACTCTTATCACGCAAGGGTGGTAAACGCTTAAATCTGCTCAAAGCCCGATTTTTACGGGCTTTAGGCACAAAAAAATGGAGGAAATTTAACACCGGTTCGTATTAAATTTCCTCCACGGAGAGAGAGGGATTCGAACCCCCGGTACCCTTTTGAGGCACACTCGATTTCCAATCGAGCACGTTCGACCAACTCCGTCACCTCTCCATTAAACCTAATAATTCTTTAATAAGAAAAACTACCACAATTCTCCCTTTTCGTACAAAAATTGCAACAAAAAAAATGGAATCACGTTTATGATGCCATTTCTTTCTTTAATATTATTAAAAATATTAACCAATTTTCTTTTTACTATCAGCTACACCAAGGCACTCTTTCGCCAAATTTTGCAAACTATTAGCTATAAAATTTGAACGATTTCTATTATCTAAACGAGCCATTTCATCAATCTGTTTTACCAATTCCTGTGGCAAACTAATCGATATTTGTGTCATGCCTGGAATCTTTGTTGAACCCTTTTTACGTGCCATAATGTTTTCCTTTTCTTTATTTAAGATTATTTATTATGTAATAAATGCAAATTTTCAATATATATAATATAAATCTATTATTACTGAAGTTTGAATATTTTTTTATAGCATTTCAATCTTTTTCTAAAAAAAAATCGGAATTTTTGTGTCCATTTTAAGTTTTTCACACAAAAACCCGATTTTTTTAAAAAAATTTACTACTTAAATTCTTAACACTACTTAGTTCTTTGGCATCATATATCTGAAGAACAATCTACAATAATATTCTTTCCCAGATTTTGCAAAGCCATAATCATATGCTATTACTTTATCTACAGATGGAGATTTCTTTCCATCAGAAATCTTATTACCCAAATTATTCTTTTCTACAATTGACTTAACCTTTTGCGACGAACGCTGTACCGCATCATTATAGGCTTGCTCATAAGAACGCGACGAAAAACCAACTACCATTTGAGTTTCCAAATACCAATTTTCAGGAATAGTATCGGTATAATTCATACGTTTTAAGCAACCGACTCTACCCGTTGTATCGGTAAGAAATGTTGTATCTTTTATCAAAGGCTTAATTTTACCTGAACTCAACGAAACTGTCTTAGCATCGGCTACCGACTCTGCATCGGAAGCAGTTCTAGCAAAAGCAACAATTTTACAATCGATAACAACTTGTTTTGTCTTTATCTTCTTTTTCTGTTGAACCTTTGTTGGTGTAGGTTTTTTAGAAAGAGTCGATCTCGACAAGTTTGGCAACGTTTTAAACTCAACCTTTTTAGGAGCTGGACGCGTTACTTTACTTATCTCTTTCTTTGCTGTATCAACTGCTTTTTTAACTTCTTTTTTAGTTTTTTCAACTGCCTTTGCAGGAGCTTTAGCAACTGCGTTAGTTTTTGAAGCTGTTTTTTTAGCTGTTGATATAGCTTTATTTACTACTTGTTTTGCAGTTTTTACATCAGCAATGCTATTATTAACAAACGCAAAACAACACATCACAAAAAGAACACATGACAACAATACATGTATTCGAACGCACACACGCGTAAAAAACTTATATAACATTACCCCAATCATCATAAGAGTCCCCCTTAAACGCCTCTAGAAGATACGATTTTTTTTAATCTGTCAACAAAAAAAATCATTTTTTTTATTTTTCAATGATATAAGTTTAAGATAAATACTATTTTGTTTTCTCGACTAAAAAATAAAAAACTTAACATCGTATTACAAAATAGAAAATTTCGGTATAATAAGTTTGACCTTTTTTGCCAAATACTAAAAATAATAAGAATTTTACAAATTTACCATTATGGCTACAAATAACGCAGAATATAATTTTACAGAAATCGAAAAACACTGGCAGAACGTATGGGACAACAACCGTACATTCGCAACCGAAGATATTAAAAATACCGATAAGAAAAAGTACTATATCTTAGATATGTTTCCTTATCCTTCGGGCGCTGGTTTACATATCGGACATCCAGAAGGCTACACTGCTAGCGATATTATTGCTCGTTATAAATGGGCAAAGGGCTTTAATGTTCTACATCCTATGGGTTGGGACGCATTCGGCTTACCAGCAGAACAATACGCTGTAAAAACTGGTACACACCCAGCCATAACAACATCGGCAAACATAGATAACTTCAGAAAACAAATAAAAAGCATAGGTTTTGCTATCGATTGGGATAGAGAAATAAACACTACTGATCCAAACTATTTTAAGTGGACTCAATGGATATTCTTAAAACTCTTCCAACGTGGCTTGGCATACGTTGACGAAAAACCAGTTTGGTGGTGCCCTGCTTTGGGAACAGTTTTGGCTAACGAAGAAGTTATAGATGGTAAAAGCGAAGTTGGTAAATTCCCAGTAGAACGTCGCAAATTGCGTCAGTGGGTTCTAAAGATAACAGCCTATGCCGACAAACTTATTGAAGGTTTGTCTGATTTAGACTGGCCCGACTCTACTAAGCGTTTGCAGACAAATTGGATAGGTCGTTCAGAAGGAGCTGAAGTAGATTTTGAAATAGCAAACTCGAAAGCTGCTGGCAAAAAATTAAAAATATTTACAACACGTCCAGATACTCTTTACGGAGCTACATATATGGTTATTGCTCCAGAACATCCACTCGTTGACGAGTTGGTTTCAGACGAAAACAAAGAAGCCGTTGAAAATTATAAAAAACAAATTGCATCGAAAAGCGACCTCGATCGCACCGATTTAGCAAAAGATAAAACAGGGGTTTTCACTGGCGCATACGCAATAAATCCAGTAAACAACAAACAAATTCCAATCTGGATTGCCGACTACGTTTTAATGAGCTATGGAACTGGTGCAATTATGGCTGTTCCAGCCCACGATGAACGCGACTACGACTTTGCAGTAAAATTCAACTTGCCAATTATCAGAGTTATCGACAAGAAGAACGCCGATGGTTCAGATATAGCACTGCCCTTTACCGATGTTGGCAGCATGATAAATTCGGCACAGTGGGACGGCACTCCATCGCTTGAAGGTAAAAAGAAAGTTACCGAAATGCTCGAAGCACAAGGCTTGGGCAAGAAATCGGTTAATTATAAACTTCGCGACTGGTTGTTCTCGCGTCAACGTTATTGGGGTGAGCCATTCCCAATTGTCTGGGTTAGCCAACAAGCATACAAGCTTGCAGAACAGTCTGGAAAATGGAATTTACCAAAAGAAGCAGTATCGTGCAAAAACGAAAATAGCGAAACTGTTTATGCTTTACCAATTCCAGAAGATAAATTGCCTTTAGAACTCCCTAAAATCGACAATTATAAACCTGCTGGTACTGGCGAAAGTCCACTTGCTAATGCAACAGATTGGTTGAAAGTTAAAGTAAATCCAGAAACTGCTGAAATTGTACAAGCATCAGAATGCGAAAATACTGAAGGTTGGTTCGATGGTATTCGCGAAACTAATACAATGCCTCAGTGGGCAGGTTCGTGCTGGTACTACTTGCGTTATTGCGACAACACAAACAACAATGCCCTTATATCGCCTGAAGCCGAACAATATTGGCAGTATCCAGACTTCTACATAGGTGGTGCCGAACACGCAGTTCTCCACTTGTTATATGCACGTTTCTGGCATAAAGTTCTATACGATTGTGGAGTTGTAAAAGGCTCAGAACCTTTCAAAAAATTGTTCCACCAAGGTATCATTTTGGGTCAGCTTGAGTACACAGGCTACAAGAAAGACGGTGAGTTTGTAACAGCATCGCGTGCAAACGAAGAAGGTGTTGAAGCTGTAAAATTGACAGAAAACGATGTTGAAAAAGTTGGCGCAAACTTCGCACTAAAAACCGATAAATCAATATTGGTTGATGCTCGCAGTTTCAAGATGAGTAAGTCGCGTGGCAACGTTGTAAATCCAGATGATATCATTGCAAAGTATGGTGCCGACTCGTTACGTTTGTACGAAATGTTCTTAGGTCCACTCGAAGATCAAAAGCCTTGGAACACTAATGGTATTGAAGGTGTTTCGCGTTTCTTGAAAAAAGTTTGGCGTGAATACATTGATGTAGAAACTGCTTCAGTAAATAAGAAAATTGTAAAAGACGCACAAGATTCACCAGAGCTTTTAAAAGCACTCAACGAAACAATCAAGAAAGTTGCAACCGACATCGAAAACTTGCGTTTTAATACTGCAATATCGCAAATGATGATTTTCGTAAGCGTATTGCAGAAACAAAAACAAGTATCGCTTGAAAGTGCATCTAAATTTGTACAGTTGCTTGCTCCATTTGCTCCACACATGTGTGAAGAAATTTGGGAACGTTTGGGCAACAATGGTTCTGTTGCTAAGGCAAAATGGCCAGAAGCAGACGAGTCAAAAATGCAAAATGTTTCAAACAAAATTGCAGTACAAGTTAATGGTAAATTGCGTGGTGAATTAGTTGTTGACGCATCGATGTCGAAAGATGTAATTATCGAAAACGCAAAAGCTATTGAGAACGTAAAAACTTTCACAGAAGGTAAAACAATTGTGAAAGAAATCTATGTTCCAAATAAAATTGTAAATATTGTTGTAAAGTGAAATCTTTAAAACAAATACTAACATTATTGATATTGAGCATTGCTTCTACCTCTCTGCAAAGTGCAGAGGTAGAAGGTGCTGTTGTATTGCATTCAATTCGCAACACACCTGTTATAACTCGTAATGGCTCAGCTGAAACTATAAAAACTGGAAAAATAACAGATGCTAATGGTTTGAAAATTTCTTGTGATAAAAACCAGTATGCATCGCTGAAATTTTCTAACGAAATAGTAGTTGAAGTAATGCAGAAATCGGAAATAGAAGTGGTAAATTTTTCACAAATACAACCATTTCAACAAAACCATTCAGTACAACGCGAGCTTAGCGAATCGAAACTCTTGTTGAATTTTAAAGGAAGTAAAATCCGAGTTATAGCAAAAGAACCAAGAGCTTTAAGTGAATTTGTAATTTCGACACGCTTGGGTGATTTCATAATGAGAGCAACCGAGTTTATTGTAGAAGATACGGGTACAGAAATATCGGTAGCTGTAATAAATGGTTTAGCTACGTTTAAATCGCATAAAGGTAAAAGTGATTTTATTCGCAATAAGCAAAAAGGCATTATAAAAAATACAAATGCACAATCGAATTTCCCTTTGGAAATAGAATCGATTGGTATGCTTGAAGAAAAACATTTTATGCAAGATTTATCTGCATGTAAACAAGTTCAAGATTCTATTTTATTTGAGTTTAATTCTTCAAAAAAACTAACTGCTAAACGCGTTATATTTAAAGAATTTCTCTTAAAAAGTCCAAAGTACAATTACTAATTATGATATCACAATTTCTACCTACCGATTTCGATGCTACTGCAAAAATAGCAATACTTGCAGGGAAAGGCGTGTATCCACAATTGGTAGTTGACGAACTTGTAAAATTGCAAATTAAAACAACCTTGATTGCCTTTGAAGACGAAACATCGCCAGATTTAATATCGCAATTTTCGCCAGATAATGTCGAAACAATCAATGTTGGTCAGTTGGGTAAGCTTCTTAAATCGTTAAAAAAGCACAATGTTAAATACGCCATAATGGCTGGACAAATAACGCCCAAAAAACTTTTCAAAGGCTTAAAACTCGATTTAAAAGCAATGCTTGTAATGGCAACTTTAAAGCGTAAGAATGCCGAAACTATATTCGGAGCGATAGCTAATGAACTTGCAAAAATAGGTGTAAATATGCTTGATGCACGCTCATTCTTAGACGAATCTATTGCACCAAAGGGGTTTTTTACAGGCAAAAAATGGAGCGTATCAAACGATTACCTTCAACATGGAATGACTATCGCCAGAGAAATGGCACGTTTAGATGTTGGGCAAGGTTGTGTTGTAGCGCGTGGAAGTGTATTGGCTGTTGAAGCATGGGAAGGTACCGATCAAATGATAGAACGTGCTGGTCAATTCGATGCCAAAGATGCCCTTTTTGCAAAAACTGTTAAGCCTAATCAAGATTATCGCTTTGATGTTCCCGTTATCGGCGAACGAACAATAAGAAAGTTGGCAAAAGCAAATATAAAAAATGTTGCCATAGAAGCTGGTAAAGTAATAATCTTAGAAAAAGATAAAGTGCGAACCCTCGCAGAAGAAAACGATATTAAAATTTTCGGAGTATGACATTAATAGAACAACGCAAACAACAACTCAGAGACGAGTACGGAATTTTTCCAGATCCTCAAGAATTATTTGAGTATCTAATTGAAAAAAATAAAAAAGCTAATCCCCTGCCCAATGAATTTAAAACCGATGAATACATAGTAAAAGGTTGTGTGTCGAGCTTGTGGTTGGTTCCATCGTTTAAAGAAGGTAAATGCTATTATAAAAGTGATGCCGATTCTTTGATAACGCGTGCAGTGGCATCGGTAGTGTGCGAACTTTATAGTGGATTAACTCCACAAGAAGTTGAAATGTTAGATCCTGCATTTTTGGCAGAAGTAAATATATCAACACACTTATCGCCAAATCGTCGCAACGGGCTTAGTCAGTTGTGTGCAAAAATAAAAGACTTTGCAAAAAACAAATAATTTTACTAAAAGATATTTATGAAAGTATATATAAAATCAATAATTATTGCGTTAACTTCGTTGTTAGCTGTATCAGCTGGTGCAGAAGTTTTTAAATTGCAGTCTCCCAATGGTAAACTTCAAGTAGAAATTGATGTAAATAAATGTTTCACAATATCTGCTAAAATGGGCGATAGAATTTTCTTGAAAGAAGTTAAAGCTTCAATGAAAACGCCTCGTACAAATATATGCGCTGGGTTGCCATATAGCTTAGATCGTCGCTTCCATAGAGGCGATGTACCA
This sequence comes from Verrucomicrobiaceae bacterium, assembly GCA_015061955.1. Lineage (GTDB taxonomy): Bacteria > Verrucomicrobiota > Verrucomicrobiia > Opitutales > Intestinicryptomonadaceae > Merdousia. The sequence continues at coordinate 21,387 of SUVO01000004.1, forward strand.
TCGGAAGATTTTAATCAATTAGAGTATAGCTATACTAATAATGGTTATAAGGTATATGTTCGTGCTTATAACGATGCTGTAGCTTATCGTGTTGAAATAAAAGACCATCCAAAAACAGAAGTTATAATTTCGGAACAATTAGACATAGCTGGAAAAATTGCATATGGTAATGTAAAAGAAGCGCCTTTCTGTTTTTGGAATGCTACTGGCGAAAAAACACTACTAAATCAAATTGTATTTGTAGAAACATCAGATGCAGATTACCCATCTATGAAAATAAAGTACCCCAAAGGTGTAGGTATATCAACAGACTTCAAAAAATATAAATCTGACGACGAATTTGAGCCAACGTATATCTACAAATTAAACGGAAAAGCAAAGAAATTGCCATGGCGCGCATTCACTTCAGTGTATGGATATGCCGATCCTCAAATAAAAAATTTAAAACTGCGCCTCGAAAAATACGATAATCGCAAAAAAAATTGATAAAATGCTTGAATAAAACAAATCAATAAGACAATATACTTTATAGATTGTGCGTTATTTCTGCACACGAATTGTTCACTTTTTAAATATAAACACTAAACATATAAATTAGATGAAAAGAAAAATCCTGACAATATTATCAGTTATTGCTTTGACATTCGCAGCTCAGTTTGCGTTTGCTCAAGATACAGATGCACCTGCTGCTGACAGCACTAAACCAGATCAGCCACAGGTAAAAGAAAAATCGCTTGCCGATATGTGGAGAGCTGGTGGTTGGACAATGTATCCACTCGGTTTGTTCGCAGTATTTGGTACAACACTCGTTGTTTACAACTTTATAGCAGTTCGCAAGAAAAAGTTCTTGAATCCAGATGGTGTAAAACAAGTAGAAGGTATGATTAACAACCTCCAACTTCAAGAAGCTATTGATTATTGCGAAAAAAATCCATCGCCAATTACAAATATTATCGGTAATGGCTTGGCAAGAGCTGATATGAAAGATGTTGATGCTGATGCAATAGCAGTAGCTATGGAAGAAGCTTCGGTTGAAGAATTTGCAAACCCATACGTAAAAATCAATTACCTCTCAGTTATTGCATCGTTGGCTCCTATGTTGGGTCTTTATGGTACAGTTTCTGGTATGGTTAAGGCATTTAATACAATCGCAACAGAAGGTGCAGGTTCAGCTTCAAAACTTGCCGACAACATTTCAGAAGCTCTTATTACAACAGCTACAGGTATGATTGTTGGTATTCCAGCTATGTTCTTCTTCTTCTTCTTTAAGAATAAGTATGGTGCAATTATTTCAGGTTCAAGCCGTATTATTGGTGACCTCATTTTCACACTCAAGCAGTCGTTGAAGTACGGTCCACAAACTGAAGAAGAACCAGCAGAAGCTCCAGCAGAAGCACCTGTTGAAAATCAGTAATAAAAGTTTTATACTTGTAATTTATGAAAACTTGGAGAACACCAGAAGGCGATGACAAATTCGAAATGACGCCAATGATTGACGTCGTCTTCCTCTTGATTACGTTCTTCATGACCGTAACAAGTTATGCTTCGGCAGAGTTGATTCAAGTAGCAATGCCAAATGCCCCAGAAGCTAAAGTTCCAGACGATGTTGGTGATAGACAGTTCTTGTCTATATCTGAAACTGGAACATTCTTCTTGGGTGCGTTTTCGGCAAGCTTAGAAGACATAAAAAAAGCCTTGATTGCACGCAATAGTGTTCCAGGCTTTAAAGGAGCATATATCAGAGCCGATGCTCATACTCCTCATAAATATGTCAACGATTTGATGAAAACTTGCGCAGAAGCAGGCGTATATAATATTCTGTTCGGAACATTGAAAGACTAATACAATGGCAGCAAAAACAAATGAAGTTCTAAATTCGGAAGATAGTTTCGACTTGACGTCGATGATCGACGTTGTCTTCCTTTTGCTCATTTACTTTATGTACTTGCCTATACAGCAAGAAGCCGATTTGCTATTCTCGTTACCAGCTGTGTCAGAACCCAGTGCAAAAAATGCAGTTCTGCCCAGTGAACAAATCATAGAAATAGCTCCCGACGGCAGTATCTTCTTGAATGGTGCAGAAATTGAAAATCTCGGTAATCGCTTGTTCCCACCTGCAACTTCAGCTAAGAAAAAGGTTGAGTTTAAGGAATTAGCGTCGACATTAAAAAGATTAAAACAAAGTGCTGATAGAGGTGGTATCTCGACTATTGTGTCGATATATCCAGATGCTGATGCTCCACACCAAGCATCTATATCAGTGTTAAATGCCTGCTCTACTGCAGGTATAAAACAAGTGTCGTTTGCTGAAGCTGATTAATTTTTAGCATAAGTAAATTTTGAACGCGTCGAGAAATCTACGCGTTTTTTTGTGTAAAAATAAGTTGATAAACATATAAAAACGTTTTAACATTTCCTTATTATGAATAAAATTAAAGTATTATCGTTGTTTGTTATTGCTTTCGTTTCGGCATGTTCACCATCGAAACAAGAGCAAAAAATTAGAATGCACTCGCATAGAGGCGAGGCCGACTTCGCCCCACAAAATACAGTTGAGGCTATAAAATTAGCCTACGATATGGGAGCAGAAATGATAGAAACCGATTTTTCTATAACCAAAGAAGGTATCATGGTATGTATTCATGGCAAAAATGAATTGAAGAAATTCTGGAATATAGATAAAAATCCACAAGATTTAACAGCCGAAGACATTAAGAATGCAAAAAATACATTAACCCCTCGTAAACCAAACGAGTCAGTATACGACGCAAAATACGCAAATGTAAAATTGCCAACAATAGATGATATTTTTGCAGTTATCCCCAAAGATAAACGTTTTGAATTAGAAATAAAAGGATACGGACCAAACTTTGCCGATAAAGTTGAGCAAGCTCGAATAAAAGCAGGTTTAGATTATTGGAATATACTTGTAACGAGCTTCGATGCAAATGTAATAAAAGATTTCAAACAAAAATATCCAAAATATGAAACACTTTTTATCGTCAATATGGGCGATAAAAAACGTAATTGGACACTTGAAAAAATTATAGCAACGGCAAAAGATGCCAATGTAGAACAAGTTGCCATAGGTAGTTATAGAAAAATAGATAAACACTTTATATCAGCTTTAAAGAAAGCAGGTTTTAAAACTGGTGTTTGGCAAGTTCAAGACTTAGAAGACTTAGCTTTTGCAGCTGAACTTGGCGTTGATAGAGTTTGTTCCGACCACGCATATGAATTGCGTCGTAAATATAAACTCATAAAAAATTTAGATTTTAAATAAAAGTAAAAAAAGCTAAAACGTCTTAATTTTAAGACGTTTTTTTATTGTCTAAGAATAAAAAAAGTATAAAGTTATGTTATATTTTTATGAAAGCCGAACAGTTATTTTCGTTACCGAAATCTTTAGAACACTTTGCAGAATACTTCAAAGGCGACATGGAACCTTGGTTGTGGGTGCAAAATATAAAAACAGCCTTAGATAATGTTGATTTTGATAAGTTAGAATCAAAAAAAGATATCCCTGCCGGAATAACAATCGAAGGCAAAGTTTATATACATCCATCTGTAAAACTCCCCCCATTTGGCTTTATAAAAGGTCCAGCATGGATTGGTGCAAATACCGAAATGCGCCCAGGATGTTTTGTTCGTGGATACGTTATAATCGGCGAAGGTTGTGTAATTGGTAATTCGTGCGAGTATAAAAATGCAATGCTCTTAGATAACGTTGAAACCCCCCACTACAACTACGTTGGCGATTCAGTATTGGGAAATAAATCGCACCTTGGTGCTGGCGTAATCTGTGCAAATCTGCGTTTAGATAGAGCTAATGTTCCAATAAATTTACCAGAAGGTACAGTTGAAACTGGTATGCGTAAACTTGGTGCAATATTGGGCGATCAAGCCGAAGCTGGTTGTAATAGCGTACTCCACCCAGGAACAATTCTGATGAAACGTGCAATAGTACTTTCGTGTGCGTTTGGTGGAGTCTTAGAAGAAAATACAATAGTTGCACCTCGTATAGAAATGCGTAAAATACGCCGTAGAAAATAGTATGGAAATTTCAGTAATTGTACCCGTCTATAACGAGTACGACAACCTGCAACCACTGTTTGAACGCTTAAAATCTACCCTCGATAAACTCGATACTTCGTATGAGTTGATATTTGTAAACGATGGCAGTACCGATGCATCGTTAAATATGTTAAAAGAATTTTATACTACCCATCGTGAAGTAGTTAAAATTATAGATTTATCAACTAATAGTGGTCAACATCAAGCAATATTAGCAGGCTTTGCAAATGCGTCTGGAAATCTATTAGTAACAATAGATGCCGACTTACAAAATCCACCTGAAGAAATTGAAAATATTGTAGCTAAATTTAAGAAAGGTTTCGACTATATTGGAACTGTGCGAAAAACTCGCAACGATAGCGCCTTTAGAATTTATGCCTCAAAACTGATGAATAAAATTCGTAAAGTTCTTACGCATACACCAATTACCGATCAAGGTTGTATGTTGCGTGGATATGCAAAAAACATTGCAAAAAAAATCATAAATGAAGCAACAAACAATGCGTTTATCCCTATTTTAGGATACAACTATGCATCAAATCCAACGGAAATTGATGTTTGTCATTCAGCACGCAATGCTGGAAAATCAAAGTACAATGTGTTCTCGTTAATAAAACTAAGTACTAATTTGTTAAAAAAACAGAAGTCAGAACAATCTATAAAACGCAAATACACAATCAAGGAAAAAATTGGCTTTTAATATGAATGTTAAAGATGCAAAGATTGTATTCTTCGGCTTTGGCGATGTCGGGTACAAATGCTTAAAATATCTGTTAGAAAACGATTATTTTGTATTAGCTGTTTTTACTCACGACTTCGATTCGCACGAAAACAACTGGTTCAATACTCCCGAAAGTTTAGCCAAAGAATACGGTATTGATGTTTATAAGCCAACAAATTTAAAATCGGCAAAATGGATAAGAAAATTCAAATATATAAATCCAGATTTAATTCTATCGCTGTATTATAGAAACAAAATTCCATCTGAAATATTCACGCAAGCACAATTAGGTGCATATAATTTACATGGCTCTTACCTACCCTCATACAAAGGCAGAGCCCCTTTAAACTGGGCTATTATAAATGGCGAAAAATACACTGGCGTTTCTCTGCACATAATTGAAGAAACATTCGATACTGGAGATATTATAGCTCAAAAGAAAATTGAAATTTTACCCAATGAATACGTTGCCGATATTCAAACTAAAGTTGCCCAAGAAGCTCTTACTTTATTCAAAGATAATCTCGACAATATTATCTTACAACGTGTACAACCAAAAAAACAAATCGATATAAAAGATGTAAAGGCATCGTACTATGGCAAACGAACTCCGCAAGATAGCAGAATAGACTTTTCAAAATCGGCTGTAGAAATCTATAACTTAATACGCGCTGTAAGTTATCCTTTCAACGGGGCATTTTTTGAAGACGAAAAGTGTAAATACATTTTGTGGAAAGCTGATATTTTATATCAAAAACCCACTGCTCCAGCAGGAAGTATTATAAATCGTACACCACAAGCTCTTCAAATTGCATCGTTAGATGCTATTATACAAGCTACAAAATACGAAATTCTTCCAAAATAAGTTTATTTAAAGTAAAATTTATAGATTAGTATGTGCCTTAATTTTGTTATAAAAAACGCATATACTATATTTTTTGTAATAATAAATCTTTCAAGAAACCCTTTAAACATATTTGCATAATTATTACGCAAATATAATATAATTATTATGCATTATAAAAAAATATAAAAACAATAAATATAATTGTTGATTTATTATAAATAATATAAACAATCATATTTATGTCGGATAAAAATAATCATATAAGAAAGAGTATTTGTTTGAGTCGTAAAACACTCGACATTGCACAACAACACGCAAACGAATTTTATTGTGGAAATTTAAGTGCATTCTTGGCATCAATAATTCTCGAGTTTAATTCAAAACAAAAAAAGCACTACCAAGAAGATAAAAATCGTTCACCAGAAAATTGAGAAATTATTACTTATTTAAGTACGAAAAAATACTCCTACGCCAAAAGCCAGCATTAGAGATGTCCTCAACATTTATGTCTGAGGAGTTTTTGTTTTCGGAAATATACATATTACTTGTTTTATGAACTGGTAAATATTCAACCCAATGTACAGGAACAGAATGATATCTGCCATCGCCTCCATATACATCTACATAATCAACTCTGTTTAGCCCCTTAAATCCGTAGGCTGTAACTTTTATAGTGCTTGTATCATCTTCACGAGAAGAATGTTCGGTTTTTAGAATATTACGCGTTATACAAGACGAATGCTTAAAATAATCATCACCATAGTAATTTGCCAGCGACTCGTGCTCCCAAAACGATGATTGCATATTTATGGCATCTTTATAAATATCTTCTACCGTTCTGGTTTGTTGATAGAGTGGAATTGCCAATAATGGAGCAAAAGCAAAATAAACATCTTTAAAATATTTTTCGTTAAATTGTTGAAAATTCAACATTGCCCTATCAAAATCATAATCGTAAAAACGTTCTGGATTTGTATCGATAACTGCTTCTTGTAAATGATTTGGCACAATAACATTTATTTTATTTTGTTTTATAAAACTAAAATCATCGCCAAATGCTATGCTAGAATCTTTCAACAAATCTAACATTTGTTTCTGAGCAAGTGCAGTAAACAACAAACGAAACTCAACTTCGTTATCACGATCTTTGGCATAAAAGAGAGCTTCAAACTCATGATTACTCATAAGAGTAAAATCGGAATCATCATCAAGATTTCTAGAAAACTTTTCCAATTCTCTTACAACTAATTTTTTGCGAAACGACCCAATAAGCCCATCGCCAACATCGGAAAGCGAAGATGGCTTTCTGGAAAATGTTAGGTTTTCGGCGGCGTCGTTTCCATAAATTAGAAGTTTTTTATCTTTATAAACTGGAATAGGTTTTGTTACAGTAGCATATAATGTTTGATGTCGTGTTACCCGTTGACGCTTTCCGTTTACAGTAGTCCACTCCGACCATGATATAGATTTAGTACCTTCGTAAGTTTTTTCGCCCCACTGCTGTTCTAAATATTCGCCAATAACAAACGGATTACCATTTATAACCCCCGACTGTGCAAATACAATAGATTTACCTTCGTTAAAAGAATTATCCCACCCAAATAAACGATTTAATTCGTCTAAACGATCTGCTGTAAAGAACGCATCAAATTGCAAACGTGGAACAGTGGCTTCAATTAACTTTACAGTAATGTCCCAAGTATAAAGTTTGTTCAACGGAGCCATTTGGTCCCAAGCTGATTGCGTTTTTACAGATATGTCGTCTTCTAATTTTTCAATCAATTTACGCGTTTTTTTATAGAATGGATATGTTAAGATAATTAAAGCTATACCACCAACGCACGCACCAATTGCGTACCAACGCTCAACACAATCAATCATATTGTAAGCTATTATGCCTCCTAAAAAGCCTGCAATAAAACCAATAATAATAAATAAACGCAAAAAGAACAACTTCCACTTCTTAGAATTTAACGAAGCAGACAACGCATTTATATCGGCAATCAATTTACGATTTGCACTTACATCAACACCCGACTTCTCGACAAGTTCTTTAAATTTGTCGAGAGTTAGTTGCGAAAATCTTGCACGAAACTCATCGCGATATCGCACAAGTGGATCGTATATATCTTCTATCAAAAGAATACCTCTTTTGCACGAGCCTTAGTTTCGGCTGAAGCCGAGAATGGAATACGAGTTGTATAACCAGCACGAGCAGCTACAATCATTTTTGTAGGCCACGAATAGATATCAGTATTCCACTGGTTTACTGTATCGTTATACAACGAGCGTGCTGCTGTAATTTCTTTTTGCAAATAAGCATTTTGTTGCATTGCATCGGCAATTACTAAATGAGCTTTCAATTCTGGATAAGCTTCAACTTGTGGAAACAAACGTGCAAAAGCACCATCAATCTGCTCAGCAGCTATATTACGATTTCCGTCGGCTATTGCACCACCACGAAAAGCTGCAACGGTTTTCATAACATCTTTATCTAAATCTACCGATTTCTCAACAAGCTTTGCAACGTTTTGTAAAATTTGCACGCGTTGTTCCAAGTAGTTGTCGATTGTAGATGCGTCGGCTTGTATTTTCTGCTGAAGTTTTTTGAAATAATTTGATGCAGAAATTTTCATAAACAAAAAAATCAACCCAGGAATAATACCAAGAACCCACAAGATAATTTCAAATAAAGTAGAGCCCCAACCTACTTGTACAGGAAGTTGCTTTTCAATTACATTAACATCGCGTCCTTGTTGATTGATTGGACCATTAAGTTCGTCTAAATCGTTTGCCATAATTATAACTTTCTATTTATCTAAATCCATATCGATAGGTGTTGTTTCAAGTTTATGCCATTTGCCATCTATCTTGATAACAACAATTTTTCTATCTTTATCGTAGAAGATAGTACCATCTTTGGCTTGTTTAAGCAACTTTTTCTTTGTGTATTTTGCGAATTCTTTATAGACTTCGCCTTCTACTGCATGTTTGTAGTAGCTGTCGGTTTCAAAGTCTTCACGTTTTATATGTTTTTTAGCTTCGGTTCTGATTTTTTTCATATCTTTACCAGTAAGCTGAACGTCGCGTAAATCATCTTTACCAACACTCGCTAAAGTAAGTGGACTACGCATTTCTACTGCTCCATAAAAAATAGCTCTGTCGCGAGAGAACATATACGAATGATACGGAACATCGCTACCTACTCTAAACCAAAAGTATGGCATATCTGCCATTTGATTATAAGCTGTGCCAAAATAGTATAATTCGCCAACAGGATAACCTTCTTCGATATGCTTATTTACCAACATAGTAATACGCGATTTATCGTCGGAAGCATAGCCCTCAAACAAGTGCAAGCCCCAACGCTTCTTATGTAAATCGCCACCACGCACCATAATTGTAGAAGTAGTCATTATAGGTGCATCAAAGAATATTGGAACTTCGAGCTTATCGACCTTAAATCCATAATTATAGGCTCTGTTCTGCCAAAAATCCCAACCTTTATCTATACATGATGTAAAAGAAACTGGTGTTTTATAATCAACAGAAGTTTCTGTTTTTTTACCATCGGCAAAAGCAACCAATGCCGAAACAAGCAACGAGCAAGTTAGTATTTTTTTCATATCTGTTATATTTTCGATTCCTTACAACAACTACTCTATACAATATTAACTTCCAGGGTGTGATGCTGGAATTGAAGCTAATTCTGGTGGAAGTTTATCGGCTTCGTATGTTGGGAACGAAAATTCTAATAAGCTTACGCAAGGAATTTCAAACTTTGCCTTACCTTCGCTTCTATCAACTAAAACAGTTGCTGCAACAGGATTTGCACCAGTGGCCTTTACGATGTCGATACATTCCTGAACTCTGCCACCACGCGTAATTACGTCTTCAACAATAAGTACCTTTTCGCCTTCTGCCAACTTGAAATTACGACGCAACACTAAATTTCCATCTTGCTTTTCAGCAAAAATAAAACGTTTACCCATCTGACGTGCAACTTCTTGACCAAGCACCAAACCACCCATTGCTGGGGCTATAACGGTATCTACTTGTATATCGCCAAGTTTTTTTACGAGCATTTCAACAAGCTCTGAAACTCTGTCTAAATACTCGCAAACGCGCGCACACTGAAAGAAATGACCAGAATGCAAGCCACTTCTGAGGATAAAATGCCCTTCCATAAGAGCACCAGTTTCTTTGAATATTTGTAGAATTTTTTGATTAGTATCGTTCATAAAGTTATAGTATTTCTTCTATTTTTGATGTTATTTTTCCACCACAATCGGCACGCAAAATGGTCAAGCCAGAATTATGACATTTTTTCCAGATATCCCAAAGTAAAAGCTTATCGGTTTCTGGAATTTTTATTTTTCCACCAAAGATTTCAGCTTCATCTACAAGCTTAAAATCACCCTCAGATATTTTGTTTGGCAACGTTTGAATACGTTTTTTACAATCGAATAAAAACATCAACCAATGACTTCCACCCTCATACGATTTTTCAGAAATCATCGAGAACAAGTGCAAATCGGCTTCGGTTAAATCTAAGCCGATTTCTTCTTTAGTTTCTCTGATTGCACACTCGAAAGGCGATTCTCCCAACGCCATTTCAAGCTTTCCACCTATCGGACTACACAAATTTTTATTAGGTTCTTTCAGACGTTCTATTAGCAAATGTCTGCCTTGTGTATCACGAACAAACACAAGCACACTTATTTTAAATGGCAATTTTTCAGGAATTGACATCACTAATATTAGTCGAAAATTACAGTTTTATTTTTGTATGTAAGAATTCTGCCTTCTACATGCAGACGTACAGCCGACGCCAACGCCTCACGCTCAAGTTCTCGTCCTTTGCGCATCAAATCATCAACGTTATTACGATGGCTTACAGTTGTTACCAACTGTGCAATAATTGGCCCTTCGTCTAAATCTTTTGTTGCGTAATGCGCAGTAGCACCAATCAACTTAACGCCACGCTCGTAAGCACGATGATAAGGCTTAGCACCTGCAAATGCTGGTAAAAAACTATGATGAATATTTATAACTGGTGCAGAACAAGTATCGAGGAAGTTCTCGCTCAAAATCTGCATATAACGAGCCATAACAACCAACTCGGCACCACTTTCTCTGATAATTTCAAGTTGTTTTGCTTCGGCTTGAGGTTTGGTTTCTTTAGAAACAGGAATGTAGTGATACTTTAAGCCAAACGTTTCAGCCAACGGACGCAAATCTTCGTGATTAGATATAACACAAGCAATCTCGCAATTTATTTCGCCCGAACGACAACGCATAATCATATCGCCAAAGCAATGCTCAAACTTCGATACCATAAGAACAATCTTTGGCTTACTACTTGAGCGAGAAAGCGATACTTCCATTTCCAAATCGCTTTTTGCAAATTCTTTAAACAAACGCATTTCTTCAGCTACATCGCCAACGGGAATCCATTCAACACGCTGAAAAAATATGCCTTCCTGACGGTCTCTATGTTGATCTGCGTGGAGAATGTTTCCACCACGAGCATAAATCCAACCCGAAACGCGTGCTACAATACCAGCACGGTCATGACCATGTAAAAGTGCTACAATTCTTTCTTCTTTTGTTTCCATATAAAAATATTTTTACTATCTATATTTATCTACAGATAAGCTTTATTTGCAAGCATTGATTTTAATATTTGCTTTTTTTAAAAATTTGTTGTGTACTAAGAGAATAAGAGAGCAGGATTAAATGCAATGAAAATAATATCTTCTCCACAAGAAATGAAAGCATTTTCTACTTCAGCAAAAGCCGAAGGTAAGAAAATTGCATTAGTACCAACTATGGGCGCCCTTCACGACGGCCATCTAAGCCTTATCGACAAAGCTAAAGAGCTTGCCGACATTGTAGTTGTATCGGTTTTTGTAAATCCTACACAATTTGGACCGAATGAGGACTTTGATAAATATCCACGTCAGTTAGAAGAAGACGCTCAAGCATGTCAACAACGTGGTGCCGATATAGTTTTTGCACCATCGGCTAACGATATATATGCCCCCGACGCTTCTACTTTTGTAAGTGAAGAACAAATAAGTCAGTATTTGTGTGGTCAATCACGTCCAAAACACTTTAGAGGCGTTACAACGGTTGTCAGCATATTGTTTAATATAGTAAAACCTGATTGTGCTGTTTTTGGTGAAAAAGACGCTCAACAAGTTTCTATAATAGAACGTATGGTTCGCGACTTATTTATAGACGTTGAAATTGTACGCGCACCAATTATTCGCGATGAAAATGGCTTAGCTTTGAGTTCGCGCAATAAGTATATGGATAGGCTTGAACGCTTGGGTGCTACACGTATCCACAATGCTTTAGTAGAAGCAAAGAAAATGATTGAAACCGAAAATTGCGACAACGTTGATCGCATTAAAGCTTATGTTATAAACAACATTGCTAACGCAAAAGCACGAGTTATTTATGCAGAAGTTGTCGATGCAAAAACATCGTTGCCTGTATCACGACACGAAACTGGGAAAAGCCGAATAAGTGTTGCTGTCTGGTACGGACAAACTCGCTTAATCGATAACATTCAAATATAATTTAAATTTTACTTAAAATGAAATTCGACATAGTTGTTGTCGGCAGTGGTATTGCTGGGTTAAGCTTCTCGTTAAAGTCGGCTAAACTCGGTTATAAGGTTGCCATAGTTACAAAAAAACAACGTTCCGATACAAACACTAATCACGCTCAGGGTGGCATTGCAAGTGTTACAAGTTGTGCCGACGATTTTAACTCGCACGTTCAAGACACACTCATTGCTGGCGATGGTCTTTGTCATGAAGACGCTGTGCGAGCAATTGTAAGTGCTGGACCAGAACAGATTAAAAATTTGATAGAAGAAGGCGTTGAATTTTCAAAAGACGAGTCTGGTGAAATAGCCTTAGGCAAAGAAGGTGGACACTCGCAACGCAGAATTTTACACGTTAAAGATTATACAGGCAGAGCTATCGAAGAAGCTTTGTTAAAGTCGGTTGCAAGCAATAAGAACATATCGGTATTTGAACATCACTTTGCTATCGATTTAATTCTGAAGTCAAAAACACGCAAGCTCAACGAAGGTGAAAACGATAGCGTTGTTGGTTTGTATGTTTACGACACCAAAAACAATTGCGTAAAAACTTTCACAACAAAAGCTATAATGTTGTCGACTGGTGGCACAGGTTGTGTGTATCAGTACACAACAAACCCAGAAATTGCAACGGGCGATGGCATTGCTATGGCTTTCAGAGGCGGTGCTAAAGTTGCAAATTTAGAATTTATACAGTTTCACCCAACTGCAATGTACACACAAGATGGTGAGCGTTTCTTAATTTCAGAAGCTGTGCGTGGCGAAGGTGCAATTCTGCGAAACGCAAAAGGCGAAGCTTTTATGGCTCGCTACGACCAACGCAAAGACTTAGCACCACGCGATATAGTTGCAAGAGCTATCGATAGCGAAATGAAACGCTTGGGAACACCACACGTTTGGCTCGATATTACTCACAAATCGAAAGAAGAACTCAGCGAACGTTTCCCACAAATTTATCAGCATTGCCTTGAAAAAGGCATAGATATTTCTAAAGATTTTATGCCTGTTGTACCTGCTGCACACTATATGTGTGGTGGTGTTCAAACCGATATGAACGCAAGAACTTCGGTTGAAGGTTTATATGCCTGTGGCGAAGTTGCTTGCACTGGTTTGCACGGAGCAAATAGATTGGCAAGTAATTCGTTGTTAGAAGCTGTTGTGTTGGCAAACAACGCATCAAAAGCTGTTGATAAATACATCAAAGAAAAGCACGAAGAAAACCTCGATGTAAATCCATGGCGTGATGGCGATATGCGAGACCCTGACGAACGTGTAGTTTTACAACACAATATGGGTGAGCTTCGCAGAATTATGTGGGACTACGTTGGAATTGTACGCACTACCCGTCGCCTTGAACGTGCATTGCATCGTTTGGAAAATCTCGAAAGAGAAATTGACGAATACTACTGGAATTTCAAAATTGAACCAGCATTGATTGAACTTCGCAATCAAGTATTAGTTGCTATTTTAATTGTACGTTCGGCATTGTCTCGCAACGAAAGCAGAGGGCTCCATTTTACTCTCGATTTTCCACAAAAATCTATCGAAATAAAAGATACAATCATTCAGAAATAAACAATATGAATACCATATTAAAACACATAGCAGAAATACCCGACTTTCCCAAAAAAGGTATATTATTTTACGATATCACACCAATGTTAGCAAATCCTCAAGCTTATAAAAAAGCTGTCGATGCCCTCGCTGGTGAAATTGCAAAAACTAATCCACAAGTAATAATATCGCCCGAAGCACGCGGATTTTTCTTCGGTATTCCAGTAGCTATGAAACTTGGTATTCCGTTTATACCAGTTCGCAAACGTGGAAAATTACCACGCAAAACCCTCGATGTTGAGTACGACCTTGAATATGGTACTGATGTTCTATGTGTGCATGATGACGACATTGCACCAAATACAAGAGTTGCAATAGTAGATGATATTCTCGCAACTGGTGGAACAGCCAAAGCTATGTGCAAAATGGTGGAAACAAAAAATGCTCAAACAGTATGTTGTGCATTCTTTATGGAATTAGAATTTCTAAATGGCAAAAAATCTCTTGAGCCAGCAAAAGTAATCTCGATTATAAAAAAATAAAACATCTTTTTGCAGAAGTTTCTGTTATCTGTTAGACAAAAGCTAAAAATATTAACGTTATGAAAAATAAAATAGTAAAAAAAATCATTGCGCTAATACCAATATTTGCCCTCGTCTTTTTGTGTAGTTGCGAAAGCGTAAACGCAAGCTTTTGGCCCTTAGATAAATCGTCTAATGGTGTTTTCGGTTCTCCAAAAAAAGCTTCAGAAGTTGATTTGTTCATAACACAGCATCCATCTTACAAATACAAAGAAGTTGGAATTATCACCTACGAAACATTTTCTGCATATAACGATGAAGCGTCGGTGTATCAGATTATGCGCGAACGTGCAGCCAAAGCAGGTGTTGATGGTATTATAATTATGAATGCTCAAGAATTTAGAAGTTCGCCAGCATTTGCGCCATACCCACGCAAACGCCGAGGCCTATATGAACGCTATGCCCCACCAGATATGTATAGATACAGAGCAACTGCAATTATGAAAGTAAAATAATATGAAATATATTGCGCCAATAGCTCTACTTACCATTGCCAATGTTTTTATGATGTTTGCTTGGTATGGGCATCTAAAATTTAAAAGTGCATCGTTGTGGCTTGTTATAGTTGTAAGCTGGTTGATTGCTTTTGTTGAATATTGCTTTCAGGTTCCAGCAAACAGAATTGGTAGTCAGACATTTTCTACTGCCGAATTAAAAACATTACAAGAGGCCATAACACTTGTAGTTTTTTGTGCATTTTCTGTTTTATATCTAAAAGAAGAATTAAAGTGGAACTACATAGTTGGCTTTGCATTTATGGTAATAGCCGTTTTCTTTGTATTCAAAAAATGGTAAAAACGAGTATACAACTAAAAATACTCGAAAACACTTTTATTCTGAAAAACGCCAATCTATCAAAGTAGCCTGTGGCGACTTTCTTCTGTTCCAACGATTCCACCCAAGCTTTATAGCAAAATCAACTGGCTTACCAACTGGTGGTACATTGTTTGCAAAACGCCATGCAACAGCGTTTATCCAACCACCATTTGCAAGAGGTATTTGAAAACGGAAATTCTGCCCTGCACCAAATGGTTCTGGTTCTTTTGTCAAAACAATGTTACACAAAGCAAATACAGGCTCTTTGTTACCTTCGCCAAAGGGATGTAATAGTTCAAGTTCGTCGAGTAATTCGAAACCAACATCGCCAGAATCTAGAGTTAAGCTTATGTTTACTTTTGGTGAGAAATCGAAGTCTTCGCCATATTTGTCGGATATAGTTTTTGATAAGCGTTCGCGGAATTCATCGATTGCACCATCACGAACCGATACACCAACAGCCATAGGATGCCCTCCCCAACTGCCGAGTAAATCGCTACACTCTTGCAGACACTCAACCATATCAACGCCCAAAACACTACGACCAGAACCTTTAGTAAAACCATCGTCAATCTCACCAAATACAATAACAGGCTTGTGATATTCTCTGCTTAGCTTACCAGCAATAATACCAACTACACCTGGGTGCCAAGATGGGTCGAACACAATTATACATGGATATCTGTCAAGATTACGAGCTTGTACTTGTTTTATGGCATCTTCTAATACACCACGTTCTATGTCTTGGCGTTCTTTGTTGATGTCGTTCAATTCGCAAGCTGCTCGATAACAAGTAGTAAAATCGTCTCCTAAAAGCATATCTAAAGGAAGCGAGGCATCAGCAAGACGTCCACTTGCATTTATTCTTGGACCAAGTTTGAAAGATATGTCGATAGGAGTTATGTCTTCGCCTAAAGCTATACCACTTGCTTGAACGAGAGCTTGAATACCAGTTCTGCGAGTAGTTTTTAAACGCTTTATACCATAACGAGCTAAAATTCTATTTTCATCGGTTAATGGAACTAAGTCGGCAACAGTACCCATAGCAACTAAGTCGAGATAGTCTTTTAGGTTAATCTCCCAAGAAGCTTTGTTGTTGCGTAAACGCATTTCTTTAATAAAGCCATGCGCAAGCTTAAATACTAAACCAACGGTGCAAAGATTACGCCATGGAGCGCCTTTTATGTCGAATACATGTGGATTTATCAAAATATGATTTCCACAATCTACAGCTTCTTTAGCTTGGTGGTGGTCAACAATTATTAAATCAATGTCTTTTGATGTGATGTAGTCGATGGCCTCAACAGCGTTTGTACCACAGTCCAATGCGATAAGGAGATTTGGTTTACCATCGGCAAGAGCGCGTTCTAAAGCCGATTTGCTCAAGCCATAACCTTCTTCCATTCTGCGAGGTACAAAATAACTTGGGTTTACCCCAAAACAACGCAATATGCTAACTAATAAAGTAGTACTTGTAATACCGTCAACATCGTAGTCGCCAAATACTAAAATATTTTCTTTGTTGTCGATAGCTTTAACTATGCGTAAAACGGCATTGCGTAAATTTTGAACGCTAAAAGGGTCTTCTAAATTTGCAAGTTTTGGACGCAAAAACATCTTAGCTTTTATAGGGTCGGCATATCCACGTTGAAGTATGAGAGCACCTAACAAGGGACTCACCCCTAAATATGCGCCTAAATCGGCAGCTAATTTTTTGTCGTAATCTGCAAAATCCCACTGCATAGTTTGTATTAACTCATATCAATATACATATTTCAAGCAAAAACCGAATAAACTTTGTAATTATGTATGAAAACTATTCTTATTTTTGGTAAAAAAGTAAAAATATAAAATTATTTGTTTGTTGAGTTTTTGATTTTCAAATAAATGTGAAGTTTTTAGAAAAAAATAAAAAAAAATCAAAAAAAAGCTTGCATTTAGATTCTGTTTGTGGATAATGCTTAAATATTATTTTTACGGGCGATAGCGCAGTTTGGTAGCGCATCTGGTTTGGGACCAGAGGGTCGTGGGTTCGAATCCCTCTCGCCCGATATGAATTTAAAAGAGCGAACTGTGTTGGACACAGCTCGCTCTTTTTGTTTAAATTATTATACTTAAATAAGTTGTGTTGTTTTGTTGTCCAACACTGTTTCGCAATAAGATATTTTTTCTATATAAAAAAACACCGTATTTATACGCTAATTCACTTGTTTTTTCTTAGAAGTGTTGGACACTTCTAATAGCTCGATTAATCTGTGTTCTAGAAATATCAGGTTTTACTTCTAAGACTTTCAACTCATCCTCAACCTTGGAAATTTCAGCTTTAGTGTTATCCATATCCTTACTGATATTCTTTACTTGAGCATACAAACTTTCTTTAACGGTTTCATCGTCACCAAATTCACCTATCATATTCAACTTTGTATTCAGTTCCTTCGTCTGTTTTGAGAGTTGATACTTTAATGTTGCCAGTATTATTTCGTTTTTTACGATTTAAACATTCTTTTTTAGAGTTTTTTACGTCATTTGCAGGGAAGTAAAAAATAAAGCACAAAAATACTGTAAAACTTTAATTACATCATTTGATGTAAAAAGTCTTTTATTCGGTTGCGAATTTCGATTTCTGACTTATCGACTGGGGTTACTATTTGGTAGTGTCGCCAATTATTATCGTTTGCTGACAAACGGAATTTTGTAAAGTACCCTGTTGAGATTTTGCCATTAGAAAAGAATGAGTAGCTAACAAAAAGTTGCTCGTTATTTTTGAAGAATATTTCATTTACTTGGATTTTCTTCCCGTTTACTTCAAGATAAATTTGTCTTGTAGATTTCACTAATGCGCCCGAGCTACGCAAGCATATCTCTACTGGATGTATGTCAGATGTATCGCCAACTTCGATTTCCAATAACGACAAATTTGACGTTTTGTTATAGTATATTTTTCTAACAATCTTTTTTGCGTGTGGGAAAAATCTTTTATCATCAGCCGTCTGCACGTTCCTTGTTCCCAGCCAATCGCCCGATTTCATTTTTGAACTATCGATACAAAAACTATCACCATTTGGGATATCGCGTGTTCTCATTTCTGCAAATATTGATATCACGACAACTACGACCACAAATATTATTGAACGCGCTTTGGGATATCGTTTTGTTTGCAAGGTTCTGACTATCCATACAATCATAAACAATATTCCAAAAAGTATTTTATACAGGAAGAACGACATCAACCCACCTAAGCTTACATTAAAGCAATAGCTAATCCAAAACGACAAATTAGGAATCGTCAGAAGTACAAAAAGGATTGTTGGTATTTGTGCTAAAACTACATTTCTGCCAAAACTCAATTCCAATGCAAGCAATAGAATTGATAACGCTAAAACTAAGCCTAAGGCATTTAACGAAAATCCTAGCAAAACAAAAGCCACTGAAAATATAATTAACAAGCTTACAACTATTTTTTTTCTAACGGCTTCTTTGGCTAGCTCTATTTTTACAACGCGTCTGACAAACTCGCAAACCAAGATAAACAATGGCATAAAAAGCCAAATATAAGCATCGTATTTTTCAAAAGGCGAACTTTGCCAAGATCCTATCAGATATGGCATTTTACAGGCAAGTGGAACTGCTCCGAAAAACAATAACAAACTTTTAAAATATTTCTTCATTGCTTTGTAGAGTCTATACCAATTTTATTGAAAAATATTCCAATGCACACATACACAAGCATTGTAGCAACAATACTAGAAATTCCAAATATCAGATGTGGCGTACCTGTCAGAAATGAATCGCCCCAATTATGCGTGCAGATAATCGTAAGCACAACTCTTACGGCGTTGAAGAAAATGAACAAAGGCACTATCAACGCAAAATACAAACCTTTAACCAATTTATCTTGAAAGAACATTGTAGAGGCTATCCAACCGAGCAAAATTAATGTCCAGATATGTTCAATTCCACTACATGCTGTTGTGATGATTATTTCTTTGCCATCAACAAATATAGACGTTCCAGCAACTGAAACATCGTAACCTATGCAACTCAAAAAAATATTTACAATTTTTGTTTCAAGTATTCGCATAGGATAGCTAATAAACAAATGGATTTGCACATAATTAGGAATTACAAACGCCCAAATTACAAAAGGAATAATTGTCAATAACGCGACTCTAAACCCACCAAAGAACAATGCCATAGCTATACTTATCAGCAAAATAGCAACATTCCTGCACTGGAAATATGCCATCACTGCCGATATTGCAAGAACTATATATGCAAAAACTTCTTGCACTTGTTTGCGACGAATGGAATTTAAAATATCTTTGAAATTGCACAACACCAAAACTGCGCCCAACGCCCACATTGAAAACGCAGAGTCATCGCCTAATACCTTCAATGTAAAAACTAACGAATACAACGCCACGCAAACTATTAAAACTAATAGCATATTCCATACATTATTAACTGTTTTATTTTGCACGTTAATTTGCATTTTGTGGTTTTGAAGGCGTCTGTAATGCTTTTATTTGGTCTTCAATTTCTTTATTTTCTGGCACAAATTTCAATACCTTACGCAAGACAAAAAGCTTACGTTCTTTAGTGGTATTTGCTTGTTTAGAAATTCCTATTAAAGCTTTTACTAAGTTGTTTTTTATACTTTCAGACGGATGCTTTTGATAGCCCCTTTCAAGAAATACCGAAGCGTTTTCAAAAAGTTCATTTTCTAAATAAATTTCACCCATATTTAAATCGGCAACAAAATTTTCTGGAGCTAAGTTTGTTGCTTTTCGAGCATAATTCATAGCCTCGGCAGTTTCACCTATTTGCTGACAAACCTTCGATAACGCCACAAACGCCATAGCATTCGATGGATTTTCAGAAACTGTGTTTTGTAATATTTTCAGCGCCTCATTTACTTGCGACTTATCGCCTTTACTCAAATACGAAGCTAATACTAAATTTATATCAACCGAATTTTTGTTTTTTGCCAAGTTTTTCAGCAATGCAACCGATGTTTGTTTTTCGCCTAATTTGTGATATGCACTTGCTATTTCAAAATAGAAACCTGTTTCTGGACTAATATTGGTTGCTTTTTTCAATAACTTAATTTGCTCTTTGGCATCGTTGTTGACCTTTGCATACTCTGATTTCAACAATAACGCCAACAACTGATTATCTTTATTTTTTATGCGTTCGATATCCGAAATGATTGCGAAGAACGAATCGAAAAGCTTGTTGCTTACAAGGAAATTGCCAGCTTCGCAAGCATTTGAAATATTTTCGGGCTTTAATTTTACTGCCGATATATAAAACTTTTCTGCTTCTTTTATATTGTTGAGTTTAACATTTGCACGTGCCGAAAATATGTGTGCCAAAACATCGTTAGGTGCAACTTTCAATCTATTAGATGTTAATTTTAAGACATCGGCAAAATTACCAATTTGCATTGTAGATGCACACGTAATTGCAAAAGTTGCTTCTGAATAACCCAATTTTTGCAACAAAAGACGTGCCGATTTTAAGGTTTGATAATAATCTTTTTTTGCAAAAGATTTGTGCATTAACAAAAGATTTGCAAATGGATTTTCTGGCGAAAGTTTTAAAAGACTATTCAACAAAATTACATCGTCTCTATTCTGATTCAATGCCTCTGAAAAAATCTTAATTACATTTAAGATTTCCCAACTTGGAATTTGCTCTGGATTTTTCACAAGATTTTGAGCAATTATTGAGATTGTTTCCCAGTTGCGAAGTTCATAAGCACATTTAAGCTCTAAAATTTTACCATACACAATTTGCCCGAACACACCAGCCATCGACAATCGTTCGCGTGCTTTTTTATAATCGTTGTCTATGAAAAATTCGAGAGCTTCCATATAGTAAAGAAGTTCCAACGATATCTTATCATTGGCTTCAAACAATTTTTTAACTTCTGCAATTGTCTGCTTGTCATTTATCGAACACGCCAATTCAGCACTACGAACCAATGGTGCAATTTGATAACGACGCAATTTTGCCAATTCAAAATATTTTTTAGAGGCTGTATGTCTGTCTTCAAGTTCTATTGCAATCGACGCCTCAATTAAAAGCTTGTCGGCAAGGATAATTTTATTTTGAGCTTTTATTTGCGAAACCAATTTTTGAGCCGTTGTTGAATCGTTGTCAAACAACCGAACCATAGAAATACAAATTAAAGCATTGTCTTTTTCGGTATCTGTTTTTGCAGAAGAAAGAGCTTTTTTAAATATAGCTTCTGTTGCACTATAACGGTTTGGCGATAATATTGAAACCCCTCTTACCAATTCTTTATAAAACGGATTTTTTATAAGCTTTTCTACCACCGATAATTGATTGCGTTTGTTTGAACGAATATAACTTTTTGCGATGGCAAAAAGCTCCTCATCGCCAAGGAACGACTTGTCAGCCAACGTTTCAAAACGCAACTCTAACGTTTCGTTCGTGCCAGATATAATCATTGCTCTGAAATAATTGAGCTTTGCCTGCGTATCTGGTGGATTTAAATTAGATACCATCATCCAAAAATACGCAGCATCTTTATAATTCTGGCGTTCTTGCGCAAGATTAGCTAAGGCGCGATACGCTTCTTCGCAAGATGTATCATTGGCGATGATTGAAAAATAAATATCGTAAGCTTTATTTTTGTTGCCTAATTCTAATTCTTGCTTCGCTTGAACAAGTTTATCGGAAGTTTCGTCATAAGCAAACGAAAAATAGCCCAAAAGGGCTATTACACTCAGTAAAAAAAGAGATAATCCAAAAATGATGATTTTTTGAAATCTTGCGTAATTTTTCACGATACCTACGCTTTATTTGATTTCTTGCGAGAAAAGAGATATCCGCCACCAATGCAGAATGCTCCAAAAACTGCTGTGAATAAAACTGCTGGCAAAGGTTGTCCTGATGGTGCAATTTTATTTGTTCCAACTGTAAATGAGAATGGCATTGTAAAGCCGTAGTCGTCGCTATTTATGTTGTAAACACCTGCTTGCGAGGTTTCCTCTGCATAGTAATACAACAACCCTTTTTTCGCAAAACGGACAGTATCGCCATCTTTAAAATTTAAAGCCTGATTTATATTACTTTTATCAATCTTATAAAACTTCGGATCATCATTTACAAAGTATCCGAACTTATGCAAATACAACGAAGAATCATCTGGCACAACGTAAATAGTTGTATCACCAGTTATCTTGAACGAACCGTTATTAAAAGTCCATCCAGCATGCAAAGGCGAAGCCAACAATGAAAAGCTAACAACAATAAATATACTAATTAATTTTTTCATTTTACTTTTTTATTTTTCCACGAAGAAAAAACAACGCTATCACACCAAAGATTGCTGTAAATATTATTGCTGGTAAAGGTTGACCTGAAACTTTGTAAGGCGTTGCTAAAAATTTTATATTGCCATTTCCTTCTCCACCAATTTTGTAGATATTATTTGTTGGATCGTCGTTATCTGCTTGCCAAAGATTTGTTTTGTGTGTAGCATTTTCATTATGCTTACGCACAATAAAAACTTCGTCGCCACTTTTAAAGTTAAGAGCTTTGTTTAAATCGGCTTCCGATATTTCGTAGAAAGTAGGGTCGTCATTTACATAATACCCCAACCCATCAGCATCAAAATCATCAGTTGTTGGCGATATATACAACGAACCATCGCCATCAAACTTAAAAGAGTGCGAGCCTCTATCAAAAGTAAACGATGCAAATGATGTTGTTACAAACATCATTAACAAAAATACAGACTTGATTAATATACTCTTCATTTTATAAAATAAATAATGTGAAAGTTTATAATATTGAATTTGTAAAATCAAGTTTTTTCATATGAAAAAAACGCAGTCGAAAATTTTTATTTGTCTGATGACAACATTATTTGTTGTTGCTTCGGCAGTTTTTTGTTGCGATACATTTGGTATTCGTTCTGCTACAATATCTGCTTTAAAATACAAACTTAACATTTTTCATACCGACAAAAATGTTGATGAAGAAATTGCAGGTAATGTTCGCGTTGAAATTTTAGACAATCGCAACATCTGCGTTATAGGCACATATTCTGAATTTTTACAAAACAGATTTGAAGTAGAATGCAAAGACTTTCTAAAAGGTATTGATAGCCCTATTGCAAATCTCAAAGATTGGACTCGTAATGTTTTTTACAACATTATGGGTGCAGATATTATTTTGAAGTATCGCCCAAAGATTGCTAACGCATATCAAAATTACAAAGCCTTTAAAGTTTCGGGAGGTATGAAGGTTAAAAATGCTGGTTATTGGATTAATCCAATCGGACAAGCCGATTTCCCTGACTTTAAGAATGGAAGAACAAAACTTACACGAAATGCCGAGGTTGCACATTACGCATTTTTGGAATTCGAAAAGCCGATGAAAGAAGGGCAAACATACACACTCAAAACTCCGTTGGGCGAAATTGTAAATTTTCAGTTTTCACAAAACACGCAAAATAAAATAATCAAACTAAATCAGCTTGGCTATTGTCCAAACGCCAGAAAAAAATACGCATACATTGGTGCGTGGCGTGGAACATTAGGCGCTTTGAATTTAGATTTCACAAACAAGCCTTTTGAAATTATCAACACATTGAATGGTTCTGTTGCCTACAAAGGCGTGCTTGAAAAACGACAACCTGATCCGACCTACAAAACAGGCACTCAATTTACTGGCGAGCAAACCTATCAAGCCGATTTTTCGCCTTTTTCTACAATTGGCAAATACAAGTTACGTATAGAAGGACTTGGCGAAAGTTTGCCTTTTGAAATTTCAAACAACGCTATTGGCGAGGCTTTCTATATTCATTCAAAGGGGTTATATCACAAGCGTTGCGGGATTGCCAAAGAAAAACCATTTACAAACTGGACTTCGGGCGATTGTCATAAGACTATCTACAAATCAAATTTTCCACCAAACAACAGGCACTACAAAACAAGTAAAAATAAAAGAGTTTTCGGTTTTTTTGACTCGAATGCAAAACCAATCGAAGTTAAACATTTCACACTGATTTCACTCAATGCAAAAACCGATACTCCTATAAACATTTGTGGTGGTTGGCACGATGCAGCCGATTATGATAGACGACCTTACCATTATGACGTCGTTTGCGACTTGCTTGCATCATACATTTATCGCCCTCAAAATTTCACTGACAATCAATTAAACATTCCAGAATCCAACAACAACATTCCAGACATTTTAGACGAAGCCATCTGGGGAATGAACGTGTGGTTGAATCTTCAAAACGCAAATGGCTCGGTCGGAGGATGGATTGAAACCGATTCACATCCTAAGGAATACAATCCGAACAAGGATACTCAACCATATTTTCTGTCGGCATCTACGCGCGAAAGTACAATGCAATATTGTGCGCACGCAAGTATGCTTGCCTTGGCATTAAAAAAAGCAAATCACACAGAACTATCGCAAAAATGGATAATATCGGCAATAAAAGCATACGAATGGGCAATCAAGCCCGAAAATAGATTTTCAGCACAATATGTTTATCCGATAAACAACAACGACAGAAGTTCTCCTCTTCAAAAAATTACATACAAAGAAGCCCCCGAAATTCCATCTGAGCTTTATTTTAAATCGGCGTTCAATTTGTATTTGTTAACTTCCGATAACCGATATTTGAACGATTGCCAAAAGCTAAAATCAAAAATGTCGCAAAATTTTGTAGAGACAAGTTGGAAGATAAATCCATTCTTATTTTGCGAGTTTTTGAAATACGGCAAAGATATAATTTTTTTGAAAGACGTCTATGCCGATTTAAAGAAGAAAGCTTTGCAAAATGCCGATATGCGTTTAGATTGGCTTGAGAATGCGTATCCATATCGCATAGCGTGGTATCCAAGCAATAATGGGTTTGTTGCACATATGTCGTGGGGCAACTATCATCCATTCAGAAACGCAAAATATTTTGTAAACGCATTTGAACTTACTGGCGATAGAAAATATCGCGATGCTGTTTATCTTTGCAACGATTTCCACAATGGTGCAAATCCAACAGGGCAAACAATGACATCTGGTTTAGGAAAAATTTATCCTGTAAAATTTCTCGATTTACCTTCGTATTCCGATGGAATTTCCGAATACGTCTTAGGTATTACGCCTTACAGAAATACTTTTGGCTTAAATCGAGAAGCTTTGAGATTAGGCTATGCGTTAATTTATCCTCCAATAAAGAGAAGGAATTTTAATCCTCAACCAACAATGTTGTTGCCAAAATCAACAATCGGCAAATACAAAAATTTGGAAGAATTTTCAAAAAAGGTTGCCCAACTTCTGCCTATTTGGCGAAGATTTACAAACGTTGAAGCATACTCGGTTGCCGTCAGCGAATATACAATTTCAGAAACAATATCGCCAGCAGTTGCTGTTTGTGGTTGGCTACTAGACGAGCAGTGGAAACCTTCCGAAGAAATAAAAAACAAGTACCCTGCCCTAAATCATAGAAAACTTGAAGGCTACGCACCATTGCCGTAATTTACTTTCCACTCTTGCCAAAAAATTTGTAAAGCAAAACTCTAAAAACAAAGAGTGGATTTCCTATTACATATCTACCAAAAAGCCTACAAGGCTCTTGCAATAAGCGTCCAAACCATTCAAGTCCAAGTTTTCTTAAAATAGGATTTCGTTTCAAGTTGCCAGAATAAACATCAACTAATCCACCAACAGCAAGTGCAAGTTTACAATCTAATTTGTCGAGATTTTCCAAAAGCCATTTTTCCTGAATAACTGCTCCAAAGCCGACGAATAAAATGTCTGGTTTCTGAATGTTGACTTCTGCAACGACTGCATTGTGGTCTTCAAAATATCCAGAACGCGTGCCAACAATTTTCAAATTTGGATATTTCATTTTCAGATTTTCTGCCGCACGCGCTGCAACATTCTCGCGTCCACCAAGGAAATACATTGTAAGATTTTTTTCGCTTGCAAGCTTGCACAAATACGGAAGTAAATCAGTACCATTTAGATTATCGCAAAATTTGTATCGCATAATTTTGCACGCCAAGCGAACCCCACTACCATCAGGTAGAACAAAATCAAAACTATTCAAACGCTTGCGTTGTTCAGTACTTTCATAGGCACAATTTAGATAGTGTGTATTTATAAACGCAACCGATGTTTTTTTATTTTGCAAAATTCTATCTGTGAAGATTTCAATTATGTCAGCAAATCTTCCATTGAAAAATTCTACATCAAATATCTTTAACTTGCTTATCTTTTGAAATTCTTTTCTGCAAATATCAGAAAGAGTTTTTGCGTGTGTCTGCCATGAAAAAATCGATGAGCGTTCTTTGGCTTTTGCAATTAACTCAGTTCTTAACTGTTCATTTTCTATAAGAGTTTTTATTGAGTTTGAAATTTCAGAAACTTCACTCGGATTAAATTGTAATACAGTATCTCCACCAACTTCGGCAAGCGCAGAGACATTTGAACACGCACACACTACGCCATTTGACATTGCTTCTACAAGCCCCAAGCCAAACCCTTCCGCAAAAGAAGGAAATACAAAAACGCTTGCATTTTTATACAAACTTGAAAGCTCGGCATTGCTTACAAAACCCGAAAACACAATATTTTCAGCCGATATACTTTCTGTTGCCAATTTTCTTACAACGTCGGCATTATCCCAATCGGCACCAACAAAAACGAGTTTGTGATTTTTGCGAATATCCTCTGGCAACGCTTCAAACGCTTTAATCAAATTTGCATGATTTTTAGCTGGATGTTCAATTCGCGAAACGTAGAGAATATATTTCTGCAAATTCAAACGTTCAAGAATTGCATTATCAGGAGCAGGAAGTTTCGATGTCCCATTGTAATTTAGCTCAATAGAATTCTCATCAAGCTTCCAATATTTTGCAATGTCGGTTCGTGTTGTTTTACTAATTGCAACAAGTTTACTGAATTTTTTTGCTAAGATAGGCTGCACCTTGAATAGTTGAAACATTCGCAACCAACCATATTTGTTTGCAACCCGATATTGCGATAAATCGTGAATTACGCCAACTGTTGAAGTTTTGCCAAAAGGCACAAAACGTCTGTTGCCAGCAAGCACAAGCACGCAATCAAATTTACGCGCGATGAAAGGCAATATAAAAATACTCCATAAATACCCTGCAAGCGATTTTGAAAAAATCTTTGGAACAAGAATTTTTTTGAAGTTAGAAAAATCATTTACGGCATCGTTTTCAAGAACAACTGTAATGTCTTCTTCAACAAGTTTCAATTCGGCAAGGACATTCATCATATAATTTGAGATACCCGATTTCCCCGAGTCGTAACCTAAACAACTAACTAAAAGTTTCATTTTATTTTCAAAAAGCTTTCTAAAAATTTTTCTTTTGTGAAATGTTTTTCTACAAATTCTTTTGCGTAATTACCAAGCTGATTTCGTTTTTGAACGTCTGTGGCAAGAGTATCTAATGCTTTTGCAAAAGCCTTTGTATCGCGCTCTGGCACAAGAATTCCATTTTTATCATTTTCTAACCACTGCCGAACTCCACCAACATTAAAAGCAACAACAGGTTTTGAATTTGCCATAGCCTCAATACCAACAAGACCAAAGGGTTCTTGCCACATCGACGGAAAAGCAACAACGTCTGCGTTTTTATAAAACGTTTGTGGAGCATCAACAAAACCATGAAATTTGATTTTGTTTTCGAGATTCATTTGTATTGTTAAATCTTTGTAAAATGGGGTTCTTGCACCTTCGCCCAAAACATCTAATACAAAATCTTCTTTCATTTTTGAAAGCGATTCAAATAAAAGATGAAGTCCCTTACTTGCAACATGCTGACCTGCAAAAAGAATTTTTAATTTGCCTGACAAAACTTGATTTTGCGTTTCTTGAACATCTACAAATGGCGAAATCAACGATATTTTATTTTTATCAATCCCATTTTTCACAAGCTCACCACGCATAAAATCCGACAATACAACGTAGCTTGAAAATTTTGTCATTACATCAAAAAGCTTTGGCATTGTTGAAAAATTGCGTTTAAGTGCGTTTACAAATCCGTTTACAAAGTGCCGCGGCGGAACAGCTATTGAACACAGTCCACAACGAACTTTGTCATATTTTAATGAACAATTTTTTCGTTTGTATGGAAAATATTTGTAGCCCTTCGGACATACGTAAGTGTGGTCGTGAACAAAAAGTGTTGGCGAAAAATTTTCTAACGCGAATTTCAAGAACGTAAAATCTTCTGTTCTGTGCATCGTTTTTATCTGATAATGCAACGATGTTAATTTATCAGATTTTTTTACATCAACACAATTTTCAAATACCGACTGAAATTTTTCAAAAGCATTTGTCTTTGTTTTGTAAATCATATCACAAGCAAAGCCATTAGCTTTTAACAACTCAGCAACAGAAAAAATATATTTTTCTGTGCCTCCAATGAAACCTGCAAATTCAGATATAAACAAAATGCGTTTTGAGTTGCTCATTTTTTCAAGCTCCTGTAAAAGTCTAATGTCTGCTTGGCGACAGCTTGCCATGAATACTTTTCGGAACACAATTTATACGCGTTTTGGCAAATTTCATCTTTACTACTTTGTGCAGCATAAAACGCTTCGACAGCCGAAGAAGTATTGTTAACTTGAAATAAAAATCCAGTTTTGCCGTTTTCAATCAATCGCCCCAAGCCTCCTACATTTGAAGCTATAACTGGAATTCCCGATGCCCAAGCTTCCAACGCAACAATTCCAAAAGGCTCATGAATACTTGCAAGCGCAAACACGTCTGCCGATTTATAGGCCGACAACAACAAATCGCTTTCTGGCAAAAGACCATTACAAATTGTTAAACGTCCCGACAAATTTAAAGTTTTAGCAAGCTCATTTATTTTCTGCAAATAAGAGTTATCGGTTATGAAGCCGACCAACGCCAAGTGTGTATCCTCGCCACGTTTCAACAACGCATCTAACAGTTCCAAAAGTGCAAGTTGATTTTTTTGTGGATCAATTCTCGATACACACAAAATCAATTTTCTATCTTTTGGGATTGAAAATTCTTTGCGAAAATCTGAAACAGGAATCTTTGAAAAGCGCCCAACATCTACGCCATTGGGAATATGCGCAATCTTTTTATCTGGATAAATTGAACGCATTTTTTCGTATTCATTTTCGCCAACACAAATAATTCCATCGGCTTCGATAACTGCATCGTTTGGCATTGAACAAAATTTTTCAAGAAGTTTACCATAGCCAATGCGATATTTTAGAGGCTCTTTCATCATATCAACTTCGCTTTGAGGGACGTCTAAATACCCACCATGAAAAGTTAAAACTGATGGCACACCTAACTTGCGTGCTGCAACAACAGCTGTTTTACCGACTCTACCAAGTGTATGCGAATGAACAATATCAAATCCACCATTTATAATATACTTGTATAACTGAAACGAAAACGGATTTCCTCCTTTTTTATCTAACGCAAAAATTCTTTTTTTATCTAAAAACAAATGTGGATAAAAATAATCAAAGCGTTTTATTTGAAGTTTACTTTTTTCTTCACAAACACACTTACACAATGCAGTTGTTGCAAGAATTTCAGCATTTTCACCTTCTTGTAAAAAGTTTTTCGACAAGCTCCACACAGCACTTTCTGTTCCACCCCACTCCTCGAAAACAAAGCGTCGGATAACATTAGCTATTTTCATTTGCCATCCTTTCTGCCTTTATAATACGACATCTTTTGCAAAAATCTTACGCTGAATGAATGTGGAATTTCTGCAATTTTACCTGTTTTAAACGCAAACAAAATATCGCGAAAAATATCAACTATCGCTCTGCGAATTGCATCTGAAAGAGTAAATTTGTTGCTACAAATTTTTTTATCGGCAACACCCTCGCCTGTAAAACGTCTAATAATAGATTGTTTGTCGTAATTATGCGAATGCTCAACAACGGCTTTGTTTGCGTAAATGATTTTGAAATTTTGTTCACTCGCTGTTTTTACAAGCATAACATCTTCTGAAAAATTTAAAGATTCATCAAAATGAATTTGCTCGAAAACCTTTGCTGATACAGCAGAACTTGCCATTGAAAAGAACTCTGCCGATGATGGTTTACTTTTAGGAAACGCATGATTGTAATCAGAACAAACCCAAAGATGAGCGTCTTTTCTTGGAATTTGTCGGGCATAAACAATGTCGGCTTCACCTTTTAAAATTGGCGAAATTAAGTTTTCAAGCCAAGTTTCATTTTGAGGAATTGCATCTAAATTATTAAAAACATAAATGTCGGCATTTGTTTTTGCTACTGCCAAGTTCAAAATTTTACCAGGCACATAAGCACCCTCTGCAACATTTACAATTTCAACGCCAAATTTTTCCAAAATTTTGCGAGTACCATCTGTTGACGAATTATCAAAACAAAAAATCTTTTGGAACTCGAATCTTTGCGAATGCAATGCATCGAGCGTATGCTGGGCAAATGCGATGTCGTTGCGACTTCTTACAACTATTGCAATTTTCATACCGCAACCTTTCTGTTTACAAGTGCCTTAAACTTATTCGCAAAATATTGACGCTCTGATTTCGACAACACTACAACCCAACTAATACCCAAATAAATAAGTCCCATACCGAGATATACAATACCCAACGCAAACAAAGAATGCATATTATCGCCCATAAAATTACGTATAAAATAACCAATGCTACCAGCAATTAAAACTGCAAACGCTGGCGCTGCATATATTGAAAAGATATCTTTAAATGTTATTTTAAGCTTATAAACTGCAACTGGGAAAATGAAGAAAGCCGGAAATATAATGTTTGGTATTAATGCAGCCCACGCAATACCAATTGTCCCCATTACTTTACACAACCAAATACCTAAGCCTATTGTTGAAATAGCTTGCATAATAGAAATCATTGCAATGTATTTGTGCTTATTCGACACTTGTAAATATCGATACGGCACATTCCTAACTGCACAATACATAAATTGTGAAATCAAAAATATTCGGCAAATTGAAATAACTTCCTCTGAACAAAAACCGAATAAAATCATTATGGTTTGAGGCGTTAGAATGTAAAAAAATGCAGTTGCACCAATCGAAACAAATGCACTAAAACGCAAACCATTTACCAGGATATTTTTCAGCCCAGAAATATCGTTTTTCTTCGCTAAGTTCGATGCCACAGGAATTACATTATCTTGAAATTGCGACGATAATGATTGCGACATTTCTGGCAAACGTGTACCAATCTGATACGCACTAACTGCTGGCAAGCCAAGAATTGAGCTAAGCACAAATCTGTCGGTTTTTGCAGTTATCAACATTGCCAAAGAATTCAAATACACGAACAAACTAAAATTCCAAATCTCTCCAAAAACTTTTAAATCTGGACGAAGTATAAATTTAAACGTTGGAATTTTTTGCTTCACAACAACAACTAAAAATCCTGTAAACAATACGTTTATAACCGTTGAAAATACTACAAAAACAATAAATCTCGACTTACCTGCAATCAATCCGTAAATACCTATTATTTCGACAACTCGCAACAAAATCATCACAATGTTTTTTAAATAAATTAATCGCAAGCCTGTTAAAATATCCACAAAAGTTGAGAGTGGAAAAAGGATTGCCATACCTATACCGAATACAACTAATGCACATTTACAGTCGAACAACATTGTTGGGTTTGAAACGTTTGTCCATGTGTGCATATTTGCAATCCCAAGCCCTACAACACCTAAAATAATAGCCGAAACACCAAAATAAGCAAGCAACACAATTGAAATTATTTTGTTGTATTTTTCAGGCTCGGTTTCAAAGAGATGTTCGGCTGTAAATTTTTGGACAGTTGCCCCAAAACCAAAATTAAAAATTGCTACATACGTGAAGAATGCCCACAGAATACTCCAAAAACCATAGTAATCTTCGCCTAATGCACGATACAAAAAACGTGTTATCAAGATTACATACAGGATGCGAATAGCAATCAGTCCGTAATTCGACAACGTGTTTATGGCAACAATTCTATTTAACGAGCGATCCATTTTTTAATTCTTCTATATCTGAGTTCATTAAAGCAAAGAAGTCTTTTACGTGTTTTGGTTCAAACTTTGGTTCAGCATTTGAAAGCATACATGCGTAAGAATCTTTTGCCGTTGGCATATATCCGTGCATTCCATTTAAGGCTTTTGAGCCTAAATCACATGGCGATATTTGAACACCTTCATCTGTAATA
Organism: Verrucomicrobiaceae bacterium; assembly: GCA_015061955.1. Lineage (GTDB taxonomy): Bacteria > Verrucomicrobiota > Verrucomicrobiia > Opitutales > Intestinicryptomonadaceae > Merdousia. The sequence continues at coordinate 53,854 of SUVO01000004.1, forward strand.
AAGATATCTTCACCATATTTATTATCTTCAAAATTTATTCCGTATTTTTGTTTTTCAGCGTCTGTCAAGAAGTGCCCCTTGTATGTCGACAACGCATCTTGAATTTTTGTTTTTACTGCTTGCGATTTTGTAGGATACCAAAAGCGTGCCATTGTAGAATCGAAGAACGCAACGTAATCGGTTCCAAATTTGAGATTCAAATTTTTCACAACGCTCATTAAATCGCAAATTTCAGATGTTGGAGTCATTCCATGGTCGGAAATTATAGTAAAATTAAAATCTTTTCCAGTGTTTGTAAGAGTCTGCAAGATTGAATTAACTTTTTGCTCATATACCGACAATTTGTTTTCGACTGCTGAACTATCAAAAACGTTATCGTGCATAAAGGCATCAAAAGCTCCTGTATAGACAAACACGAAATCGGCATCATCTGCTATTGCTTGTTTTGCTAAGGCAACATTTTCGTCTTCCGATTTTCGCCAATCGGAGATATGAAATTTCAATCCCGACGCTTTCAGAATATCGTGAAGATTTTTTACTGGTAACAATCCATCAGGCGCAAAAATATCGTTTTTTTCGCAATAGTCAAAAAACGGAAGCTTATTAAATGGCACTGAATAAAGACTGAAATATCCTGTGTATCCTAGCATTTTAGCTGTAAAGCGAGAGATTATTCTTCTAATTCGGCCTCTATTAAACAAGCATTTTGGGTGAACCCCTACTCCAAAAAAATATTTTAGATATTTAAAATTTTTAAAAGGCGATTCTTTTGCACTATAATAAAAAAATGAAAAATGTTTATGTTCTTGCGGATATTTTCCAGTTAAAATTGTAGGCACAGCTGCCGATGAATAGCCAAACTGCATTTCTACTTTTTTACGATAACCCAAAGTATCTTTCAGAAAATTATATTTTGAAACAATCTCCCAACCAAGTGCATCTACAAACATATAAACGTATGTTTTTTTCATTTTGCCCTCTTTTCTTGTGAAATTCTTACGTTTGTCATGGTAGCAATTATTGCGAACATTATCATAATCTCGTATGAATTTGTTTGTTGTTTTAAAATCCACTCAAAACACGATTGTCCATAAACTGCGCTTAATGCCCCTAAAACGCCAATTGTCATAAAGAATCCATTTGCATCCCAATATGCTTTTATATTGCGTATGTTTTGGTAGTAATAATATCCGAACCACAATAGCAACGATACCAATCCAATCCAGCCACACTCTGCGGCAACAAGCAAATAGATAGTTTCAACAATACCACTTTTAAAATCTTCATACGGACGTTTTATACCAGTACCCTCCCAGTATCTGTATGGTGGATTTATTTTTAAGCCCCAATTGTTTAAACCAACGCCAAAGAATTTATCTTCTGCCATATTTACAGCTGCTTTTGCAAATGCTACACGACCTTGTGCCGATGTTTCTGGCGCATTTTCAAAACGATCGATAACCATAGGTGCGGCTCGCATCACTGCCACAACTGCACACACACCGATAAGCGCTAATATTTTTGCTTTTCGTGAATTCATCTTATTGCGTGCTGAGAACAAAATAACAATACCTAACGACAACGGTAAAAAAATGATTGCACCACGAGAAAGCGAAAGTATCACAACAAAAGATGAGCATAAAAATGCACTCACAAAAAAGTAAAAATTACGTTTTGTCATTTCTTTGTTAAGAATTAACGACAAAAATATTGGTGCCAACATATTTGAAAACATCGCTGTTGAATTGCGATGAATAAAGACCCCCGAAGGTTGATAAATTCCCCAAAGCAAGCGTTGCACAAGCATATGAAAAAACGTAAAGATTATAAAACCACCTAATGCATACAAAATAACATCAAAGTTTTTTTCGCGAACAATGGCATTATAAACTGTAACAAAAAATATGTAGTGCAAAATCATCTGCATTACAACATAACCCGAATATACTCGGTTTTCGGCGTTCACAATCGATATGCAACTGAAAATAAAATACAACAAATAAAATCGGCTTCCACGCGGGAACAACACAATATCTTTTGAATTTTTACCAATCAGGAAAGCCCCAAGCAACGCCCACGCAATCATATCGGTTGCTAACACTTCATATCCTCGCACGGTACCTTTATAAAATTCATCGGTAAAAAAGTTTATCCCAGTTGAATACACAAATGGGATAAACAAAATCATCATAAAGTATGCAATTTTTTGCATACGCACATTGTCTTTAAGCATTACAATTGCGACAGGAACGCCGAATATTAGCATTGCAAAAAAGGCTATGTGTTTTAGCTCCATTTAACTAAGAACTCTTATCGGTTGCCGAACCAGTATGCAGGTGGGTTGAGCATCAAGTTGATAAGCTGTGCTGTTGGCAACAACTTTTTAACAAACACATTGTATTCGCCCATAGCATCTTTGGGGATATAGACAATATCGCCTGCGGCAAGTGCGAAATTTTCTGCACGTCCTGCTATGACATCGTCGATTGCAATTTTGTAAATTTTCACAGGAGCTTTTGTTCCGACAGGCGCCTTACGTATTACAAGTGCGTTCTTCCAATAATCGTCTGCCAAGCCTCCACAATAAGCCATTATGTCCATAAAGGTTGTACCACTTTTCCAGTTAACAACGCGTGGAGTTTTTACCTCACCTATAACCATTACGCGTGAATCTTCACGTTTTGGAATATAAACTAAGTCGCCTGGGAACACGCGAATATTATGCAACTGATTACCACGCACTATTGCTTCGTAAAAATCAACTGGCAACATTTTACCATCGCGAACAATATATGCATTATTGATATCAGCAAGATCGATTGTGTTATCGTCTAATATGCCGATAGCATAACCTTTGCCTTTTGCTATCAAGTCGGCAAGGCGAGTACTTGAAGTTACCGAGTATTCACCTGGCTCGCGAACAGCGCCCAAAAGCGTTGCTGTTTTACCCTGAATCATTTCTGGCATCAAGGAAACTTGTGGGTGCTTTACTAATTTTTTCAAAGATTGTTCAAGCTTTTCAGTTGCCTCAACAATTGTCATATCCTTTACCATAACAGGTCCGACTGCATCCATAACGATATAGCCATCGGGCGTTACGATTGTTGACGCCGACGAATTGTTGTTAAGGTCATCTTCGTTATATACGCGAATTCTAAATCTGTCGCCTCCTTGTAAACGATATGGCGGATATGGAGTTTTTTCGATTTCCAACAACTCTTTTTCAACATCTGCCGAATTAGCAACTTCAACAACCTGTGCGCCAATTCGCTCTACATCAGGTGGCGTTGTCAATTCATCAGGATCGATGTCGTGCTGGCACGCCGACACACACAAGATCAAACTGCCTGAAATCACTTTAAAAATTTTTGACATATTTTTCATTTTATCTGCGTTCGTAGTAATATTTAGGTACTTGAATTAAGATACCACCAAATTCTTTGTCTTCTGGAAGAAGATTTTTTGCCATGTTTTCTGGAGCAATCACATTTATCTTTTTAGTAGAGTCAAACGATGGCATAAATACAATCAAGTTAACAAGCTTTGCGAATTGCGAAATTACAAAGTAGTTATCCTGACACAACACTGTTAAAATAACACTTTCGTATTTTTCCGACAAAACTTTGATATCGGCAATAAGTGCATGAAAACGTTCCTCGTGAACGTGCAAAAGATTGTGATATTCAAAAACCCCACGCGAAGAATCTTCTTTTTCAGTTATAATACTTTTATAGTATTTAGGCGTTTCGCTAATATCGTTTTTAAACACGCAATCAATTCTAAACGTTTTGTATTTGTTGAAATCGTTTAAAGTAATGATGTCGTTTATAATTGAATTACAGCACTGCGATTCGTTGTATTTTACAAATAACGCAACTCTCTTATTTTCACGACGCTTAATAAGCAACGAGTATGTTCTTGTTATAGCCGAATCGCGAACATATTTTTCAACTGTTCCGATAAGTGGAATTTCGCCAAAGTCTTTCAAGCCAAAATTCAAAAATTCTTTTGAAGCCAAGAACTTAAATTTCAAAACTTTGAATACCACTACGCCAATAAGATAGAGGAACGAAATCACAAATGCAACTATCACCGATTTTATATGGCGATTTTTCATTGTAGAACTTGAAGGCACATCAGCGTGTGTGAATATACTTAAGTCAGGAACTGACGTTGTCATTAGCACTTCGATATTCTGCAAACTTATATCGATTCGTTCAATTTGCTTTTTTAGCACATTTTCTTGCGCTAACAATTCTTCGTACCTATGGAATTTATGATGAATTTTACTTATTAAATTCTGTAAAATTTTAATGTCTTCGGTATGAACTACTATCATTTTTTGCAAAGACTTTTTTTCAAGTTTTGCATTGGCAAGTTGCAATTCCAAATCGGCATACGTTTGATTTTTTCGATACGTTACCTTCGATGGCATTGATTGTTCTTTTTTCTCTTGCGCTTGTTGTTCTTGCAAATCTTGAATTTCTTCCAACAACATTTTAATTTTTGGATTAGAATCGGTATAACGCTTTCTTAGCTGTTTGAGCGTTGCGCGTTTGCCTTCTAAGGAAATTTGAGTTGTGTGGTCAAGCGTTGTTTCAAATTCGATTTCTTTTGGAGTTTCCTTCAACAAGCGTTCAAGCTCGGTAATCTTTATATCAACGTCCGCAAGTTTCATTTTAGATGCATTTAAATCTGACGCAACTTTTGTAAGCTCTTCGCGTCTGGAAATAATTTCTTCCGATGGGAAACGTTGCGACTCGGGCGAGATAAGCTCGCACATTTTTTCTTTGATGATTGCAATTTCAGCCAAACGTTCTTTTTTCTTTGCAAGACGATCGTTAAGCATTGCATTAATTGACGAATTCTGACGCGACAAATATTCTGCTATACCAAAATCTGCCACTCGGTTTGCAATTGCCGTCGCAATTTTAGGCGCCGAAGCGTATGCTGTAATTGTTATGATGTCGCTTTTTGCTTTTTCGATTGAAACAACAACATTTGAAAGCATCTTTGGTTCAAAATCTTTAATTGATGTCTTCAATTCAGCAGCAACCTTATTTGAAACTATATTCGAGGTAAAAATATGCGCCACTGTTTCTGTTCGCATTGGCATATAGAACGTTGGAATTTTATCGGAACGTGTCTGGTGATAAATTCTAACGGTTGCAGCCCAAGCGCGCGTTGAGTGATAACTTAGGTAGTAAAAAACTTGCATAGAAATAAGCAATGTTACGATAAAAATTCCTAAGAGGATTTTCCATTTTGTAATAACGTACAAAAGCATTGCTCTTATATCGAACTGAAATAAGTTCAGAAAACTACCTTCAACTTCTCTGGTATATAAAACGGAACTAAGACTATCATTATCTTGTGTTAAATTCAAATCATCATCATTCATAGTGGGCGATAAATTATTTTTCTTAGAACTATTTTGTGTGTATTTTGAAACTGTTTCTACCAATGTTTCTTCTGCAAATTCCATTCGTTCTTGAAACAGCTCGTACACTTCTGCACGCCGTTTTGCAAAATCTTTCGGATTTTTCAGCGCGAATTCAACTTGCGATGTGAGTAAGTCAAAATTACATTTTTCAACGCTACCAGCAATCGACAACCCAAACTTTGCCATAAAGTTTGTTATTTTACTTCCGCGAGAAATACCAACAATTGCAGTTCCAACATTTGCCGACAATATAAGCAAATGAAGGCGCGACGAAACTACAACATCGCATTTTGATGCTATTGCAGTAATATTTCGCCAATCAGATACACCGTCTAAAAGGAACGATTTATCTTTGTTTTTCATATGCTGGCGAATTTTATCCATGAAAGCCAAGTCTGTTTTTGGATTCATTGGAATAAAAAAGATTTTAGCGCTATTGCGTTCTATCAGATTATCTAATGTAGCAGAAAAACGTTCGATGTCGTTTATCGGACGTTGCGACGACACACATACACCAATTTTTGCGCCATCAGAACACAATGCCTTTTTATTTTTGTCAGACAAACAATCTAAAAACGAATCGTTATGACTTGTTAAAATTGTTGCAGAATCGGCAATAGCAGCCGCATTTGGCAGTGATGCAAATTTTCTAAGGCGCTTCAAAGATTGCGTATCGCGCATAAACACCAAGCTACAATTCTTCAACGCCAATGATATCTTTTTGCCGATTTTACGAATAAGATAGTTTTCTGCTACTTTTTTTACATCTACAATATTTGCAGTTGTAGCACTTGCAATTTTACAAAGTTTTGCTTTCTTTCCTCCTATCTTGAAATGGACAGGATTAAACTGCGAATCCATACCAACATTCCAAATTATAGTTTCCAAGCCAGCTTTTTGGGCAACCTTCAAGCCAACGAGCCCTGCTTCGGGATAATCTGAAAGTCCAGTTGCTCCTGCCCAAATATATACGTGGCTACTTTTTATGGCCTTAATTGTTTCTTTTGGGTTTTTATCGAGCCTGCCAAAACCTAAAAGCCCAACTGCTTTACACGAAAATAATTTTGCAGTTTCTTTTGGTTTTGCTGTACTTACGCAAATTTCTGAATTGGGAAAATTTCGACGTATTATTTTAATAATAGACTCCAATATCGCTTCATCGCCGATATTGTCGCATCCGAACGGAACTGAACCTAAGAAAAATTTAATCATACCCATTACTTTTTAAACTCTCTCCCATTTAATTTTGCCCATTTTTTCATTACAACATTTCCAACCGAGTTTGGCAACACTTTTAATAATAATATTTTGCCTCCCCCCGTTATGCTTTTTGTAAGTCTTGTTATAGTATGTTGTGTTCTTATTGGGAAAAGCATCAAAAAGCTATTTGTTAAACGTTGTAGAATTGTTTGTTTACCTAACACTGAGAGCAGAGCGTTTTCAAAATCAGTTTCATTTAGAAGCTCTTTAAAGTGTTCCGACTTGTTGTGTGGAACAACTTTTTCTCGAAGTGGAATGTTGTATTTTAAGCATTCCTCAAATGGGAATTTTTCTACGTCTGCAAAATTTGATATTTTCTTAAATAAATTTTGGGATTTGGGTGTGTTGAGCAGAATTAACGAAACGCCTCTGCCAGAATTCCAATTTTTTGAGATACGTTCTATTCCCCAGAAATCAGCAATGGTAGCGTCGGAAATTCTTTGTTGTTGCGAGAACGGGCAATCTTTACATGAACTACGCTTGAATAGAGCCGATACAAACGCTTTAAACCAAGGGTCTTTAAAACGTACTATTTCTTTCCCATTGGCAAATGTAATTCTTGAACTTTGCGACGAATACGTTGCGAAGTTTCTTGCCTTTGCACGAAAATCAAATTTCACAACTTTGCTTGAATATTTCTTTTCAATATCGGCAATGTATTTTTTCCAGACATTTGGACTACCTACGCCATGACAAGAAAAATCTATTGTAAACAATTTTTCAGATAATTTTTCGCCAATAAAAAGTTTCAATCCTGCAATCTGGCAAGGAGTTCCTGAAAACAACACATACTTACCTTCCTTCAAAAATGTTTTTGCTTCAGCAAAGGTAGTTGCTGTATTACTTGGAATATACTTTGATTTTCTGAATGCAGAAAGTTCATCAATACTAAAGGCTTTTCTGTGTTGTACCGAAAAATCTTCTTGCATTTCTGCACCAAAGAAAACGCATTCGCATTCGTCTGCAAAAGCTTGTGCAATTGCTGTAAAAGCTCCACCCGACGAACTTTCTTCTGCTACAACTTTATTTTTATGAACCGACGCAACTGCATATTGCGCTTGATTAAAAACTAACGCTTTTTGCGCGTCTGCGTTTATCGGGCAGACCTTTGCGCACAATCCACAATCTATACAAAGCGTTGCATCTATTTGGGGAAAGAGAAAGCCATCAGCGTCTTTTTGCATAACGATAGCCTTCTTTGGACACGCCTGTACACACGCACCACAGCCACAACATTTTTCAAAATCAATTCCTGTTTTAAGCATAATTACGCCAACCTTTCCCAGATTTTTTTGTATGTTGAGAAATTTTTTGGGGTTTTAAGTTCGCTATTCTTTTCAAAGAATGCAGAAGCTAAAAATATAAGTTTTTCTCTTGGATTTACTGATTTTTTATAAAATTCGTAATCTAATGGAATCGTTTCAAAAAGTTTGCTTAATTTTAAAAGTATTATAAAATCTTTAATTCTTCGCAAAATAGAATGTTCGCAGTTGCTATGAAAAAATTTAAAATATCTAAATGCTTTGTCTAAAATTCGCTGAGACAGGCGAATGCGTTTTTCAAATTCTTGTTTAGTAAAATCTATTTTAGGCGACATTTTAAATTCGACAGCCGATTTATACAAACACACAAATTCTTGCCAATTTGTATGTTCTATATTGGACATATTTTCTATTATATTTAATCTGTCTGCAGTTTTGAATGGCAGATTATCTTTGCAAGCTAAGTAGATATCGCCAGTAGAAAGAATTGCCTTGTTAATGTTTCGCGCTATAAAATCCTTGTCGGCAATTGATAGGTCTTGTTTTGAAAGCAATCTTTCGTATGCGAAAACAAGCCCTGAAAATCTATTCATTGTAAGCTTTACTATTTCGGAACGAAGAATTTTGTTATCTTTGTTTACTGTAAAGATTTCTTTAAATTTTTGATTATCTCCAAAAATTACATTAGCCCCTAATGCCATTTCAAGCCATGCCATAACATTCAAACGCTTTTGTGCGTACGAAACTTTTACAGCTTTTGAAAAATCTACATCTATTTCTACTAATGGCTCTAACAGTTTTGAAAGATTATCGAAGAATGTGTTTATTTCATTTAATTGAGCTTTTGAAACATTGTTGCGTGCCAACACAAAAAAGTCTAAATCGTTATAAAGTTTGTATGAATTTTCAGTTTGCAAAATGCCACCTTCCCCACGCCCATAACCACCACCTAAGACTACAAATTCAAGATATTTTGCTACACTACTTTCTGATATTTTTTTTGAAACAGTAGTTATAAACGAGTCTAACAATGCCTCGATTTGAGCATTGTAAATAAATGTGTATTTCGACTTCATTTACTTTGGTCTCCAAACAACCTCGATACCAACGAACGCAACACTACTTGAAAATCGGTTCTTAAGGTTTTGTGATTTTTGAAATGAAGGTCGTCCATAACTTTCCAGTCTTCGTCTTTTTTACCCGTAGAATCGGCATAATTAAAGACCCCTGCTTGATAATCGCTTCCGTAAAATTTCAAATTTTTAGGATTATTTGCAACTTGAATAGAATCGCCAACAAGTGAAATTTTGCCACACAAACATTCCCACAATCGTGGAAGTTTATCTTGCGAAAACTTGAAGAAATAAATATCACGCAAACGTTTTGAACGTTTATAACACGCAATCTTGGTTGTTTTATCGTTTTTAATTGGAATTTCTACCAAGAATTTTTCAGGTTTGCCAAATATCAACGACAATAACGAAAATGGCAATAATCCAGCAAAAAGAATTCCAGCAGATAGTCTTTCTAATACGTTGAAGAACTTGCATATAATTGAATATGTGTGCGATTCTGCTAAATCGAAAGAATGCTCCATCTTTGTTTTTGTCGATGTTAGTGGGTCTATTATAAACTGACGGAAAATTATTTTGTTGTCTATATCGAGATTTTGCCCAACGTAAGTGCGATCATAAATTATACAATTTTTTATCTTCGTAAAACTATCTATCAACGACAATTTCCCCATTATCACCGAACCACCAATTTTACACGCACCTTCTATCAAACAATTATTATCGATTGCCAATGGTGGTATTAGTTCTGTTTTATACATAACAACATCGTTTACGCCTAAGAAAACGCCTTCTTCTGCCCCATAGCCATTCATAACAAACCCGTCAGTGAATTTGTTAAGAAGTGTCATATTCACATCAAAATATTCCTTGAGCGAAGATATTTCAAACGCCACATACGGAGGCAACTTGTCGTTGCATTTGAAAACATTTTCGAGCTGATTTGTATTGATAGAATTTTTCAGCTCATCAAAAAACGATGTTCGTGTTTTAAAATTTTTGTCGTAACAAATTAAGCAAAATTTTTCGCAAACAAGATTGTAAGAATTGTCGGCAGAGAAATCTTCTTCTATCTCGATTTTAATTGGTGTCCCCCACTTTGAACGCGAATGGACGTGCTTAAACAAAGTTAAATCGTATTTTTCAACAACAATTGTAATCTCGCTTACGTTGCACAAAAGCAAATAGTCGATATAAAAATCAATTATCGGCTTACCCAAAAAAGTAATCATATACGGATGAACACCTTCAAAAATGTTCGTCCACGAAAAATCAGCAGATACACACTTTACCAGAGCTTTCATTAATACGCTCCTTTACCCGTTAATATTGCGGGAATAGTTTTTAACAATATGATTATGTCTTTGAAAAAACTATGATTTTTTATGTATTGTTCGTCTAATTGAACTTGTTGCTTGAATGGAATATCGCTACGCCCAGAAATCTGCCAGATACAAGTAATGCCTGGTTTTATGTGCAAACGTTTGCGTTCGTCTAACGTGTATTGCGCAACTTCGCGAGGCAAAGGTGGACGTGGACCAACAAGACTCATAGAACCTTCTAACACATTAAAAAGCTGAGGAAGTTCATCAATAGAATACTTACGAATAAATCTGCCAACACGAGTCATTCTAGGATCGTTTTTCATCTTGAATATGACACCATCAGCGCTATCGTTTTGCGACAATATTTGCTCCTTGCGAGCGTCTGCATCAATAAACATCGAGCGAAATTTATAGAATGTAAAATGCCGTCCGTCTTTCCCAACGCGTGCCTGACGATAAATAATGGGACCTTTCGATTCAAACTTTATCAATATCGCAGTCAAAATCAAAAGAGGAAGAAGCAACAAAATCATAAAAACCGACACAACAATATCGAGTATTCTTTTAAGAAAATACGCACAGCCAACAGAAAGACGCCAAAAATACATCTTGTATTTAGCTCTCGACATTCTTTTGCAAGATTTTGCATTTTTTGCCGATCCCGACAAGTTAGTAATATTCTCAGAATTATGCATTTTCAAAAACTTGCGATTTTCCAAAACTTAGCCTTTGTGTCCTTAAAACAACAACAGTGCTAATTTTATGCATATATTTTTTTTTAATTCAAGCTAAAAAGCAAAATTCATTATTTGAAATTGTTATCAGTTTTCAAATAACAACTTTAAACTCTCACAAATTCTGATAAATCTAAAACTTATAGATAATTTCCAGAAAAAAAAGACTCTCAAACGAGAGCCTTTCTGTTGCTATTCTTTAAAAAGCTTGCCTTTCGTTAGAAAAGTCTGACTTCCTTGAAAAATTTTGGACTAAGGTGTTAAACGCTTGGGCGTTGGATTTTTGGATCCATGATTTATATGCAAGATAGACACCTTTTCGAGTCTCGAGAATTTATCGGATGTTTGCTCGATTTAAGTTATCGGCGTCATGTTTGTTAAACTTCTTGTAATACCGATTTTTATTTAAGATACGAATTGCAAAATGCAGTTCGTATTTTTTTGTTTATAGAGAGAAATGAGAACAATCCCTATAATCCAAAAGCCTCTTTCAAAATCCCACTGTTCAAAGTTGTATCTGCAAAAAAATTTTGTCTAAGTATACCTCTTTTAAAATTTAAATTAAATAACATCTACATTTTTTACTTACAAATATTTAAATTTAAAATATAAATGTTAAAAAATACCAAATAAATGTCAATTTATTCGCTTGCATTTTGTAAAAGTCTAATGATAAAATACATCGTATTACACATTTAAACAGAATATTATTTATGAAGAAAACAATTATATCGTCAATATTTACATTGATAGCATGCGTTGCATCGGCACAATTCTACTCGTTCGATGGAACATCATCTACTGCAGAATGGAAAAACAAAGCGAATTGGACACTAAATGGCGAACCAGTTTCTCAAGCTCCAAATCCACCTGACACTTTTGAATTCGATATTACATCAACTACCGACACTGCTACTATTATAGTAAACCGTGCATATAAACTTGATGTTAACACTACGAGAACAAACACGATTTATACGAGTGGTAATATCAAAACATTAAACATAATAGCAGATGCTACTGGTAATGGTAGTATGAATGACATTGATATATCGAACCTTGATGATATAACAATAAATGCTTCTGCCAATAGCGCCAACAAAATGCGAATCACTGGCGTTATAAATGAAAATGTTGTGTTAAATTACGGAGCAGGATTATTAGCGCCTCATAGTAAGTATTGGTTAAATAACACAAATTTTAGAGGAACTGTAAACTTCCAAACCGACATACAATTTTCCCGAATAATGGATTATGCTGATAACAAAACTGGAAGTAAAGCCGGTCTTCATGTTACAAATAATTCAACTCTTTCAGTTACAGGAGCTTCTACATTTGGAAGTTCAGGTTCGGCAACTCTTTTGAGAAATGGCTCAAATATGTTTATTGAAAAAGGCTCTACAATAGACATAACATCAGGCTTGAGAATGTCGAATGGTATTATCGAAGGCGATTTGTATGTAAGAGGTGCTCAGGTTTTCACAGCAGAAGACTCGAATACTGAGAACGATGTAGCTCTTACAATAACTGGAAAAACTGTTTTTAAAGAAACAGCAAACTTAACTCAACTTTATGCCGATTCTACACAGGCACGTGTTTTAGCACAAAATACCACAGCTCAAATATATTCGTATGCACAAAAAGGTGCTTTGAAAATTGCACAAGCTCTACAACTTTCAAAAGGTGCAACACTTGTATTGAATTCGCAAGATGCTTTTGATTCGCAAGGTACAGGGAAGCTCAACTTGTTGGTGTCGCAATACACTTTTGGAGCAGGTAGTACTGTTGATGGCACAGCAGATGCAAATCTTTCAATTGGTGTTGATGCAGATACTGGTGCTAAATTGTCAGTTGAAAAGAACACAATTGGCAATTTGACAATGTACAACGACTCAACTTTGAACATCTTGCTAAATAGCAACGAATTGGTTATTGAAAAATTGATTTCCGATGGTACAACATCAGACTTCACACTCGTTCTTCAAGACGAAATAATTAAAGGTTCTTTGTTCATAGGCGACTTTAATAGCTTGATTTCTGCTGACGATGTAAAAAGCCACTTGTCGTCAAATTTGGGGTCTGAAATTTTTGTAGAATTTGCTAATGGAACATCGGCAGATGGTGGTTATTATATTTATACGTCAGTTCCAGAACCAGCCCAATGGGCTATGATTTTTGGAGCAATAGCTCTCGGCTTTGTAGCTTTCCGCAGAAGAAAATAAACAAAATCGCAAATAATATACATTAATAAAAAAATGCGTTTCGTTTGAAACGCATTTTTTTATTCCACCACATTGAATAATGATAATTTTGTTGACTACACTCATATTATGGAATTGAATAGTAATCTATGAAAAAGATATTGCTTTACACATCGTTGTTGTGTTCTGTCTTTACTGCAAATGGTGCAGTTGATGGGGAAAACTTAAATTACAAATTAGATGATTTTCGCAATTACTTTTGTGGATCATGGGGTGGCTCGGCTCCCGATATTCTCACCTACTGTAAAAACATGGGAATAAAACATATCGGCTATGCCCCAGGAATGGAAAATTTTAAAGATGCTGAAGGTTGTTATTTCTACCTCTTAGACCCAGAATATTTAACGTATACACGTTCGCTGTTTTTCGATAAAAAATATCCCAAAGAACAAATAGAAAAATGGGCACGTCAGTGTGCGTTGTTAGATGCATCAAAACCATTTCCAAAAAACCTCGCAACTGGTTGGTTCTTCAATAATAACCACTGCACGCTCATTCTCGACTATCAGCAACAAAAAGTTATTGACGAAACTGTTGTTGGAATTATCAAACGCGTAAAACAAATTGAAGAAAACGCAAAAAAGAAAGGCATTAACTTTAAATTTGGTGGTTATCACTGGGACGTTCCTCAGCTTACTGGCGACTTCTACGGAATGAAAAAAGTAAGGGTAGACAAAAAAGGGAACCCTGTTTACGGACGTCGTCAAGTAGAAATGGTTGATATGCGTGGTGTTGATAGTACAAGTAAACACCCCGATGTAGTTCACGACTACCCTACCTTCTCCGAAGGCAGAATGAAGTTTTATCATCAGTTGCGTTTAGCTTCGCAAGAGGTAAATCCTAACGTAAAATTGATTGTCGACCCTGCTTTTTGCTGGGGACACTGGCAAGAACATATTGAACGTCAGCCAAAAGAATTTCTAACAAAATATAAAGGTGCTCTACCCGACTTTGTAACAGAAGAATTCTTTACAACAAACTTTGTTGATGATGAACGCGTTTTCAAAAGTGGAATGTTAACTAAAGATATGATGGCAAATTCATCTTTCCACGGTTGGTACGAAGTTGCTCAAGAAATTCGTGTAATTGCAGCCGCAGCACAAGCTGGTGCATGGAGTACATTCTTCGGACACATGGGTCCAGGGTGCAAATTCGTTTGCGATGTTCCTGCACGTTTGAAACTTTCACGCATGCTCGCAACGTGGGAAAACCTCAATAACACACCATTTTCAAAACGTAAGTTCGACAAAGAAAAGCTTGTCTATGAAAGTCCAACGGCACAAATGAGTATGGGAGCATTTGCTGGTATTCGTCCACAGACAAACAAATTTTTCTTTGTTGTAATGACACAAGACGGCAAAGTAAAAATTCCTCAAGGTTATGAAATCGACAAGTTGTATATGCTCGATAACCTATTTTCGCCAGCATATAACCCAATGAAAAAGATTGGCAATACTTACACGCTAAACGAAAACTGGTCGAAAGCATCAACATTCAAAGTTAAGGATAACACAATTTATCCAGTAAACACTGCTGTGTTAAATTACGCTTTTATGGCAACGCTTAAAAAAGCTGAAAAATAATAAGGAGTTTTTATTATGAAAAAATTTTTATTTACATTATTTGCAATCAGTACATCTGTGTTATCGGCACAAACCAACAATTTTACACCTTACATAGGAGGTCAAACAGTTGGTGAAAAAATGCAAATTGCACGCAACATTCCATATAAACATGTTATATGGGAACCTCGTACAACTTGGGCATTATCAAAATCTACCGAAGAAGTTTTTTATTACTATATAAAAGATCCAGATTCTTTGGTATCGCACCCAAGTTTCATTACAGAAACAGGTGAACCAACTCATCCAAATTACAAAACAAATTGGAAGAAAGTCTGCGTTTTAGTAGATGAAAAAGCCGAGTTTCCAAACAATTTTGCACAAGGTAAAGTTATTGAAAATCAGACAGTTTTACCTTGGAATTATCAACGTCAAGAAGTCATAAACGAAGTTGTAAATCGCATAAAAAATACGGTTAACAATATAAATAAAATTCGTCAAAACAAAAGCAGAATAGTTTTTGCTGGCTTCATATTTACCGACCCTCGCCTATCAGGAGAATTTTATAAGAAAACAGCCGATGGCAAATATGTAAAAGCATCGTTGTCTAACGATACTGCACAACCTTACGGAGCACCTTTCGATTATAAAACATATACGGAAGGTCGTTTGATGTTCTTAAAAACACTTCGCAAGGAAATGCAGAAAATCAATAAAGATGCAAAAATTATTTTTGAAGTCGATAACCTTTACAAAGATTTTGTAAAGCAAACTGAGGCTATTGACGGTTTTAAAGAAAAATATGCCGACTCTATCCCCGATTTCTTTGTAGTTCGCAAAGGTGCAAAATCGCTAACAAACGAAAAGAATTTTGCATCGGGTATCATCTCAAAAAATCAAGTAATATCAAATTCGTTTGCAAACATAATTGATTTAAAACGCGAAGTTAAAGAGATAACTCACTTAGCCCAAAATGGAATAAATACTACATTCGACATAACTGCAGAAAACTCGCCAAATAAACGTTTTGGCAATATACCTGCTCGATTGAGAATTTCTCGCTTAATTCCTACATTGGAAAATATGCATAAAACTCCATTAGATGCTCGCCAGTATGATGAACAATCAAATATGTATTTCAGCCCAGTTGCATCGTTGTCGGAAGGAGGAGTTGGTGTGTTAATTCCAAGAACAAATAACTTCTACATTGCATTTACTGCTAAAAATGGCAAGATTAAGCTTCCTGACGGCTATACAGTTGATACATTTGAGTATGTAAATGGGTGCTTGGGAAGTACGATAGGCTACCATGGTAGAAAAGCTATGAAAGCTGTGTACATAAATGGTCAAAAATGTTTCAAAATGTTACATTGGATGTCGAAATCGTACCCACTTATCTTCATCGAAAAAGACGGATTTATCGAGTTGGGCAACGAGATGTTCGCTAACGAAATGCTATTACTAAAACTAAAAAAAGTTAAATAATACAAAATTTTATATAATCCCCTAAAGCGTATCGAAAAAGATGCGCTTTTTTTGTGCGTTATAGAGCAAAAAAGTGTTGATTTTTTGAAATAAAAAAGAGATATTTTGTACTGCAAATTTTTGTTTGAAATGGGAGGGACTTAATTTTTTTAGTCGTTGTAATTCAAACTAATTTGAATTTTATATATTATTAATGTACAAAGGATTATTTATGAATAAAAAAATGGCAAAATTTATATTTGCTTTAACTTTAATTTCGAGCTTGTTCGTTAGTGGTTGTTTTCAGAAAAACATACCACAAAAGAAAACAAGAGTAAACCGAGTAGAAGTAGCTGTTCCAGTTAAAAGAATGATTGAAATGTGGGACGAATACACAGCCAAATTAGAAGGTGAAAAATCAGTAGAAATTCGCTCGCGAGTAGCTGGATATCTTGAGAAAATCCACTTTAAAGATGGTGATTTTGTAAAAGCTGGCGATGTTTTGTTTGAAATTGATGCCCGTCCATTCCAAGCAGTTGTTGAAGCTAATAAAGCAGTAGTAAAAGAAGTTGAAGCAAAAATAGAACTCGCAAAAAACAATCTTAAACGTGCCGAAGAGCTTTATGTATCGAACGCAATTTCAAAGGAAGTTTTAGAAACGCGTAAGAGCGAACTTACATCGCAACAAGCATTGCTTATGAATGCAAACGCAAAACTTCGCGATGCCCTATTGAATTTAGAATTTACAAAAATAACATCGCCAATAACTGGTTATGTAAGTCGTCGTCGAGTTGATGAAGGGAATTTGATTGATAACTCGTCAACACTTATGGCAACAGTGGTTTCGCGCGACATTATTTACGCGTACTTCAATGTAAGTGAACGCGATGTTATTCGCTACACAAAAAATGGTTTGTTTAATCAAATCGACACTGCAAATAGAAAAGGGCCTCCTGTAAATTTGACTTTGTTAGACGAAAAACAACCTTCGCATTTCGGTTCGTTAACATATGTTGACAATGCGTTGTCGTCATCAAGTATCGAGCTTCGTGCCGACATAAGCAACAAAGCTGGAAAACTTTTTCCAGGTATGTTTGCAAAAATTCAGATGCGTGCCGATGCACCTCGCGAATGTTTGTTGATACCAGAATTGGCAGTTGGTACCGACTTAGTTGAACGTTATGTTTTAGTTATAAACGAAAAAAATATTGTTGAACGTAAACCTGTAGAAGTTGGCGAATTAGTAGATAATATGCGAATTATCGAAAGTGGATTATTAGCAACCGACAAAGTTATTATACATGGTCTTAGAACTGCTACTGTTGGCAAAACAGTACAGCCTCAAACAATAGAATTAAAATAAGATGAAATTTTCGCACTTTTTTATACATCGCCCAATTTTCGCAATGGTTATATCCATTGTGATTATGCTTACAGGGATAGTATCGTTCCGTAATTTGTCGGTTACGCAATATCCTAACATTGTGCCACCTTGTGTGTCGGTATATGGCTCGTACACGGGAGCATCTCCACAAGTTATAATCGATACATGTATTGCACCACTCGAACAACAAATCAATGGTATCGAAAATATGATTTATATGTTCAGTTCGGCAACTGCTGACGGTTCGTGGTCAATAAGCATATATTTTGAAAACGGAACAGATGTCGATATTGCTCAAGTTATGGTTCAAAATCGTGTAAACCAAGCAAACCGACGCTTACCACAAGAAGTTAGAGATTCTGGTGTAACTGTAAAGAAAAGATCTACCGACTTCATCATTTCCCTAAATTTGATTTCACCCGATGGATCTAGAGATAAGGTTTTCCTTTCAAACTACGCAATCACACAAATGCAAGACCGTCTTTCACGTGTCTATGGGGTGAGCGAGTTCACCATCAGAGGTGCAAGAGAATACAGTATGCGAATTTGGCTAGATCCTGCTCGTTTGGAAGCTGTTGATTTGTCTCCAAATGAAGTTGTTGCAGCTATTAAAGAACAAAATAAACAAGTTGCTGCAGGTCGTTTGAATGCGCCACCACAAAGAACAGGAGCTGCATATGAATTGCTTATCAATGCTCGTGGACGTCTGCAAACAGCTCAAGAATTTGAAAATATCATAATTAAATTTATGCCCGATGGTCGCTTTATCAAATTGAAAGATATTGCAAAAGTAGAATTGGGCTCGAATACATACGATACAGAATCGAGAATGAATGGTATGCCTTCGGTGGCTATGGCTGCTTATCAGTTGCCAGGCACAAACGCTATTGAATCGGCAAAAGCTATTAGAGCTACTATCGATGAAATGAAAAAATCGTTCCCACCTGGAATGGACTGCGTTGTTGGGTACGATATCACTGAATACACAGTTGAATCAATCAATGCTGTTTATCAAACAATTATCGAAGCTGTCATATTGGTGATTGTAGTTATTTTGCTGTTTATGCAAAATTTACGAGCAGCAATTATTCCACTTTTTGCAATTCCAGTATCTTTGATTGGTACATTTTCAGTTATGTACATGTTCGGCTTTACTGTAAATAACTTGACTTTGTTTGGATTGGTGTTGGCTATCGGTATTGTTGTTGACGACGCTATTGTTGTTGTTGAAAACGTAGAACGCAATATGAAAAAAGGTCTTAACGTTGTAAAAGCTACAGAACAATCTATGACAGAAATTCAAGGCGCGTTAATTGCTATTGTATTAGTGTTGAGTTCGGCGTTTATTCCAACAGCATTCTTGACAGGTATTTCAGGACAATTCTATCGTCAGTTTGCAATAACAATTGCTGCCTCGACAATTATTTCTGGTTTAGTTTCGTTGACATTATCGCCAGCATTGTGTGCCTTGTTGCTAAAAGATCATAAAGAACACGAAAGCAAAAGCTTATTCGGATGGATTTACTACTATACATTGGGGCTAATTTTCCGTTGGTTTAATATCGGGTTTGAATGGACATCGACAATCTATGGTAAATTTGTTAAGAGAATATTGCGTTTTGCAGTTCTTATACTATTGATGTATGGTGGATTGCTCTATTGTACATACGAAATATTTAAATTTACCCCAACTGGCTTCATACCACGTCAAGACCGAGGTATTGTAAGTGCAAGTGTCAAGATGCCAGAAAGTGCTTCGTTTGAACGTACCGACAACGTTATGGCAAAAGTCGACGAACTATTGAGAAATGTTCCAGGAGTACGTCAATCAGTAAGTAACACGAATGCTGCACGAACAGGCTCTGTAACATTGCGTTTGGAAGATCGCAAAAAGAGAGATAAAGAAGGCTTAATTCTCTCCAAAATAATGAACAATGTAAGAAAAATTCTTACAGAAAACGTAGTCGAGGCAGAAATAAATGTTTATACCCCTGCTTCTGTTCCCGGTATTGGTTCTGGGTCAGATTTCTATTTCTATACTCAAGACAAACTTGGTAGAGGTGCCGAGTTTACTGAAAAAACAATCAGAATGTTCTGCGATGAAATCAATAAATTGCCAATCGTAACCGACGCCTTTGCTGGATATCGTGCAAAAAATCCTCAGTTGTTTATCGATATAGACAGAGAGAGAGCCCAAAAGTTGAATGTGCCAATTACGTCTATTTTTGAGACATTGCAATATAACTTGGGTTCCGTTTACGTAAACGACTTCAATCTTCTAGGGCGTGTGTATCGTGTATACGCTCAGGCTGGTAGCAAAGACAGAACTCAAGTAAACGACATCTATAAATTGCGTGTATTAGATACTAATGGCAAAAATGTTCCGTTGGGTTCGTTTATTACCGTAAAACGTATAACAGGACCAGAAAATATATACAGATACAACCTCTACACTACTGCTGGATGTCAAGGCGACTTTGTAGATGGTGTAAGTACTGGACAAGGCATTAAAGCTATTGAAGAACTCGCAGAAAAAGTTCTTCCAGAAGGTATGAGTATTGAATGGACCGACCTTGCATACTTTGAAAAGAAAGCTGGCAATACTGCAATTATAATCTTTGGTTTGTGCGTGTTGTTTGTGTTCTTGATTTTAGCAGCATTGTACGAAAGCTGGGTACTGCCAATGTCGATTATATTGATTGTGCCATTGGTATTGTTGTTCGCTATGATTGGTATAAATTATCGACAAATGGCAAACGACCTCATGACACAAATTGGTTTTATTGTTCTGATCGGTTTGGCATGTAAGAATGCAATCTTGATTGTAGAATTCTGCAAACAACGCGAAGATGCTGGCGACGACATATACACAGCAGTTGAAACAGCATCGCGTCAGCGTTTGCGACCAATTGTTATGACCTCTATGGCATTTATTTTCGGGGTTATACCTATGGCGTATGCAGGTGGTCCAGGTTGCGAGTTGCGTCAACCATTAGGTACATGCGTAGTTTATGGCATGTTGGGTGTTACAATATTAGGTTGCGTTTTAACACCAGTATTCTACTATTCAATCCGTAGAATATTTGGTAAACCAAAGCTTAAAAACGACAACGCCTAAAATTTGATAAGCTCAAAAAAATAAGACATCAAACGATGTCTTATTTTTTTAGTTTTTGAAAACTCTATTAGTTTTTATTCCAATCTTTGCATTTTAGCGAAGCCATTTTCTCGCCTCTTGCTTTAACTATAAGAACAATTAGTAATGTTAAAGCACCTGCAATCCAATACGAAGTATCTAAATCGAGTCCGAAACCAACAGGACCACCATGTTGTGGAGATATCCACAATATATAGCAAAGAACAATAAAGCACATAAACGCACCAGGTATAATTGCTATATACCCATTTTTTTGTTGTGAAAACAACCACACAGATCCCGCAAATAATGTTGAAACAGCTAATACTTGATTGCCCCAAGCAAAATAATTCCATAAATTATTAAAGCTTTCAGCATCGGTCTTTGCCCATGTCAACAACAACGATACTATCACGATAAATGGCAAGCAAACAAGCAAGCGTTTTGAGAATGTCTTTTGATTGATAGAAAACATTTCTGCAAAGCTCAAACGTACACTGCGCATTGCAGTATCGCCCGACGTTACAGCCAAAATTATAACTGCAACTACTGTAATTAGGCCAACATAACTACCCAAGAAATAATTTGTAATTTGCAAGAGAACATTTGTTGGATTTTCTCCGAAAGAATCTGGAAATTCGTTATAGATAACCATTGCAGCACCTGCCCAAACCATTGCTATAAAACCTTCCAAAACCATCATTCCATAAAACGAACTGCGCGCCTGACGTTCCGATGCTATTGTGCGAGCAATAATTGGCGACTGTGTAGCATGAAAACCTGAAATAATACCACAAGCTATTGTAACAAACAAAAGAGGTATTATTGGATGACCATTTTCAGCGTCCCATTGAACATTCAAAAAATCAGCTGTTGGTGTAAGCATATTAACATCGTCAAACATCATATATATCATAGATGCAAATATAGCTAAAGTTCCCACCAAGAGCATTCCACCAAATAATGGATAACATTTACCGATAATTTTGTCGATTGGGAATAATGTTGCTATTACATAATAAACAAAAATAGCAACAACTGCATACCAAAAAATTTCGTATGAAGGCAACATTTTATCTACTAACTTGGCTGGTACATCGATAAACACAGCAACCACCAACAAAAGTAAACCGATTGTAAATACCGAGAAAAATTTAGAATAAAGTTTACCTAAATTATTTTTAACTATTGTTGGCAAATTTACTCCATTACCACGAATAGACATCATACCCGCTAAAAAGTCATGCGTTGCACCAGCAATAATATTGCCTAATGGTATAATAAGAAATACCCATTCGCCGAATTTTATACCTATTATAACTCCAATAACAGGACCGACTCCTGCTATATTCAAAAGTTGAATAAGCATATTCTTCCAGTGTGGCAAAATCAGATAATCAACTCCATCACGTTTGGTTATTGCTGGAGTTGGTCTATTATCAGGACCAACAATTTTTTCTACGAACTTGCCGTATGTATAGTATCCAACAACAAGCATTATTAAACCTATAAAAAATAATATCATTATTTATCTCCTTCTTGCAGTGTATGTAAAAGTATAATTAAAAAAAAGTCAAAAATTTTTATTGAATAGTTATAACAAAAGTAAAAGTATTTCGATTTACACATATAATATGGTTTCCGTTGCAAAAATAGTTTTAAGCAAAAGAATATCGGGCATTGCAATAGCACTTGGAGGTGCTTTTGGTGCATTGCTTCGCTACATTATATGTTCAATTATAAGCAACAATATTTTAGCGATTTTTATATGTAATATAATAGGTTCGTTTGTAATATCATTGGCAATAGAGTATCGCAGAAACGTAAATCGGAAAATAGGCGATATGATTTCAGTTGGCTTCTGTGGCGGTGTAAGTGTCTTCGCAAGTTTTTCGCACGACTCGGTGAAGGCTCTCAACGAAGGCAATTTCAGCCTATTTTTTGGAAATCTATTTGCAAATTTTGCAATATGTGTATTAGTGGCATTTTTAGCAAAGATAATTGTTGAAAATTTGCATAATTACAGAAACAAACTACGCAAAGCACGTCGATGGAGAAATAAGTCATGATGTTATTCGATATATTTTGCGTGTGTATAGGTGGTGCTTTCGGAGCCGTTGCAAGATGGCAAATTGCAAAACGCTTAGATTGTACACAATCGGGATTTCCACTTGGTACATTTGTAGCTAACATGATTGCTTCGTTTATGCTTGGTATAATTATTTTATTATCGCAAAAATTCAACCTACCTAAATATATCGATTTATTTTTAGAAGTTGGTTTTTGTGCAACACTATCGACTTTCTCTTCATTAGCATGGCAAATAGCCGACATGCTTCAGCACAAGAAATTTGCACTATCGTTATTCTACGCATCTACAACCATGCTCTGTGGTATGATTTTATTTGAAATAGCATATCACCTTGCATAAAAAAAGTTGCCTACAATCGAGACAACTTTCATGGTATTTCAACTATTTGCGTTTAAAAATTTTATCGGCGTAATCCATAAAGTTAAGCCAATCGTATTCTACGATATCGTGTTTACCTATTCGCAAGTGATGTGCTATATCGCCTAAGAATTGTTTTTGAATATAAAGTTTATCGGCTTGCGATGGAACATTTTTTGCTCCGTACAAGGCGTAAATTTTACCAGCATCTTTAAACGATTGATACTCTCCAAGTGGATCAGCCCAAAGGTCAGCAGTTGCACTGGCTACATACAAACCGCGAGGTGCTACGCACGCAAGAAAATGCGATTGATCGAACGGAATTTTTTCGACTTCGTATCCACCAAAGTTTTTGAGCTCATCAACAAACCAATAATTCAAGCCTTTACTTTTAGCCATGTGAGAAATACTTTCTCCAAAGTTTCGACGATTTGTTGCTGCACCTAAGCACCCAGAATCGTTTGAGATTGTAATTGCAAAACGAGTATCGAAAACTCCCGTATAGATTGCAGTTTTCCCCAAGCGTGAATGTCCTATTACAATTGCCTTTTGCGCATCTATTTCTGGTAAGGTTTCAAGTAAGTCTAACACACGAGAATTTCCCCAAGCCCAAGCTGGAATAGCTGTTGCCTTTGCTCGAGGTGGATAAATTTGATAGACGCTATCCTTTGCCCCTTTAAAATGGTCGGGAAAAACTTCGCAATAACAGAAAGTAGCAAACGCATAGCCACGCGAAAGAATTTTATCGATTGGATGCCTCCACGATGCCTTGCCTCGCTGTTGCTCCGATGGGCTATTATCTTCAATACCAACACGTTTATTTATGCGTAAGTATGTATTGGGTAAAATAATTTTTTTATCAAACCAAACAGTATGGTTTCCCGTAAAATTCGGCGACACAAACACTGGCAGATTTTTTACATTTTTAGGAATGTAGACAAGCACATTAAACTCATAAACCTTTTCATTATTTGTAGCTACTATTTTGAATTGCTTGCGTATTGCATTTAAATCTTTTACCTCGCCCGACTCCAACAACTTAAACTCTAATTTTTGAGGGCGAGCCAATGGTTTGCCATATACCGAATTTGCAAAAAACTCTTTTACTTGTTTTTTTTCATGTTCCCATTGCAACGGAGTTTCGATAGCTTCGCCCGATGACGTTTTTAAAATATCTAAACGTTTGTAGATATTAGCTTTAGCTTCATCAAGATTTGAATATTTCTTTACCCAATCGGAAGCTTCTTCAACCGACGAATCATACACTTTGTATGTAAGTCTTTTGTCACACTGACTTTCCACATCAGATTTTTGACAATTACACCCACTCACTACAAAGGCTATCACAATATATATAAGTAAGTTTTTCATATGCGTTTTATTATTAGAAAAAAATAGCCCAACAATAATTATCGAGCTATTTCAAAGAATTTATTTGTTTAAGCGAGCAAGCTCGCGATGTGCGATGTCTCTACGATAAAAACCACCCTTAAACGAAGTTGTTTTACAAAGAGCATATGCTTTATCTAAAGCCCCTTGCAATGTAGCATCGCTACCTACCATACCCAAAACTCTTCCACCAGCTGTTACAATGTTACCATCAACCAACTTTGTACCTGCATGGATAATCCAACAATCTTCAGGAATATCATCTTCTGGAGTAAATGTAATAACATCGCCCTTGCGATACGCATCAGGATACCCCTCAGCACACATCACAACAATAGCAGTAAATTTGTTTGCAATTTTAACTTTCGATACATCGAGGTTTCCATTTGCAATATCGTTGATTAACTCGAGAGCATCGCTTTCAATAAGTGGCATCAAAACCTGACATTCTGGATCGCCAAAGCGAACATTAAATTCAACAACCTTTGCACCATTTTTTGTAATCATAATACCAACATAGAGCGTACCACGATAATCAATACCTTCGCTTTGCAAACCTGCCAAAGTTGGTGCTATAATGTTTGTTCTTACATCTTCGAGAACTGCATCGGTAGCAACTGCTGCCGGAGCATACGCACCCATACCACCAGTATTCAAACCAGTATCGCCCTCGCCTACGCGTTTATGGTCTTGGCTCGGTGGAAGCATTACATAATCTTTTCCACAAACCATAAGCATAATACTTGATTCTTCACCTTCCATTTTTTCTTCAACAACAATTTCTTTACCACTGTCGCCAAAAACACCATCTTCAAGCATTTCTCGTGCTGCCTCGATAGCTTCAGCCTTCGTTTCTGGAATTATAACACCCTTACCTGCAGCCAAACCACTTGCTTTAATTACAACATCGAAAGGTGCATTTTCAATAAATTCTTTAGCCTTTGCAAAATCAGTAAAGTTTTCGCCTGCTGCAGTTGGAATATTATATTTTTTCAAGAAATTCTTCGAGAATGCTTTACTTGCTTCTAAAATTGCTCCGTTTTTATTTGGACCATAAACAGCAATACCTTCGGCTCTGAGTGCGTCGGCCAAGCCCATAGAAAGAGGTACTTCCGGACCACTTATAACAAGGTCGAAATTTCCTTCTTTAGCAAGTGCAACAATGCCTTCAATATCTTCAGCTTTTACATTTGCAACTTCGCAATCTTTAGCTATACCACCATTTGCTGGCGAGCAAACTAACCTACCCAACATAGGCGATTTCTTAACAGCCTTTACGAGTGCATGCTCGCGACCACCACTACCAATTATCAAAACATTTATCTTTTTCATAAATTAAAAATTCTTTCTATATAAAAATGCAGTAAATATAAAAATAGTTATAGGAGGAATTATGGCAGCTACAAGTGGATCGATAAACCCCTTACTACCAAGACCAGTCATTAAACTATCAAGAACAAAATATCCAAAGAATAAACCTATTGTTTTTGAAACACCAACCATAGGATTTGTTCTCACCCCCGACATTGCAAAAGGTATAGCAATAGCAAGTACAATAACGCATATTAACGGACTTGTCCAAATAGAATACTTTCTAACAAAATATGGTAAAGCTTCTTGATAATCATCATCACCGCCCAAAGCTTCAAGTATTGTTCTGTTTTCCGACATCGACAAATCACTTGGACGATTCATCGACAATATCATAATTTGTGGCCGTTCTTTGAAATTTCTGTAATATTGTTTATCGAAACCAATTGCACGCACTGGACGATTATTTTCTGCATCAAATTCTATTTGTTGCCCATCTTTAAAAAACCAACATTTATCAACGTCGTCGTATACTCCTTCGCGAGCCATTACACGCATAATTTCTCGGGCTTGATTATCTAACACCGAAACTCTAACACCACTGCCCACGTTTGTTATACGCGAAAACTTATTCATAAACCACAAACGACTATCGCGACGATTATTAAAACACAATGTTTTTATAATCCCTGCCGAATGACCATCTGTTGACGAACGCATTTGTTTTTCAACCATTGCGCTATCGTAAAGTTTTCTTGATTTCTCTTTACAAAATGGAATAACCGAAGCGTTCATCCACAAAAACACGCCTGCAATTATAATTGATGCTAACCACAACGAACGTGTTATACGGAAATCGTTCATACCAGCAGCACGCATAGATGTAATTTCGTTATTGCGATGCAATGCTCCCAACACAAACATAAAGCTCAACAACAAGCTTATCGGTAAAAAAATTGGAATTAAAGTAGGCGACAAAAGTGTATAATACAGCAAAATTTGCTCGGTAGCTATACCCGATTCAAACAAATTACCGAGCGTAGAATACATGTCGTTCATAAGCAAAATACCCAACATAACAGCAACTGCAATGCAGAATACTTTGATCCATTCAAATAATATATATCTGTCTAAAAGAATACGCATTTTGAAAATATAATAACAACATTAACAGAAAATTTTAGTTTGTCAATTTTCCAAAAAAAATAAAAACACCTATCCTAAAGTAAGAAGTATTCTGTATTTTTATGTTGAAAAAGAAATGTCGATAATTTAAAAGTTTGTGGCATATTTTATTTTATATTTCGGGCCTTAAAAACTAACTAATATGAATTCAAGAAAAAAAGCTCTCGCAAGAATAAACACAGTTTCGCACGACTACCCAAATCAAGCTAAACCATACAATATTGATACCGAATATGGTACAGACTCTTTCAGCATAAAGGCTATGGAAGATTATCTGTCGAAGCCAATTTATAAAAAGCTCCTTGAAACTATCGAAAAAGGTGTTCAATTAGACCCTGCTGTTGCCGACGACGTTGCACATGCTATGAAAATTTGGGCAATGCAAAAAGGTGCAACTCACTACACGCACTGGTTTTTTCCTTTAACTGGTACCAGTGCCGAAAAGCACGACTCTTTCATAGATCCAATACCAGAAGGCAAAGCAATAACCCGTTTTTCGGGAAAAAACTTAATTATGGGCGAACCCGATGCTTCAAGTTTTCCTTCGGGAGGTTTGCGCTCAACATTTGAAGCTCGAGGTTATACAGCTTGGGATCCAACAAGCCCTGCATACATAAAACGTGTTGGTGGCGTTGCTACTCTTTGTATTCCAACTTTATTTTTATCGTACACTGGCGAAGTTCTCGACAAAAAAACACCATTATTACGTTCAATACAAGTATTAAGCAAACAAGCAATTCGCTTGGCTAAATGTTTTGGTATAGAAGATACATCGGTTTCTGTAACATTAGGTGCCGAACAAGAATATTTCTTAATAGATAGAAACTTATACACATTGCGTCCCGATTTGCTTGAAGCTGGTAGAACATTATTTGGTGCGCCACCACAAAAGCATCAACAATTAGAAGACCACTATTTTGGTCAGATAAAACCTCGCATTCTTAATTTTATGCACGAGGTTGATTTAGAACTTTGGAAAGTAGGTATTCCTGCTAAAACACGTCATAACGAAGTTGCACCTGCTCAGTTTGAAATTGCTCCAGTTTTTGAAGAACTCAATTTGGCTACCGACCACAATATTATGCTTATGGAAATTTTGCGTAATACAGCTGAAAAGCATGGTCTTACATGCCTATTACACGAAAAGCCTTTTGCTGGTATAAATGGTTCGGGCAAACACAACAACTGGTCGATATCAGTAGGCAAACGCAACTTGTTAAATCCAGGGTCAAATCCACACGAAAACGCATTGTTCTTAACAACGTTGTGTGCTGTTATTATGGCTGTTGACAAACATGCCGACATTCTGCGTTCATCAACAGCAAGTGCTGGCAACGACCATCGTCTTGGAGCAAACGAAGCACCTCCTGCAATTATATCAATTTTCTTGGGCGATCAACTTGCCGACATTATTGACCAAATTGAAGTTGGTGGAGCTAAAACATCTAAAAGTGGCAAGTTAATTAAGGTTGGTGTAAATCAATTACCTACCCTTTCTGGCGATGCTACCGACAGAAACAGAACAAGCCCATTTGCCTTTACTGGTAATAAATTTGAATTTCGTGCGCCAGGGTCTTCGCAATCGTGTTCTAGTCCGAATGTAATTTTGAATACAATGGTTGCTGAAGCTTTCGACGAAATTGCAACAAAACTTGAAAAACTATCGAAAAACGACTTCAACAAGGGCTTGCAAAAAATCCTTCAAGAAATCGTAAAAAAGCATAAACGAGTAATATTTAATGGCGATGGATATAACGACTCGTGGACAAAAGAAGCTTCAAAACGCAAACTCTTAAATTTGGTATCAACACCAGAAGCACTAAAGCCTTTAATTGCCCAAAAAAATATTGCTTTGTTTGAAAAATACGGAGTCTACAAAGAAAGCGAATTGAGATCACGTTATGAAGTATTTATGGAAGAGTACGAAAAGAAAATTCAAATAGAAGCATCGTTGACTCTTCAAATGGCTAAAACAATGATTTTACCTGCTGTTGTTAAGTATGTAAAACAACTTGGCGACGCCTCGAATGCATTTGTTAGTGCAAAATGCAAAAATCCAATAAAAGAATATCTCGAAAAAATATCGGCAATGACAACCGAATTTACATCGGCAATGCAAAATCTTGAGAAAACACTCAAAAAGAACGCCTCTACCGACAAAAAAATATCGGCAATGAACGAAGTTCGCAAAACTGCTGATGCACTCGAAACCGAGGTTGATGACGAACTATGGCCATTGCCTAAATACTCGGAAATGTTATTTGCATACTAAGATATGAAAGCTACGCCAGAATGCCCATTTATGCCTTTGCATCCGTCTTACATGTTGCGAGACGACACCTTTTTTATGAAGTTGGCATATAATCAAGCATTGAAAGCATGGAAAGAAGGCGAAGTACCCGTTGGTGCTGTTATTGAATGTCAGGGCGAAGTAATTGCGCAGGCGCACAATATGGTGGAGCAAACTAAAGATCCAACTGCACATGCTGAAATTTTAGCAATTACACAAGCTTCGGCAAAACTTGAAGATTGGCGTTTAAACAATGCTACTTTATATGTAACCAAAGAACCTTGTCCTATGTGTTCTGGAGCATGTATTATGGCGCGTCTTTCAAGAGTTGTATATGCAACCAAAGATGCTAAAATGGGTTTTTTAGGAGGTGCTTTACAAGTTCATTTAGTACCTACATTAAATCATCATTTACAAGTAACCACCGGAGTATTAGAAGAAGAATGTACGCAAATGATAAAAACATTCTTTGAATTAAAGCGAATATAAACGTATAAAAAGCTTGACTAAAAGCAAAAAAAATCGACTCTCTCTAAGATAAACTTTTATAAAATCAGAAATGAAAAGAACTAACACTTGCAATGAATTAACCGCCGCAAATGTCGGCGAAAACGTAACACTTATCGGCTGGGTAAACTCGGTTCGCGACCATGGTGGCATTTTGTTTGTTGACCTCAGAGACCGCGAAGGTATTACTCAGGTAGTTTTTAATCCAGAAATTAAAGACGTTTACGAAACTGCACAAAAGCTCAAAGACGAAAGCGTTATCCAAGTATTTGGTAAAGTTGCCGCAAGAGACGAAGGTACAAAAAACTCAAATCTCAAAACTGGCGATATAGAAGTTGTTGCAGAAAATATGATTGTTCATAATATTTGCGATGTTCTTCCATTCCCTCTTGAAGATGAACGTGCAGATAAGGTAAACGAAGACTTGCGTTTGCAATATCGTTATCTCGATTTACGTCGTCCACGCAATCTCAATTTGTTAAAGACTCGCCACGTTGCTGCTAAGGCAATTCGCGATTATCTCAACTCGGAAAACTTCATTGAAGTTGAAACTCCAATTTTGTTCAAAAGTACTCCAGAAGGTGCTCGTGAATTCTTGGTACCAAGTCGAATCAATCCAGGAAGTTTCTATGCCTTAAACCAATCACCACAGCAGTATAAACAAATGTTGATGGTATCGGGTATTGAACGCTACTTCCAGATGGCAAAGTGCTTCCGCGACGAAGACCTTCGTGCAGACCGTCAGCCAGAATTTACACAGGTCGATATCGAATTGAGCTTCGTTGAACGCGAAGATATGTACGCTCTTATCGAAAATATGCTCAAGAAGGTTTGGAAAGACGTTTTGAATATCGATATTCCAACACCATTCCAGCGTATGCACTACGAAGAAGCTATGAATAGATATGGTGTTGATAAGCCAGATACTCGCTTCGATATAGAACTTAACGACCTTACCGATGTATTTAAAGATAGCCAATTCAAAGTATTTGCAAGCATTGTTCAAAGTGGTGGCGTAATTAAAGCTATCAACGCAAAAGGTCTTGCCGATATTACACAAGGCGAGCTTAAAAACCTTGAAGATATCGCTAAAACTCTCGGAGCAAAAGGCTTGGCATTTATCAAGGCTGAAAATGGTGCTTGGAAAAGCCCAATCCTCAAGTTCTTGTCGGAAGAAGAACAAAATGCACTTCGCCAAAAGCTCAATATTGAAGATGGCGATATAGTTTTCTTTGCAGCATCGCAATGGGAACAAGCTTGTGCAATCTTGGGAAGAATTCGTTTGGAATGTGGTAAACTCTTGCAAAATAGAGGTAAGCTTGTAATTCCAGCCGACAAATTCAACTTCCTTTGGGTAATAGAATTCCCACTTATGCTTTGGGACGAAGAACAAGGTCGCTACGTTTCGGCTCACCACCCATTCACTGCTCCAGTTGAAGAAGATATGCAATTCTTAGATACCGACCCACTCAAAGTTCGTGGTCAGCACTACGATATCGTTCTCAATGGTACAGAGCTCGGTGGTGGTTCAATTCGTATTCACCAACCTGAAGTTCAGGAAAAAGTTTTCAAAGATGTTTTGAAAATCCCTGCCGATGTTGTTGAAAGTCGTTTTGGCTATATGCTTAAGGCATTCAAATTTGGTGCACCTCCACATGGTGGTATAGCTTTAGGTTTCGACCGTTTGGTAACAATCCTCACTGGTCGCTCAAGTATTCGCGATATCATCGCTTTCCCAAAAACACAAAAGGGGCAAGATTTGATGGCACAGTCGCCATCGCCTGTAACGGAAAAGCAACTCAAAGATTTGCACATAAAGCTCGACATTATCGAAGACTAAAAACGTGTAAAAATAATTTAAATAAAAAAGTAGGCAATAGCCTACTTTTTTTTATTTAAGAAATTCATAAATCTACTTTATTGTTGCAGATTTTTTACCATCGGCAAAATACATTTGCACGTCTTCGCCCGACGTTAAATTTGTTGCCGATGTAATAACGTCGCCAGAAGAATTACGCACTATCGAAAAGCCTCGAGCCAAAATATTTTCTACATTCAAATTTTCTAAACGTTTTTGACAAGCGTTCAACCGTTCTTGCAACACTATCATTTTAGGTTTTACCCCTACATAGTTCAACTGCGTTTTTAGGTTTTTTAATTTTGTAGTTTTTTCAGCTGTAATTCGCTTTATTGATACGTTCAAACGCTCTTGAATATCATCAATACGAATTGTGTTATTTGCAATTTTTACCGACGGACTATTCAATCTGAAAACATCTACAGCCTTAGATAACAACGAGCGAACCGATTGCATTTTCAACATCAACTCCCTGCGAACAAGTTCAAAACTTCGAGTTATTGAATTTGAAAAATCAATAAAGTTGCTCGATATATATTCGGCTGCAGCACTGGGTGTTTCGGCACGCAAGTCGGCTGAAAAGTCTGACAAAGTAAAATCTATTTCGTGTCCGACTGCAGATATAGTTGGAATTTTAGAACCAGCCACTGCCCGAGCTACAATTTCTTCGTTAAAGCTCCACAAGTCTTCTAAGCTTCCACCACCACGCATTACAACTAATAAATCAAAATTATATGCCGATGTTTGTGCATAGTTTATTTGATTTACAATCTCTTGTGCCGACTCTGCCCCCTGAACTCTGGCAGGCAAGATAAACACATTGCCCTTCCAAGCACGACGTGTTAAAATTCTACAAAAATCTCTGATTGCTGCTCCAGTTGGCGATGTAATAACGGCTATATTGCGTGGAAGCGTTGGTATTTGGCGTTTTTTAGATTTATCGAACAAGCCTTCTTCGGCGAGTTTTTGTTTCAACTGCTCAAAGCGTTTTGCTAAATCGCCAGTTCCGTCGGGCATTGCAGCTTTTATTACAATTTGATAATTACCCGAACCTTCGTAAACAGAAATTTCGCCATACGCCAAAATTTTCATACCCTCGCGCAATGGAAACGAAACGCCTCGAGAATATCCTTTAAAAAGCACTGCCGATATTATTGCATCGGAATCTTTCAATTTGAAATATGTATGACCACTCGAATAAGTTTTTAAATTTGAAATTTCACCACGCAACCACAATTCTGGAACTTGCGTTTTAACAAGCATTTTAAAGCGTCGCGAAAACTCGCTAACGCTCAAAATTTCATCGCTTTGTCTCAAGAAATCCATATTACGAGAACACTCCAACAACGTGAGCTAAACGCTTCTGCAAAGACTTTATGTTTTCGTTTATATTACATTCTTCAGAAAAATCGCTAACTAATTTTATGAGCGATATTTTTTTGCCGAACACTTGCGCAGCAAAAGCAAAAGCATAACCTTCCATATCAACAAGCTCACCCTTTTCGCCAGCCATAGCTCTGCGCTTAGCACTTGCTACCGGACGGCTCGAAGTTGCCAAAGTTCTGCCCGTATCAGACAATTTAAAACGTTTATCAGTGTATGGTTCTATTGAACAAACTTCAGAAATTTCGTATGCACTTGCAAATACAACTTGAGGTTTTTTATCTTCAGGTTTTTCAGAAATAACGTAAACTGGATCAGTATGTTCGAATGGTTCAAGCACGCACTCAACAGCCGACGACGCACCACATGTACCAATATTTATAGCTTCATCAAAATCGAATTTAGAGCATGCCCACGCAAACGCAGTTGCCGCAGGAGTAAGCCCAATACCTGTTAAAATTAAAAATGCCGAATCATTCTGATACACTTCAAAAGGTTCTGAATAAATTTTTTTGAAATTGTGCATTTTTAAAACATACTCAACTTCAAAATCGGCTGCACAAAATATAATTTTCATTTTTGTAGACATTTTCGTAAATTCTCCAGCAACTGAGTTCTTATGTTTGAAATATCGAAAGAATAATCGTTTACAAAGGCATAAATATGTTTTTGTAAAACGTCATCATCTAAGTATTGAGCATTTTCTTTTACAAAAGGTAATGTTTGCTCGGTATTATCGAACGCCCAACGCAAACTCTTACGAATTTGATTTTCTATTTCTTGTTTTTTGGCAATCATATCGCGTCGAATACAAATACAACCAAGTGGAACTGGCAACGATGTAGATTTCGTCCAAAACTCGCCCAAATCTTCCAGCAACTGCAAACCTTGGCTTTCATAGACAAAACGCCCTTCATGAATTAACACACCATAATCAATATCGCTATTTGCAACACACTGAGCTACATCTCTAAAGTACATGGGTCGCAAATCTAATTTTTCCATACAGAAAAATTTTAACAAAAGCGAAGCTGTTGTATTTAAACCAGGAACAGCAATGGGCTTTTTGATGTCAAATTTAACGCCTTTTTTACCTACCAAAACTGGACCAGTTCCAATTCCAAGAGCAGAACCAGCATCGAGCAATTCGTACTTATCAGAATTTTCGAGATAAGCAGCAAACGACATCTTTGTTACTTCGTACTCTCCCTTTTGAGCCGACAAATTCAATCCTTCTATATCATCAAAGACAAAATCTACCGAAGAAGGCGTTTTACCATCTATCATGGCAAAATACGAAAACGTATCGTTTGGACAAGGTGTTATTGCAAATTTCATCTTGTTATTGTGTTGTAAAGTCCATCGCGTTCACGAGGTTTGAAACCTGCGTTTTCAATTACCCTACGCATATTTTCAGCAGTAGCACGGTTATCAATACCAGCAGCACGCACAACCATTTCGTCCATAAGCACGCCACCAACATCGTTTGCACCATATTCAAGTGCAACTTCAGCTACTTTTAGTCCTTCGGTAAGCCACCCCGACTGAATATACTTAATGTTATCTAAATAAATGCGAGCAAGTGCAATAGTCTTTAAAAATTCAGGAGCCCCAACGCGAGCAAATCGACCCTCAATAGCTGTATTTTCAGGTGATACAGGCCACGCGATAAAAGCTTTAAACACTCCAGTTTCATCTTGCAAACGGCGTACAATATCTAAGTGTTCAATGCGTTGAGCAATAGTTTCGCCCAAGCCGAATGTCATTGTTGCAGAACTTGTCATACCCAAGCGTGCAAGCTCACGCATTACTTGCGACCACTCTTCAACAGTACATTTATTGCCACACAACTCTTTACGAATTGATGGAATAAGCATATCGGCTGCCCCAGGAATAGAGTCGGCACCCGAGTCTTTCAATCGAGCCAAACAATCGCCAACACTTATATTTTCTTCACGTGCAAACCAAATTATTTCAGACGGAGAAAAAACGTGTAGCCACAAATTTGGGAAAGCATCTTTTATACGTTTCAACAAATTTTCAGCCCATTTCAATGTGAATTTGGGATGAAGTCCGCCCTGCAACATAATCTGAACACCCCCACGAGCAACAGCATCGGCACACAAATCAAAAATTTGATTGTCGGTCATTGTAAAAGGTTCAACTCTACCTGCACGAGCATGATACGCACAAAACTTACATTGTGCTATACACACGTTTGAATAGTTTATCATCCTATTGACAATAAAACCAACTTCGCCAGAAGCATCAACTTGTTTTGTACGCAACTGAGCCAATCGCGACAACTCGTACATATTGTAGCTTGCAACTTCTAATGCTTCAGCCGATGTTATACGTTGAGCATTTTTTATTTTTTCAGATATTTGCATATTCTTTTACAAAATTAAAACTGTTTTCAAAATCAGACGCCGACATCTTGAAAATCAAACGCGAATAATAACGCTTAATAACTTCTTTATCTAATTTTCCCGATGTCATTTCTTGAGCCTTCAAATACACCTTTTGTGGATTTTCTGAAAATTCTTTCAACGAGGCATCTAAAAAGTTTTCAACTTTTTCGGCAATATCGTTGTACAAACTGCGACGTATAACGAATACTGCATACAACATTTTACACTTAGCCCAATCTTGCCAAAGCTCGCCTAAATCGTAAACATATTTATATGCCGATCCATCAAAAAGCATAGCGTTATCGCCTATCAAAATAACACTATCGGCTTTATCTAATGAAGCTTTGGGCAAACACATAATATCGAAGCCATACTTATGTAAACAAATTTGTCGGAAAGCACGAGAAGATGTTCCAGTTTGTGATGTTATGAAAATACTGCCTTTGTTTATTTTAGAAATATCGAATTTCGAGAAAAGTTTTATCGACATAATCTCGCCATCGCCACCAATACAAAATCGAGGCAACACAGCATATTGACTTTCACATTGTGGATACACCCAACGCGAAATCATAGAAACATCAGTTTTCCCCAAGCGTACAAGCTCGTTTAATTCCGAAGGATTTGCATAAAACATATCAAAATCCCTCGGCACACTGCCACAGAAAAATGGCAAGCTATTTATAAACGAAACTCCCGAAAACTTATACATAATTTGAATTTGTCTTTTGTGGAACAAGCCCAGCACCTTCTATAACTGTTCGCATAAATTCTGGAGTACGTTTTTGTTTTTGAGCACCAGCAGCAACAGCAACTTCTTCGTTCCAGTGTGTACCACCAATATCATCGGCACCAAAGTTTAACAAAATTTGCGAAAGTCTGTCACCAAAATGAGGCACAGGTATGCGAATATGTGGAAAATTATCGAGCATCAAACGCGACAATGCACAAATCTTTAAGTCGTACACGCCCGATGAACGCCCTTTAATTGAGCTAGCTCCCTGACGAAAAGGAAGTGGAACAAACGCTTTAAAGCCACCTGTTTCATCTTGCAAACGACGCAACATATCTAAATGCTCCACAACTTCTTTAGGTGTTTCCATATGTCCGTAAAGCATTGTTGCATTAGTTTTCAAGCCCAAATTATGAGCTACACGCATTGCATCTAACCACTGTTGTGCTGTTAGTTTATTTGGCGATATCTTTCTGCGAATTTCTGCATCAAAAATTTCAGCACCACCTCCAGGAAGAGCATCGGTACCGGCTTCAATGAGTTTTTCGATTACTTCTTCGAGACTTTTACCTGAAACCTCAGCCATCAACGCACATTCCGACACCGTATACGAAACTACATTCAAATTTTTATCGGCATTTTTTACAGCACGAACAACATCGAGATAATAATTGAAATCTAACTTTCTGTAAATACCACCAATTATATGGATTTCTTCAGCACCCATTTCAGAGAATTTCTTGGCACGTTCAAAAACATCATCAGGCGAAAGCAGATAAGCCCCCTCTTCACCTTCTCGACGGAAAAACGAACATATTGGGCAACAAGCCTCGCATATATTTGAATAAGTTATAGCCGCATTTACTGCGTAAAAACCCGTATTACCCGAAAGTGTATATTTTAAAGCATTTGCACGCTCGCCAAGTTCGGCAGTTGGGGCATTATTCAATAAATCGACTGCCTGAGCAAGTGATATTCTATCAAAGTTTTTTACTGTGGAAAAATTATCCATTTTTACAATCATGTTATGGTATGAAATTTTGTCAACTTTAAGTATTGCGATTTATTCGGAAAATTGAAAAATACTTAATCATGATTTTTATCAAAAAAGCAAAAGCATACGCCGATTTAATAAAACTTGCACACACATTGTTTGCATTGCCTTTTGCGTTGTCGGCAGTAGCATTAGCATATATAGAAGGTGGAAAACTTCATTGGCAGTTATTAGTACTAATTCTCATAGCCTTCACTGCAGCTCGAAGTGCCGCAATGGGCTTTAACAGAGTTGTTGATGCCGATATAGATATACTCAATCCTCGTACAAGACAACGTCCAAGCGTTTCAGGGAAAATTTCAATAAAAGATACAAAGATTTTCACTGAAATTTCGGTAGTAGTATTTGTGATTGTTGCATTCTGCATAAATACTCTATGTGGCATATTATCGCTACCAGCCCTTGTTGTACTTTTAGGATATTCATACGCAAAGCGTTTTACATTCTTGGCACACTATATTTTAGGAGTTGCCTTAGCTCTTGCACCAATTGGTGCATGGATTGCTGTTATGGGGAATTTAGATATTCGCATTCTAACGCTTGGTGGATGTTTATTTTTCAGTATTGCTGGCTTCGATCTAATATACGCACTTCAAGATATGGAGTTCGACAAAACCCACAATCTGTACTCAATACCTTCTATATTTGGCAAAAAAACAACTTTGTGTATTGCTGGGCTTTCGTTTTGTATATCGGCTTGTTTATTGTTTGTAGTAGGCAACGTTTTCAACTTAAACACATACTTTTACGTATCGGCAACATTTATAAGTATACTTTATTTAATTGGTTTTATAACGATATTAAAAGCTGGTATGCAAAAAGTTAATTTGGTATTTTTCTACATGAACGCATCAATATCTGCCATAATTTTTGTAGGAATTATCGCAAACGTAAAATTTTAAAAATATGGAATCATTTTATAAAAAAAGAATTGTACTTGGTATAACTGGAGCTTCGGGAATTGCTTATGCAATAAAAACAGCAGAAATGTTGAAACAAGCCGATTGCGAAATTTTTTGTGCAGTTTCTGATGCATCAAAAATGGTTGCACAAGAGGAAGTAGGAATAAATCTTGTTGAAAGATTGCAAAAAGTTGGAGTAGATAAAATCTACGCCGAAAACGACATTTCAGCTCCAATAGCAAGTGGTTCGTTCAGATTTGACGCAATGGCAGTTGTTCCCTGCTCGATGAAAACTCTCGGTAAAATTGCAAATTCCATTGCCGACAACTTGGTAATTCGTGCATCAGAAGTAGCTCTAAAAGAAAAACGTCGATTAGTTATAGTTCCACGAGAAACACCTATGGCTACAACTCAGATAAGAAATATGCTTACCTTATCAGAAGCAGGAGCCGTAATTTTGCCAGCTTCGCCAGCATTCTATTTCAAGCCCCAAAAGGTTGAAGAAATGGTAAGCTTTGTATCGGCTCGCATTTTGGCATCGCTTGAAATTGAACGTACATTTTTAAAAGAATGGGGAATGTAAAATGAAAAAAATTTTTTCAAATATTGGCGAATTTATTGAATACCTCGATAACATTGGCGAATTAAAAAGAATAAAAGATGAAGTATCGCCCATAATAGAAATTTCAAAATATACTGATATCGAATCTAAATCACCTGATGGTGGGAAAGCATTGCTTTTCGAAAACGTTGTTGACAATGGTAAAAAGACATTTCCTGTTGCAACAAATTTATTTGGAAGCTCAAAGCGTATGGCGTTGGCTTTAGGAGTTGAAAATCTCGACGAAGCAGGCAACGAAATTCAACAACTTTTGAATATGCAACCACCAGCATCGCTTGGAGACAAAATAAAAATGCTCTTTAAGCTGATGCCTCTTGCAAAAATAACACCTAAAATTGTAAAGAATGCTCCGTGTCAAGAAATAGTACAAACAGGCAGTGATATAGATTTATCGGAAATTCCTGTTTTAAAATGTTGGCCACACGATGGAGGCAGATTTGTTACATTGCCTTTGGTTTTTA
Source organism: Verrucomicrobiaceae bacterium (assembly GCA_015061955.1). Classification (GTDB taxonomy): domain Bacteria; phylum Verrucomicrobiota; class Verrucomicrobiia; order Opitutales; family Intestinicryptomonadaceae; genus Merdousia. Next base: position 93,313 of record SUVO01000004.1, read on the forward strand.
CAAAGTCGCCAGTTGATAATCGCAGAAATTTGGGAATGTACAGACTTCAAATCTTCGATAAAAACACAACTGGTATGCACTGGCACATTCATAAAGATGCCTCACATTATTACAACGAATATGTACAGAAAAACGAAAAAATGCCAGTTGCTGTTGCCATAGGTGCAGATCCAAGCGTTATATATGCGGCTACTGCCCCTATGCCAAGAGGTATAGATGAAATTTTGTTGGCTGGTTTCTTCCGTAAGGAAGGTGTAAAAATGGTTAAATGTAAAACTGTAGACTTGGAAGTACCTGCCGATGCTGAGTTTGTTTTGGAAGGATATGTAGATACTCAAGAACGACGTTTAGAAGGTCCATTTGGCGACCATACTGGATATTATTCGTTAGCAGATATGTATCCTGTATTCCACTTAACAGCAATAACTCGAAAAAAATCACCGATTTACTGTGCAACATTGGTAGGGCCTCCACCAATGGAAGATTGTTATATGGCTAAGGCAACTGAACGCATTTTCTTGCCATTGTTGAAAACGGTCTTGCCTGAAATAAAAGACTACTTCTTGCCTTGGGAAGGCGTTTTCCACAACATTGTGATTGTCTCGATAGACAAAGAATACCCTGCACATGCGCAACGTTTGATGAGCGCATTGTGGGGACAAGGTCAGATGAGTTTTTGCAAAGCAATAGTTGTTGTTGATAAAGATGTATCGCCTTCAAACCTCGAAAAAATATGGGAATTGTTGCTTACAAACTTTGATGCTAAACGCGATATTACAATATCGTATGGAGTTTTAGATGTTCTCGATCACTCTGCCCCACAAGCATATGCAGGTGCAAAAATTGGTATAGATCTAACAACACCAATTCAAGGAGAATCGCCCCGAAACATACAGCAACTTGCAATTGTATCGCACGCAGAAGAATCTAATCTTAAAAAGTGGATTACCGAAAACATTGAAAACGTGGTAAATATTGAGTTAAAACAAGGTTTCTTGGCTGTTGCCCTAAATAAAGGAAATAGCAAAGGTAAAGATATTATACAAAAAATTTCTACATGTCCTAATATAGAAAAATTTGTGCGCACCTGTGCAATTTTCGATGCAGAAATTGATATAAAAAATGTATCGAAAATGATGTGGAAAATTTTCAATAATACCGATCCATCTCGCGACATTCTGCAAATTGCTTCGTTAGTACTAATCGACGCATGTAAGAAAAATTTGGCTGACGGACATAATCGCGAATGGCCCGACGATTTATCGTTTGACAAATAAAACTTGCAAAAACTAAAATAAAAAGCATAAATATTATAACCTAATAAAACAAATATGTCAGTAGAAGCAGTTTACAATTTTTTTCAAAAGAGTTCAGAATATTTCAACTTCTTTATCGATGTTTGTAAAGAAGCTTGGAATCAGCCACATGCTCCGTTGTATTTTATAACGTCTGGCGTGCTTTTTATTTTGATTATTGTAATTCACAAAATACGCCATTATAAACGACCAATAAAACTATTTAACAATCGTGCAGGCGAAGTAGAAGTTACACGAAAAGCCTTAGACGAACTTGTTCAAAGTGTTTGTTATGGATTGGGCGCATTAAATCGACCAAAGGTAAAAATATACACAAAACGTGGTCGCCTTTGTATGACGGTTTCTTTAAAAGTTGAATCAGGGCAAAAATTGACCGATGCTGCAGGCGAAATACAACAAGCCCTAACAACTGCTTTTCGTGAACATATGGGCGTTGAAAAGCTCGGTAAAATTGATGTTAAGATTATAGGGTTTAGAGGTTTAGTTTACAAACCTACCGAAAAATTCTTACCACCAATTAAAGATGACAAGGAAACTATACTCGACAAGGAAAGTCCGGTAATAGATATAATAGATACATCTGCTAAATCTTAATTTAATATGGCTAAACGTTCGTCTGAATTACACAATGCCATATTCTACGGAATTGTTGATACTGGCTATGTATCGCCCGAGAATATGTTTACAAAATGTAGAATGCTTGTTGATGCTGGCGTAAAAATTATACAATTGCGCGCAAAAAACGAAGATGCACAAACAAAACGCAAAATGGCATTTGAATTATTGCCTATATTTGAGAAAGCTAATGCACCTTTCTTTATTATAAACGACGATATTCAGTTAGCATCTGATATATGCAGAAAAATTGAAAATGCTGGCTTGCATGTAGGTCAAGACGACTGCCCTATTTCTGAAGCAAGAAAAGCCATTGGTGAAAACGCTGTCTTAGGATTGTCGACACATTCAATACAGCAAGCTACCCAAGCAAACCAAAACGCACATTTGCTCGACTATTTTGCAGTAGGTCCGGTATATTCAACTATGACAAAACCTGGACGTGCTGCTGTTGGCTTAGAGTTAGTAAAATATGTTTCGCAAAATCTAAAACCTGTAATTCCATGGTTCTGCATAGGTGGCGTAAACTTTAAAACTGCATCGGAAGTACGAAAAGCTGGTGGTGAAAGAATTGTAGCAGTTTCTGATGTACTCAAACCAAACGACACCACTTTAGCTGTAAAAGAACTGATTACTGCGTTTAATATCTAATAGATTGCTATACATCTTATAGTTGACAATTTTCAATCGGCAACTAATATGTTGCTGATTATTTTTTTATTATGGTATCAGATATGTCAGTTATCGAAGGGCTCTGCAAACGCAGAGGTTTCATTTATCGCTCGTCAGAAATATATGGCGGCTTTAACGGATTTTTCGACTTCGGACCATTGGGTGTCGAATTGAAAAACAACATTAAGCGTGCTTGGTGGAAAGATTTTGTTCATGGTAGAGACGATATTGTTGGTCTTGATGCTTCAATTATTATGCACCCAAATGTATGGCGTGCCTCGGGACACGTTGAAGGCTTCTCTGACCCTATGGTCGACTGTAAGGAATCGAAACTTCGCTTCCGTGCCGACCAAATTTTCTTTGCCGAAGTTTTGGTAAATGGCGAAAATATTGGCTATGTAAGCGTTCTTGAAGATGAAAATATGCAACAAGATGCAGAAAAGAAAGCTGCAGAATTAAAGCGTAAAAAGGCAGTCCAAGGCGAGCTTGGTGAAATTGTACTTAAAAATTATATGGATGCAAAACCATTCGAGTACGACCTCATTCCATCGCCAGCAACTGGAAACGCAGGAACACTCACACCACCACGCGACTTCAACTTGATGTTCCAAACATACGTTGGTGCACTTCGTGATGAAACTGCTGTTGCATATTTGCGTCCTGAAACTGCACAGGGTATATTTGCCGATTTCAAAAATATTTGCGATACTAATCGTGTAAAAGTTCCTTTTGGTATTGCTCAAATTGGTAAAGCATTCCGCAACGAAATTACGCCACGCAATTTCATATTCCGTAGTCGTGAATTTGAACAGATGGAAATTGAATATTTCATATCGCCTTATGACGATTGGCGTAAGCTCCATAGAGAATGGATTGATGCTTGCAAAAACTGGTTCATTTCAATCGGTTTGCCTGCAAGCGAATTAGCTGAAGACATCCATCCAGATGAAAAGCTTGCACACTACGCCAAAGCTTGTACCGACATCACATTCCACTTCCCACACGGCTTGCAAGAATTGCAAGGTATTGCAGTGCGTGGCAACTTCGACCTTACTCAACATCAAAACGCATCGGGCAAAAACCTCGAGTACTTCGACGAAGCTCGTAAAGAAAAATATTTGCCACACGTTATTGAACCATCGTTGGGTGTCGACCGTACATTGTTGGCTGTTCTCACTGCAGCATACACAGAAGACGAAGTTCCAAACGATAAAGGCGAAGCTGAAAAACGTGTTGTTCTCAAGTTCAGTCCACGAGTTGCTCCATATAAGGCAGCTATATTCCCATTGGTTAAGAACAAGCCAGAACTTATGGAAAAAGCACAAGCATTGTATGCAAAACTTCGTCGTCGTTGGAATGTGTTTTTCGATGCTGCTGGTGCTATTGGTCGTCGTTATCGTCGTCAAGATGAAATTGGAACACCTTTTGGTATTACAATCGACTTTGAAACATTAGAAGACGGCACTGTAACACTTCGCGATCGCGATACTACACAACAAGTACGTATGAGCGAAGCAGAACTCATTGCTCATTTGTCGGAACAAATTGACGCTTAATTTTAAATAAGAGATTTTTTAAATGCGTTCTAAACCGAACGCATTTTTTTTACGTTTAATAAACTTGCTAAATAATTATCAATAATTATTGTTTTAACTATATTAACCAAATAAATCTTATGCAAAAAAAATTATTAGTAGTAGGTAGTATGAATGTCGATATGGTCGTAAAGGCTGAACGTATACCAGCTCCAGGCGAAACATTGCTTGGTGGTGTGTTCAATCAGTTTTACGGTGGTAAAGGCGCAAATCAGGCAGTTGCAGCAAAAACGCTATTTTCACAAACATCGTTTTGTGCTGCTTGTGGAACAGATGCTATTGGTAGCGATTATCTAAAATATCTGAAGTCTAAAAAAATGGATATATCGTTGGTAAAGCGTGATAAAAAAGAACATACAGGCGTTGCCCTAATTACTCTCGATAAATCTGGCGAAAATGTAATCACAGTTGCAGCAGGTGCAAATTTGACACTAAAACCTGCCGATATGAAAGCTATCGACTTCAACAAATTTTCGCACGTTGCATTCCAGTTAGAAACTGATTTAAAAACAGTTGCCGAAGGCTTGAAATTAGCTAAAAAAGCAGGTTGTACAACAATATTAACTCCTGCTCCAGCACAAAAGCTTCCACAAGCAATGTTGAAGAATGTAGATTTCTTGTTGCCAAATCAACACGAAATATTGCTCATACAAGATGGTTTTGATTGCCCAGTTAAAGCGGCTGAAAATCTTTTGAAACAAGGCGTTAAAAATGTAATTATCACACTTGGTGCTAAAGGCTCGATGCTTGTAAATGCCGATGGCAAATTTGAGTTTGGCACATTTAAAACAAAACGCGTTGATACCGTAGGTGCTGGCGACTGCTTTACAGGTTCATTGATGGCTGGTTTGCGTAGATATAATGGCGATGTACAAACAGCTATTAAATTTGCAACGGCTGCAGCATCACTTGCAGTTTCAAAAATGGGCGCACAAAGTTTCAGTCCATTAAAAGATGTTCTGAAACTTGCAAAATTAAAGTAGAGCTTATAACAAAAAAATGGTACGCATAACGCGTACCATTTTTTTTTGCACTTGCATTTGTTCTATTTTGCAAAAACCAAAATACCCAAACCTACGATAAAGAATATAAACATAAATGCCAGCAATACGTTTGTACCAGATGGAGCATTCTTAAATTCTTTCCAGATAAATACACCCCACAATGCCGAAACCATTGTTGCACCTTGTCCGAGAGCATACGACAATGCTGGTGGAACAGCCGAAGCCGATACAAAGCTCAATAATGTACCCAAGCACCAGATTGAACCACCCAAAATACCAATCAAGTGCAAACGTGGTGTTCCTTTCTTGAAGTAATCCGAAACTGGAACAGGTTGGCTACCATCGATTGGGAACTTCATAGCCAAAGTATTAAATACAAAATTCGAAACCAAAATACCAACAGCAAACAATACCATTGCTGAATATGGAGAAAGCTTTGTTGCTTCTAAAACAGCAACGTTGTCTTTAATTTCGATTTTACCCATAGCTTCTGCAATAAAACTAAAGAAGAAGCCCATCAAAATACCAGCCATAACCGAAACAACAATGCCCTTTACCGTAGCACCACGCGAACCAATACGTTTGAATGCAAGAGCATCAAGAATAATTGCAACAACAATTAAACCAACACCTAAAGCCAACAAATATGGATTACCTTCTGGACGTGCAAAATAAGTTGTAATAACTCCCAAAACCAAAGCCAATCCAATACCAACTGGGAACGCAACTGCCAAACCAGCAATATCGATAGCAATTACCAACAAAATATTCGATAAATTAAAAATAATACCACTGATAATTGGATAAGCTAACCATTTTGGATCAGCTTGGCAAATATCGTTGATAAAGCTTCTACCACCTTCGCCCATCGAGCCAGCAGTCAACGCCATAAATAGCGAGAATGCTAAAATACCAATTACATAGTCCCAATAAAAAAGCTGGAACTTCCATTCTTTACTTGCGAGCTTCTGAGTATTACCCCACGACCCCCAACATATCATTGTTACAACGCACAAAACAATTGCAACCATTTGCGATGTTACTGTTAACATATATTTTTCCTTTCTTAATTTTTTAGTTTTTAGTAAATGATGCACCCATTTCTTCCAACTGAGCCGAAGCGTTCAAGAAGTGAGCAGTTATCCAAAATACAGTCCAACGTTCAACGTATCCACCACGGAACGAATAAACATCGTCATTCAAACCAACTCGATGTTGAGCGAAATTAGTCTGTTGCATTTGCTCGCCTTGTGAACCATTTTCATCTACTAGCTGTCCACATGTTCTGAACATAACTTCGCTAAGTTTCAAAAATCTATTATCATTCAAAAGCAAACCTAATTTGTACAATTGTGGAGTATACAAAACGCCATAAACATCTAAGTGTTCATTCTGAGGCGAAACGGCTGTCCACCCGATTGAATTAAAAGCGTTATCTGCAAGGCGACCTGCGGGCATATCTATCTTCCAAACAACTGTATATGTAAGCATTACATAAGCAGCGTGTTTTGCGTAATCAAGATAAACAACATCTTTTGTGATATCGTAAGCCGACAAGAACGCTTGGAAACCTGCCCATGCACCTTCTTTGTCTTCGCCTTTTGCATCTAACGTTCCACCCCAATAAACTTCGCGCATATCGATATGACGTTTTGCGTAATAATCGGCAACTTTCAAAGACGCTTTCTTCAACTTTTCATCGCCAAAAAGCTTATAACCCAAAGCCAACGGAGCTCCCAAGAAGCCCTCGTTTGTAGATTTTGGCGACCAATCATCTTTCAATACTCTGTCGGCATGAAAATCACAAGCTTTGCGTGCAAACGCTTCCCACTTTTGCGTATTTAACTGCATCTTTGGCAAAGAAGATTTTTTCTGCTTTGGCTCGGAAGAATCTGAAGAAAATAAAGCATCAAATAATGTATTTTTTGCTTTGCTTTTTACAACTGGCTTCGCCTCTTGCCCTCTCGCCGATTTTATAGCCATAAGTATATTCTGTAAACCTTGTGCTTGCGACAACACTTCGCCACGTTTCCACTTCTTTGTTTTAGTATCGTAAGCTGTTCTAAAACCATTTTCAAAGAACTCAGCACCACTTATAAAATCGAGCGATTTTTGTACACGTTCACGCATTTCTTCTGGATTACCAAATCGTTGCAAGTGCTGGTACGAATAACCACAAACTGCAGCCTGACCACACCAACCAAATACAATATCTTTTAAACGAAAAAATTCTGGAAATTTTAAATAGCCTGCATATTCATTTGTTTCATGATAACGCGTACGCGAAAACTTGTATTTTGCTTTTACTATATCTTCGTATTTAGGCATTCCAACTGCCGAATATGGCTGAAAAATATCGAGCGAAGCATCAACAGCTTGCATAAAACCTGCGCCCTGACGACCACACTTAGATGCCGACACATAAAAAGTTTTTTGGATTACAGCACCATTTTTTACATTCAAATATGTATCAGGATATTTATGACTTTCACGTTGCAAGCTCTTCACTCTACCCCACTTGTTATTATACACAACTGCACCCGAAGTAGAAACAAGACTTGTTTTTCCGTCTTTCAAACTTGCCCCCAACGACCACCACTGGTCTTTTATATTTCCATAACTTGCAGGCGATGGCAACGTATGCAATGCTACCGAACGAACTACACCATTTTTTTCAAATTCGGCACAAACAAAAGGCATTGAAATTCTATGTTCTTCAAACAAAACATCAGGAGAATTTGTTTTTGAAAATGTAGGCACGCGATCTGGACCATTTTTATACCCCGAAGGATTACCATAATAAACAACTGCAGGTATCAAGATTTTCTCGGTTTGAACTGGCATAAAAAACTCGTTTTGCAACGACACTTTTGATACATCTTCGCCCGAATAAGTATATCTACGCACGCATTTAATTACATTGCCCTGACGTGTGTAAATATCTTTTAAAAGCCACTTACCTTTATTGGTTTTTACTTCACCCTCAACTATTGTGCCATCAAAACGAACATCAATCTTTGATGGATTTGCATAAACAAAATCACATGGCTTATCATTTTTCCAGTCTTGAGCTATAGCCCACAATCCTTTTTCAGATGATTGCAAAACTACTTCACCTTCATCTAAAAAATCCACACCTTTTGACGAAACTTTAAAATCAACACCTGATGCTACTAACGCTGAAACAAGCAATAAAAAAATAATCCTCTTCATACATAGGAAAGGTACATTTTTTTCAAAAAAAAGCAATAATTTTCAGCAGTTTTTTGCCGATTTAATCCCATGGTAAATGGATATTTTTTAGAGGTTTGAGCGCATCGATTTCCGAAGAGTTTTGGAACAAAACTTTGTCTCTATTCAAGATATTTTTAGGATCAAAAACCTTCTTTATTCCACGCATTAAATCAAGCTCAATTTCCGAATGTTGCAAAGGCATATACTTCGACTTCAAAAAGCCAATTCCATGTTCGCCCGAAATTGCACCACCTAAAGCAATTGTCTTTTTTATCGACAAATCCATAGCCTTACGTGCTAATTCCTGTGAATTTGGAACACTTGCATTATACATAAAATGAATATGATAATTACCATCGCCAGAATGCCCAAACACTGGACACGCCAACCCCATTTCTTTTCCCAAATTTTTGTAATATGCAAAAAATTCTTCTAACGCAGATATAGGCAGAACAATATCCTGACTAATTTTACTATCGCCCAATTCATACATTGAAGGCGACGACGCTCTGCGAATTTTCCATAGAATTTCACGTTCTTCTTCCGACTTCGACACCCTAATTTCGCTAAAGAGATTTGCACACAACTGCGATGATTGCTCAACCTCATTTTTACTACCATCGAACTCAATCAGCAACACCGATTTACCTTCAGCTATCGACAACTCTGGAAAACGTTTACGCACACAACTTATAGTATCGGTATCCATAAACTCCAAAATACATGGAGCCAACGATGAACGCATAAGTTTTACAATTCCAGCAAAAGCATTTAAATCGCCATCAAAAAACGCAATTAAAGTTTTGCGAGTTTCAGGAACGGGCAACAACTTCAATTTAGCTTCAACAATCACACCCAACAAACCTTCGGAGCCAACAAATACATCTCTCAAATTTAGCCCTACCGAAAATTTCTTCAAAGGCAACGCACAATTTACAAACTCGCCACTACCCGTATATGCCTTCAACGACACCACATTATCACGAGTTACCCCATATTTCAACGCTCGCAAACCACCTGCATTACATGCTATATTTCCACCTATCGAACAATATTTATGCGAAGACGGATCTGGCGCATAAAACAAACCAAACTTATTTGCTTGTTTATCAACATCAATAGTTATTGCACCAGCACCAACTGTTGCAATACGTTCAACTGGATCAATTTCTATTTTATTGAGTTTTGATACGTCTAAAACAATTCCTTTATCGATTGCAACACAACCACCTGCACAACCAGTACCAGAACCACGAACACTAACGCCAATATCAAACTTATTTGCAATCTTTAGAACATCGCCAACTTCTTCAGCTTTTTTGACAACTACTACAGCCGAGGGCAACACGCTATATCGAGTATGATCAACCGATGCTTCAAACAATTTTTGGGCATCATCAAAGACATCAATCCCCCTTGCTTTTATTTCAGAAATAGCAAAGTTTACATTTTCTAACATATTATTTTACAAAAGGTCTCAAACTTTCATAATGGAACGAACGCAATCTGTTTACAATATGACGCGATCGTTTCATACCAATAACTTCGTTTTTAAGTTCAACAGCTTCTTTCATAGTTAAACGACGAAGCAAAAACTTGATTTCAGCAATCGATGTTGCCGACATAGAAAAGTGCGTTACGCCCATACCCAACAACAACGGCGTAAAAATTGGGTCTGCGGCAATTTCACCACAAATACCAACAGGTATCCCCTTTGCACGCGCCGAAGAAACTATTGTATCTAAAGTTCTAATAACTGCTGGATGATATGGCTCATAGAGATGTGCAACCATTTCATTTACACGATCGACAGCCAACAAATATTGAACAAGGTCGTTAGTACCAATACTGATAAAATCGCAACTATCGGCAATTATATCGACAGTAAATGCAGCACTTGGCACTTCTATCATAACGCCAACTTTAATATCTTTATTAAAAGGCTCACCACGTTCCGTTAGCTGTTCTTTTGCTTTTTCTATAAACACACGAGCACGTTCAACTTCTCGAATTGAACATATCATTGGCAACATTATCTTAACATCGCCATATACGCTTGCTCTGAGAATTGCTCGCAACTGTGTGAGGAAAACCTCTGGATGATCAAGACAAAATCTTATTGCTCGGCATCCCATAAATGGATTTTCTTCTTTATGCAACTCTTTCATCAGGGTTAAATTTTTATCTCCCCCTAAGTCTAAAGTTCGTATAATTATAGGCTTACCATTTGCTGCAACAACTGCGGCTTTATATGTTTCAAACTGCGCTTGTTCATCGGGGAACGACGCTGTATTCAAAAAGAAATTTTCAGTTCTAAACAAGCCAATACCATCGCAATAATTCATTGTACCTTCAACTACATCAGAGGCATCACTTATGTTTATTTCAACGTTAAAATCGCAACCATCGGCTGTTTTTGATGGCGAAGGCAACGAGGCATCGAATATCTTTTGATTTTCCTTATGAACCGACTCCAACTCGTTATACACGCTTAACGTTTCGTCGCTTGGATTTACATAAACTTTACCATTATAACCATCAACAAGCAAAAATTCACCTGATGAAATTTGCTCAACTACACCAGCTACCCCAACTACACAAGGAATACCCAACGATCTCGATAAAATTGCAGTATGGCATGTTGCCGAACCTTTTTCGGAAACTATACCCAAAATTTTACTTTTATCTACAAGTGAAAAATCTGACGGAGTAAAATCGGAACTAACCAATATCATAGCATCAGAATATTGTCCAATTTTAACCGATTCTATACCGAGTAAACTACGCAAAACACGAGTTGAAACATCTTTTAAATCGCCAATACGCTCTTTTATAAAAGGATCGTCAATCTTTTCAAATGCCGATATAAACTTATCCACAACAGCCATATAGCAATACTCAATATTGAAACTTTCTTTTTCAAAAAGAGCCATTGTTTCTTGCATAATGGCAACGTCTTCAAGAACCATCAAATGAGCATCAAAAATTGCAGCTTCCGACTCACCTATTGCTGCAACCAACTCAGCCTTGAGCGAATTTATTTCATTCTTGGTTTTTATTATGGCATCTTGAAAACGTCTGATTTCGTTTGGACGATCAGCCGTACGTATTTCGTAAACAGGTGCTTTAAGCTCACGATTGAGCATAACAAAGGCCTCACCATGAGCAATGCCTTTCGCCACTCCCAAGCCTTGTAAGTTATTTTCTGTCTTTGTGTTCTGGTCGTCCATTATTACTATTGTCTAACTATCTAAATTATTTTGCAACAATATTTTTCAATCTATCCGACAATTCACAAAGCGAATACAAATAATCTGCATTATCAACAACAGCCTTTTGCAATTGTTCAAAAGTCATACGCCACTGCCAATTACCATCGGCCTTACCAGGAGTATTAGTTCTAGCCCACTGCCCCAAGCCAATTATATCCTGCATTGGGAACACTGCAATATCTGCAACACTAAGCATAACTGCGTGAATCATATCCCAATTTACAGCATCGCCCGAAGCTCTAAAATATCGGCGAGCTTCATCTTTTGCTTTTTCCGTTGCCGATTCGTACCAACCAATAGATGTATTGTTGTCGTGAGTACCTGTATAGAACACACAATTACGCCTTACATTATGTGGCAAATACGGATTTTTAGGGTTATCGCCAAATGCAAACTGCAAAACTGCCATTGATGGAATTTTGATTTTATCGCGCAAAGCAAACGATGCCTTCGACAACAAACCTAAATCTTCTGCAACAAATTTTTGTTTTGGAAAATGTTTTTTTATAAAATCGAAAAACTCGATATCTGGACCTTTTTTGAGCGACCCTTTGCGCGCATCGCCCGATTTTGCTGGAATTGACCAATAATCAGCAAAACCTCTAAAATGGTCAAATCGAATTACATCGTACATTGCCGAAGCCGATGCAATTCGCTGACGCCAAAATTCAAACAATTCCTTTTTAGAATTTTTCCAATCGAACAATGGATTTCCCCACAATTGTCCATCAGCTGAAAAATAGTCAGGAGCAACGCCTGCTACATTTTTAGGACGCAACTGCTTATCAAGTTCAAACAACTCTGGATTTGCCCATACATCTGCACTATCTAACGACAAGAAAATTGGAATATCGCCAAAAATTTCTATATCAAACTTCTTTGCTTTTTTCTTAAATTCTGCAAATTGTCTAAAAAATATCCACTGCCCAAACTCTACTGCAAAAATATCTTTTTCACAAGATTTAGGAATATTCTTTTGTGCGTAAGCAAAACTTTTGTACGGTTTATCCCACTCTAACCAACATTTTGAATTAAAATGTTTTTTCAACGCGCAATACAACGAATACGCTTTTAACCAATACTCGTTTTTTTTGCAAAAAGCATTAAATTCGCGTTTAAGTTCGGGCGTTGCAATTTGAACAAAATGCTCAGATGCACAACTTATAAGATTTGGAATTATACCATAGATTGCACCATAGTCGCACTTATCTTTAGGCAAAGAACGCAATGGTTCTAACTGCGTATAATCTAACAAATGCATATCGCACAACTGCTCAAAGTCTATAAAATATGTATTACCAGCAAACGCAGAAAACGATTGATACGGAGAATCGCCATATCCTGTTGGACCAAGTGGACATATCTGCCAATACGAAAATCCAGATTTTTTTGCAAAATCAAAAAACGCATCGGTAGCCTTACCTATATTGCCAATACCATATTCAGAAGGCAACGAAGATATATGCAGAAAAACACCAGCTCCTCTGCGTTTTATCCAAGAGAAATCCATAATTTAGTCTCTGCTCGACTCTTTATTTTCGTAATAGTTTATATAGGCATTATTTAACACCTTATAACCACCAGGAGTTGGGAATTTACCCGAGAAGAACCAATCGCCAGAACACGTTGGAACAGCTTTATGCAAATCTTCGATAGTTTGGAAAACAATATCGAGTTCGCCACGCCATTCGCCCTTTGTAGGATAAACCATTTCAACAATTTTCTTTGTTATTTCGTCATCAGTAAATTGGTCGTAAATTTCTTTTACATAATTTACCAACTCGCAATCAGGTTTATTGCGTTGAGCTATACACTTTTGATAAACTTCTCTGATTAGTTCTTTATTTCCACGTTCTTTAGTTAATTTAATTGCAGCTTGGAATGCAATAAATTTGCCCAATTCGCTCATGTCGATACCATAGCAATCAGGATAACGAACCTGTGGAGCTGTCGATGCAATAATTATCTTCTTAGGATTCGTTCTACCTAAAATACGCAAAATTTGCTGATTTAAGGTAGTTCCACGCACGATAGAATCGTCTAAGCAAACTAAATTATCGGTAGGTTTTACAACACCATATGTGATATCATAAACATGCGATGCTAAAGTCATTCTATCTTTTTCATTCGATATGAATGTACGCATTTTGATATCTTTATGAGCAATTTTTTCGCATCGTGGCCAATTGTCCATAATGAGAGAATCGAGCAACTCGCTTGTAATTTCACCCTTCTTTGCTACGACATCTTCTAATGTTGCTTTAACTTGACGACGACGTATTTTACGCATTTCGCTCATCATACCATAATAAGCCATTTCGGCTGTATTTGGAATATAACTAAATACGCTATTTTTGAAATCGTTATTTATGCTGTTGCATACTTTTTCGCACAAAGATGCCCCCAAAGCCTTACGCTCTTGATAAATTTCAGGGTCATTACCACGCGAGAAATAAAGACGTTCAAACGAACATGCTGTTTTTTCGCCAGCCTTGCGATACTCGCGCTCTTCGCAACTACCATCTCTACGCACAATATAAACCGAGCCTGGTGCAACTTCTTTAACATCTTCAGCCGATGCCTCAAACACAGTCATCAACGACACACGTTCCGAAGCAAACGCAATAATTTCATCGTTCCTATAATAGAAGCACGGACGAATACCATTAGCATCGCGCAAAACAAAACAATCTCCATTACCAATTGCACCAGCAATAGCATAACCACCGTCCCAATCTTTTGCAGCATTACTTACAATACGCAACGGATTTAAACGTTCGTTCATCATCTGCAAAATTTTTGCACCCGACACACCTTCGTTGCGGAGTTCTCTATAAATTTCGCCATGTTCAATATCGAGATGATATGTAATTTCTTCTAAAGCTACACGCGAATTTGTGTTGTGAATTGGATGAATACCAAAATTTACAAGTTCATCGCAAAGTTCGTCAGCATTAGTGATATCGAAGTTGCCAATAAGCATCAAATTTCTGGCAGGCCATGTACTTTTGCGAATAAATGGTGGACATGAAATCTTTCCATACGATCCTTTTGAACCATAACGTAAATGCCCCATTAAAACTTCAGCTTCGTAATCGAAGTTAGCTTTTACAGTGTCGGGGAATTCTGGGAAAATAACACCTTTGCGAACTTTCTCGTTATAAATTTCAAGCTGTTCACCAAAAACTTTTGAAAGAGCATTTGGCTCTACGTTTCTTTCGCGAAACATATAAGGAGCTCCGGATGGAACGCCTATTTTTACAGCACCAATACCAGCACCATCTTGACCACGATTGTGCTGTTTTTCCATTAAGAGAAAAAGTTTGTTAAAGCCCCAAAGAGGAGTATCGTACTTTTCTTGATAATATTTTAGGGGTTTTAGTAATCTGATTAGAGCAATCATGCTATCCCCCTTTCAAAGTTTAGAGGCAATAAAATACCTGTTGAAGTCTGGTTAAAAATTTGCGGTAAGGCGTGATTCATATTTTTAGAAAAACTGCTTACAAATTTACAATTATGCTAAGCATTTGCAAGATAAATCAAAAACAAGTTTGTACAAATTTGTAAGATTTTATAAAAATCGGAAAAACTTAAAAAAGATAAAAATATCCTCTATAAAAAACGCAACTTTCAAAAATTCAAATTGTTATAAACTTAATTCGCTTTAAAGAAATCAAATTTACATTGTATTTCAAGTCTATTTTGAACGTGGATTGGATAATTACTAAAGAAGTTTAAGCCCGTTAATTTTTCGATTTTTCTGACCGAACACGCATATTCCCACATATCTTTAGATTTTGGATTTTGAGGCATCAAAAATGCCATCATATGAATTTCAGTGAAAGTTTGAATTTTCAAGACCATAAAAGTGTATTCAGGGATAAAAACATCGCGAGTTTTCAACGGACCGTCTAACACTTTTTTATCTTTTGAGAAAACTGGACCAACAATAACTAAGACTTCTCCATACCGTTTTGCTAATTTTTTTGCAATATATTGCTCGGTTTTCTTCCATACGCCTCTGTTTAATTTTGGAGTTTGAGGAACAATGTTGCTCATGTAAAAAGATTTTTTCTGAGCAATTTTTCCGTAATTTCTGCCAATTGCATAAGCTGGAGCCATATGACCACGATCGTAACCAGTTTTTGAGTAGTCGCGTGGAGATGGAGATAACGTTAATCTGATATCTTCAGAAAAATCACCTATTCTAAAACTCGCAAATTTAAAGGGATACTGCGTAAGATAAGCTACCCATAATGGCACACCATATTTTTCTGAAAAACCACTTACATAAGAATTATTACGCAGCACAATCAAATTTTCAGAACATTCTGGATACAACACTTTGTCTATATCTCCAGAAATGCCAACAATACAAAAGCTCTGAGTTATAGAGACAAGCAGAAAAAAAAGAATTGTAAAAATCTTTTGCATTAAGAAAATTCAAATAAAACCTAAACTATAATTCGCAAGAAACTCAAAAAAATCTGCTCTAAATAGTTATTTTGCTTGGCGTGTTTCAAAATAACGCTTCATTGCTGCCTTTACAATAGGACCAGCAGTACGTCCACCAGACACATCACCAGCTTCTTCACCCTCCACAACAACACACATCGCAACTTCAGGATTTTCTGCTGGCGCAAACGCTATCATCCACGCCAAATCAAGTTTCTTCCCTCGCGATGTTACTTGCGCTGTGCCTGACTTCGCTGCCACTTGTGCATACTCAACTGCAGCACGGCGACACGTTCCTCGCTCTACTGCGGCTATCATTCCATCAACTATTGCCTTATAATTTTTATCGCTTATTGGCAAAGGTTGTGCTCCATGATAATTCATATCGGTTTTACGATTCTCATCGTGGATTATAGAAGCTTTTGTTCGCGTACGCTTACCAGCTATCGACGCTGCCATACACGCAATCTGCAATGGGGTCTGTCGCAAATAGCCTTGTCCGATTGAAGTATTTGCAGTATCGCCCATACTCCAACCTCCCTCGTACTCTCGATTTTTACGCTTATACTCCGGAGTTGGCACTATTGTTTTACTCCAATAATTTTCAAAAAGCTCTATCCCTGGATTTGCATTCAAACCCAACATTTCTGATATATTATATATGGAATCGATTTTCGCGTCCATACCAGCCGTATAAAAGTATGTATTACAACTTTTTGCTATTGCACCTACCAAATCTAAATTTCCATGTCCGGCTCGATTATTACACGGAAATATACGACGTCCTATTTTGACACCTCCCGTACACGTTTTTATTGTCTCGGGCACAACTACTCCCTCTCGCAACGACGCCAACGATGTAACAATTTTAAATGTCGACCCAGGTGGATACAACCCTTGCGTTGCTCTATTCAACCACGCTCCACGCTCGGTTATAGATCTACTAACTTCGTGCGATATATATGGCGTAAGTGTATTTAAATCGTAACACGGTCTACTTGCCATCGCCAGCACCTCGCCTGTTTTTACATCTAAAACAACTGCAGCACCTTTACGTTGTTCAAAGGCATCTTCTATGGCATCTTGAATATTTAAATCTATTGAAATTGTAAGACTCTTACCCTTCTTCGACGCAACATCTAATATATTTTCGTACTGATAACCTTGATGATCTACAACCCATATCTTACCACCATTTACCCCAGATAAATGTTCATTAAAAGCTTTTTCCACACCACTTTTACCATGTTCGCCTGCATAAGTATATGTACGCAACTCTTCACCTGGTATACTTGAAGCATCAATATTATCAAAATTACTTGTTACATAACCAAGCACATGCGATGCCGTTTCGCCATGTGGATAATATCTCGACGACGATGTAAAAATCTGAATTGGCGAATCTATCGGCAAACGTTCTGCCAAAATAGCATGCTCCTTTGCCGACAAATCTTTAATCAATGGAAATGGTAATAATCTGTGTTGCCATTCATGACGCTCAAATTCTCGCAACGAAAATTTATAATCAGCTCCCAATATAGAATTTATCTCGGCTACATACTTACTTAAAACAATTCTACGAGCTTCACTTTTTGAATGTGGCAAAGGTTCGGGCAACTTTTCGCCCCTCGCTAAAGCCTCGCGACGTGTTGCTCTAATTTTCTTAGCAAGCGAATTTATTTCGGCACTTATATCATGCACAAAAATAACAGCCGAATAACGTGGTTTATTTGTTACAAGTGTATTTCCATTTCTATCTAAAATATCGCCCCTGGCTGCAGGCTTTATTACCCTACGCAAACTTTGTCGGTTATTACGTTCAACATAATAATTATACATATATATTTGTCGATATGCCAAAAACGCAAGCAACAACACAAAAGCAAAACCAAACACACCATAGAATATAGGTATTCTTGGATTCGACTTTGTATAGATTTCTTTTTTAGGCACACGCATAACTTATAAAACATCCTCGGTCGACATTATATCGACACCAAAAAAGCTCATTATACAAACAGGCAACGACAAACAAAAATTTGCACACAAACACAACAGCAATCCTGAAAATGCAAAATCGCAAGCAACACGTTTTATATATTCCACATAATTTTCAGCCGAAACTGGCAACAACAACACATAAAACGCAAAAACAAACATATTTACAAACTGCATTACTGTTATACTTGAAAATATATCTAATGCCCTAAATTTAAAACGCCAAGCATTAATAGCAAAACCCGCAGCAAGCCACACTGCGCACACAGCAAACATATTTATTGGCATTGCCGATGCAGTAGCACATGCACTTATTGCACAGACTACAACCATTGACGAAAAGTTCATAAACATTGCCGCGGGAACGATAAATATTGCTGGCAACAAAAAATAAACATAAGGCGACACTGCCGAATTTAATGCGTTTAAAATAAACCAATAACACGCATTCAGCACCAAAAACAACACTATGCAGATGTCAAAACGTTTAAACATACTACTTTATATCGGCTACTGGCACTAAAATTGCCGCCTCTTTTATTGCCGACAATTCTGGATTTAAACGAACTTTACCCGACTTAAAAATTTCATCGGCATCTAACGACAACGAAACTATCTCACCAATCAACATACCATCAGGAAACGAACCTGCCAACGATGAAGTAACTAAAATTACCCCCGATTTTTCATCAATATCGGCTGGAACATCGCGTATTTCTCCACCAGAAGAGCGCAACGCCTTTCCACCTAACCCTTGATAAATAATAGGTCTATCATCGCCTTTTATATGACACGCTATTCGGAAATCTCGACTACTTACCAAATCAACTTCGCAAGTATACAAACCAACTTCTACAACCCTACCAACTACGCCACCTCCGTAAATTACAGCGTAGCCTTCTTTTATGCCATGCATACTACCTTTACGCAAAGTAATACGTTGCCACCATGCGTTGATATCGCGTTTTACAACACGCGCAACTTCCATTTTAAATTTATCATACGAAGGCAAACGCAAAAAGCCTTCTAATCGCTTTATATCGGAACGCAACGATTCGTTTTCTATATCTTTCAATTCGTAAGCGGCGTTCAAACGAGCCAAATCACGCCCAGTTTCGATGAGTGAGCGTTTCGAATTACTACGCAAGCTCCAATACTTTTGCAAATCGCTCAAATGCGATGGCAACGATTCTATCGGTGCGCGAAACTCATCAAACGATTTTTCGCCCAAACTCTTTACCGAACGTGGAAGAAACAAACAAACTAGCAATACAAATACAAATATTGCTATATTGCGTATACTTTTGAAATTCTTGAAAGCCAAGCCTCAACCTCCGTATTAGGAGTTGTCTTTTGCCCAGAAATCGTAATTTTTCAACACCTCACCCGTACCATTTACAACTGCTCTCAAAGGATCATCGGCAACAAAACAAGGCAAACCAGTTACTTCTGTAACCAACAAATTCAAATTACGTATGAGGGCACCACCACCAGCCAAAACTATAGCTCTATTGACCAAATCAGAACTCAATTCTGGTGGACATTTTTCGAGAACTTCTCTAATTGCATCGGTAATAACTTTGAATGAATCGGCAAGTGCTTCGCGTATTTCTTGCGACGACACATACAATGTCTTTGGCAAACCTGCAACTGAATCACGCCCACGAACTTCCCATGTAAGTTCTTTATCTAATGGATATGCCGAGCCAATATTTATTTTTATCTCTTCGGCAGTACGTTCACCAATGATTAAATTGTAAACACGTTTCATATAATTAGCAATAGCAGCATCGAAAGCATCGCCACCAATTCTTACGCTCTTTGACGCACCTTCGGCAGTATTACCCAAAGTTATAACTGCAATTTCTGTTGTACCACCACCAATATCAACAATCATATTAGCAGTAGGTTCTTCGATTGGCAAACCAACACCAATAGCAGCCATTAAAGGTTCTTCTTTCAGGCAAACAGAACGAGCACCTGCGTGTATTGCCGACTCGCGAACTGCACGACTTTCAACCTCGGTTATACCCGATGGCACTGCTATAACTACACGAGGCGCAACCAAATTGAGTTTATTTGTTGCCTTTTGAATAAAATAGCGAAGCATAACTTCGGTTATTTCAAAATCGGCAATAACGCCTTTCTTCATTGGACGAATAGCAGTTATATTTCCAGGGGTTTTACCCAACATTTTTTTAGCTCTCTCACCTACTGCTACAACCTTTTTTGAGTTGTTGTAAACTGCAACAACACTAGGTTCGCTAATAATTACTTCGTCTTTAGTATAAACGAGAGTATTTGCTGTACCCAAGTCGATACCGATATCGTTTGATAAGAAGTTGAAACTTGCCATGATATATTCTTTTTTTTATTTACCGATACTAATAAATATGTTTGATGTTTTCAAACACACTAATATAGTTTGTTTTGTTTTTTAAGAAAATCTTATTTTTTCCAAGTTATGTCAACATTTTAAATAAAAAAGATACAATGAAAAAATCTCTTATATATTTAATTCTTTACATTTGTACATTTTCAGTGGGCTTAGCTCAAAAAATAGGATTTTCAGTAAGCGATTTCCCTGAACAAATAAATGCTGGTCAAAACTTTACAATAACAGCTCGGTTTGAAATTCCCCAAGGCCTGCATATATATCCACAAAAGACCGAAATTGGCATGCCTACAAAAATAGAAGTTCTTGCCCCTAAAGGAATTATTTTAAAAAGTATAGAATTTCCCCCTACAAGTAAATTCACCTTTATGGGAATGACTGCCGATGGCTATTCGGAAAGTTTTAATGCTAAACTTATATTTTCAACGACGCAATCTTTACAACAAGAAAAGCAAAAAATACAAATAAAAGCCTCTTGGTTGGCATGTTCCAATACTTGTATTCCAGAAGAAAAAACACAATCTATAACAATTGATGTAATAAGTAATAGAGCTTCAAAAAACATATTTTTTGTCTCTATATTAGGTGCTATATTAGGTGGATTAATTTTGAATGTAATGCCCTGTGTTTTCCCTGTTATAAGTTTAAAAATAATGTCGTTTGCATCGGCTACAAATAGTTCAAAAAGTCTAATTACTGCAAAAAGTTTGATATTTTCGCTCGGCATTATTCTAAGTTTTGCTATTTTGGGTATAATTTTGGCAAGCATAAAATATTTTGGAGGAAATGTTGGTTGGGGTTTTCAATTACAATCGCCCATGTTTACCAAAATTATGACTATTATTTTTTGGTTTATTACTCTTAATTTTGCTGGCGTATGGGAGTTTGGCAACTCTATTAGTGCAGTTGCTTCTGGAATAAGAACCGATACGTCAAATAAATGGATTGCAAGTTTTATGTCGGGCGTTTTAGCTGTATTAGTTGCAAGTCCGTGTGTGGCACCATTTATGGCTTCGGCTGTCGGATATGCTCTAACAGGAAATGCTTCGGCAGGCGAAAGCATCGCAATTATTACATCGGTTGGAATAGGTATGGCTATTCCTTATATACTTCTTGCACAATTCCCAAGCCTATTAAAAAAATTGCCTCGTCCAGGAAGGTGGTTAGATGTCCTAAAAAAGATACTTTCAATACCAATGCTTATAACAGTAATATGGTTAGCTTGGGTAATGAACAATCAAGGCAATAGCATTTTAAATATTTTCATTATGCTGATAACATTTTTTGCTGTTGCAGTAATTTGGGGAAAATATGCAAATCCAATGCAAAGTAAGAAAACAAGAATAATAGCAGTAGTTGTATGCATTTTGTTAGCAATATTTGGTAGTTTTATAAATATTAAATTTGGTGAAGATAAAGTAGAGTCGAGTTGGAATCAGCAAGAAGTAGAAAATCTACTTTCACAAGGTAAAAATGTATTTGTCGATTTTACAGCATCATGGTGTTTTACATGTCAATACAACAAACAAATTATTTTTTCCGAAAAAACTAAAAAACTTTTCAAAGAAAAAAACGTAGAAATCCTCGTAGCCGATTGGACAAATAAAGACGATTCAATAACTAAGGAATTGAGAAAATATGGGCGTGCTGGTGTGCCTCTTTATTTGCTGTTTTCGGCAAAAGATAAAACAAATCCACAAATTTTACCCACAATATTAACTCAATCAATAATGTCAGAAGCGATTGACAAAATCAAACAATAGTGCAAAATGTTTTTTCAGTAAATTATGAATATTGAAAAAACAAATTTTTTAACGAGGCAAAAAGCTTTTGAAATTGCTCAAGAATTTTCAACGCCATGCTATGTTTACGACGAATCGTCTCTGATTGCTCAAGCTAAAAAAGCGTTGGCTTTCCCAAACGCATTCGGGATAACTGTACGCTATGCAATGAAAGCAGCATCGAATAAGAACATTTTAAAATTGTTCAATACCCTCGGTCTAAAAATAGATGCATCGAGTGCATACGAAGTTAAACGTGCAATTTTAGCAGGTATAAAAGGCGAAGACATATCGCTTTCATCACAACAACTGCCCGACAATTTAAAAGAGATAATTGAAGCTGGTGTAAAATATAATGCATGCTCATTGCATCAACTTGAAAGCTATGGAAAATTATTCCCGAATTCTGATGTTGGTGTACGTATAAACCCTGGTCTGGGTTCAGGTGGAACAAAACGCACAAATGTTGGTGGACCAGCATCATCATTTGGCATATGGTTTGAATATATCGATCAAATAAAAGATGTAGCAAAAAAATATAATTTAAAAATTGTGCGTATACATACACACATAGGTTCTGGTTCTGATCCTGATGTTTGGCAAAAAGTAGCAAAGATGAGCCTTGATACAGTTGAAAAATTCCCTGATGTTCATACATTGAATATGGGTGGTGGTTTTAAAGTTGCACGCATGATGGATGAAAAATCAACCGACCTCCAACGAATAGGAGCTCCAATAGCCAGCGAAGTAGAAAACTTTGCAAAACGTACCGGTAGAAAACTCGCCTTTGAAATTGAACCAGGAACGTTCTTAATGGCAAATTGTGCTGTGGTGCTTTCAACAGTTCAAGATATGTGCGACACTGGTGCAGAAGGCTATAACTTCTTAAAACTCGACACTGGAATGACCGACATTCTTCGTCCGTCTATCTACGGAGCACAACACCCAATTACGATATACTCGGCTGATGATAATCAAGAAGTATGCAGTTATATTGTAACAGGTCATTGTTGCGAAAGTGGAGATATTCTTACCCCTGCTCCAAATGATCCAGAAGGTTTAGCACCTCGAACAATGAATAAAGCTAAAATTGGCGACTTGTGTGTAATTGGTGGCTCGGGCGCTTATTGTAGCTCGATGAGTACAAGCAACTACAATTCGTATCCGATAGCCAGTGAAGTTTTGTTGAAGACCGATGGTTCGCTAAAGCTTATGCGTAAGCGTCAGTCGCTTGAACAAATAATAGAAAACGAAGTCGATGCGTTATGATTTCTGCTTCAACAAAAGTTAAAGTTCGCTTTGCTGAAACCGATGCTATGGGTATAGTTTATCATGCAAACTATTTGCCATGGTGCGAATGTTCGAGACACGCTCTATTGGAAAGTATAGGGGTAAAATACAACGATTTGGTTGCTTTAGGATTTCACTTGCCAGTAGTGGAAGCTCATTTAAATTATAAGTATCCGGCAAAATTTGGCGATGAGGTTGAAATTAAAGTTAAAATAACTGAACGCCCTTCTGTAAAAATTAAAATTGAATACGAACTATATGTGGGCGAACGCTTAATTGTAACTGGTCATACTGTTCATGTATTTATAAATCTCGAAGGTCAACCAGTTAAACCTCCTCGCGATTTTTTGAATGTTCTACGTCAAGCTTTTGATAAATGAAATATGCGTGGGCAATAATTCTGTTTTTGATATCGATATGCTTCGGAGGTTTTGGAGCATACGAAAATTTACAAAAACGTGCAATTCATGCCGACGAAGCTGAACAAGCAACAACATTCCTAAAACTTTATCAAGACGGAGAATACAAATACAATCCCAATGGGCCTCATGGTCCAACACTCTATTATTGGGCAAATTGGGCTTTAAAAGCCACAAGCAATATTCAACCTCAAGAAATAGAAATAACTACACTACGCAAAAGTATGCTGGTTGTTTCGGCTATCGCATTACTTTCAATATTTATACTTAGTAGTGAAATTGGTATAGGCTCGTGTTTGTGTGCGAGTGCAATGTTTGCAGGAACATCGTTTCTACAAATATACGGAAGCTACTTTGTACAAGAAATAATATTTGCATTACTTGTATTTACAACAACAGCAATGGCATGGTTGTTTTTAAAAGAACCCACCACAAAAAAAGCATTGCTCTTAGGTATATCGGCCGGATTTGTACAAGCAACAAAAGAAACATCAGTAATTGCGTTTGTATCGATTTTCGTAGGCTCTACAATAGTTGGCTTAGTATCTAAAAATATCAAAAACTCAGTACAAAGCGTGTCGATAAAAAGCTATACTAAGTTTGCATTGATGATGGCATTGGCATTCATAGTGGTTTGCGTTGTTTGGTATTCGTCGTTTGCAAGTAATTGGCAAGGTGTTGTTGATGCAATTAAAAGCTATTATGTACATTTCTTCAATAAAGCAGGAATGAGTGAGCATTCTGGCGAAGGACTATTCTACATAAAACTATTGTTCCTACAAAAAAGTTCAGGTGCGTACTTCGGCGAAATTATATTTACAATCTTAAGTATAATTGGCTTCATTTGGGCAACATGGAAAAGTAGTTCAAATGTAAAATCGGCATGCGTTATGTTCTTTGGAATTTGTGCAATAACAAACTTTGCAATACTTAGTATTATTACATATAAGACACCTTGGTTGATATTATCGAGCATTATGTTGATGAGCATATGTGCAGGCTATGTATTGTGGAAAATCTTTGAATTGCCAATAAAATATTCGTTGCCAATAGTAATTTTGTTGTGTGTATTCTATTGGTTTTTCCAATTTAGAGCAACACACAATGCTGTTAAACGTTTCCATAGCGATCCACGCAATCCGTTCATCTATTCTCATACGGTATCAGATGAAAACAATTTAGCAAATCGTCTGTTCAAATGTGCTAAATACTCTGAATTTAAAACCGATATGCCAATTGCCTTTGTTAGTAAAGTATCGCCTTGGCCATTGCCTTGGCAATTGAGAAATTTTAAGAACACTGGTTTTTGGAATACACCTCCAGAAAATATAAACAGTTTTGATGTTGTTGTGTGCGATTCGTTTTCAGCAAATGAAGTTGCTAAAAAACTCGACATTAAAAACTACGAAGCTGATTTATTTGGACTGCGTAAAAATACAATTCTTACCGTTTATATAAAAAAGCCTATCTTCAAAAAAATAATCGAAGAATAATTAAATGAAAAAACGCATTTATATAATTACAACAATTTTTACAATACTCGTGTTGTTTACATCGAGTATTGTTTGGTTTTTCTGCGATACCTCATTGCAGACAAATTTAGTAAATGCTATATTAGATAAATCTGGAATAAAAATTTCAAAAGTAAACATAGGTACAAACACAATAGTTGCAGAAAATTTATACGCAAAACTTTCCACTGGAACATTCACTGCCGACTCTATCATATTCGACTACTCGTTCTCGAATTTATTTTCGAAAAATTTGAAAGGTTCTGGCGAAATAAAGAATGCTAAATTTGTACTTTCTAAAGAAAAAACAAATTCTGAAAATTCTTCAAAAAATATAAGCAAAACAAATGCTCTATCAGATATAAAAGCAGAATTAAAACTGCCAATAAATTTAGATATATCATCGTTTAAAGGCAATATTGATATTGAAAACGGCTCCAATTGTATATCGACATATCTGCAATTGACCAATGTAAAAATAAACAACCAACAATTAGACTTTGAGTTGAACGCAACAACCAAAGTACAACAAACATCAAATACCAACTATACTTTATATGTAAAAAAATTGGAAAAAGTGTGTAATGCAAAATTTCTACACAATCAAACTGAAATAGCGTTAGCAACTGCAGAAATATCGGAAAATTTATCGGGTAATATAAAAGTAAAGTTAACATTAAATAAAGATACACTTTCACCTATTTCAAAACAATTCAATTTAGATTTACCTAATCTAAATGCACAAGCATATGTAGAAGCAAATTTCGACTTACCTGCAAATGCGTACACAATAAATCTGATGTCAAAAGCCGATATATCAGAACTTCAACAAAACAAATTCACTAAAGATTTGCCTTTTACAAAATGTGAATTTTTGTGTACAGCAAAAGCGTCGATAAAAAACAACAAACTCAGCATAACAGAACTCAGTACGTCGTTAAACACAAATAACGCTCCAATTTTTTCATTCGATTGCCCTAACCCAATCAACACTAATTTCAGCAATCTTAAAGATTTTGATTGGCTCAGCATAGGTACACTTTCAGTCTCTCTACCATCAGAATTTATCGACAAAAAAATAGCAGGCGAATTTTCAGCAAAAGGCATAAATGCAATTTTCGACGTAAGCATAAACAAAAACTTTTCTGTAAAAATAAAATCTACTAAACCTGCCACAGTAAAAGACGCACTCTACATAAAAGACAAACAAACTATCTTTGAAAACTTGACGTTGTTTTCAGATATTGAAGGTACTGCAAATATAAAAGAAAATTCATTTTCTGCCAAAGCAAAACTCTACACTCAAATCGTTTCAAATAAAAAATTAACAATAGATGTTAATGCAGAATACGTTAACAAACGCTCTACTATTGAGCTAAAAGCAGAAGGTTCGCTAAAACATTTAGCCTCGTGTTTAAAGGTTATAGACTATCCACTTAAAGACGACATATTGCTCGATGCTAACCTACAAGCAACATATAATAACCAACTTGAAATTTCAAAATTAAACGCCAAAGCAATGTGCATAAATTCTGATACCCCGTTAGAAATTTGTGCCTATGATAAAATTTTATTCAATCCCCAAAAACGAGAATTTATAAAACCTTGTTCTGTAAAAATTCGTACAAAGGATTTTCCGTTTAGTATTTTCTTGCCGTTTACAAATGGAGTAGATGCTCAAAGTATATCGCTCGATTCTACAGCGATGCTCGACAATAAAAAAATATCTATACAAGGTACCCTAACTTTAAACGATGTATCATACGCACAAAATCAACAAACTAATTTTCACGACATCAATCTTGACACTACATTCTCTGCATCTTTAGATATTCAAAACCTACAACTTATTGCCAACGCAAACAAAATAAAGCTTTCAAACTCTGCAACAGAATTTTGTACTGCAACAGCAAATTTAAACGCCAGTTTCCCACAAAAAACGCTAAAATTAAACTCGTTAAAGGCGTCGGCATCACTCCAGCTTGCTCCAATATTTGCAATGCCAATGCTTGCAAAATACAACAATATCGATAGAGCGTCGCTCGATGCTAACGTAGAAATAAATTCGCAAGAAAAATTAAATGCAAATTTAAAAATTTCAAACTTCGCCTCACGTTCAACAAGTAATGCAATCGAAACTATGTCGGCAAATGTAGTTGCCGATATTCCGTCGTTAAAAAATATAGAAGCCCATATAAACGCAAAATCGGAACGAGGCACAACAAATGCGACAATAAAATTTGAAAAATCGCAAACAATAACTGCCGAAATAAATGCAAAATCAATAATTGCCGACGATATTTTAATTTTGAAATCGGCATTTTCAAATCCTCTTTACATAGAAACAAAAAATCCACAAGCTAAGCGTAAAATTCGCCGACCAGACGAAGCCTTCAGCGTTCGCAAGAATCTACCAGAATTAAAAACAAAAGATTTAAAAGCCTTTTGGAATATAAACACAAACGCACTAATTAAATTTAATGTAGGTAATTTAAAATTCCAAGAATCAACCCCATTAGAAAACTTTTCCACAAACATTACAATTACTAATACTCAATTAGAATTAACCAACTTATCGGCGAAAATATTAGATGGCACACTCAAAGGTGGTTTAAAAATAACTTTTGATGAAACGCTAAATAATCCATATAAAATTGAACAAACTTCATTCTTACTCGAAAAATTCGACATTTCAAAAATTTCAACAAAAGAATTTCTAAAAGGAATATTTACTGCAAAAATCTCACTGCAAAGCGAAGGTATAAACTTAGAACACCTTACTAAATACGCAACTGGATCAGCAGTAATAGAAGGTGGAAAAGGTTCGCTACTGCTAATCGATAAAAACTCAGACATTGGCAAAAAAATCGGCTTGGCTCAATCGGCAGTAAGTTTACTAAATACGTTTATCGGAAGCAAAAGTATTGATAACACAACAAAACTAATCGATAAATTTGAACGTATAAACTTCGACACTGCTAAATTCAAGTTGTCGCGCAATAACAAAGATTTCAACATAAACTTAGATACTGCCGAAATATTAGCCCCCGATTTCCTATTAAAATCGCTTTCGGGAACAATTTATTTCGATGCATTAAAACCAATTATTGAACACGACATAGAAATAGTGCTTGCAATTTATTCCAATAACGAACAACTTCTAAAGATGCTCGGAAGTGTAAATGCTCTCGATATTAAGTCGGATATAATAGATATGAGAAAAAGCGAAGATTTTAAAATCTTAGGCACTATTGAAAAACCTCAAACAAACATAATTGACATTCTGACAAACAAAGCTACTTCTAATGCAACTCAAAAAAAATTGCGAAACATAAAAATATTCTAATGAAAACAACTGTAAAAACAATATCTGCCAAAAAAGGCGTAGAAAAAATTTCAATGATTACCGCATACGATGCCATGTTTGCATCGTTAGCCGATCGCGCAGGTGCCGATATTATCCTTGTTGGCGACTCGGTTGGAAACACTGTTCTCGGATACAAAAGTACAGTAGCAGTAACAATGTCTATGATGCTTCATCATACATCGGCAGTTGCACGAGGTACAGAAAACGCACTTATCTTAGCCGATGTACCTTTTGGAGTTGCACACCAAAGTTTCGACAAACTGCTTGAAAATGTATCGGCACTTGTACAGGTAGCTGGCGCCGATGCTGTAAAAATTGAAGGTGGACAAGCTATGGCTGAAAAAATAAACAAGCTTACAAATGCTGGTATTGCAGTAATGGCTCATATAGGCTTGGAACCACAACAAGTTTTAAAACTTGGTGGATACAGAAAATTTGGAAAAACCGATGCCGAAAAACAACAATTATTAGCCGATGCAAAAGCTCTTGAACAAGCTGGTGCCTTCGCCCTTCTTTTAGAAATGACAGACGCAGAAACTGCAAAAGAAATAACACAAGCTGTATCAATTCCAACAATAGGCATTGGCTCTGGTGTTAATTGCGATGGTCAGGTTTTAGTATGTGCCGATATCTTAGGCTTAACAAAAAATCCACCAAAATTTGTAAAACAATACGCAAATTTAGATAAGATTATTACCGAAGCATATACATCATACATCAACGATGTAAAATCTTCAAAATTCCCCGAAAAATAATTATGCAGAAAAAATACGAAGTTCGTAATTCAACAATACACGGCAACGGCGTATTTGCAACTGCCCCTATAAAAGAGGGCGAATTCATTATCGAATACTTAGGCGAGAAAATCGATAAAGAAGAATCGAACAGCAGAGGTTTACAATACGAAGAAATTGCACAAAAAACAGGGTATGGTTGCGTATATATTTTTGAGTTAGACGATGAATTTGATATCGATGGTAATTTCGATTACAACGACGCCAAATTTATAAACCACGCTTGTAGAACAAACTGTGAAGCCATAAACGAAGGCGATTCTATAAAATTTTATGCAACTCGTGATATCGATGTTGGTGAAGAAATTTTATACAACTATGGCTATGCCTTTGAACACTTTTTAGATCACCCTTGCAAATGTGGTTTTCCAGAGTGCGTTGGGTACATTGTTGCAGTTGAGGATAGACCAAAATTGCGTAAATATTTAAAGAAAAAACACAGCGTAAGTCTTATAAAAAAACAAGCCCACTAATTTACAAAAAAGCCACATAATATGTGGCTTTAAAATTATTTAGTTGTTTCAACCCATCGTTTCTCACGAATAAGTGTTATCTTTACGGGAATTGAATTTGATATTTTTTCCTCAATCTTAGTTCTAATTTTTACTACAATATCTTGTGCCTGAGTATCGCTGACAGCCTCAGGCGAAACAATCACACGCAATTCCCTACCAGCCTGCAACACATAAGCATTAGAAACACCCTCAAACTCTTGGGCAACGGCTTCTAACATTTTAACACGTCGGATATAACCTTCTGTGGCCTCCATTCTTGCACCTACTCGAGTAGCCGAAATAGTATCGGCAATTTGTACAACTGATGAATAAATACTTTCGGCAGGAACCTCGCCATGATGCGACTCAACTGCATTTACCACAACATTAGACTCTCCCGAGCTACGCAAAAGCTCTGCACCCGATTTTGAGTGCGACATATCAGAATTTGAAATACTTTTACCAATATCGTGAAAAAGTCCGGCACGCAATGCAATAGAGCTATCGCACCCCAATTCAGATGCAATTAAAGCCGACAACTTAGCTACTTCGATAGAATGTGCCAATGTATCTTGATTTAACGACAAATGCAACGATAGTCTGCCCAACGCCATTTTAACATCGTGCGAAACCGACACTATGCCTAAATCGGCAAGAGTTTGTTCGCCCATATCTTCAATAGTTTGCAACACGCTATCTTTAGCCGATTTTACAGCTTGTTCTATTGTTGCTGGCGATATTCTGCCATCGGCAACCAATGCTTCAAGAGCCGTTTTAGCAATGGCTCTTCGAGTAGGATTAAACGAAGATATCATCACTGTATCAGGTGATTCATCTATCACAAGTGTAGTAGCAGTTTCAGATTCGAACGAACGTATATTTCTACCTTCTTTACCAATCAACCTGCCCTTCATTGCTTCATCGGGAATTTTAACAATAGTTGCCGATGCCGACTGAGGCATTTGTACCGATAAGCGTTGCATAGCGTCCATCAAAATCCTACGTGCCGATGCATCTATATCGCGTTTAGATTTTTCAAGAAGTTCGCGTTTATACGACACCAAATCTTCATTACATTTTTTCTCAACTTCAATTTTGGCGTTTTCGTGTATTTGTTTTTCGTCTAAACTTGCCAATTTTGCAAGTTTTTCAACGTATTCATCGCGAACAGCAATTGAATGCTGATTCATTTTTTTATAAACCTCATACTCGGCATTTGAACGTTCTTTAGCAACTTTAGCATTTTCAAGTTCAACTGTTATTTCTGCCAACTTCTCATCTTGCTTTTGCTTTGCATTTTTGGCAAGCAACAACATTTCTTCGTACTCAGCTTTAATTTCAAGTTCGCTTTCTTTAAGCATCATTTCCAACTGATGCTTTTGCTTTTCGTAATTACTGCGTTCTTGATTGCGTATAGACTCAGCTTCAGAATCCATTTTATGTTTAAGGGTATTAACCCTTACAATAAGCAATATACATTCGGCAAACAAGCATGTAGCAAGCAAGCCCAATATCACCGAATTCCAATCTAAGTTATAAGTCATAGTAGAATAGTAAAATACAAATTTAATTCATATCAAGTTTATTTTGCGAGCATTCGCATAGCCAAATTAAATGCCGATGTAAAACTTTTATTCGACGCCACCGATTTACCTGCTATGGAAAATGCTGTTCCATGATCAGGACTTACTCGCAAATATTTTAAATTCATTGAAACATTAACAGCATTATCGAACTCAATAGCTTTAAGTGGAGCCAACGCTTGATCGTGATACATAGAAACTATGCAATCGAACTCGTCTTTCAAAACTCGAGCAAATACTGTATCGGGTGGAAGTGCTTCAGACAAATTTACATAACTTGCCCTAAGTTTATTTAGCACTGGATTTATCAACTCTACTTCTTCTCGCCCCATAATACCACCTTCGCCAGCGTGTGGATTTAAACCACATACTGCAATGCGTGGATTTTCAACGCCCTTTAATTTCTTCGCTAAACGAGCCGATGCTTCTACTGCTCGCGTAATTTTAGCTTCGTCAATAAGCAACGGAACATCTTTTATGGCGTCGTGCCAAGTTGCCAAACTAACAATAAACTTTTCGCCCGCAAAGCTCATAACAGGAACACCACCCCATCTATCAGCAAAGAACTCGGTGTGTCCTTGATAATTGAAACCTACTTGCTTCATACAAGCTTTTGAAATTGGTGCTGTCAGCACTGCCGAATAACGCCCTTGAATACACCCTTTTGCCGATTCTTCTAAAGCATCGAATGCAATACGCGCCCCAGCAATATCTGGACAACCAGCCTTAGCAACGTATGAATCTGCACCAACTTGCACTTTACCAATATCGTTTGGTAATGTGTCTAAAAAGCTTTTATGACCCACAACACAAGCATACTTGCGCAACGATGGATTTTCTATTGCCCAAGAATATATAATCTCAGCACCAACACCAGCAGTATCGCCTATTGTAATAGCTATTGGAGCGATAGAATGCATAGTTATTTTTCCTCGCGTGGCATAGAATAACGACGATTTTCCATTTTAAAGAACTCAAGAAAACGTCTGCCAGCATCAGTTTTAAAATCACCAACTTCTAATATTGCAAGTGCGTTTTTGCGTGCCGACATACTTGAATATACCTTATTGTAAAGGCTCTTCACTTCAGAAACTTCATCTCTGCTCATACCTCGGCGACTCATTCCTATCAAATTTAAGCCAGCCAATTTATTGCGTTCAAAAGCAATAACAAATGGAGGTACATCAAGCGAACATGCAGAATTACCACTTACAATAACACCTTCGCCCACTCTTTGACGCTGATGAATCATAACGCCACCACTTATGAATGTATCTTTATCGATATGAACATGACCACCCAAAGCAGAAAAGTTCGCAATTATAACATTATCGGCTACCACGCAATCATGACCAACATGAGCACCGTCCATCAAAAAGCAATTTTTACCAATTATGGTAGATTTACCCTCGAATGTTGCTCTATGAACAGAAACGTGTTCGCGCAAAACAGAACCATCGCCAATTTCTGTAAAAGTTTCTAACGAAGAATCAAAATGCAAGTCTTGAGGTTCGCCCGATACTACTGCAAACGAACATATCTTACATCCTTTGCCAATTCTTGCCCCAAAACATACTTTTGCGTGGGCTTCGATAACAGAATTATCGCCAATTACTACGTTATCTTCAACGATTGCGTACGGACCTATTTTTACATTTTCGCCAATAACGGCATTCGATGAAACTATTGCTGTTTTATCAATGTTGCTCATTTGCTGCTTCTATTAAAAGTTTACGTTTGAATTTTCTTAAATGCACAATCTTTACCAATGCAGTAAAGAGAATACCAAAAAGAGTAGATGTATAACCAGCCATCAAGCTTGCTGTAATTACCCCAAATGTGAGCAATATTAAACTGGCAACCGTGCCCGACAAACCTATATATAAGCCTAAGTCGAACAGATTATCTTCGTTTTCTAAAAGTTTAAGTTTTAAAGTTGCACTGGCTCGCGTACGTTTTATCACGTTTATACGAACCAAACAAACTATATAGACAATCATCTGTATTACAAAGAATAAGGCGATTGCCGCCAACGTTGCTGAATCAGTATCTAATGACATAGTATCCTTATCTCCTACAATATTTGTTTTTATTCTATCAAAAGCAATCTTAATATCGCTTGCTGTACTGTTTTGAATTTTAACTTCAAACGCTGATGGTTCTATTGCCGAAAAGAACAATACAGAACAAACCACCCCAACAAGCATACACCGAACGCTTAAAAATGCACCTGCCCTACGAAAACCAATCATTCGCAAAACACCCGATGCAACTACCGAACACCCAATCAAAACCAATAACACTTTTAGTGCTAACATAAGTTTCAAATTATTTACACAATAAGGTGCAAATAAGTTTTTCATTGGCGCACAATACGCATCTATTAGTTGCTCTGTTGGCGAATTTTCGTAAATAAACTTAACATTGCTCAACAAAAACTTTACAGCACCTTCACCATTTTCAAGAGCAAACGACAAATTCCCCCAACCACGAACATCGCCTCCTTTTAAAAAGTTTGTGCATAAAGATGCATCAGAAATCATAATTGTTGCCGAATACATACAAGCCCTAAAATGAGCATCTTTCTGCCCATCGAACACAATTGCGTAATCAAAAACCTCATCTGGACTTTTAAAAACTTTGAACAACACCGACAACGCTGAAAAATCTAAATTTTTCGACAACGCCAAAACCCCAATTATACATTTTTCAAAACGCTCTTGAAATGCTGGATTTGAAATATCTGCCATCAATAAAGAAAGCTCGTAAGTAAATTTTTCGTTTATGCTTGCCGACTGAGACAACAATGCCAAAGTTAATAACGAGGCTTCGTACGGAGCGCCTGCACTACTATATGCAGGTGGCAACATTACGGTATTCAGTTTTCGCAACGATAACATTTTCTTAACTAATGCCATTTTGCTCTGCGACAAAAACTCTGTTAAAACTTTGCGATTTTCACGCGATGCCAACGAATTGTAAACGTTACCAAAAGTCTCTTTGTTAAAATCTACCGACGAACAAAAAGTATCGTAAAACGGGCAATCGCCACCACTTAAGCGCCATGCTGGATTTTCGTCTAAAAGTTTTTTTGCAGATTTTTTTATTTCATCTGGCGAACTCATACATTCAGCCAAAATCAGTGTTGTTGAAATTTGCGAATTATCTAAACTAAAGCTTGCAGTATCTTTCAACGTTTTTGAGTGATTTCCAGCTTTCGAGACTACATACTTATCTACCGAGGTAAAATACACGGGCAACGAGCATGCCAAAAACAAAATAGCAAACCCCGTAGCAACGGAGAAAAATGCTAAAATTTGCCTTATTATAAACATACATATATTTGAACATATTTTTTACATATAGCAAACCTATAATTATGCCTATCTGCTTTAAATTCTCTGAAAAAGAAAACTTCATATACCGATGTTATTTCCGACAAATTATATGTTATGAAAACTAAATTTAAAGGAACAGAAATAGACTTAGCTGGCAATTTCATCAAAAAAGGCGACACTGCCCCAACCTTTTGCTTGGCAAAAACAGATATGACAAATCTAACGCTAACCGATTTAAAAAATCATAAGTGTATTATAAATATATTTCCAAGTTTAGATACATCGGTATGTGCAATGTCGGTTAGAAGATTTAATCAAGAAGCGTCGAAGTTACCAAATGTAAAGGTGCTGTGCGTATCAAAAGACTTGCCATTTGCCCAAAGTAGATTTTGCGTAGCTGAAGGTATCGAAAATGTAATAATGCTGTCGGATTGCCGATATAAATCAAATTTTGGTAATGATTATGGCGTACAAATAAAAAGTGGTATGTTATCGGGGCTACTGGCAAGAGCTATTGTTGTAATCGACGAAAATTCAAAAGTTATTTATTCATCAATAAATAACGAAATTACCGAAGAACCCGATTACAATTCAGCTTTGGCAAGTGTGAAATCGTGTTAAAAAAATCCGTTTTATATTGACAATCTTTTGGGAACAACTACCTTAAAAGTACACAATTAGGTAAACCCTAAGCAATATAAAACAGATGAAAATCGATAATCTAAAAATATTTACAGGCAGAGCTCACCCAGCTTTAGCCCAGGCAATTACCAACAGTCTGCAAATTCCACTCGGACATGCAGATGTTCTGTCGTTTCCAGACAGCGAAACTTTTGTTAAGGTACACGATCATATAAGAGGTGATGACGTTTTCATCATTCAGCCAACATGCAATCCTACAAACGAAAACGTTATGGAATTGTTCATTATGGTTGATGCTATCAAACGTGCCTCGGCTAAACGTATCACTGCAGTATTGCCATTCTTTGGTTATGCACGTCAAGATAGAAAAGACCAACCTCGTGTTCCAATTACAGCAAAGTTGGTTGCTAACTTGCTCGTTGCAGCTGGCGTTGATAGAGTTTTGACTCTCGACTTGCACGCTACTCAAATTCAAGGTTTCTTCGATATTCCTTGCGACCATTTGTACGCATCACCAGTCATTTACGATTATTTGAAAGATCAGCCTGTTGAAAACCTCACAGTGTTCTCGCCAGACGTTGGTGGTTTGAAACGTGCACAAGCATACGCAACTATGTTCGATTGTCAGTTGGGCTTTATTGCAAAACGCAGAATCAATGCCGAAACTGTGGAAGCTACAAACTTGGTGGGCGATGTTGAAGGCAGAGATATTCTCATCGTTGACGATATGACAGAAACTGCAGGCACACTTACAGCTGCTGCAAAAATCCTTAAAAGCAATGGTGCAAAGAGTGTAAAAGCCGCAGTTACACACGCTCAACTTACTGACAGTGCCTTTGACAGACTTTCTGAAAAATGGTTAGATGAACTTATAGTTACAGATTCTATTCCACCACAAGAAAGATTTAAAGATTATCCGATAACAGTGCTCTCGATTGCTCCAATCCTCACAGAAGCAATTTTGAGAATACACAATAACCTTTCGGTTACATCGTTGTTCAAGGTAAAAGGTTTCTAAAGATAAACAAATTTTAGCAAAACAAAACGCATCGAATCTCGATGCGTTTTTTGTTTTGTAAAAATCAATATATCGGGATGTATTTACATTGCTTACACTTTTTGCGTATTTTATTGTTTTTAAAAAAGGCATCAAATTGTTCTTTGGAAATAGTCTTATACTTTTCATAATTTTTACAATTATAATGGTAATATCTTAATTCATCTGAATCGTTAAAGTTTTCTACTTTGCCCCAACACTTGTATATATACGCATTTTCATCATGTAGCCTGTACCTATTGTAAAAACCTACTACTTGCCAAGTATCTCTAATGCGTTCAAGAAAAATCTTTTGATCGTAATCATCGTTAGGATTTCTTTTTATAACTAATTTTGTAAAACAAAAAAGAGCATCATACGAAAGCTTCATATTTATTTTTGTTGAAGATGCAGGCTCGGGAAAGCACATGGTGTATATTTTAAAGCAATTGTGTAAATTTTTTTCTAATGTTAAATTAAAACAAGGCGAAGTTTCTTTTGTATATTTAGAAAATTTTAAACCAATATCTATGGGGAAATCTTTTGTAATTAGTTGCTCCATAGCTTCTTTATCTGGATAAATCAAAATTGTTTCATTCTTAGCTATATCAACTAACCCCATTTGCATAGCCTTTGAAGAGTTGTTTACTATATCACAAATCTTCTGCATTTGAGGTACATTGTCATTCATTTCTATGTAATCATAAACTTGAGTATTTTTGCTATCAAAAACATCTATGATAATACAACCACTAAGCAACAAAGATAAAAATATAGATAAAATTGTTCGCATTAGTTTATTCCCCATTGTTTTTTTATTTCAATGTATTTCTGTTTTGAAATTTCAGTAAGATTGTTTTCATTCTTTTTCAAATAATAGCTTGCTATTATATTAGTTTTTAGGATTTCATTTTTTCCATTTTTATTTTGATAAACAATATCAACATTACTACAAATAGATAATCGCTCCCCTGTTGACAGGTTTTTCAACGAAGAATCTTCTCTAAAGTAATAGCTATCGAACTCACCTACATTTGATAATTCTTTTTTCATCTGTTTGAGATCTACTTCATCTAACTTACACAACATATGTTCACTTGCAATAGTGCTATCAAAATTTTTTGATTTTATATAGAAAAAATTAAAATTCTCAAAAGATAAAGATGGCGATTTTGCAAATTCTGTTGATTTATCGAAGTCTGGATGACCTATTTTTTTGCGTATAGGTAAATACAACTGCATATTTGATACATCTTCATTGAAAAATCGTTCTCGAGATGCATCGTTATAAGACAAGCAATTAGAAAAAACTATTTTGCGTTCTATGTAATTGTCATAATCCCAAAGGCAAGCTGTTTGCAAAACAGATACTGCCACTAACAACGCTAATGTAAATAGTGATTTCATTATCTATTCTTTATTAGATATTTTATGCTTAAATCCACAATGTTCACACTTTGGAAGGATTTTTCTATTTTTTAAAAAAGTATCAAATTGTTCTTTGGAAATTTTTACGTATTCAGCTGAGGAGCCTTTTACATTTATATGATAACACCCATTTTTGTAAGTTCGCCAAGACCAATAGTGATCTTGATACTCATATAGATAATGTTCAGATTTAAACAATTCGCCTTTGTAGGTGTATTTTTTTCTTGATATATCATATCTATTAACATACCCGACTATTTGCCATGTATTTTCTACCTGTTCAAGAAATATTATTTGAATTCCATCGTTGGCTATTTTCCTTTTTACAACTAATTTTGAGAAAGCTAAAATATAATCGTACGAAACTTTCAACGTTATAACGTCTTCGGAAGCAGGATCAAACGGATACCGATAAGCAGATATTATATCGTCGTAATATTCTACCTTATATGCCAATAAAACATATGGATATTCGTCTGTTTTGTATTTAGAAAATATTGACTTAATTTCATCACAAGACTTGTTTTTTATAAAAGATTCGATAGCCGATTCATCGGGAGAAACCCAAAGAGATTCATCTTTTGCAATTTCTTTAATTTCAATAGCAGAATTACTCTGTTTTTTTAATTTTAAAGAATTGTTTACAATGTCACGTATAGTAGAACATAGATGTGTAGTTTCTGAAGAATTATCTAATTTTATAAAGTTGCGAACACGCACTGATTCCGTATCTCTAATATGAAATAGCACCATACAACCACTCAAAAGCAAAGATAAAAAAACAACTAAAATACCACGCATTATTTTACCCCCCATTGACTTTTTATTTCTAAATATTTTTGCTTAGAAATTTCCGACGTTCCCTCTTTATTTTTCAAGTAATATTTGGCAGAAACCTCATATTTTAACATCTTTTTAGTATTTATATCGTAAGCTAACGATACGTTACATTCAACCGATAAAACTTCAGCCAACGTTCTATTGTACACCTTAGATTCTTCTTTATACAATGTATCTTTTGCTACATTCGGAAATTCTTTATGTACATTTTCGTAAAATAAATCAGAAACTCCCCATGGATGAATGGTTATATTGCATTCTACATTTGGATTTCTCACCATTACAAATTTATCGACACTACTTATTTCTGCCGATTTGTCAAAATACGGTAGCCCTATTTCATTGCGAAGTTGCAAATATAACTTGTTCTCTTGAAAAAACAAAGTACTTTCATCTTCGATTGAATACGTATAAATATCCATTGTACGCCATGTGTAGTTTCTATATATATATACACAACCAGTAGAAATAAAAGAAAACACAACAAGCAATATGCAAGCAACAATATTCATATTGTTAGGAAAAAGAAATTCTATAATTTTGTCAAAAAAAAAGTTCGACAGAACTTTTTGATTATTTTAGTAATTTATCTTGTATGAAACAACTTAATAGACGCAACTTCTTAAAAGCTGGTGCAACTATGGCTGCACTCGGAATTTTTCAAAACACATCTTTTGCTCAAGATAATTCTTCGCAAAAAATGTCTAAAGTAAAATTTAGTGGAATTATGCCAGCTCTCATAACTCCATTCGACAAAAATGGCAAAATAATGGAAGATGTTGTTCAAAAGCTTATCGACTATCAGCTAAACGCAGGTGTACAAGGCTTCTATGTATTAGGTGGAACGGGCGAAGGTGTTGTACTTACAATCGACCAACGCAAAGCTATGGTCGACGCCACTATAAAAGCAAATAGAGGACGTGGCAAAATTATCATCCACACTGGTGCTATAAATCAAAACGAGGTTATGGAAATGACTCGCTATGCAACAAAAGCTGGTGCCGACGGAATATCATCAATATTGCCCTCAATTTACTTCAAGTATAACATGAAGGAACTATGCACATACTACAAGAAAATGGCAGACAACACAAACTTGCCTATCTTGGTGTATGCAAACCACACTGGCAATGGTGTCGATGTAAACGCAATGATTGATGATCTGTTGAAAATCGACAACATAATTGGAGCAAAAGACACGCGTGCAAATTATTATCAGATGTGGAATCTGAAACAACTCAATGGTGGAAACATCAATGTTATAAATGGTCCAGATGAATCGCTTTTGTGTGGTCTTACAATGGGTGCCGATGGTGGTATAGGAACTACCTACAACGTAATGCCAGAAATATATGTTCAGCTGTATAAAAAATTTAAAGCTGACGATATTCAAGGTGCTATGCAAATGCAAACAAAAGCAAATAAGATTATAAAAGTATTGCTCGACTGGGGCGAAGGTTATGTTATTAGAACAACTAAAGAAACCTTGAAACTGCGTGGTATCGATGTTGGCGACTCGGCTGCCCCTGCACTACCTTTTGAAAAATCGAAACTTGAAGCATTCAAAAAAGCAATGCAAGAAGCTGGTTATAATTTCTCATAAAATAAAAAAAAGAAAAAATCATGAACAAACGCATATTCTTAAAAACAATATTTTTTGCAACGTTGTTGTTGCCATTGTCGATTTTTGCAAAAGAAAAAACGCGTGCAGAAATTCTACTTGAACAACTAAAAGATCCAAATTGCAAAAAAGTATTTGTTGTTGCACATCGTGGCGACTGGCGAAACGCTTGCGAAAACTCGCTACATGCAATTCAAAGTTGCATTGATATGGGCGTCGATATTGTAGAAATTGACGTACGCCTAACAAAAGATGGAGTGCTTATTTTAAATCACGATAAGGACTTCAAACGCACTGGTGCTTTGGTAAACAAAAAAAACGCCTATAAAAATCTTTATAAAAAAGGCGAAGGCAATGTAAGCGATTACACTTATGCAGAAATACAAAAATATTTTGTATTGCGTAATGGAGCAGGTTCGCCTACCCCTTGGAAATATCCTACCCTTAAAGAAGCTATGCAGTTGGCAAAAGGTAAAATCTTAGTCAATATCGACAAAGGCTCGGCTTATATGGACAAGGTACAAAAAGTCCTTGAAGAAACTGGTACAGAAAATCAAGTTATCTACAAAGGAGGAGCGCCATATCAACGTGTTCGCAAGCAGTATGGCGATTTACTCGATAAAATCATCTATATGCCAATCACTACAGATGCTAACAAAAATTTCTCTGCCTATATTGATGATTTTATAACGAACTATCGTCCGTTAGCGTTTGAGTTGATTTACAGAACTGAAAAATCGCCAATGCTCGAAAAAATCAAAGAAATAAAAAAGCAAAAAATTAAAGTTTGGGTGAACACTTTATGGCCACGCATGCAAGCAGGACACTCCGATGAATACGCTTATCTCGACCCAGATGCACATTGGGGATGGGTTGTACGTCATGGTGCAGACATCATGCAGACAGACCGTCCAGCAGACATGTTGAAATATCTTCGAAGTAAAGGATTACACGAATAACTTATGAAAAAACAATGAACTCACAAAATCTACAAAATCAATCTCACCGTCTGTTATCAATAGACGTTCTGCGTGGCTTTGATATGTTCTTCATAATGGGAGGCAGTGCCATTATGATTGCTCTATGCAATTTGTTTCCTTGTGAATTTTCAGCAAGCATAGCTAAGCAATTTAAACATGTTCAATGGAATGGCTTTGCATTTCAAGATATGATTTTCCCATTATTCTTGTTTATAGCTGGTATATCCTTCCCATTCTCGTATCAAAAAAGTTTAGACAACGGATACACTATGGGAAAAATTCGCTTAAACATAATCAAGCGTGGTGTTATCTTAATTTTACTCGGTATTATATACAACAATGCAATTGGCTTTGATTTTGAAAATATGCGATTTTATAGTGTACTTGGTAGAATAGGTATTGCGTGGGCGATAGGTGCAATGCTATACACATTCTTCTCAAGAAATGTCAGAATTGCAATAGCAGTAGCAATTCCATTGATATATTGGTGGATATTATCGTTGGGCGATTTCACACTTGAAAACAATATTGTGGCTATTGTTGATCGCAAAATAATGCTCGGCAAGTTAATTGAAAAAAACATCTTCGATCCTGAAGGTTTAGTTTCTATGATACCAGCCATTACAACTGCAATGTTTGGTATTTTTGCTGGTGAAATTGTACGAACAAAAGATTTTAGCGAGTATAAAAAAGTTGGCACGTTATTTGTAATAGGTGCTATTCTCATACTCTTGGGCTTAGTTTGGAACAACGTATTACCTATCAACAAAAAGCTTTGGACATCATCGTACACTTGCTTTGTTGGTGGTTTATCTTATGTAATTTTTGCCTTGTTCTACCTGATAATCGACGTTTTCAAATTTAGAAAGTGGACATTTTTCTTTACTGTAATTGGCGTAAATTCAATCACCGTATATTTGGCACAACGCATTATTCCGTTTGCAAAAGTTAGAGATTTCTTATTTGCAGGTACAGTAAAACTAATGCCCGACGATTATCATAAATTTGCACTTGCTGTATGCTATACACTTACCGTATGGTTGTTTTTATACATACTCTATCGCAAAAAAATATTTTTAAAAATATAATTTATAACAAATAAAAAACAAAGGGCTTCTCGAGATCGGGAGCCCTTTATTCATTATCAAAGATTTATTTTTTCTTTGGAAGAAATCTTTTTACAGCTTGTTTTTCCGACAACGTTGAGCCATCAGGAGCAATGTATGTTTCGTTTTCAAATGTAATATCACGACCATTTGTAATTACAACTGCCCTATTTTTAGATGTCTTAGACAGATAATATTTATTGTTTGAAAACTTTAAATTACACAACTGTTCAACAAAATTTTTCTGGCTATTTGCCGCTGAAATCAACACGCAATTTCGCTGGATATTTCGAAAAACATTATTTCTTACAACTATATTCTGTGGTACAGGACCTTCATGAAAACTTCCAGCCTCGTTGCCTATCCAAATTCCTATATTAGAATTTTCAAAAGTATTATTTTCAATAATACCATTGCGAGAACGCACCACAATTGCACGGACTCGCTGAATGCCAAAGTAATTATCGGCAACTCTAAAATTATCGGATAGATAATCCATACTAAACAAGTGGGTTTGATTTTTATTTTTCCAAACTTCTCCCGTAGTAAAAGCCAACTGATCTTGTGGAATCCATTCAATTACATCTGGAATTGGCTTATCGGTTTCAATTATATTATGTTTTTTTGCAACAACTGTAATACCATCAGCCCATTTGCCCGTATCTGCGTAATAAACGCCTAACTTTGTGCCTACTTTTACAATATATGTGTGGCGTGAAAGCTTGTATTTGTTATTGCCCAAGTCTTTTACTATGCGAATGGGATTTGCCGATATATTTACATGATCGTCTAATATTCCTTCAAAACAGCAACCTATAATATGTGGACCAATTTTATTATTTTTGAAATGTACCCCATCGACGACACCTGCTGTTAAATCGCCCTTATCTCTATATGTAATTTTGCACTTTTTTATGGTAATTAAGCCTTCGTTATTTCCACCAAAATATGCCAAACAATGACCTGCCCCAAACATACCTTTTATACCTTGAGCTTCCAAATTTTCAAAAGTAATATTTGAACTATTCAAAACAGAAACGTGTCCTGAATGCTTGTTGATATTATACTCGTAAAAAGTACTCATTAAAAATCTATCGTTTTTATTGGTTGTTTTCAACAAACGCTTGCTTTTTGGAAAAACCTTA
Source organism: Verrucomicrobiaceae bacterium (assembly GCA_015061955.1). Lineage (GTDB taxonomy): Bacteria > Verrucomicrobiota > Verrucomicrobiia > Opitutales > Intestinicryptomonadaceae > Merdousia. The sequence goes on from SUVO01000004.1 coordinate 137,244, forward strand.
TACACGTTATTTTCCGAAGTACGTTCAATCTTCTTTATAAAAATAACATGGTTTATAGAATCAAATTTCAACATTGGTTTATCGGGCTGATACATACTACCCCACGACCAACCTCTACGAGAATATTTTTTTACAAAATCATCTGATGGTAAAAGAGGATAACCATCTTGTACTTTAAATGTAAAATAACCGTCTTTGGCATTAACTTCAGATACAAAGCCCTGCGTAAAATCTTTTATACTATATCGAGTTATAAAATTTTTAATTACAATGTTTTCGCACTTTCTTAAAAATGAAAAAGAATTACAAGGGTGTATAACAACAGTAGCTCCATTGCCATCAATTGTTACGTTTTTCATTTCTTTTAATTCTAATAATGCGTCGCCATTTCTCGATATAGGGAAATTGTATAATTTCTTTGAAAAAACTATAGTAGTTTGCTTGCCATTTGTTGCCTTTACATCTTTGAGAATTCTATTCATGACTGCAATGCCGTCATCACCATCTTTGTAGAAGTCATCAAACTTTATTGTAGTTGCGTATCCTTGCACAGTAATGAAAGCAAGCACATATGCTAAAATTTTATTTAGATTTTTCATTAGTATACTTCTATATTTTTTTAGAAAAAGATGCAATTTTATTCTCAGACATTTTTTAAAAAACCAAGATTTTTATTTACTACCGAATATACATACAAAAACAATTTGTTTGAAACTTTTTTACAAAATGTTTGTTATATTAAGAAAAGGAAAATATGAAAAAACTAATAACACTTATACTTTCGTTGTTGATATTGATTTCTACACTATCAGTAGCTTCGGCTAAAACCTTTCGTGATAAATACGGAAATCGTACAGGCTCTACCTCTGTTGAAGGTAAAACAACAATCTTTCGTGATAAATACGGAAATCGTAAGGGCTCGGCTACTGTTGAAGGTAAAACAACAATCTTTCGCGATAAATACGGAAATCGTAAGGGCTCTGCCTCTGTTGAAGGTAAAACAACAATCTTTCGCGATAAATACGGAAATCGTAAGGGCTCGGCTACTGTTGAAGGAAAAACAACAACATTTCGCGATAAATACGGAAATCGTACAGGCTCGGCTACCATTGAGGGTGGGAAAATAATCTATCGCGACAAATACGGAAATCGAACTGGCTCTGTTTCCGAGTAAATAAAAAAGTCTCCCGAATGGGAGACTTTTTTATTTTGAACTGCCTTTTACATTCATTTTTTTACGAGGATGTTTTGATGTATATTCAGAAATAATATCATCGCGAACAAGTTGAGTATAAATCTGTGTTGTAGCTAAATCGCTATGTCCTAACATTTCTTTAATTGAAAATAAATTAGCACCGTTGCGCAATAAATGTGTAGCAAACGAATGACGCAACGCATGAGGTTTTGCAGTTGTTGAAACGTTTGCCATTTGTGCATATTTCTTCAAATTATACCAAAAGGTTTTTCGAGAAATTTTTTTACCACGTCGAGTTATAAATAATTCGGCACAATGCGATTTTTTTGCGAGTTCGCCACGATGTTTTCTGTATTCTTCAATAGCACTCAAAGCTAAATCTCCCACAGGAACAAGGCGTGTTTTATTACCCTTACCAACTACTCGAATTATTTTTTCATGAGCATCAATATCGCTCTCACGCAAACTGCACAACTCCGACACACGCAAACCACTTGAATATATAAGCTCAAGCATTGCTCTATCACGATAGGCTTCTGGCGTCTGACCTTCAACTGCAATTATTATATTGTCTATTTCTGCAGATTCCAAAACTTCAGGTTCTGGACGAAAAACCTTTGGGCGCGCTATCAACTGGCTCAAATTTTTCGACCAAATATCTTCATCAATCAAGTATATTGCCAAAGTTCGCAAAGCACTAATTTTGCGTGATTGCGTTGTTGTCTTTGCAATACGCGATATTTCTGAAATCCATTCTATGAGAGTTTCGGCTTGAACATCAGCAAAATTCTTTACACCTTTAGCAACAGAAAATTCACAAAACTGAAGAAGATCGCTAAAATAAGAATCTATTGTATTTTTACCACGCCCCAACTCCATTTTTAAGTATGCCGAAAAATCTTCAAGAACTGCCGACATTCCTATTGGCAACGCCTTGAAACGTTTTTGTTTTTCGGTAATTGGTTTTTCGGGCATACAAAAGTTACTTAGAGTAGGCTTCTAAAATATTACATACAGCTTTTGTTGCAGTAATATCTGCCGACTGAATTAGTTTTTGATAATGTGCTATTGCGTTTTCAACACCTTCAGTTGCAAAGAATCGACGTAATACTTCTTGTTCCATCAAGAATTTAAACCACTCAATATTTTGTTTTGAACGTTGCTTTTGGAAATAACCATTAGCTTCGATTTTATTCTTAAAATCTAACAATAATTCCCAAGCACGTTCCATTCCCATGCCTGTATGTGCAGAACATGTTTCGCAGAATGGTTGCCAACCTGGAGTTTGCGAAGTTAAGAAATGTAAAACTCCAGCTAATTCTGCCTTTTTGAGATTCGATTTTTCAACTAAATTACCATCGCACTTATTTACCAAAATGCCATCGGCAAGCTCTATAACGCCCTTTTTAATACCTTGAAGTTCATCGCCTTGAACAGCAAGTTGAATTAACAAGAAAAAGTCGGTCATAGAACGCACAGCAACTTCACTCTGACCAACACCAACTGTTTCAATCAAGATAACTTCAAAACCTGCAGCCTCACACAACAACATTGTTTCGCGACTTTTTCGAGCAACACCACCAAGCATACAACCAGAAGGCGATGGACGAATAAACGCATTTGCACAACGTGATAAATTTTCCATTCGAGTTTTATCGCCCAACACACTACCACCAGTAATAGAGCTTGAAGGGTCGACTGCCAAAACAGCAACTTTCTTCTGTTTTTCATTGCACAACATTGTGCCAAACGTTTCTATAAACGACGACTTCCCTGCACCAGGAACCCCCGTAATACCAATGCGAAACGACTTTCCTGTATATGGCAACAACGATGTCAACAACTCTTGCGCCATTTCAAAATGAGCCGGACTATTACTTTCTACAAGTGTAATAGCTTGTGCTAAAATCATTCTATTACCTTCTAAGATACCATCTTTGTAATCTTGCAACGACAACTTTTTACGTTTTACACGTGGACGTGTTGATATTGTTTCATCGAGTTGTGAATCTTTACGCAAGCTAACTCCCGACATAACTGTTGTTGTAAAAAGTGTTTTATCGGCGTTCTCTGGAATCCATTCTGGACGTTTTGTTTCGTTATTCATCGTCTACTTGTTCTTCTATTTTTTTGGTTTCGGCTGTGTTCGACTTAACTGTCAACTCGTAAAACCTCTTTGCAGTATTTGCAACACTCTGCGAGCCTTCAATCAACGATTTTTTAGAATCATCAAAAGCCTTTTGTACCGAATTTATTTTATCTTGAATTGCATTAAAATGTTTCATAAAGCGTTCTATACGAGCGCACAAATTTTGGCCTTGTTTAGATAACTCGGCAATATTTTTAACAAACGCTTCGCTACGATATGCAATTTGTGCATATTTTAAAATAGCCATAACCGATACAGGCGAAACTATTATTACATTTTCTCGATACGCATCAACAAGCAACGTTTTATCGTTTTCAATAATTAAATTATATGCAGGTTCAATTGGCATAAACATCAACTTGAAACCTGCAACACTACTTATCGTATTATACTTTTTGGCAAAATCTTTCAAGTGAGAGCGAACCGACTTCTTAAATTTTTCCAAAGCAACTCGTTTGTGTTCAGTATTTTCGCTTGAACAGTAATCGACATAATCAACTAACGACAACTTCGAATCAACAATAATAGATCGATTATCTGGTAAATCCACAATAAAATCGGGCATCAAACGCGACTGTTCTGAAGTAGAATCGCTAAAATTAACTTGTGTACGATAATGAACACCTTTTATAAATCCACTATCTTCAAATATGCGTTCTAAAATAGTTTCGCCCCAATTGCCAGCTATTTTATTATTTGAGCGCAACGCCTGTGCTAAATTATGAGCCTCATCGGAAAGGCGCGTATTCATTTGAACTAACGATTTTATCTGGGCACTTACACCTTCCGAAGAACGAATTTCGGCTTCGTGAATAGACTCGACCCTCTTGCGAAAATCGGCAATATTTTCAGCCAATGGATTTACCACTGCCGACAACTTTTCGGCATTATCAACAACAAACTTTTCACGAGTAGAATCGAATATCTTATTTGCTAAAATCTGAAAATCATCGTTCAACGACTTTCTCATCTGAACATAACGAGCTTCGGTTTCATTGATAGTTTCTCGCATAATTTTTAGCTCGCGCTCTTGGGCAGCTATAAGTTTATCGGAATTTTCTTTTGCAATCTCAAATTCAGATATACGCTTTGAAGCTTCGTCTAAACGTGCTTGTGCGTTTTGAGCTTTAGTTTCACCAACTGCCACTGCAACATTAGCACTATTTAACTGTTTTGTTAAATTTTCGAGTTTTGCAGTTGATTGCTGAAGTTCATTATTAAGCAGATTTGCTTTTTCGGTTAAATCAGCACAACGTCTTTTAGAAACCAACACAGAAAAGCACCACAACGCACCAAAAACAACAGCCAGTAAAACCGACAAAAAAAGTATTACATTAGTCATCATCATTTTCTATATTTTCTTCTTCATCTTGATAATTAGGAACCATTGAATTGTCGGAAGAAATAGCAAATTCATCTTGAGAATCATCTTCGGGAATTTCAACCAAATGAACAGGTTCAATTTTCATCTGATCATAAATTAAATCTACAAGCTCTACTGGAATTTGCTTGAGAGCTTCTTTAAACTCGATAGAATTTACATCAAAAACAATTCTTTTTGAATCTTCCGACGCAGCTTCAACAAGAATGCTTCTAACTTTTTTCTTTTCAGCAACAACTGGTGCATATGCTTTTCTGAAAGCTTCGCTTTCTTCAAGCACAGCCTTAAGAAGCCCCATTATTTTTTTTTTGAGTTTCGGAGTCTGCTCCAGAAAGTTTATCTAATTCTTTAATTAAAGTATTTATAGCCCTTACCCGACTTTCCTCTACAGCTTTTAACAATGCTACTTCAAAGTTGGCTTTTTCGGAAAGTCCGTTTTTCAGACCTTTTTCTGCCCCTTGCAGAACATCTAACATACGCATTATTTGTTCGCTCGACATACTTTTTTGTCCAAATGTGTAATAACCACTCTTAAACGACTCAACCATTGCATTGCGTAAAGTTGCTTGCATATCGCACAAAGCTCTATACAAATCGCAACCTCTGTCGACAAGCTCGCCAACGGTTTCTACAATAGCAGAATAATTGCCCAACGCCATTTGCTCAAGCAGATTAGCTACTTCGGTTTCACTTACTAAACCATACACACCAATTACATCGGCAATTTCAAGTTTCTTTCCACAGAAAGAAATCATTTGGTCTAATATACTTTGAGCATCACGCATACCACCATTGGCCAAACGTGCAATGGCTCGGATTGCTTCATCAGAAACATCAATATCTTCTTGTTCTGCTATATATTTTAAGTGTTTTGCTATTTGTTCGCTCGGAATTGGACGAAACTCGAAACGCTGACAACGCGATGTAATTGTACCCAAAACTTTATGAGCTTCGGTTGTTGCAAAAATAAATTTAACATGAGATGGTGGTTCTTCAAGAGTTTTTAGAAGAGCATTAAAAGCATCACCCGAAAGAGAGTGAACTTCGTCTATAATATAAATTTTAAACGAACACTGAGTTGGAGCGTATCGGCAATCTTCACGCAATTTTTTTATATCATCAATACCTCTATTTGAAGCACCGTCAATTTCGATAACGTCCATACATGTGCCATTCATGATAGCCTGCGATATTTCATCGTTATCATCAGGATGAACATTCGGACCTCCTTTAGCATTCAAAGCCTTAGCAAATAAACGCGAAACCGTTGTTTTACCTGTGCCTCGAGGACCAACAAATAAATACGCGTGCCCTATTCTGCCCGACGTAATTGCATTTGAAAGGGTTTTTACAATATGTTCCTGCCCAACCAATTCAGAAAACTGTTTTGGACGATATCTGCGCGCTATAACTTGATAAGTACTCATTTTCACAAATAATGTATGTCGACAAAAAAAATAGACAAGTTTTTTTTAACATCGTTTAAAAATTATTGAAAGAAACGCTAAAATGTTAAATATTTATACCTATGAAAAAAATCGGACATAACAATAGCGAAAAATCGGTTGGACTATCGGAAGAAACCGAAATGTTGCTTTTGGCAAAAATAAGTTCGATGACTGCCCAACACAAAAAGGTTGCCGATATAATATCTACTACATTATCCGAATTATCCGAAAAAATCGGCTTTGTGCGAGCCACAATAACACTAAGGAATGGCGATTATCTATTTATAGAAGATGCTAATGGCTTAGATAAAGAAAGTATAAAACGAGGCGTATACAAAATTGGCGAAGGTATAACAGGGAAAGTAGCCTTTGAAGGTAAATCAATAGTAATTTCCGATATTTCAAAGTGCAAAGACTTCTTAAATAAAACAAAAGCACATACCGATTCTATGGAAAATATATCGTTCTTGTGCGTACCAATAACCTATATGGAACAAGTAATTGGTACAATAAGTGCAGAACGTAAATTTATTGATAAAAAACGCCTAACATCTGACTTAGATCTTTTAGAAACTATTTCAAACATCATTGCCGACTCAATCGCACTAATTTATATGCGAAAAGAAGAACGTAATAAAATTATGGCTGAAAATAGACGTTCGCTCATAGAAATAGAGTCGAAACGACCACCAAGTATGATTGGCAATTGTGGTGCAATGCAAAATGTTTACGAATTTATAGTAAAACATGCAACAACAACTGCAACACTGTTTATAAGAGGTCGTTCTGGTACAGGCAAAGAACTTGTAGCCCACGCAATAGCAGATGCATCAAATACAAAAGATTTTACAGTAATAAATTGCGATGCAGTAGAAATGTCGCCTATTGTTGCATTGTCTAATTTTGGTTTTGATAAAAAACAAACTATATTTTTCGACGAAATAACATCGCTTTCTATGCCAATTCAAAAGCTTTTGGCAAATGCAATATCGAGTGGAAAATTCACACGCTTAGGAGAAAGTCGTCAAGTAAAGGTGTGTGTACGTATAATATGCGCAAGTTCGTTAGATGTAGAAAAACTCGTTGTAGAAGGTACTTTCGATAAAAATCTATATGAAATAATATCAAAGAACTCAATACACATTCCATCTTTAAAAGATAGAAAAAGCGATATAGTACTTTTAGCAGAATATTTTTTAGAAAAATTCAATGCAATTCACTCAAAAAACATAAAACGTATATCAACGCCAGCCATCAATATGCTAAGTATATACTCGTGGCCTGGTAATGTGCGAGAACTTGAAAATTGCATAGAGCGTGCAGTTATGTCGTCGCGCGACTCTGCAATATCTGGATACAATTTGCCTGCATCAATCAGATCATCTTATACCCGACGCACTTTACCCTATGGCGAAGATATTGATTTTAATTCAATGGTGGAATCGTTTGAACGCGAATTAATAACCGAAGCTCTGAAAATCACGCGTGGCAATGCCGCAAAAGCTGCGCGCCACTTAGGTATAACTCAACGAATTATAAATTATAAAATAAAGCATTACGGCATATCGCCATCGTGGTACAAAAATACAAAATAAAATTATGAGCGAAAAAATCTTAGTAGCCCTCTCTGGAGGCGTTGATAGCGCTGTTGCATTAGCCTTGTTAAAACAACAAGGCGCTGATGTATCGGCAGCTTATATGAAAACATGGATGAACGAAGAAGGTATAGATGTTTTTGGAGATTGTCCGTGGCATCAAGATATTTTAGATTGTCAGGCAGTGTGCGAACATTTGGGTATACAATTTGAAGCTGTAGATTTTATAAAAGAATATCACGAACAAATTGTAGAATATTTAGTTGATGGGTATCGCCGAGGTAGAACACCAAATCCCGACGTTATGTGTAATAGGCGTATGAAATTTGGTAAATTTTTAGATTACGCAAAAAATAAAGGCTTCGATACTGTAGCAACTGGTCATTATTGCTCGCTAATCGAAAATACCGATGGCTCGAGAGATTTAGAAATGGGAGCAGATCCAAGTAAAGACCAATCGTACTTCTTGGCAATGATTACACAAGAACAATTACAATCGGCATTGTTTCCAATAGGCTCGCTTTTAAAATCGCAAGTTCGCGATATTGCAAGAATGGAACAACTGCCAAACTCGGAAAAGAAAGATAGTCAGGGAATTTGCTTCTTGGGTAAAATTAAAATACAAGATTTTCTACGCCATTATATACCAGAATGCGAAGGCGATATTGTAAATAAAAGTGGCAAAGTTTTAGGTAAACATAAAGGATTGTACAATTATACAATAGGTCAAAGAAAAGGCATTGGTGTTCCTTCTAATACCGATAATAAACGCTATGTAGTTATAGCAAAAGACTTCGAAAACAATAAACTTATTATTGATTTCGACTCACCTAATTCGCAAGAGCTCTACTCAAATAAAGTAAATGTTTGCGATATCAATTGGATTAACAAACCTATCGAAGAAAAAACCGAACTTTATGTGCGCGTAAGATACAGAGACGAGCTTGTAAAAGCCCTTTTCTTGCCAACTTCAAAAACAACAGCAACTGTGGAATTTGAAATACCGCAACGCGCAATAGCATCAGGTCAAGTTATGGCTATTCATGCCGAAAACCAAACAACAGTGTTAGGTGGTGCATTTTTTCAATAATAGATTTTTTAATTTAAATAAAAAAAGAGCATTCAAATATTTGAATGCTCTAAATTTTTAAGAGAAAACCTTATCTACAACATTACTCGTAGTATATTACGCGAGTACCATCCGGACGAACTTCTTCGCGCGATATCTTTTGTTGCGTTTGTGTAGGCTGATTTTGATAAATAACCGTAGTTGTTGACGGTTCTTTTACATAGATTGTTTCTGTTCGAGTTGTAGAAGCATTAGCTATTGTAGAAGCAGCAACTGCACTTGTAAAAATTGTAGCAGGAATCCACCAATGCCCACAATGATGATGGTGATGATGATAATGACGTGGTGGTGGTGGACGATGAAATCCCCTTGGACGAGCCATTACAACACTACTCATCGACAAAGCCAACGTAATAATTAATATAGTTTTTATAGTTTTCATATTCTGATTTAAGTTAGATATTATATAAAACGCATTACACTTAAAAAAAGTTTCATTTTTATTTTTTTATATAAAAAATCAGATTAGAATAAGTGCGTCATAAGCTGTGAGGTGCCTCGATTGCGATCACTATATACAATAAGAGTATTCCAAAAGGAATGTGCTTATCACTATAAAATAAAAAATTCGCAATCAGTTTAGAACTAACATAGGGAACGGGAAATAAAAAACGTGTGTGGTGTCTGCTAAAAGAGATGTTTGCGAGTTGGTGGAGCTGTGCTACGCACTGCCCACCCGAGCAGACGCTCTTTTAGCTACAAGCACCACGTGGGCAAACTATATACAAAAAGGCTATTCCAAGAATAGCCTTTTACCATTATGAATTAAAAAATTGCCCACGTGGTGCGTCCACACACGTTTTAAAACGTGCGAGGCACGTGCTTAGGACGTCGCTTTTGCGAGCGTGAGCGACCTTTGGTCGTGAGTCGATGCAAAAGTGCGTCATAA
>SUVO01000005.1 GCA_015061955.1 Verrucomicrobiaceae bacterium
TCTTAATACTCTATTTGTTGATAAGAATTTACGTTATCACGGACTAATTCAGGCATTCTCTCGTACAAACCGAATTTTTGATGCGACAAAGACATTTGGTAATATTGTTACATTTAGAGATTTAGAACAGCACACTATTGATGCTATAACCCTATTTGGGGATAAAAACACTCGGAATGTTGTACTAGAAAGAAGTTATAAGGAGTATTTAGAAGGATTCAAAGACGTCGTTTCAGGAGAAGCTCGCAGAGGATATATTGAGGTTGTAAAAGAATTGAACGAGCGATTTCAAAATGTTGATGAGATAGAAGCAGAACAAGACAAAAAAGAATTTTCTAAACTCTTTGGTGAATATTTACGAATAGAGAATATCTTGCAGAATTATGATGAATATACTTATCTTAAGGCTTTGCAGGCAATCGACTCAAGTGATACTGATGCTATTGAGAAGTTTAAGAACACATATTTTGTTACAGATGAAGATATTCGTGATATGCAGCAAATAGAAATATTACCAGATAGAAGAGTTCAGGATTACAAATCTACTTATAACGACATTAGAGATTGGCTAAGAAAAGAGAAAGGAAATACAACTGCAGAAAAATCCAAAATTGATTGGGATGATGTGGTATTTGAGATTGATTTACTTAAATCTCAAGAGATAAACTTGGATTATATACTGGAATTAATCTTTGAGAAAAATAATAAAACAAAAGATAAAACAGCGTTAATCGAGGAAATACGAGGCGTAATCCGTGCCAGTGTTGGCAATAGAGCAAAAGAAAGTCTTATTGTCGATTTTATTAATGATACAGACTTGGACACTATTACAGATAAGGCTAGTATTATTGAATCGTTTTTTGAATATGCACAATGCAAACAAGCAAAAGAAGTTTCGGAGTTAATTGCTTCTGAAAACCTAAATGAAGAAGAAGCAAAACGATATATTATAGTTTCACTAAAACGAGAGTTTGTTAGTGAGAATGGAATCGACTTCAATAGCATCCTACCAAAGATGAGTCCATTGAATCCTTTGTATTTGAAAAAGAAGCATAAAGTATTTCAATTGATTACTGCATTTGTGGAGAAGTTTAAAGGAGTCGGTGGAAAACTATAATTTAGAAATTAATTAAATATACTATTAAAAGCGGAAAATTATTAACAACGCATTTATTTTTTTTGTAGATTTGACGAAAATAATATTATATTACAATACAACAAAAACCTCCGAGGGTATCGGAGGTTTTGCCAATGGTTATTGGATTTTAGTGTACATCCCGTCAACGTAAATATACTTCCCATTGAACTTGCTTTGTAGGGTTGTATTCCATTCGTTGTATTGGGCGGTTGTAATATACATATTATCAATCGACGTAGCAGAACCAATCTGTGTGGTGGTAATCCCTGTATTCTTCGTCATAACCTTTGTAAAGATGTTCTAAATTTCAACTGCCAAGTTTAATTTTTATAGACAATCGCACTTAAAATTTAAGGTCTTAGGTAATAAATTAAAAGACTCTCTACCAAAGCGAAGAGTCTTTTATTTTACTTGTATCCATTCATATGAAAGGAGGAGTACTTTTATGAGTTAAAAATAGTTTTAGTTTGATTTTTGAATGAGTCTTATTCCCCAAGGAATCCCATCTTTATCATATTTTTTTACAACTCTTATGCGAGAATTTATTTTTATGTTAGTTATTTCTGGAATAGAATCCGAATATATAAAAGTATATATTGCAACATATCTATCTCGATTATTTTGTATTCTACCATTAAATCCAACTATTATTTGCCATAAATCTCCCTTTAGTCTTTTAAGTTTAAATTCAGAAGGGGAATCAAATATATGAAAATCAAAAATATCTTCTATATCAGATTTTATGAAGGGCTTTATTTTGTTTACAATTTCATATTTCTCAACACCAGTACAATTATCATAAGAATTGAGCTTATACGAAGATGGAATAAGGAGGTTTATGGAAATAGAAATAATAAATATTGCAATAAGAATAGTCGATATAATAACAGTTCTTTTTTCTTTTTTCTTTTCTAATACAGCATCTTTTTCATTTTTTTCCTTCCAATATTTCAACCGAAGCTTTCGTTCTCTTATAGCTTCTTCTTCTTCCAATTTTTTTATGTCTTCTATTTCTTGGGGAGATAACCCTAGCCCATCAAATCTATCGTCATTATTTTCCATACAAAGTAATTTTCATCTAATGGTTTACTTTTTTTATAAATGGAAGTCAATGAGAATTTATAAGATTATAAGTTTAGTCTATAAAAGTAAAAATTATTTAAGAATTTTGGCTAAATCTGAAAAATCTGATAAATTTCAGTTTTTTCGTGGTGAATTGTCTGCGAGAGCTGATTTTATCGGGGATTATGGACGTCGTTTCCGTGATCCATTTGTGATCCAAAAAAGTGCCATTTTTGACGGTTTTTAACCATCAGAATTGCTCCCCTCGCAAAAAATGCCAAAAATGGCGATGTCTGCAACCCCTGTAAAATAGGGCATTCTGGGGCGATTTTAAGTTTAATTTGGTTCACAAACGTCCTATTTATGCGGATCTGCGAAAAATAGGGCAAAATAAAAACGCTGTAAGTGTTTAATTTACAGCGTTTTGAAATCGTGGAGCCGATGAGATTCGAACTCACGACCTCTAGAGTGCGATGGCTTTTATAACTACACAATCATTAAAGAGTTGTGAAATTGCGATTTTTTATATGATCCGAGCCCTTATTTATAGCTCCACGTCTTTACGCATTTATACCAGATATTTTGATAAGAATGTCAAAAGAAAAATATAGACTTTAATTTTCTTAAGTAATGCTATTTTTGTAAAATCCGATCAAATCTTTCTTATAAAAACTCTTTGCAAAATGCAAAATACTGCGATAATTATCAATATACTGATAATTATGGTAAAGTATTCTTTAGAAGGTACAACAGAAACGTTGGTGTCTAATTTGGTCGATTCATCATTTCTATCACCAGACTTAAAAGCTAAGTATAAAAATAGTTTTCTTGAGAGAAAATATAGCTTAATGTGATTTATTTATTCTTTTGAGTCCTAAAATGGAAGACCCCACCTTTTACAGTGGGGCCTTTGTGATGAGAATTAAGCGCCTGTAGTTATTCAACAGACAAATTTTCGTTATACGAACATAAAATTTCTCGTTTAAATTTAATTTGTGCTTTATTATCAATTAGTTAAGGTGTAATTCTCTTTGTTAGTACACTCTGAAGTGTTTTTTCAGTCGCATTTTATCATAACTATTTAATTTGCAAAAATTAAACTATGGAGCATCTTTTGTATTTACTTCATGGCATAATATGCGGCGTATTTGTCGGTCTTTATGTATTTTTTCCCAACACTTAGATCTAACCAATCATCAAACATATTTGGAATGATAGGAAGTTTGCGATGGATTTGGTTTGCCGGTTGAATGTAGTCAAAAACACTCATAAAGAAATTCAATATATTTCGTCCCGTAAAATATTTTAGATCTAGATGGTGGATTCTTGAGGAATTCGGTTAGGTTTTCGTATTGTGTTTTTAACCATTCTAAGTCCTTTGGAAGTTTAATTTGTTTATTATTTGCACGATCTATAAGAGCTTTTACTTTCGTTGACATGTGTTCATGAAAAGTATCCATTTCTGCTTTGAAAGTTTTCGCATCATATTCCTCAAAGTAAAGTTCATTTCGCATTATACTTCTGTATGCATCGTCAACGGACTTTATATTGAGTATAGTTTTGTTATTATTTTACTATAATAAAGTCTTTTGCAGGAACTTGAGTTCCCTTGTAATTGAAAGGTGTTTTGTTATAGTTAGAGATAATCGACTCGCCATTACCAAAATCTGTCTTAAAAACACCTTCAGCTATTTTTGAGTGATATACCATTTCTTCTGGTATTAAATGAACATATCTCTTGTAAAAGTTATATGCCTTTTTGATATCAATAATCGATGTTTCAAGAACATCATACGAGCATATTCTACCACCAAATTCTGCAAGACGAAGTATTTTATCGGCATTATTTTTGTCTAAGAAAAAGTTAGGTGGAAAGTGCAAACGATAAGGCGACGACATTGCAATATCGTGATATACAAGCTCAAAGAATGGAACTAGATCATATCCAAATACTCCTTTTTTGTAGGATCGGCTTCTTTACGAACAGCTTCTTTAATTGCAGTTTTGTTATAGTATATGAAATCTACCTGACTTATGAAGTCGTCCATACAGCACTCTTGCCCTATAACACCAAAAAGTTCGCGAGCTTTTTGCATTATCTTTTTGTGATAAATACCAGCTTCCCAGCGATTTGTTGGATGCTTTGGATTACAACAACGATATGGAGCTGTTGCACCGAATACATCGAAGAACATTCCACCTTCAATGAAAAGTTCGCGCTTGATTTTTTCAAGCTCTGCAGGAATCCAATTTTCCCAAGCTGATTTCAAACACAAAGAGTAAGCTTTTCCACCTGCCCATGCACCATGGAACAACTTTGAACCATCTGGATTTAAACAAGTTTCTTCTGGTTTGTAATCGCGCGATATTACATATTGGTCGGTGTAATACATATGTACGTCCATTATATAGCCGAACGATTGACCAGTTTTTACAAGCTTTACAAAGTCTTTTTCGCCACCAGCTTCTTCGCAAATTGGCCATATCGATGGAGTTCTACCACCCCAACCTCCATTTTGCCAGCCTTCAAGACTTACAAAAAGATTTTCAAGTCCAGCAATCTTGAGAGCGTGTAGCAACGCAGTTCCATCATAAAATTGGTACGTTTTAATTTTTGGTTCTGTTTCAGGAGTATAATCAACTACATAACCTTTACCATTTGCTAAATCTTTTTCGGCAAAACGCATACGCAACGAAAACGCCTCAACATTCTTTTTCAAAAGTGGTTGAGTTTTATAACGCTCTTTGATTGTTTTAATTTCAGGGTCTTTAGCAAGTTTGTGCTTGCGATATGTCTTAGCCATTTGATTGTAGTCGGCATTCAATGGCAAAGTGTAGTATGTTATTTCTATATCCTGATACGGAGGGAAATCGATGTTTGCAATATCCCAACGTGGAAACATTTTGTATTCGCCATTTTTTGCAATAACAAAAACCCCAGCTTCAAAACGCATACCCTCGAATATAGCAATGAAGGTTTCGCGTTCTGTTTGCATTGCATAGTATGGCAACATTAAATTTCTTGTATACGACAACGCCCCATTGTCTCTTATAAAATGTCCTAATGAACCTTGGTTGAAAAGCCAAAATCCTTTCTCGCCCTTTTTAGCACGAGCGTTATCAGCTAACACGTCTAAAAACTTTGCATCGGTAGGAATGTCTTCTTTTTTGATTATAAGCTTTGAAACGCCATCTGGTAATTTTTGAAGCACAACTTTTTTTGTTATTACCGAATTGTCTTTTTTTGTTATGCGAATTTCTGCACTGTTAATAGCCATAACCATAGAAGTACAGCATAAAAACAATAACATTAATGTAAGTTTATGTATCATATTTCCCTTTCTTATAAACTTTATATTTTTTGAAAAATTAAACATCGATATCCACAGGATACGCTTGTGCGCTCGAGCCAGAGTCGACAAGCAAGCGTTCACCTACTATGCACTTAGCTGCATCGGAAGCCAAGAATGCAACAGCTTGAGCAATATCTTCGGCGTATGCTTCTGTTCCGATAGGCGTATTTAAGCGACGACGCTTAATTCTACTTTCATCAAGATGATCCCATCTTTCAGAATGAATATACCCAGGAGCTACTGTATTTACTCTTATTCCCATAGGTGCCAAATCGATAGCCATTGAGCGTGTAAGAGCATCGATTCCACCTTTACTTGCAATATACGCTGTGCGTTTACGGATTGCTTGCATTGATGTGTTTGAGCTTAAGTTTACAATAACCCCACGTTCTGGCTGTTCTAACATCATTCTGACAGCGTGTTGCGAAACGATGAATGTACCATAAAGATTTACGTTGATGACTTTCATAAAGTCTTTTGGATCTAAATCCCAAAAGATAGGGTCGCCCCCCATTTGGCAGGCATTGTTTACTAAAATATCAATTCTTCCACATTCTTTCTTTATAAAATCGAACAATTCTTTTACTTGTTCGAGATTAGAAATGTCGCATGGAGCTTCGATAAATCCGTCATAACCTTTTGAACGCAGTTCTTCTGCTCCTTTACTTGTGCTTTCTTTTGTAGAACCACAAATGAAAACTTTTGCGCCTTCACGAATAAACAACTCTGCTATTCCTACACCTGTGTTACGGCTAGCACCTGTAACTAATACAACTTTATTTTTGAATCTTTTCATAATATTTTTATTCATTATTGTTATTTTTTTAGTTGTTAAAATTTTGCTAAAGGTCTATTTAACCCAATTTGATTAGATTGCATTATAAAGGTTTTTCCACTTTGATAATTTTTAAAATCATCATCGCTCCAAGGCGTGTTTGCTGATGTAATTATGATTTTATCCAAACTACGTCCACCAAAGGCGAGCGATGATACTTTTGCTATCGGGAACTTGATTTCTGAAATTTTATCACCCTTGGGCGAATATTTTACAAGTCGATACCCATTCCATTGCGCCGACCACACATTACCATGAGCATCAACTGCCATTCCGTCTGGCAAGCCTTCTGTATCTGGAATTTTCACGAACACACTTCTGTTAGTTATCTTAGAATTTTCGTATGAATATTTATAAATTATGCGTTCGTCTGAAACCGTAAGATAAAATGTTTTTCCATCGGGAGAAATTCCCATTCCATTAGGCATTCCATTCAGAGCATTTTCAATAACAGAAAACTCTCTATTAACTGAAAAATACCAAAGCTGACCTTTCTTTGTTTTTGTTGGAGCAACAGTGCAGAAAACTCCACCATCAACAGAAGGGAAAACATCGTTAAACCTACTATCATTTGCTACGCTAAGTTTTGCAATCTTCGTAGGAACATCTCCAGCTACCCATTCGTAAACAAAACCATATTCACAAAAAAGCAAAAATTTTTTACTCTGACATCGAACTATTCCACCAATATAACCAACATTAAGCTTAAAAACTTCAAAGTCGGAAGCATTAGTGTTGTCTTTCTTTCGATAGATATTGCCTTGACGTAAATCAATCCAGTAAAAACATTCTTCATCGGCAATCCACAAAGGTCCTTCGCCAACAACACATTTAGTTTCGGCAAAAAGCTCGACATCATTGGGTAAAGGTTCCATTAACGAACTCCTACTTTAGCTTGCATTATACCTCGCATATATCCAAGTGCAAACCCCATACCAGTCCACCAAGGATCTGGCGATGCAATCAATGGAGTATGGTCGGGAATTAGCGTACCTTTAAAGCCATATTTAGCATAACACTCGATAGCTTTTGCCATATCGACATCACCATCATCAATAAAAACCTCTGAAAATTCAGGAAACTGTCCTTTTGTATTTCTAAAATGCACGTATCCAATCTTGTCTTGCGATGCAAATTCTTCGATAACTGAATATATGTCGACACCTTGCATAGTCGAGATTGTCCCCTGACAAAATTCTATGCAATTTGAAGGACTATCAAACATCTTAATCAATTTTCGCAAACCTTCAACCGAATGCAATGGGCGATAAATACCCTTCAAATAAGGAATTGGAGGATCATCTGGATGAGCACACAACTTTACATTTGCTTTCTCGGCAACAGGCAAGGCATTTTCTAAGAAGTAACGAAATCTATCCCAGACAGTTTCTTCATCGGCTGAAGGAATAACCCCTTCCGGACTTCTACGAGCTATTTGTGTTCTGAACCAAAATCTTTGATTTGGCGAAGGAGAATCATCTATATATTCTGTGCTAAAACGCTTAATACTCGACATACCTCTGCCATCTGAATTGCCTCGTTCTGTATAATAACCTTGAACACCACATGCGCTAAAGCTGTAACCGAAACATTCTATTCCAACTTCGCCAGCGTTCTTAATTGTTTGGCAGATGTTTTCCATTTGTTCGTCTCTGCCTTCCTCACCCAAAACAATATGATCCCAATGTGCTGGATGAAAATTCTCAATACCAGCAAGCTCCATACCATACTTGTTTACTTGCTTTTTAAGGCTGTACAAATCTTCCTTACTCCAAACACCATTACCAGCAGGAAGTGGCACCCATGCAATAATACTTTCGCATCCGAACTGGCGCGCTAAACGCAGATGTTCGTCGGTCCACATTTTCTGACCTGGATTTTCAAGTAATCCACCTTCTGCATAAGCGCTATTGGGAGCGTCTGTCCACCAATATTGTTTTAAACCTAATCCTAATTTCATTTTTATATTTTTAAAAATTTATATTTATCACATAAATTCTGATGCCTTTTTACAATCGCGTGCATAAAAGAATTTATATGCAATAAATAACACAACTGCAAAAATAATCCATGGAATTGAAAGCATTGTAATACCCATTGAAAGACCAAGTTGAGGCTTTAACATACCTAAAATCCACGGAGAAAATGCACCAATTCCGAACCCTACAAAAGTTTGAACCCCCGTTGCAGTTGCGTGATATTTTTGAGGAATTACATCATACAAAACTGCGTATGTGTTTGCATCGAAGAACGCGCGCCAAAAACCAAAACCAACAAAACCTATGTAAACAAAAGTAAGCGTTGTTGATTGTCCCATTAAAATTATAAATGGCACAGCAGTTATTAAACCTAAACTTTGTAATAAAATTCTGTATTGAGGTTTTTTCTTTGCAAAGAAATCAGATATTTTTCCTGCAACAAGAATACCCACTAATGCTGCAATATGCGTATAAAACATAGCACTAAATCCAGCATCAATCTTACCTAAGTTAAACTTTTCTTGAAGATAAAAAGTCGACCAAGTTAAATAACCTTGCAAAACAAAAATCAGACTTGCATACGCCAAAGTAAGACAAATTGCAGTTGGTATTGAAAAGAATAATTTTAATGATTCTAAAAACGATGGTTTTGCTTTTATATTTTCTGATGTTGTTTTTATAGGCTCTTTATCTTTCAACCGAACAATCATAATAAAGCCCCAAACAACACCTAAAGAGCCAAACAAAACAAATACAAATCGCCAACCATACATATCGCTTAGCCAACTTGCAATAAGACCTGTAATTATAACACCCAAATAGTAAGATGTTTGATGTATACTCATTGCAGTAGCACGAGTATCTTTGGCGTGATAATCGGCAATAGTAGAATAGTTTGCCGGACCAAACGCTCCCTCGCCCAGTCCAGTAGCCATACTTCTAAAAATTATAAATGTTATAAATCCAGTAGCACAACCAGAAACAGTTGTTGCAATACTCCAAAGTAAGATTGCAAATACCAAGATTTTTTTCTTGCTTATATTGTCGGCTAAAAAGCCAAAAAGAGGTACTGATATAGCAAATACCAAGTTAAACAATGTAGCTATTAACCCAGCCTGCTCTGCAGAAATTTGCAAAGATTGCGAAATTTCACCAAGCAACGTATTATATATTTGTCGGTCGGCTTGATTTAAGAAAAACGCTACCCACAGAAGTCCTAAGACTTCCCATTTATACCAAGATTTTTTCATTGTTTAAGCTGTTTTATCTTCTGACATTTCCCCACTTGTCAACCGACTTTACCGAATACAAACTTACATCGGTATCATTTACTTTTACATACGTTGCCACAGTAGATGCAATTTGCTTTCCGTTCTTATAGACTCTGTAATAGCAATGTTCTTTGTCGCTCGATTTATCCCAAACAAGCTTTCCATCTTTAATAAAAATATTGTTTATAGCCGATGGAATTCTATCTTGATAATCAGTTGTGAAAAAACATGCAGAACGTGCTGGAAGTTTTACAGAAAAAGAGTTTTTAGATGTTGGCTTAATAACACATTTATGTGATTGCAAATCGTTAAATTCATTGAATGGAACATTGTCGGCTTCGTAAACATACATTCTTAAATTTTTATTGAATGGTTGTTGCGAATTTATTTTCAAATCTTTTTCTTTGCCTCTATTTATCACAACAATAGAAACCGAACCATCTCGGTTGATAATACTACCCGAACGCACCATAAAGTTGTTTGATTTTGTAGGTAGAACAGTTGCATTTTTCTTAAACAATTTTGCTAAGTAACCAATGGCATACATTTCTGGATAGGCAGAATAATTCTTGTCGACGCTATCCCATCTGAAGATTCCCCACTTGTTGTATTTTAAATCCATTTTATAACCACATTTCGATGCTTCGTAAATTGCGCGAGATTCTGGGGTGTGTCCGTCAACTATTACATATGGATCCGGATAATCAACAAACGACCAACTTACACAAGCATAAGAACCTGCATTCATGGCAGCAACGCCAACTTCTAATTTTGATAAAACCGATTCAGTTGCCTTTTCCGGTTGACGCAGATTATAACCTAAATCATCAACCATAATACCACGTTTTCTGAATGTTGGACTAAAACCCCATTCACCTAAAATATGACGTCTGTTCTTATTTATAGAGAGTTGAACAAGAGTATTGAAGTATTCGTTGCATTCATTCCAAAGATTTAAATCATCAGCTCTACGTCCATATACATACCAATGAGTGCAATATGCTCCAACATAATCGTTCATATTATCCATTGCCCATTTTAGGGAATCTAACACTCTATAAGGTTTTGTAGTTGCAGTATCGTCGGTAGCTAAAAGTTGAATATCTAAGCCATATTTAAGAAATGCTTTATAAAGTGCCACATTATATGCTTTAAATAACTCCATTTTGTTAAAGCGTGTAAAATAACTAAACTGATCACCACAAGTAAGCTCGTTAGTTAAACAATAATAGCGAATTTTTCTACAATCTTTTTCCTTTATCAAATACGAAAGATTTTTCGCAACTTTTTCAGCATATTCCTCGACATTTATTTGATCAGGAAATGCTGGCATACAACCTGGAGCAGCATATAAAGTTGTATCGGCTT
Organism: Verrucomicrobiaceae bacterium; assembly: GCA_015061955.1. GTDB lineage: Bacteria > Verrucomicrobiota > Verrucomicrobiia > Opitutales > Intestinicryptomonadaceae > Merdousia. Next base: position 11,007 of record SUVO01000005.1, read on the forward strand.
CTTTAAATGTCTTATGATAATATTCGGCAAATCTATCCATTTGCTCTTTTGATACATCGGCAAAACCAGCATAGACTCTACAAAACGTAGGCGATATTTCTCTGAAAGTTTTCAAAGCTCGCTGATTGAGGAATTCGTCGTCCATCAATGCAGTAAATTCAGCTTCAGAATTTTGAAAACCAAACCCTGCAAAAAGCCATCGTATATAAGGTTTTGTGATTGTAATTTCGGCATCTTTTTCATCGATTACAACATCTTGTTTCTTTTCTTCGGTTGAAACCCCCAAACAAGCCGAACACAACAATGTAAACAATAATAAAACAATATTCTTTTTCATAATAAACCTTCTTTTAAATTAAAATATCCAGTCATAAAATTTTATGCTGTCATTAATTTTAGACTAAATAAACACTTTTAGAATATTTATTTTTTATTATGCTTTTTTAAAATTATTATTGCTTAAAAATTAAGACTATGCTCTTTTTATGTTATGAAAAAATCAAATTCAAAACCGAAAGAATCGTCGGAATATACATTTTCTATATTAAATAACGACTCTATGCTATTCTGGACAAAGGATTCGGTACAAAAATATTTAAGTGAACCAACTGAATTTATAAAAAAAGCAAATATAAAAGAATCTATTCGTTCAAATTCAATACAAAAGCCTAAAAATATAGTAAACAATATTCTTGGGAAATATGGCATAAAAGCTATGGCTTTTTCAAATAGAATGTCAGGATTTTATCAATACATAAAACCAATATCACATACTAATATTGCGTTTATCGTAAGTGGAAAGCTTTCTCTTAGAAACGACACATCAAAAATTACAATTAAAGCTGGTCAAGCATATATAATACCCTGTAGAGAAAGCTGTTATATGCGTATTTTAGCTAACAATACATCTATGTTTTGGTTAGATATAAGTCCTCAAAGTGAAATGAATATGCGAGTTGGTAAAAATATATCGGTACAAAATTTCAACAGTTTTGAAGAAATAATAACTATATTGCAACTCTACAAAAAGGAAATTTACGGTAAAAATGATTTGCATATTTTGGAATGCTACGCATCTACATTTTACAATCTTTTAATGCGCGAATTTAGCAATAACAGCGATTGTAAAATGGCAAACAAAGTTAAAAACATAATTAAAGAAATAAGGCTAAATCCCGCATTGTATAAAACTTCTGCCGAAGTTGCCAAAACCCTGAGCACAACAATATACGAGTTAGAAAAAATATCGTTAGATTTATTTGGAGAAACATTCTCAAAATACACACTTTCCATACGAATGAAAACTGCAATAAATCTTTTAAAATACGAAAAACATTCTTGTGCAAAAATTGCCGAAATGGTTGGCTACTCAAGTGCTTTTTCGTTTTCGCACGCATTTAAAAAGTACTTTGGTCAATCTCCACAAACAATTCGACAAACAGATTGATATACGGAGCCTTTCCCCAAGCTATTTCTTTTCACTTAAGCGAACTTTATACATTTTTTCGGAAAGCTTTCTAACACTCATAACGAAATCATACACTGGCGTATCGCAAATATCAACCATTCCACAACCAAAATTTTCGCCATCGTTCTGACGTCCAACAGTTATTTGATCTGCCCAACGAAACCAATGAACACCTATTATATCGCCATTTTTTAAGGCCTTTTTAACATAGGAATTATTTAATGCAATACGCTCTTTCATTGTTTTAACAGTACAACCTCATCAGAATCGGCTGCACCTGTTGATGTAAGCAGTACTACATTTTGTGGAATGAGCTTATTAGCTTTGTAAGCTTGGATGCGAGCATCAGAGTTTGCATCAGCCAAGGCTACGTTAACGAATAAAACCGATAGGGCGATGCCTATCACTCTTTTAGATAATTTTAATGAATTCATAAGACTATAAAGTTTAGTCTATAGAAGTTAAAATTATTTAAGAATTTTGGCTAAACCTGAAAAATCTGATAAATTTCAGTTTTTTCGTGGTGAATTGTCTGCGAGAGCTGATTTTATCGGGGATTACGGGTCGTCGTTTCCGTGATCCATTTGTGATCCAAAAAAGTGGCATTTTTGACGGTTTTTAACCATCAGAATTGCTCTTCTTGTAAAAAATGCCAAAAATGGCGATGTCTGCAATCCCTGTAAAATAGGGCGTTTTGGGGCGATTTTAATTTAAATTTGGTACTTATACATCCTATTTATGCGGATCTGTGCGAAACACACAAAATAAAACGCCGTAAGTATATGACTTACAACGTCTTGAAATCGTGGAGCCGATGAGATTCGAACTCACGACCTCTAGAGTGCGATTCTAGCGCTCTTCCAACTGAGCTACGACCCCCTCTAGCCTATAAACAATCCCTTAACCACAATGGAAATATGTTTCTACTAAGTCAAGGATTGCTTGCTCATTATTACCAATTTCAGCACGCAACGAACCATCGTTATACGATGCCAAACCTTTCATAATTCCATCAATCATTGCTGGTGTAAATACACCCTTAGCTTCGTAAACTTCACGCTGTTTTGCCAAGCACTCAGCCGAAGCACTGCAACTATCAGGCAATGCCTTCAACGAATCAAGAACTTTTCTGTTTTCATCTTTATGAATATTTACATCAACGTAAGTATTCTTTGCAACTTCCAAAGCATTTTCCAACTCAAAACCATATCTTGCAGCAACTGCCAAACTTGCAAACAACAAATAGATATTTGCCGAGCCATCTGCCGAACGAATTTCAACAGTTTGCTTTTGTTTTGTATCGTATGTATTCGCACTTTCAAGTGGATTTACCAAAGCACTCATATTTGTGCTACCTGTCCAACCGAGAGGAACACGAACAAGAGTTGAACGATTTCTATCACCCCAACAAATATTTGTTGGCGCTTCTTGATGTGGAACTAAACGGAAATAACTTGTTGGATTTGTATTGCCAAATGCAGTTATAGATGGAGCCATTTCAAGAACGCCTGCAATCATCTTGCGTGCATAATCAGAAAGAACACCATTTTCAAGCATTACATTCTTACCATCTTTCATTACACGCATATGAACATGCAAACCACTACCAGCCTTACCAGTTGTAATCTTGGGTGCAAAAGTTAAATCATAACCAAACTGATATGCCAAGTTTCTGATAATCCACTTAGCCAACATAAGCTGTTCTGCAGCACTCTGAGCATCGCATGGCAAAAACTCGATTTCGTTTTGTTCGTAAATTTTACCATTTAACGTAAAATTACCAACTTCCGAGTGTCCGTACTTGATTTTACCACCTGTTTGAGCAATATATTGCATACAAAGCTGACGGAATTCGCCGAACTTAGTAAATGGTGCCGACTCATGATAACCACGTTGATTTGGTGTTGGGAATGCTTTTTCTTCATCTGCAATTACATAATACTCAAGCTCGCCCATTGCCTGAAACTCTAAACCTGTTGTTTCGCTGAATGCCTTACAAGCTTTACTCAAAACGTATTCAGGCGAACTTTCAAGAGGCTGTCCATCTTTATTGAAGAACGAGCAGAGGAACGCCAATGTTGGTATTTCTGAAATAGGATCAATAAACGCTGTTCTAAAACGTGGAACTACGTACAAATCACTACTGCTTGCTTCTACAAACGAGAACAAACTTGAACCATCGACACGTTCTCCACATGTGAGAATTTCGTCGAGATAATCGAGGTCGTACACAACAAAATTGAGCGTCTTAAGACGTCCATCGCCTGCCGGATACATAAAATTGACGTGGCGGATATTTTCATTCTTCACAAATTCGATAATATCTTTCTTTGTGAGTTCAGAAGGTTTTTTATTTAATCTTTCTGCGACAGAAACTGATGAAAATTCAGTAGTATTGTCCATTGTATTTATTTTGTTTGTTAATTATTTAAGTTTTAAAACTTTACGCAGTATTTTTTTAAAAATCTATTTTTCTGTCAAGATTTTTTACAACGAACAACAATAAAAAACTTATAATCCCTACATACTCTCATACAATAAACTTGACTTTAAACCTACATCGTTTTTCATAAAATTATGAAAAGGTTTCCTACTATATTCTCAACTGTACTAATTCCTTTAACATCTATACTTTGTTGTGCATGCAATGCCACACCAAAGGCAGAAAACAATACACAATCTGCGCCCGACCACTCAATAACAATGCGTGCATGTTCTTTTAACCTTCGAGGTGTCATGAAAAAGGATACGGGCGTACGCAATTGGAAACATCGCAAAACAATTGTAGCAAACTTCATCAGAAAATTCGATATCGATATCATCGGCGCACAAGAATCGGCTGTAAAGCAATTTCCAGCATTCAATGAACTCTTACCAGACTATGCTTATTTTGGAGAAAGTTCGTTAGGCAAAAAAGATGGACGCGTTATAAATTTAATTATCTACAAAAAGAGCAAATATAAGCTTCTCGAAAACGCAACTCTTTGGCTTGCACCAACTCCTAAAGAAAAAACAAAAATACTTGATTCAGCAGAGCCGAGAACTGTCAACTACGGAAAATTCTCAGACAACAAAACAGGTAAAATTTTCTATGTGTTTTCAACACACCTCGACCACCGAGGCAAAAAAGCTAAACCCGAACAAGCTAAATACTTGATGAAAATCATTAAAGAAAAAACTAATGGAACACCTTACTTATTGGTTGGCGACTTCAATAGTGGCGATGATTCAAAAGTTATAAAATATATAAAATCACAACAAGGTGTTTTAGATGCTCGCGATATTTCAAAGAAAGAGCCAATCAACATGCCACACACATTCAATGGATTTAAAGGTCATACACAAAAGGGCGATAAAAATGCAAAACGAATTGATTTCTTGTTTATATCGGCTCCAAGTGAAGTTGCAACCTACGAGGTTTCAGACTACAACGAAAATGGAGCGTATCCTTCAGACCACTACCCAATTATTTGCGATATTATTTTAAAATAATTTCAATTGATGTAAAAAAACACGATTTAAATTTACAAGAAAGAGGTACACACAAGTGTACCTCTGATTTTTTATTTAATTGAAAAAATTATTACTTTCTTCTACGATAAATTACAAAACTCAAAGCCAATGCACCAAAGATTATTGCATATGTACTTGGTTCTGGAACTGCTGTGTATCCATAACTCGAGAAGTGAGAAACCACAAATGATAAAAATTCACCGTCATAGCTGATTCCCGAAACATCATCAGCTTTGCTCCATTGACCACCTTCTGATTTATGGAAAATAGAGAAATCAGATGTCTTCAATGATGAATCACCAACATAGAAACTCAATACAACTGTATCGCCTTCTTCAATTTCAACATCAAATTCGTATGCGCCCATTTTTACAAAGTCAGAACCAACAGCAGATACAAGGTCAACAGTGTTTTCAACAACTTTATTTACGGTAGCGCTATCGGCGTTGAATGCCATTGAAACGCTTGTGTTTTCGTTGGTGGTAATTTCTACGATACCGTTATTTTCAACTACTGTTGGCACTTCTACTCCGGCTTCTATTTGTTTAGATTCCGAAACTGTAAATACTTTGCCATTTAATGTTCCGCCATAAACATTGATTGTTCCGTTATTTGATAGAGTTCCAGTCAATACATCGTATGATTGACCACTTGTCAAAGCCGATGTTGCATAAATGTTGAAAACACCACCAGTTTCTATTGTTACATCAGAATCAATTTGGTTTGCACCAGACATATTTAAAACTAATGATGCGTTATCTGCTATTTGAATATAATTGCCTGTTTTAACAGTAGAATTTGCCCCTATTGTAAATGTACATGGATAATATTGAGTGCCATTATAAGCTGAATATTTACCACTTAGTTTGATATATCCACCAACATCCATCGACGAACCAGAATCTACTGTTATATTTGCTCCGATTAAACTGATTGCGCCATCTATACCATCTTCTGTTGTTTTAAAAGAAGAACCTCCTTCAAGATATATACCGGTATTAAACTTACCATAATTTGTTGTTGCAGTTTCAAACGAAGACTTGTTCTTTAAAATCAACATAGATGTAGTTGGAGAAGCACTAGCACCTGTGCCACCAAAAGAACCTGTTTTCAAACTTGCACCATTGTCAAGAATTACAGTAGCACCATTATTATCCATTTGAGATACTTTATCAAAAGTTGCAGTTCCACCATTAAAGCTTACAAGCGACTTTGCTTGATGAATTGAAAGAGTTGAAGCTTCAACAGTCGAATTGTTAAAATATGCTTTACCATGATATTGGACATATAAACCCCCCGCAGTAATTTTATTATTGCCCAAGAACGTCATTGATGAATCATCACCCATAATTTTTAACGTACTTGTAGCATTTACGTTTACATTTTCCCAAACGGAAACATGTATGTTATTACTTGTTGTATTAGTTGCGTTAGTATCGAGAACAACCCACCCGTCTGAAATATCGCTACTAACAACATCAGTTGTATTGGCTGTTGACCACTCAACTCTTGCAAAAAGCGAAGTTGAGATGCTCGTTAAAGCTAATAATGTAATGATTGATTTATTCATAAAAAACTCTCCTTTTTTTGATTTAAGAAAGTAGCAAGTTATACCCCCCCCCTAATTACCTTTGTCAAGCAAAAAATTATACTTTTTATTCTATTTCTAAAAAAAGGCGTAAGATTTTACTTACGCCTTTTAGAATTTGAAAAACTACTTATTTTATAAACTGCTTGAGCATATTTACTTGCCACTGCTGTTCGGGCTTGGGCGATTCAATCAAAGTTTTCAGTACCCATGCGTTCATATCGGAATTTCTTACTGCGTTATGCGAAAGACCACTTACAATCAACATGCCCTTACCGACCTTAACACGCATTACTGACGAGTACTCTTTAAGGTACATCAAGCTCGACAACGCCCTAATTGTATTTTCAGGCTTTGATGAAAGTTTTTCAACATCGAAACGATGACTATTTGCAAACATTGGAGCAAACGCCTCGCCACAGAAATGCTCAGGAGCTACAACCGACAATGGCGAAGATTTTTCAACAAAATGTCCAACATAATTTGTATAGTCATTGCCACCAGCACGCCACCATTGCGACTTATATTTCATATCGTATCTAGGTAGGAATTTCTTTGGTGAAAACAACACGACAGTAGCACCTTTTTCGAGTGCATTTACAACATCTTCTGTTATTTCTTTTGCAAACATAACGTCGCCCGATTTCAAATTCTTACAATCGGCTGATGCTTTTTCCGTCCACTTACTTGGTACATATTCGGCAACATTTTTGCCTACAACAACGTTGCTTGCCTTGAGATTTTCAGCCTTAGGGAAAACATAGAAATTCCAGTCGTTTGCAACCGACATTTCTTTTGATTTTGCCGAAAAGCACAAAGTGTACATCTGTGGAACATTGCTATTTTCAACAAACTTTTCTAAACCTTCAACCGAACCAAAATTAGTTATTTTGCCGTATCCAGAATGGATTTGTGGAAGATTAAATTTCTTTAGAATCTTATCGCCACACTTCAACACAACTTCTGTATTAGGCGTAAATGCTACTGTTGAGAAATTTGAGATTTTGAAATTTGCCGAAATTTTTTCACCTGTATCGTAACCAAATTTCAACCCATTTTGCAATGCTACAACTGGCGAATTAAACTTGCGAATTTCTTCGGTTTTATAGCCTTCTTTCTGACGGAACGCAAAGTCGAATATGCCATCTGAGCTTGTCCAATAATCTTGAATTAACCACCAATGATACCCTGTTATATATGGGTTTTTACGGATAGTTTCAATATTGTGCTTGTGGATTCTCAACATAAGTTTTTCACTTGCCAAGCCCCACTGCTCTGATTTATCAAGCATATTTTGTTTTGCGAGAGTTTCAACCGACTTTGTAAGCCAAAAAGATTTGAAGTTTGAGCCTTCAAAAAACTTAACAACACTTGGACGTGTAAACGTGCAGAAGTTTGCAGTTTCGTGCGAAATTACGGGCTTCAGCGGGACATCAACATCAACAGATTTACCCACAAATTTGTTTGTTATATGTTTGCAACGAACAGATTTTTTAGTGTCGTATTTACGTTCAAAATCTACAAAATCTGCCCATTCATCGAACAAAACAAAATATAAATCTAACTCTGGTCTATCGTTTTTAGCATCGAGGATATATCCTTCCCACTCGCCATCGGTATCTACAAATAATCTATCTGGATCGAGCGAGCGAGTAGTCTTCATAAAATACGTCAAAAGTGGATTTTTACGTGCTGGTACGTCTTCGCCCATGTACAATTCGTTTCCACCAACCCACGCTAATATACAAGTGTAATTGCGATACTCTTTCACAGCTTGACGATAACGATCCCGATAAAAAGACATCGAACGATTGTATGAATTACCTGCTGGAGCTATATTACGCCAATGCTTTGTCCCTGGCATTTGCCACGGATACCCAATAGTAAATTCGGCATTTGGCATAATGCCTACTTCGTCGCAAGCCTCGTAATATTCTGGAGGCATAATCGTGCTATGATGACGAACATGATTAAAGCCCAATGCTTTAATTTTCTTTAGACGATCTATATACATCTGCTTATCGAAAGGCATTGAAAATTCTTTGAGATAAATATGGTCGTCGCCATATCCCAAAAGATAAACAGGCGCATTATTGAGCATTATTTTTGTGCGATTTACAAAACCTGCGCCCCAACCTTCTTTTATCTGAATACTTTTTATACCTTTACGCCATTTAAACGAATGCAATTCATTGCCTTCTTCATCTAAGAGCGACAATTTCAAACTGTACAAATACGGATTATCTGGCGACCAATATTTTGCATTTTCAATATCTGCAACAACTACTTGCGTTTCGTATGAACGCCCAACCAAATTCTGTTTTTTAGAAGATACCTTTTTGCCATCGGCATCGAAAACTTCCAACATCAATTTGCAAGCCTTGTCATTTTTTGCCCCTGTTAAATTAAATATTCCAGCTTTGCTATTTTTAGCATTAACAATTTTTGTTTCTGCAATAATTCTTGCAGGAATATTTTGTGCTGGAATTGGAAGTTTTGTGCGAATGTAAACATCGTCTAAACGAATTTTTGGCAAACCCTCAAGATAAACGTGTCCGTACAAACCGCCCCAAGCTAAATCCATGTAATCGTTGAGCTGAGCAGCTCCCAACATAGCATCGAACTGATGACGTTGACGCGAATCTACATCTATACGAATCTTATTTTTTCCACCTATATTTAAATGTTTCTTTACAATTACTCTATGCGAACCTGTTAAACCTAAAACCTCGCCTATATATTTGTTGTTTACCCAAATTTTAGCATAGCGAGAAACACCTTCTATAACTAAATTTATATCTAAATCTTCCCATTCGTCAGGAACTTCGATTTCACGTTCGTATTTGCCAATACCAACAAAGTTATTGTGAACTTTATCGGTTGGTTTACCATAACCTTGCGCATCCCAAGCCCCAGGGACTCGAATTTTTCCCGATTGAATAACGCCTCCTTCTGAATCGATTGTCGAAAAATTCCATTCCCCGTCAAGATTTACCTTTTGAGTTTCCATTGCGTGAATTGTTGAAAACATCAACAAAATACCCAACACTCCAACATAAAAAAATCTGCCAATATTCATGGCAGATATTTTTTATTTTTATGAAAACTTAGCAAGATTTTTTTTAACATCAATTCTGCATAAATTACTTTAATACTTTATCCAGCATAGAAAAAATAACGTGTCGGATTTTTTCTATTTCAACCGAACTAATCTCCTGCCAATTCATCGATAGCATTACCGAATTAGGAACTGCTCCAAAACGAATCAGAGACCCCAATATAGCAGTCGACATAATTCTTGCAGTTTCATCGTCTACTTTATCTTTTAAGATCATTTTGATTGATTCTCTAAAAAGCTCATCAGTTTTGCCAAAGATACGGGAATGAAACTGTTTGAAAAGCTCGGTATTATTAAATTCTTCTCTAAAGATAATCGACAATATATTTTTAAAGACATGCTTTTTATCTTCATCTATACCGAGCAAACGCCAAGATATGTAATCGCGTAACAACAAACGTGCTTCTACTTCTGACGGATTTTTCTTAAGAACTTCAAAGCGTTTATCAAATTCAGAAGTCAACTTTGAAAGATGCACAATAATAGCTTCAATCAACTCGAAATAAAGATCATCTTTACCCTTAAAGTAATAACTAATCGCTGCTATATTAACACCTGCACGTTTAGCAATATCACGAGTACCTACATTCTTAACCGGAGCACTACCAAATTCTTCAAGTGCGGCAGCTAAGATTTTCGATGGAGTATCTAATGGCACCCCATCGAGATATTTCTGTATAAAATCGTTTTTCACAATCAATTATTAGAGTTTTGGAAGAATATCGTTTTGACCAAAATCGGCATCTTTGTTATCGGTCTTTTGCGACCAACCACCACCTAACGACTGAATTAAATTTACACATGCTCTAAAACGTTCTCCACGCAAAACTATTAGAGAACGTGCATTATTTAAGCTTGCACGCTGAGCATCACTAACTGAAAAGTAATCGGTATAACCTTCATCGTACTGAATGCGAGTCATTTTTTGAACATCTACCGAGGCTGCAACCAAACCAATTCTAGCTTTATATTCAACTTCTAACCATTTTATATTTACAAGCGAATCTTCAACTTCGTTTATAGCTGCAAGAACTTTTGATTTATAGTTTTCGAGCGATTCCTTATGCTCAGCCAACGCAATTCTTTTGCGAGCAACATTTCTACCTGCTTCAAAAATTGGTATATAGATTTGTGGACTAATTCCCCAAGCAAAGCTATTAGAATTTATAAGCTTATCTATTTTTGCAGCATTTAAATCGGTATTAGCCGACAACGAGATAGTTGGAAAAAACGCAGCCTGTGCAGCCCCTATACGTGCATTTGCTGCAAACACTCTACGTTCTGCCGCAGCTATATCTGGACGACGTTCTAACAATTCCGATGCAACAGCCTTTGGCATTTGTGGGAATTTTTCATCGAGTGCTTCAAACTTTACACCAATTTCAGCTGGAGTACTACCAACAAGCAAAGACAGTGTATTTTCTGCCAATAACATTTGTCTATAACACGATGCAAGTTGTGCGCTGGCTTCGTACTCTTGTTGTATAGCACGCTTTAAGTCGATATTTGTAGAATAGTCCATTGCAACCCTCTGACGCACAAGCTCTGTATCGCCTTTACGAACTTTCAATGTACGCTCGAGAACTTCTATTTCAGATTTCAACGCTCTAATCGAGTAATAAGTTTTGGCAACATTAGCCTGTAAGTTGAGCATTAAGTTTTGATATTCACAAAGCATAGCCTGTGCATTTGCAACATCAGAATCCAACAAACTGCGAACTCTACCAAAGAGATCTAAATCCCAAGTAATACCAAAGCCAGTTGTCCAAGCATCGTAGCTTTTTTCGCCCATAAACATTTTATTATTTTGCGAAACACCTGTTCTTGCATACGATGCGTGTCCACTCAACTGTGGATATAAATCGGCTTTTTCCATCAAAGCAGCTTCTCTGGCTTTTTCGACTCTATAAAATGCCGACGCCAAATCTGGATTATTCTTAGCACAACGTTCTAACAGAGCATCTAGCTTTTTATCGTTGAAGATTTTCCACCAATTGCCCTTTGCTATTGAATCGGCAGGTAATGCATTTTTCCACATTTTAACATCAGAACGTGTAAATTGCTCGGCTTTTACAGTTTCGGGCAATTTAACAGCTTTTGATGCTTCTTCGTAATCTGGACCAACCGAACAACCTACAAGCGCCAACGATACTGATAATATAAAAAATTTCTTCATAATTACTCCTTAATTGAAGGCTTATAATGTTTTCTAATTACATAGAAAAATACTGGTGTAAAAATCAAACCCATAAACGTTACACCCAACATACCGTACATAACTGCAGTTCCCAATGGTTGACGCAACTCGGAACCCGATGTAAGCGAAAATGCTAATGGAACTACACCTAAAATGAATGCAAACGATGTCATCAAAATTGGACGCAAACGATTTTGCGAAGCATGTGCAGTTGCACTGACAATTTCTTCGCCTTTTTCTTGACGTTGTTTTGCAAATTCTACAATCAAAATAGCATTCTTACACGCCAAACCAATCAACACAACCATACCAATTTGTGTCATCAAATTATTGTCTAAGCCACGTCCATCAATACCTAACAAGGCAAACAACAATACCAATGGTACAATCAAAATAATTGTAAGTGGAAGTGTCCAGCTTTCATAAAGAGCAGCCAAAATCAAGAATACGAATACTACGCACAAGCCGAAAATAATAATTGCAGTATTACCAACAAGCTTTTCTTGATATGCTAAATCTGTCCATTCCATACCCATACCCGATGGCAATGTTTCGGCAGCTACACGCTCGATAACAGCCATAGCCTCACCAGTACTATAACCTGCACCCAAGTTGCCCATAATTTCAGCCGAAGGGTACAAATTATAACGATTTACAGTATCAGGACCAACAATTCTCTTAATTGTAGCAACTGATCCCATAGGAACATTACCACCACTTCTGCTTGGAACTTTCAAATTGTAGATATCTGGAATATCGCTACGTTTTGAACCTTCAGCCTGCATAGATACACGATACACACGATTAAGAATGTTAAAGTCGTTTACATATACCGAACCTAAATTAAACTGCATTGTTTCAAAAATTGAGCGAATTGGAACATTTAGTTTCTGGGCTCTTTCGCGATCGATATTTACATATAACTGTGGTGTAGAAATTCTATATGTAGAAAATGCCAACGAAATTTCAGGATTTTCAGTCATTGCTTTTCTTGCAATTTCATGAGTATATTTTGCAACATCTGCAATACCCCTACCTGTACGGTCTTGAATGTAGCATTTAAAGTCGCCACCCATACCGATACCATTTACAGCAGGAGGAGTAAGCACAAACGAATTCGACTCTGGAACGCCTTTTTTCAAGCCCATATAAATTTTACCAAGCAACGATTCTAACGTTATACCCTTTGCAACACGTTCCTCCTTCGGACGCAATCTGATAAACAACGCACCAGCATTACTCAATTTAGTAAATGTTGCCCCCGACAATCCAGCAATTGTTGTTACATCTTCAATACCTTCGATTTTCGATATAATATCGCGAGCCTTATCTACAGCCTTTCGAGTATGATCGAGCGTTACACCATCAGGAAGTTGCATTGCACCAAATATGTAGCCTGTATCTTGTTTTGGAATAAAGCCTCGTGGTACAATTTGGAACTGATGACCAGTCCAATACAACATACCTGCGTAAGCAACCAACACTATAATCGAAAAACGCAACAAACGTTTTACAAATGCACCATATTTTTCTGAACACCAGAAGAAACATGTATTGAACGCTTTGAAGAACCAACCAAAACAGAAATTCCAAATGCGTGTAAACCAATCTGGTTTTTCGCCTTCTTTCATCAATATAGCACATAATGCAGGCGAAAGTGTGAGCGATACAATAGCCGAAATAATTGTAGATGCTGCAATAGTCAATGCAAACTGACGATAAAACTGACCAGAAATACCTTCAATAAATGCAGTTGGCACAAACACAGCACTCAAAACAAACGCAATAGCAATCAAAGCACCTTGCACTTGAGTCATAGCCTTCTTTGTAGCTTCGCGAGCATTCAAACCTTCGTGCATATTACGTTCAACGTTTTCAACCACAACAATAGCGTCGTCAACAACAATACCAATTGCCAAAACCAATCCGAACAACGAAAGGTTGTTGATTGAAAAACCAAACAACATCATAAAGAAGAATGTACCAATCAACGAAACTGGAATTGCAAAAATTGGAATAATTGCAGCACGCCAATTTTGCAAAAATATCATCATAACCAAAACAACCAAAAGTACTGCTTCGTAGATAGTATGATACACAGCGCTAATTGAATTTTCGATGTACTCGGTATTATCGAGTGCAATTTTATAATCTACGCCAACTGGGAATGATGCAGCCATCTCGTTGATAACTTCGCGCAAACGTTTTGCAGTATCAAGAGCATTCGACCCAGGCAACTGATAAGCTGCCATTGTAACACAATCTCTGCCATTAAGTTTAGATTCATCACCATAAGTATAAGCACCAAGTTCTACAGTTGCAACATCTTCTAAACGTACAACTCTGCCTTCGTCGTCGTATTTAACGATGATTTTCTTAAATTCTTCTGGAGTAGACAAACGCCCTTGTGTATTGATAATAAGCTCATAAGCAGCATCGGAATTTGCTATTGGCTCTTGATTAAGCTTACCTGCTGCAACTTGCTTGTTTTGTTCGCGAAGTGCTGCAGCAACCTCAGCTGGAGTCATATTAACATGCTCGAGTTTTTCAGGATTCAACCAAATGCGCATAGAATATTCGCGAGCACCAAAAATATTTATAGACCCTACACCATATACGCGTGCCAGACGGTCTTTCATCTGAGTAATAGCGTAGTTTGTTAAATACAATTTATCGCGAGAGTTGTCGGGCGAAAACAAACTTACGCACAACAACATATCTGGCGATTTTTTATTTACAGTAACCCCGAAATTGCGAACTTCTTCAGGCAAACGTGGAGTAGCAATAGCCACACGATTTTGAACCTGAACTTGTGCAATATCAATATTTGTACCAAGCTCAAAAGTTACAGTTGTCGATAACGAACCATCAGAATTGCACTGACTAAACATATAAATCATTTTTTCAACACCATTGATTTCCTGTTCAATAGGTGCTGCAACTGTTTGCATAATGATTTCTGGCGATGCACCAGCATACTGTGTTGTTACAGTTACACTTGGTGGCACAACATCTGGATATTGAGCAACGGGCAATTTAACGTATCCCACAATACCCAACAAAGTGATAACAATAGAAATAACCGCCGCAAAAATGGGTCGGTCAATAAAGAAGTGCGAAAACTTCATAATATTATCCTCCTCAAATTATTCAGCGTCCATTGTAGAATCGATTGGCTTTACAACTCTGCCTGCAACAGCAGCGTGCAATGCCTTTACTACAACTTTATCATCTTTATTTAAGCCACCTTCTACAATGCGAAACTTACCCATTAACTCACCGATTTTCAAAGCCTTATAAACAACTTTGTTATCTTTATCTACCACATAAACAAAACGATTTATCAAGTCAGTGCCTATTACATCTTCGCGAACTAACATAGTTTCTTTAGCATCGGCAACTTTCATACGAAGTTTTGCAAACATACCAACTTTCAAAAGTTCTTCTTTGTTATCAATATCGGCACGCATTGTAAGCGACGATGTAGTTTTTGCCATACGATTATCGAAATATGTAACTTTACCTTTGAAAATCTTGTCTTGGTTTGTCATTACATGAACTTCTGCTTCTGGACCAGTAAGCTTTACTTGGTCTATTTTGTTGAACAAACCTGCTTTTTGATACTTAACAATGTCTTGTTCGCTAGCTTCAAAATAAGCCTGTACAATATCGCTTTTTACAATCGAAGTAAGTAATGTAGAATTTGCTGTTACAAGATTACCAGCGTCAATCAAAGCTTCGCTAACTCTACCCGAAATTGGAGCTCTGATATGTGTAAATTCCAAATTCAACTCAGCATCACGCAATTTTGCCTTTGCTGCAGCCAACGATGCCTGCGCCGACAACACTTCAGCACCACGAGTTTCAAAAACTTCCTTCGATACTACCGTTGCCTTATACATACTTCTTGCACGTTCTAAGTTGCTCTTTGCCAATGCTAAACGAGCTTCAACTTCAGCAATATTTGCCTTTGCCGATGCAACTGCAGCTTCGTATGGACGTGGGTCGATTACAAAAAGTAAATCGCCTTGTTTTACCATCTGACCTTCCGAAAAATTTATCTTTGCTAAATATCCCGAAACTCTTGCTCTAACTTCTACCGACTTAACTGCATCAATTCTGGCAGTAAATTCGTCCCAAATTTCAATAGGCTTTATAATAGGTGTTGCCACATACACATCATCAGGTACAGCCTGTCGAGCTTGTGGAGCTTTTTTAGAACAACCTGCACAAACTGCAAGTGTTGTAATTGCCATTAATATTACTTTTATATTTTTCATAATTTTTCCTTATTTTAAATTCGTTGTGTATAGCGTAAATTCTGTCTCCCCTAATTAAACTAATCAAAGGTTTTAATCATCTGATTAAATCATCCGATTGCAAGCTTTTTCTATCATAAAAAAAATAAAATGGACATCTATTATTATTATGTATAGCGTTCATTGTTAATTAGAGAGGTTTGTATTTTTGATGAAAAATGCAAAAAGAAACAAATAAACTTATATTCTATTATTATGAAAACAAGTATATTAAAACAATTAGCAATTATAACTATTGCAACATTCTGTAGTTGTCTGTATGCCGAAACTGCACAGTTGACAATAAATACGCTATCTGGAGAAAAAATAAAAACAGTTGAATTAAAACAGCTCGATGGTTTTTTACGTTTAGAAATTCCTGTAAAAGATTTAGAAAATATCAAAAAAATAAATGTACTTGCAGACTTTGCAAAAGCAAAAGTTGGTGATTCTGGCTATATAGTGCTTCCAAATTCAACAATCACCGAATTTAAAGCACGATCTAAAGATGCTAAAATGCCAATTCATCAGCCCGATATGCCAATTTCAGGTATGAAAAACCCAACTACCACATTTATGGCTGTTGTGCGTGGTATGGAATTTGATTATTTCCCTGTTGTAGAGCTTAAAAAAGGCGTTTATACACTTTCGCATACATTCGATTTAACACGCTATGCTCCATACGAAAACATCATAATAGATTACTATTACTTGTATGGCGAAGATGCCAATTACAGTGGCATGGGCAGATTATTTAGAAAAATGGTTATGCAAAAAATCAAGCCAATTCGCGACAGAGTTGGCTCGAACAAGTACTTGAAGTACGCTTCAGAATCAGTAGAATTCAGAATACGCCAAGGTTGGAAACCTGCACCAAGCCCAATTCGCGATCAAACATTGCAAAACGAGCCACAAATGTATGCCAAAGTGACATTTGATAGAGTTGGTGAAATTTTAGACGCACTTAAAGCTCGTGGTATAGAAAAAGCACAAATTACGTTGGTTGGCTGGAACAGAAAAGGTCATGATGGTCGCTATCCACAAATTTTCCCTGTTGAACCAGAACTCGGTGGCGAAGCTAAATTACGCGAGTTAATCAAAAAAGCAAAATCAATGGGATACCAAATAGTATGTCATACAAACCCAACAAGTTGCTATCCAGTATCAGAGCTTTGGGACGAAAGCTATGTTGCAAAAAATAAAGAAGGTTTACCATGGGAACGCCCAATAAAACAACCATGGAGTGGTGGCAGAAGCTTCTTTATGTGTATGAAAACATCGTTTGAACAATTTGCAAAGAACGACTTCCCTAAGATGCGTAATCTGGGCTTTGAAGGTATCCACTACTTAGACGTAGTATCGGTAGTTGCACCACAAATCTGCTACGATAAAAATCACAAATGTAATGGAAAAGAAAGTGCATTCTATTGCAACGAACTTATGCGTTTGGCTCGCGAAACATTTGGTGGTGCGCAGTCGGAAGGTGGGTACTATCACGTTGCAGAAAATACCGACTTTGCCTTGTATTCTATTTTTCGCCATAAAGGTAAAATGGTCGACAAGGTTATACCACTTTGGCCAATAATTTTTCATGGTTTAGTATTGTGTAATCCAATGCCAGAAACAATAAACTACACTGCCAAAGGGCAATACAACATAATGAAACTTTTAGAATACGGAGGCAGACCAACATTCTATATGTATTCAGCATTCTTTGAAGATGGCAAAAAGAAAAACTGGATGGGCGATATAGATCTACGTTGTGGCGATAAAAAAGAATTCAACCACGCCATAGAATGTCTTGCTCAAGGTTATGAACATGTAAAAGAATTCAGCTACTTGCAATACGAATTCTTAGACGAACACAAAGAATTGGCTACCGATGTTTTCAAATGTAAATATTCTGATGGTTCTGTTATGATTTTTAATTACTCAAAACAACCATATATTTATAATGGTAAAACAGTTCAATCGATGTCGTACAGACTCGAAAAACCAAAATCATTCTGGGATATTTTCTAAAATCTAATATGAAAAAATTACTAATTTCATTTCTAACACTAAGCTTGTGCACATGTGCATGGGCAAAATATGTAAAAGGCGAAATCTACGAACCTAAACCTAACAATATGATTGGCAATGCTGGTTCAAATCAAGACCCATCAAAAGCCGACATCTACAAGAAACTCGACACCCTCGATACACTCGATGGCAAAGGCAGAATTACCACTGCTAAACAATGGCTCGATGATGTGCGTCCAGAAGTTATGAAGTTTGTTGAAAACGAACTTTACTCGCCACGCTTACCACGTCCACGAGAAGTCGAATTTAAACTTCTCGAACGTTCCGATAACGCACTCGAAGGTAAGGCAACACGCATGCAATATAAGATTATTTGTCGGGATAAGCTCGGCGAACACTCTTTCACATTGCTCATTTATCTCCCCAAAGGTGCGAAGAATTGTCCTGTATTTATAAATGGTAACTACGGAGGTAATCATACCGTTGTTAATGAAAAAGAGATTATTATGCCTAAGTGTTATTTACGCAACAATGGCAAACTAAAAACGTTTAAGAATAAAGCCGAAGAACATCAACGTGGCTTAGGATATTCTCGCCACTGCGTACGCGAAATAATTGCACGAGGTTATGCAGTTGCAACATTCTGCTATTGCGAAGTATATGCCGATAAGCACAA
This sequence comes from Verrucomicrobiaceae bacterium, assembly GCA_015061955.1. Classification (GTDB taxonomy): domain Bacteria; phylum Verrucomicrobiota; class Verrucomicrobiia; order Opitutales; family Intestinicryptomonadaceae; genus Merdousia. Next base: position 29,887 of record SUVO01000005.1, read on the forward strand.
TGAAAAACTATCAGGCTTTGATGAAAGTATATATCGTATTTACGATAAGAAATCGCTCAAAGGCGAACCTCTTGCTATTGCAGCTTGGGCATATGGTAAAATATTGGCTCTTGATTGCATAGAAACAATTCCAGAATTAGATGCAACAAAAGCAATCGCCATCGGACATTCACGTATTGGTAAAGCTGCCCTCTACGCAACAGTTTTAGACAAACGTTTTGCCGCTGTAATATCGAATGCTTCGTGTATTCTTGGTACAAGTATGAATCGCCGTAACTTTGGTGGAACGCTCAAGATTGCATTGAATTCGTCGCCATATTGGTATGGGTCTGCTCTGTGGAAATACGCCGACGATATCGAAAAAATGCCTATCGACCAACAACATTTATTAGCTTGTGTGGCTCCTCGTCCACTCTATGTAGGTAGTGCAACCGACGACTATTGGTGCGATCCAAAAGGAGAATTTTTATCGCTTCTTGAGGCATCAAAAATCTATAAACTTTTCGGTGCAAAAAATCTGCCAACTATGGATAACTTGCGTGTAGAAACTCCGTTCCACGGTAATGTAGGTTATCATATACGCAGAGGTAATCACGATATCACTTTGTACGACTGGACCGAATACATGAATTTTATAGATAAAGTTCTTCTAAAGAAATAAAATAAAATAAATCTCTATATTTTAGAAAAAGTGCGATAATTCTTATCGCATTTTTTTTGCAAACATAAAAATATCCAAATAAAAAAACATATCCGAATTTTTGATTGCGCAATACTATATATTTTTATAAAATTAAATTACCGCTTGCATATAATAACTATATATTGAAAGGAAGAAAAATGTCGTTGTACAAAAAAATATCAGTAGCATGTGCGTTGTTTAGTGCAACATTGCTATATGCCGTAGAAACGGTAGATGTAATAACTACCTACAAAGATGGAACAACACAAACTAAAAAGGTATCGTTAACGCCATCTGCAAACTCGGCAAAACGCCTTCATATAGCAAAAGAAAATATATCGCCAAATGTAAAGCATATCGATATTCTCGCCGACACTGCTATCGCTAAAAAAGGCGACGAAGGTTATTTTATTTTTGAACGTGGCGAATATGGTACATTTAAACTCGAAGAGGGTTGTTTTATAATTGATAGAGGTCGTTCAGCATTGCCGATATTCTGTATGAAAACAAAACAAGATACTTTTATGGGTATTGTAAAAGGACTTCGCTTAGAGTATGAAATCAGAGCTGAAATAAACAAGGGTATATACAAAATTTTTCCACGCTTTAAAATTGATGAAATAGGTTTCAAACCTTACGAAGATATAATTATAGACTTTGTTGAATTTAAAGGTAAAGACGCCAATTACAGTGCAATGGCTCGCTATTACAGAAGTTGGGTATATTCGCAAGGCAAAATAAAACCTATTCGCGAACGCATGAAAACCAACAAAGTGTTAGCTCGTATTGCCGATAAAATATTGGTTCGTTTCGATCACTGTGGTAGCAAGAAAATGCCCTCACGCTCAACTCCCGATGTATTGCCAGAAAACGAAGCAAAGCTAAATGTTTATCTACCCTTTGCTGAAATTTCTGAAATAGTAAAAGAAGCTAAAGCTCAAGGCTTAAATGATGTATACTTTGAACTCACAGGTTGGCAGGTCGGAGGTTATGACGGTAGACTGCCTTCGATATATCCAATTCCGGAAGAATTTGGTGGAGAAGGCGGTTTGAGAAAATTGGTGGCTGAAGTTGAAGAATTGGGATATCCGATAACTATGCAGTCTAATCATACTCAAATTTTACGTGTTTCTGATATGTGGAGCGAAGATTACATTGCACGAAACATAGATGGTTCTCGCTCAAAAGACATTTTTTTCTTAGCTGGGCAACAATACAACCTTTGCTTAAAACACACTTGGGATAAATTTGTAAAGCAACAAATTACCGAACTTAAAGCCCGCATTGGTTTCAAAAGTGGCTATTACACCGACGTTTATTCGGCAGTTTGTCCGTATCTTTGTACTAATCCAGCTCACCCATCTTCAAGAGCTGAAACTGTCGAAACAATATTAGAGTCTACTAAATATTCGCAATCGCTCTATGGTGTTCAAGGCAGTGAGTGTGGATACGACTTCTGCTTGCAATACATCGACTTTATCCACTATGTAAGCAACATGGACGCAGAGTTAATTAACAGAAAAAAATACAAGGGCAACATTGTTATGGACGGAATATTTCCTATGTGGGAAATTGTCTATCATGGCGTAATCTTGCATACATCAGGACGTAAAACGCAAAATCATGGCAAAATAAATGAACCATATTGGGAATTAAAACGTGCCGAATTCGGTGGACGCCCTATCTTATACGGATTAAACAAAAAACGTATTCCTCTAATGAAAGCATTGTTAGATTCATACGCAAAATATAGCCATTTACAATTTGAAACAATGGATAACCACGAAGAAATTGCCAAAGACGTATTTGCCACAACATACTCAAACGGCGATGTCATGGTATGCAATTACACTAAAGATAACTTCAATTACAAAGGTAAAATTGTAAAACCACAAACATTTGAAGTTATAAGAAAGTAAAAATAAAAATCGAAAAAATCAAAATTCAACAAACAAAAAAAGAGTTTCGTATGAAACTCTTTTTTTGTTTAAAAATTTACCTTGCAAAAAATAGGTTGTTGAAATCGGCAATCTTTTTTCTGTATTCAGTAAATTTTTCAAATCCCATATTTGTATTGAGTGTTTCTTTCAGACATTCTGCTTCCATTTCTCTAATTTTCTTTTTAACTGGGAAATATTCAGCTTCTAAAAAGTAAGCGTATTTTACCAAATCGTAATCGCCCATAATCATAGGCACTTTATTGTTTGCATCGACTCCCAAAGTTTTGTTATTTCTGATAGCCTTTTTGATTGATGCAATCGATACATCTTCAACAAACGCAATTGTATAACTTGAACCTACTTTTTCTATTTTATGAGCATCAGAATTACCTACTAAACGAGGTTGTTGTCCTTTTTTTATGGCGTATCGTTGCACAGCAGTGTAGGCTTGTACATTTTCTTTGTAGTTAGAATTAGCAACTTCAATTGCATCGCATTTATCCGACATCATCAACTCTTGCATAAGTTCGTCGGTCATACCTAAATGCCCTGCAATATTCCAAGTTGGGTGATTAAATACAGAAATTCCACCATATTCTTTAACTTTATCAAAAACCAAATCGGCAACAGCCATTTGCTCAATGGTATCCCGACTCTTATACTTTTTTGAAAATTTTGAAATGCGTTTTTCCATTTCCATTTCATACTCGGCTGGATTTTCATAAGCCCATTGAACAACACCTTGCGAACCTCCAAAATTATGAAAGTGTACATAATGATTTAAATGAACTTCTTCGGCATTAAACACAACCATAGAAGCATCTAATTTTTTCAATGTATCTTGCGAAATCTGCTGATAACCATATCCAACCAAAGTCTTATCGCCTTTCGGACGACCAAACCAATCACACATAACCTTGTGGTCGCCCATCGAAGCAAAGTCGTAACCACATTTCATACAAGCAACAAGCATATCGGCTTCGCTTGCCTTACCATCGGAAATTGTGCTGTGCATATGAAATTCACCCTTTATAGCTTTCAAAGCAAACATTTCTGGTAAAAGCGAATATGCAACAAATCTGGCGATAAAATCTTTAGGCTTAGTTGCCCCTTTAGGACACACAATAAACATGTGTTCTTGTTGTCCTTCAAAAAGGTGGTCTATTATTATAGAGCCATCTTTTATAGAAAAATCTAAAGAATCATAATCTCTATATTCGGCACGTTTACCCGACTTCAAAAAACCATCGTGCCGAATATATTTAATTTCGAGTGGTTTTTTCAAAAGCTCTTTATTGGCAAGATCTATCTTAATTTGAGATTTCGTATTTGCCTTAAATACACGTGGAAACATTGTATTTTGTGGCAATACATTTGTCTTTGATTGTTTATTTTTACCGAATACCGAGCTTGCAATCATAGGCACTACCGACAATGAAACAGCCCTACTTAAAAATGAACGACGCTTCATAATTTCCCCTATTTGTATAAATAATATTTTGCTGAAATTTTCTTAAACTGAGCATTATCAGCTTCCCACTTTTTAATAAACCAAGCAATATCAGTATATGCCCCCTTATTAGAAAGTTCTCGCCAAAATAATTTCGACCCAGTATGTTTGTTAAATAGTAATGCTTGATTTTTCTGTGCATAACGGAAAACATTTCCACCATTTAATGTACATGTTAATTTCATCAAATAAAAACTCAACTCCGTCGGACGCAATATATCCCAATTATTTATAACAACATACAAACCATTCACAACTTTCTTACCATCGGAAGATTTTGCCTTTGCTGGAACAAACGACACCCCTCTAATTCTAAATTTATCTAAATGTGCCTTAAGTTGTTCTGGCGTTTTGTTTGGGAATGTTAACAATCGGAACGGACGTGTTGTTCCATAGCCATGCTGAAAACCACCCAACTGACACCCTAAACCTGTCATAGAATATCCTAATGCTGCTGAGAATGTCGGTATTGCTGGGCTTGTTGGTTTCCAACGCAAACCAGTATCGTTCCAAAGCATACGGCGTTTCCAACCACGCATTTGTATTACAGTAAGCTTACCATGACGCTGAAAGTTAGAAGTAATTTCCATAGCACCACGTGTATATTTTGCAAATCTGGCAAGCTCGCCAATAGTCATACCATGCACATACGGAACATGAAACATACCAACATAGCTTTTAAATTCTTTATCGAGTGGCGGACCATCAACTTTCAAACCTCCCAATGGATTAGGACGGTCGAGAACTATTACTTCTTTGCCATTTTCAAAACAAGCCTCCATAGCACGCAACATACAACTTACATATGTATACGAACGACACCCAACATCTTGTAAATCTATAACTAAAACATCTATTTTAGAAAGCATATACGGTGTTGGTTTTCTGTATTTTCCGTAGAGTGAAAATACGGGGAGCTTTGTTCGCTTATCTATTTTATCAAGAACAGGGACATCAGCTTTTTCATCGCCATAAATACCATGTTCCGGACCAAACAAAGCAACCAATTTTACATTTCGTGCTTTATATAAAATATCAACAGTACTTCTACCATTTCTATTTACCCCTGCTGGATGTGTCAACAAACCTACCCTCTTATACTTCAACGGACTAAATTGCATACTTTCTAAGACATCTATCCCTAACATTACTTTTGGTGCAGAAACAACATCAGTAATAAAAACAAAAAACGAGCAAAAAAGTATTAAAAAAAATCTGTAAAACATTTTTCTTAAAATATTAAAAATTTAATCGACATAGCAATCAAACACGCTATGTTTCAGATACTCTCAAAAAAAAAAGAACATTTCAACACTTATGTTTTCTAAAAATTTGCCGAAATAATACTTGTAAAATTCTTTTTTATACAATTTTATGTGTAGTGTCGAATGGTTAGAGTTGGCGTATACGAAAAAAATTAAATAAAAAATTCACAAATAAAAAAACCATCCGATATTCGTCTTCATGAGGTTCGTTAAGAAACTCAGAAAAGTCGATAAGAAAGAGAAAGAGGCTCACCATGGCCGAAAAAATCGCCAAAAAAATAAAAGCAGAAACTCCGTTGTCAGAAAGACAACAGGAAATATTCATAAAATACTACCCAGTTGTAAGAAAGGTAGTTAATTCTATGCGTAGTAAACTACCCTCGTACGCCGATTTAGACGAACTACATTCGGCAGGCGTAGCTGGACTTGCCGATGCAATTAAGCGTCTAGACTTATCGCGAGAGGATACATTTGATAGTTATATTGCCACCCGTATTAGAGGCTCTGTTATTGATGAATTGCGTAGTCTTGATTATATGTCGCGTTCGGCAAGAAACGATGCAAAAAACATTGAAAAACTCCGCAATCGTCTTGAACAAAAACTTTCGCGAACACCACTTGAAAGTGAAATGCGTAAAGCTATGGGCGTATCGGAAAGGCAATATAATAAAATAATGCGCAGAACACAATCGCTGTCGTTTATATCATTAAACGAACGCACAGACTCCGATGATACATCAGCGCCATCTGTAGTAGAATCTGTAGCCGATACTCATTCACCTTCGCCACTAAAGCAAATCGAAACTACCGAAATGTACAAGGAAATACGCGAAAATATTGCAAACCTTCCCGAAAAACAAAGACGCGTTCTCGATAGCTACTACTTTAAAGATATGAAACTTAGCGATATTGCCAAAGAGTTTGGTTTAACCGAAGCCAGAATTTGTCAGATACACTCACAAGCATTGCGTAATTTACGCCCGAAGTTATCTAACTAAACTTCGTTACCTGCTAATGTAATTTGTCGCATAGCTTCGTATGCACCTATTCCAGCACTCGTTGATAAATTCAGCGAGCGTAAACCTTCTACAAAATGAGGGATTTTAACTCTATTATTCAAAATATCGTTATGTACATAATCAGGAACACCACAATCTTCAGCCCCAAACATTAAGCCATCTCCGTATTTGAACTGAGCCGACCAATGAGGTTTTTCTGCCTTTGTTGTGAAAAGCCAAATACGTTCTAATGCTGGTGCTTTATCAGAATTCTTAAAAGCTTCCCAATCTCTATGATGTACAACATCAAGACTATACCAATAATCCATTCCAGCACGTTTCAAACGTGAATCTGTAATTATAAATCCGAGTGGATGAATTAAATGCAAACGAGCCCCAACAATAGAACACATACGCCCAATATTGCCTGTATTTTGGGGCATTTTAGGATTATGTAATATTATGTGAATTGGTGGATTTTCCATTTATCTGCGAAAATTTGAAAGCGTTCTGTTAGCCTCGCGCATAGCTTCTTTTTTCTTTATATCTTGGCGTTTATCATAAAGTTTCTTACCAGTACAAATAGCAATAAGAACCTTTACCAAACCATTTTTAAGATACATTTTTAATGGGATTATTGAAGTTCCACCAGAATCGGTAGCCGATTTAAGCTTTAATAATTCCCTCTTATGCAATAATAATTTACGCACTCTCGATGGGTTATGATTATTTATGTTACCAAAATCATACTCGGTTATATGCGATTGATACATAAAAGCTTCGAGATTTTCAATGCGAACAAACGCATCGTTTATCTGGGCTTTACCTGCTCTAAAACTTTTTACTTCAGTACCCGACAACACAATACCAGCCTCAAAAGATTCGCCCACAAAGTATTCGTGCGATGCTTTGCGGTTTCTAACTTCTGTTATTCGTGCTGTTTGGTTTTTCTTTCCCATAACAAAAAAAGCCGTGCGCAGATAAATATCGGTAGCACGGCAATTAAAATTTAACTAAACCTTACTCCTCAGATTTAGGGCTCTTATAAAGCTCGTAAGAGATATTACCTCTTATTACTTCTAAGAGAGCTATATCTTCAAGCTCAAGCTTTTCGAGCGAAGACACAGTTGGCTTTTTGCCGTCTTTAAGCTGTTTTACACGCTTAGAAACAACATTAATAAGAATGTGAGGGTCTGATATTTTTTGTTGTGCTTGTTTTAAATAATCTTCTCTCAAGGTATCCTCCTTGTTTTAAAATTGACTTACTACTATACACATACCGAAGTGCAATGCAATATTTATTTACGATTTTTAATACTGAATTGTGGTAAAACTATTTTTGGACGAGCATTTTCCACATCAGAGAACTCATCTGGAGCTTCTTGAGTGTCGCCTTGAATACTTACAATTTTCGTACCTCTATTATAAATAATCTTAGCCCCAGCAGCTCTAGTATTATCTTCTCTATTAAATACAACAGGATTTTCCGAAAGTACTGCAACTTCGTCTTTTGTATAAATTTTAACTTTACCACAAGTAATTTCTTTCAAATCTTGTTGCATTTGAACATTTCCCGACAACGTAATTTCGGCAATTTCACGACGTTTAACTCTATTTGGTTGCGATATTAACACTTCTATTTTATCGCAAGAACCTTGAGCATCGGTAGAAGTCAATTTCACATTGCCTTCAAAGAAATATTTTTCAGTGTCGTTTAACGATGTCAACCATTGTCTATCGCTAACAATAACAGTCATCTTTGAATGTTTAGGTGTCGAACGTGTAGAAGAATCGTCAAAGCCCATATTTTTCATAGGTGGCAACATAATTTTAGGGCGAACATTTGGTTTTTTATCCCATACCAAAAGTTCAACAAATTTATGTGGCACCTTCTTCTGTGCATCGGTTTGCGAATTATCTACTCGTGGATAAATAACAGCCGACTCTGCCATAGCAGTATATTCGTTTTGGACAACCTTTACATTATCAAATGCTTCAATCTTAACAATTTCCGACGATTTACCTTTTTTAGCAACACAAAAAACAATCATCTGCTGACAACTTGCTGTTGCTGATTTTGAATTTATAGAAACGTCATTATTAAACGTAAATCTTCCAGAATTATCCTCGCGAACAAAATCAATAGAACGTGATTTTATAATTGCATTACCACCTAAAGATTTCTTTTTATTTTTAACAGTAGTAGTCTTTTTTATAGAGCTTTGCAAATCAGTTGCAGAAGAAGCAGTTTCTTCAGGAATAGTTAACACCACAAAATCATTCTTTTTGGCACTTGCATTACCCCGATTTTCTTTTTGATAGAGTGTTAAAATTTCAGAATTCAAAGTTGTACCATCTTTCGAATTTACCAACTTCACATTACCACGCAACTGTGTTTTTTCTTCACTTGGGATAATATCCATAACCCATGAGCGTGCTGTTCCGTTTTCATTTTTTAACAAAACGCCACCCATACATTTTATTATTTTAATCTCTGGTTTTTCTGCTTCTACATTTTTTACAAAAACCTCTATTTTGCTACATTCTGCCGAAAAATCATCACCTTTTACATTAACATTTCCATTAAAGAGTACTTTATTTTGATTTTGTTCATTACTCATCAAAATTTCGTTAGAAGTAATTTCTATTTTTTGAGATTTCCCGTCTTTATCGGTGTGGAAGAAAATGGCTTTTGCCCTAATATCGTTTGTTGACGTTGTTTTTATAGAGCTTGTTTCCTTTATAAAAAATATTTTATGTCCCGATAATTTAGCTTTTGACGATATATCTACAATTTCAGGTTTTCCACTTAAAACAGCTTCGTCTTCGCGAGGCAAAATAATTGCGTGGTCGGCCTTAGCCATTCTGTTATCGCGAACTAACACAACGCCACCTTTGGCATCTATCAAAGAAATATCGCCTTCAGATTTCTGTCCTTGCGAATCTCCCGTTATTGCAGTTAGTGTGTTGCAATCTACTTTTAGATTTTCAGAACGCACCTTTGCATTACCAACAACATAAAATTTATTTTCTTTAGAACTGTTTTCTAATCTGGCAGAATCACCTGTTATAGACGTTTTTTGGGCAGTAAACGAAACTCCATTACTTTTTGTTTTTTTACTAGAACGTTCTTTTGACGGTGTAAAGTTTACGACAACATCGTTATAAATATCTACAATACTTTTATCGCCATTCCACTGCCATTTTTTGCCCGACAAATCAAATTCATCGCCCTTAACAAACAAGCGATTATCACTTACAACTACTTTTGTAGTAATATTAACTTGTGCGCTTGCGCTCGATATTTCTACGCGGACTTTATTTGTTGATTTATCGAATAAAATAAGCTTCATATCCGACACATCAATTTTTTCTTCTCCCAAAAATTTTGCTTTTTTGCCGAAAAGCTCCCATTGTTTGTTTCCTGTTTTTTCATCAAAACGAGGAAGCTCAAAATTGGTAACTTCACCTGGCAACATAGTCATTTTTGAATCGGCATTTAATGTCGATACTAATGCGAGCAATGTAATTGCTGTTGACAGGAAAATCTTTAATTTAAAAATCATAAGATAAATATTCTACAAAATTTATGAATTGTCGAGCATTTGATACAGACATCTTAAAATTACTTATAGTTCCACAATTAAACCATCGTAAGCTATATGACAATTTTTTGGCAGAGAACGTGTCCAAGTATCGTAATCAATCTCACTTGTAGTATGGGTAAAATAAGCTTTTTTAGGTTGTAATCTACGCACCGTTTCCAACGCCACCTGTGTACACATATGAGACGAATGTGGACGCACGCGAAGAAAATCAAGAATCAATACATCAGCATTCATTGCAAGTTCGGCAGCCTTACCTACAACTTCGTGGCAATCGGTATAATAAACCAACTTTTTACCCCCCGATTTAAACACTAAGCCCAAAGTATTTACATTTCCATGAGGCAGTTCCACCGATTCTATTGTTAAATCGTCGCTAACCTGCATAAATTCGGGCATAAGTTTTGTTCTAAAACAAGGGTACCCCATTTGAGTAGGTTTTTCGCCCATAGCATACGGGAATATAGCAGCCACACGTTCTATTCCATACTTGTTAGAATATACAGGCATTACGTTGTTGGGCATTCTATCGCAAAATCTACGCAAATCGTCCATACCTACAATATGATCACTATGGCCATGTGTCAGAATAAACAAATCAATCCAATCTATTTTATTTTGCAGACATTGCAATCTAAATTCAGGCCCTGCATCTACTTGAATATGAAATCCATCGGCTTCAACATGAACACTTGAACGCGTACGCCAATTTTTAGGATTCGACAAATCAAGAGTAGCATTGTTATGTGCAATAACTGGTACTCCCTGCGATGTTCCTGTTCCTAAAAACGTAAGTTTCATAAAATAAAATTATCGAAGAATATTTAAAATACGTTTTAGCGATTTTACAAAAAACTCTACTTCTTCTATAGTATTATAAAATGCCAACGATGCCCTACAAGTACCCGAAACACCAAGCGTATTCATAAGAGGTTCAGCACAATGATGTCCCGTACGCGTTGCAATACCATAATTATTAAGCATTACAGAAATATCGTTTGGATGAACACCATCGACAGCAAACGAAACCACCGACACCTTGTTTTTTGATGTTCCAAAAATTCGCAATCCTTCAATTTCTGAAAGTTGAGAACTTAACAAAGCCAACAATTCTTGCTCGTGTTTTTCAACAGCTTCAATATCTAAGCTCATCAAATACTTACATGCTTGGGCAAAAACAATATTACTTTCAATATTTGGCGTTCCGGCCTCAAAACGTTCAGGAGCCGAACGAAAACTAGTACCAGCCCACGCAACATTTTCAATCATATCGCCACCAAACTTCCATGGGCGCATAGAGTTTAGAATTTCGCGTTTAGCATACAACACACCACTACCAGTAGGTGCAAAACATTTGTGCGACGACAACGAAACAAAATCGTAAAGTTCGCTACTTAAATCTTCAAGCATATGAGGCGAGGACTGTGCCGCGTCGATAGAAACTTTAGCGCCAACACTCTTTGCTTGCTTTGCAATACTTTCAATATCGTTGATTGTACCCAGTACATTTGACGCATGTGCAACCGAAACAATCTTAGTTTTTTCGGATAGCTTAGTGGAAAAATCGTCTATATCTAACTCTCCAGAAGGAGTAATTTTTATAGCGCGTACAACTGCACCAGTCTGCTTAGCAATAAACTGCCATGGAACAATATTTGCATGATGCTCCATTTCTGAAAGCAAAATTTCATCACCAGCCTTAAGATTATCAGCGCCCCAACATTGTGCAACAATATTTAATGCTTCTGTTGCTCCCGATGTAAAAACAGCCTCGTATTCATCAGATGCTTTCACAAAGTTTTTCAATACCTGACGTGCATTTTCATATGCAGTTGTGGTTCTATCGCTAAGCTCGTATACGCCTCTATGTATATTTGCGTTATCTTCAGAATAAAATTTTACAATAGCATCGATAACGCACTGAGGTTTTTGAGCAGTTGCGGCATTGTCGAAATATACAAGGGGTTTTCCCGATTTTGTAGTTTGTTTCAAAATTGGGAAATCGTTGCGAATACTATCAACATCAAAATTCATTATCGTTTCATACTGACGAGTTTGTTAGAATAGACAACAAAAAAGATTTAATATTCAAAAATGGAAATACATCTGATTACAAAGATAATACCAACAACTACAACATCTTAAAGGCTTCACCTAAAAACAGACAGTGCCCGATATAATTTCAATCGAGCACTGCTATCTATATATGATGGGGGAGGAAAATGTTTTATTATGTATTTATCATCGTATATTTATTTCAAAAATCAAGCTTTTTTTTAAAAAAAAATACATTTTTTTTAGATTAGATTTTAAAATTATATGTTTTATTTAGATATTCCGAACAAATATGAGCAGTTGTCCATGCAGAATGAAGGTTGTAGCCACCAGTAATTGCATCTATATTCAAACATTCTCCCAAAAAGAAAAGATTTTGTACTTTTCTACTTTGCATTGAAGAAAAATCTACATCTTTGCAATCAACACCACCACAAGTTACAAACTCGCCCTTACTTGGCGATTTTCCGATAATAGAACATTCAAAATTAGTTAAAATCTTTGTAATTTTTGCTTCGGTAGCTTTAGACAAATTTGCATAGGTTGTAGTATCGGCAATTTCGCTTTTTTCTACAACGCTCTGCCAAAATGCCAAAGGTAATTCGAACGGACAAAAATTTTTGATTAATTTTTTAGGCTCTTTTTGTCGAGCAATTTTAAAAAATTCGGCAACTTTGTCTTCACGAATACTTACAAAATTTATATTTATTTTTGAATTATAATTCTTTGCGTAAAGTTCCTCTGCTGAAAATGCCGAAAACTTCAGTGTTGCAGGCCCTGTTATACCAAAATGCGTAAGCAATAACGCACCACTTGCACTCACTTTTTTTCCATCAAAATCGGCTGATATAGTAGCACACGGAATTGTTGTACCACTTTTCCAATCATCTAAATTAGCACAATCCAAACTCAATGCGTACAAAGATGGTATCTCGGGCAGAAAGCAATGTTCCAATTCTTGCAACTGATTTTTTAAAGCTTCGAACCATCTACCACCAACTGCAAAAATAACAACATCAAACTTTTTAGGAGACTCGTTTGCTGGTTGCAATTCAAATATATCGCCATTCTTTTTTATAGATACTATTGGAGAATTGCACACAATTTTCTGACGTACGTTTTTCAACAGAGCATTTGCTATTGTTGTTGATTTATCGCTGACAGGAAAAACTCTACCCTCGTCTTCAACTTTTGTTTTAACGCCCCGATTTTCAAAAAAATCTATGATTGCTTTTGCAGAAAAACGCTTTAGAGGTTTTCGCAAATTTCCTGCACCACGAGGATAAAAATCTTTTGGAGGCAATGTATCGATATTCAAGTTAGTAAAGTTGCATCGTCCACCACCAGTCAACAAAAGTTTTTTCAATGGAGCAGATTGAGCTTCAAATATCGTTATATCGAAATGCTCATCTAAATTTGTTGCACAAAATATTCCCGATGCCCCAGCACCTACAATAGCAATCTTCACGAGCGTCTCCTTTCCGACAACGCCTCGCCTACACGATTTAAACAAAACAAAGTTATACTGAAAAATAACGCTGGAAAAATCAATAACCACGACGCATCTTCCATTATTTCAGCCCCGTCTTTTATTAGACTTCCCCAAGACGGCAACGGAGCTTGCACACCCAAACCCAAAAAGCTCAAGAATGCTTCGAGCATCATAACGCTTGGAATAGTCAGTGCGGCACAGGCAAAGATTGGTGAAAGCATATTTGGCAATAAATGCTTAAATAAAATACCCATTTTGCTCTGTCCGAGTGTAACCGACGCCTCTACAAATTGTCGAGATTTTATATCTAATGCCGAAGCTCTTGCAATACGAGCCATTGTCAACCATTCAACAGCTCCGATAGCTACAAATATAAGCCACAATGAACGTCCGAATGCGACCATCAGCAATATTACAAAAATAGTAAATGGCAAAGTATAAACAATATCCACAATGCGCATCATAATTGAATCGTACCTACCACCGAGCATTGCCGAAACCGTTCCATACGCAACCCCAATAACAATTGCTACAAACGTTGCAAGCAACCCCACTGCAAACGAAATTCTGCCACCATATAAAACTCGAGCAAAAACATCTCGCCCAAGCTGGTCGGTGCCGAATATATGTTCGCAACTTGGTGCCGATAATCCGAGCGACAAATCTTGTGTTTGATAATCGAATGGCGATATAAAATCGGCTCCGAAACACGCCAATGCAATTATTGAAACTATACATAAGCACACAAATGCAAATTTGTCGGTATATATTTTTTGTGCAATATCTGCCCAAAACGATTTATTTTGCGATGTCATTTTTTTAACTCCTTTGCTATCTTTGGATTCAACAGAGCTAAAAGCACATCAGAAAACAAATTGAAAATTAAAATAAACCCTGCATACAACATTACACAACCTAAAATCATTGTATAATCGTTGTCTAAAGCACTCGAAACAAAAAACTTACCCAACCCTGGTATTTGAAAAATACTCTCTACTACAAACGACCCCGTAAGTAATCCTGCCGCAGCTGGTCCTAAATACGAAACTACTGGTTGCAACGCATTGCGTAAAATATGAACACAAAATATTTTACTTTCTGAAACACCTTTTGCGCGTGCAGTTTTTACATATCCTCTGTCTAATTCCTCAACAACTCCACTACGCGTCAGACGAGAAATCCACGCAATATAAAAGAACGATAGCGTTATAGCTGGCAAAACAATATCGCCTGAAATATTCCACCCCATAGTATTAAATATTTTCAGCTTTAACGAAAACAATAAAATCAAAACTGGTCCCAATACCATAGTTGGCAAACACACCCCCACTAAAGATAATGCCGAAAATGCTGTACCCAATGTTCCACGTCGGAAGGCCGCCGATAAAACACCCAATATTATACCAAAAAGCAATGCAATACAAAGAGCCACACTACCAAGTTGAAGCGATACCATTGCCTTTTCAGCCAAAATCTCACTTACACTCCAGCCATTATATTTGTACGATGGGCCCAAATCGCCTTTGGCAAGATTTTTCAGGAAGTTGAAATATTGTTCATATAAAGGTTTATCTAAACCATAATAAGCATTCATAGCCGCAATAGTTTCGGCACTTGCCGGACGCTCACTGTCGAATGGTCCCCCTGGAACAAAGCGCACCATTGCCCACACAACAGTTATTATGAACAAAAATACAGGAACAGCCTCTAATAATCTCTTAAAAAAGTATTTCATTATTTAGACACCTCCTCTTCTAAATAAACGCCTTTATAATCTCTGTAATCTAACAAATTACCATTCCAATTTTTTACAACTGGTAAAATTTGATATACTCTTGAATAGAAATACAGTGGAATTATAGGAGCCGAATCTATCAAAATTTCTTCAGCTTCTACTAAACATTGCAAGCGTTCCTTTTGCGATTTTGCACTTGCAGATTTTTTCATAAGAGCATCGTATTTCGAATTTTTCCACGATGAATGATTCAACGCACTTAAGCTTGTAAACATATCTAAGAATGTTTCAGGTTCAGCAAAATCGCCAATCCAGCTTGCACGCACAACATCAAAATCCTTATTTTTGCGAGCCGACAAATAAGCTGGCCACGACAAATTATATAACTGGGCATTAACGCCCAAATGCGTTTTCCACATTTGTTGAATTGCTTCGGCTATTGGCTTGTGTTGTTCCGACACATTATAAGTAATTTTAATAACAGGAATACCCTTACCTTCTGGATACCCTGCTTCTGCCAACAATTTTTTAGCCAACACAATATTATTTTGCTTTAATATTTTATCCGATGTTCGCATACCACCACAACCATCGGGAACAAGACAATACGCTGGCACTTGTTTTGCTTTCAAGAAATTATCAATTATAGCTTGTCGATCTATTACAAGCGACAATGCTTTACGCACACGAACATCGTTGAAAGGTTTACGCATTGTATTAAAGGCGTAATAATATGTACCAAGCCATTTATCACTGCGAAAGTTCTGAGGAGTTTTACTTATAATATTTGCAATTCTATGAGGACACACCGAATCTGTCATATGCAATTGACCAGCTCTGAAAGCTCTATCCTCGGTATTGATATTTGAAATTGGAATAAAATCAATACCATTGAGTTTTATTGAATTACAATCTCTATAATATTTATTTCTGCGTACCGACACTACGCTATTTATACTCCATTTTGTCAGAACAAAAGCCCCGTTTGAAACTATATTTTCGGGTTTAGTCCAAACTGCATTGGGGAAATTATCGGCACCAAACTTCTTGAGAGTTTTTTCGTGAAGTGGAAAGAACACATTATGATACAACAGCGACAAAAAATACGGACATTTATTTTCGAGTTCCACCTGCAACGTATAATCGTCAATCGCCTTAACACCCAACTTTGAAGAATCTTTTTCTTTTCCAGTTGCTATTGCCTTTGCATTTTTTATTACATACATCAACGATGCATACTCGGCAGCAATAGTAGGTTTCAACGCTCTACGCCATGCAAAAACAAAATCGCCAGCAACAACATTCGAGCCATCTGACCACTTTGCTTTTTCATCTAAGAAAAACGTATATGTTTTCGAGTCTTCAGATATTTTCCAACTTTTAGCAATTGCTGGTTCTACTTCTAAAGTTTTATCATTTGCCCGAACTAAGCCTTCAAAGAGTGCGCGTAAAATTTTACTTTCGCTCAAACCAGTAGATAACGCAGGATCCAAACTTTCTGGATCTGCCGAATTACCCATCAACAATATACCTTGTTTTGTTGCCAATTCAACCGGAGTAGATGATTGCGAGCATGCCGAAACCAGCACAAACAATACGCATATAAATATTCTGACAACCCAACTCATCTTGTTAAAATTTTGGAACAGCATCTATTAACGTTTTCGTGTATGGATGTTGTGGATTTGAACATATTTCTTCGGAGTTACCTTGTTCCACAATTTTGCCATTTGTCATTACAAAAATTCTATCGCTCAAATATTCAACTACTGCAATATCGTGAGCAACAAAGAGCATAGCTATACCAAGTTCACTACGCAACTGCTCCAACAAATTTATTATTTGAGCTTGAACAGACACATCTAAAGCACTCACGGGTTCGTCGCAAATTAAAAATTCCGGCTCAACAGCTAAAGCTCGAGCAATACCAATACGCTGACGTTGTCCACCAGAAAACTCGTGTGGATAACGTTTCATAAAATCGGCATTCAAACCGACTTTTTCGAGAAGATATGCAATTCGGTCGATTTTCTCAGTAGATGTCATTTTTTTGAAATGAATATCTAATGGTTCTGAAATTATCTTTTGAATTGTCATTCGTGGATTTAACGAGTTGAAGGGATCTTGGAAAATCATCTGTATTTTTTTACGATACGGCAAAAATTCAGCTGTCGACAATTTAGAAATTTCGCAACCATCATAAAAAATTCGTCCACTTGCCACTGGAGCTAAGCGTATTATAGCACGCCCAGTTGTAGTTTTACCCGACCCACTTTCACCTACCAACCCTGCAATTTCGCCTCGTTTAATCTCGAACGAAACTCCATCTACGGCGTTAAAAGTTTTTTTAGCACCACCGAACAAACCACTACTTAACCCATAAGAAACAGTCAAGTTTTCTACCTTTAATAAAACTTCATTATTTGAGCAATTCATAATCAATGGGCTTTAATTTTTTAGACTTATTGTTCAGACGTGGAATACAATCAATCAACGCCTTTGTATAAGGATGTTGTGGATTATTTAAAACTTCGCTACTCAAACCACGTTCAACAATTTCGCCTCTGAACATAACAATAACGTGTTTGCACAACTCTGAAATAATGCCAAAATTATGAGTAATTAAAAGCAACGACATTCCAGTTTGTTTGCGAATATCTTTCAAAAGTTCAATTATTTGTTTTTGAATAGTTACATCAAGAGCAGTTGTGGGTTCATCGGCAACCAACAACGATGGATTACACGCTAACGCCATTGCAATCATAACGCGTTGTTGCATACCACCTGAAAGCTCGTGTGGATACGCATTATAACGTTCTTCGGCGTTGCGTATGCCAACTTGTTTGAGCGATTGCACCACCCTATCTTTCACATTTTTTTCATTGGGAAAATGCAATTTTACAGCTTCGGCAATCTGATATCCTACCGTAAAAACTGGATTTAACGATGTTGATGGCTCTTGAAAAATATATGCAATTTCTTTTCCACGAATTTTTCGCAGTTGATTGTTAGACATTGCATTAACATTGTTACCCCTGTACAAAATTTCACCATCTACATTACATATTGGTGGCGCTGGAAGTAATCTTGTTAAGCTCATAGCCGAAACAGTTTTACCCGATCCACTTTCGCCAACAATAGCAACAGAATCGTTTTCATCTATTGAAAAATCTATACCCTTAACTGCACGAGTATCTCCAAAACTAATCTGTAAATTTTTAACCTCAAGAAGTTTTTGTGTACTCATTTTGAAATTTTCCTATACATTGTTATTACATTGCGAGAATCTTCGTACACATACGAAACATCTGTCATATTAGAACGCACAAAGAACACGCCCAAGCCCCCCACAGCACGATCATCTACATTTGATTGTATATCTGGTTTTTCAACTTGCTCTAACGGATTAAACATTGGTGCCGAATCGCTTATTACCATTTTCACGCAATCATTTTCTATTGAAAGGTCTATTTGCACAGAGTTGTTTGAGTCGCCTTTATAACCGTACATAACAGAATTAGTAAACAACTCCTCAGCCGATAAATTCAATGCGTATTCATCGCGTTGAGGAACAGATTTTGCCTGACAAAAGCATTCGATATCGCTCGATACTTTTGCCAACATATTTAAATCTGCTTTATAAATATTCCTCATTTTATTTAAAAATTATTTCACACATTGAATAATCGTCTTCAAACTGAGATGAGTTTTGTACACGAGCTGAAAAATCTAACATACACTGCAATTTCGACTTATTGCACACCGAAGGCGATATTAACTCGGCTTTAAAATCGTCGAAGCACATCATTGATTTAGTATCGGTACGTTGAATTTCGTACACGCCATCGCTAAACACATACAAACGCGACAATGGGTTTACATTGATTTCTGCTTCCGAAAAATTCATATCTGGCATACCACCAATAATCATACCACGTGTTGTAAGTTCGTTTGCACTAACGCCATCTGAATCAATTAAAATTGCAGGAGGATGACCTCCCGATGAAAATGAAAGTTTGCGTGTTTTTATATTGTACACACCATACCACAACGTGAAATACATGTTGTTTTGTTTTTCCATCTCGAAAGCATTATTCAACGCCGACAACACTTGCGATGGTCTTTTAAAATCTACGCCAGCCAAACTTTGCGAACGCAATACGTTCATAACCGACACCGATAACAATGCCGCCCCTACACCATGTCCACAAACATCAAGCAAGAAAATACAAAAGTTTTCGGTATCAATCCATTCATAACCAAAACAGTCGCCACCAAGCTCGGTAGAACTTTTGAACACCCAATCAGTAGCAATAACATCGTTATTTAATTTTTTGGGCAACAAACTTTCAACGTATTGCTCGGCCTGTTCTAATTCTTGCTTTAGATGTTGTTGGCTTTTTTGCAAATTTTCCATTGCAACGTTTCGCTCGCAGTAAACATTATAAGCATTCGAGTGATAACGTATTCTTGCTAAAACCTCGAGTTTATCGGGCAATTTTACCATGTAATCGTTGGCACCATTTTCAAAAGCCTTATATTTTGTAGCCGAATCTTCTTTTGACGACAACACTACCAATGGCATATTTTTTGTTGCCTGATTAGCTCTGAAATATTTCACCAATGTAAGCCCATCTACGTCGGGCATAACTAAGTCTTGTAAAATTACAGTTGGCGATACCTCCGATGCCATAGCCATTGCATTTAGTGGATTTTGGCAATAATAAAACGAGATATCTGGTTCCGATTCTAACATTCTACGAATGGCTTCGGCAATGATAGGCTGGTCGTCAACAAGCAAAACTCTGATTGCTCTTTTCGACAACAACTCACCACCCAACGATGTCTCATTTATTTCCATTGCACTAATATCGACTTTTTCGCTACAGAACGCAAGTTTTTTGTAAATTACCCTTCTTTAAAAAACCGTTTGATATGCCTATTTAGGTTAGCTTCGGGATCTATAGTTTTTTTACCATCAAGGAAATCGGCAAACTCTCCAGCAAAATAAGGGCTCAACGCATATCCCTTAGAGCCAAACCCATTGAAAGAATAAAGCCCCTTAAATTTTGGGTGCTCGCCTAAATGTGGGCGCGTAGTTGCCGTACACGGACGTACCCCAGCACTATGTTTTACAACACTCAAATTTTCAGGCGATATTAAAATATTTCCAACAGCTTTCAAAAGTTCGATTTTTGCACTTTCGGTAGGAATCGAGTTTAAATTTTCTCGATCCCATGTAGAGCCTATTCTGAATAAATTAGGCGCACATTTCATAATCCAATTACCACGATGAATTATATGATTAGGTATGTTGCAATCGGCGCTCAACTGCAAAATTTCACCTTTAGCGCATCTATATGGCAACCAGTTAAAGTATGGATTTTTCAAAGCTTGCCAGCCCTCACAAAAAATAACACCTTTAGCTTTGAATTTTTTGTAAGTAATGCAGTCAGCTACATACAACTGAGCATAATCAAATTCTTCATCAATCAAAACATTGCGTTCGCAAAAATAAGCCTTATACGCACTCATAATCGACTCTGGCTCAACCCAAGCCGAACGCTCTATAAAGTGATGACCAAAGTTATCGTTCAAGCCATCAAAAACCGATTTACAAGCCCCTTCGCCGATAAATTCAGCATAAGTTATATCTAATTTACGCTTTGCCCACAACTCGTGTTCTTCTGGAGATTTACAGAGCTGTAAAATTTTCCTATCGTGAAAAAAATTAGCCGATAGATGCTTTTCTAAATCTTTGTAAAAGCTTTTTGCATACGGATGTGCAACTTCGCTACGCCAACTTTTTACGAGACGTTGTCCCGTTATTGGATTTATTACACCAGCAGCTACCAAACACGCAGCATCTTGCCAAGAAGCATCGAATATAACAATGCTTTTGTTGCGCTTTAACAACTCGAAACCTAAGTTCGATCCTGCAATACCTTGCCCTACAATTATGTAATCAATTTCTTTCATTTAGAACAAAGTACCTTGATCAGAATAACTGCTGAGTTCTAAAATTTCCCAAGCTTTTTCGGTAAGTACTCTACCTTGTGGAGTTCTACGAATATACCCTTCTTGAATGAGATATGGCTCGTGAACTTCTTCAAGAGTATCAGCTTCTTCGTTAACTGCAACAGCTACAGTACCCAAACCAACTGGACCACCCTTGTAATTTTTTGCCATTACAGAAAGAATGCGTTTGTCCATTTCATCTAAACCATTTTCGTCTATTTCTAAAAGCTCTAAAGCCTTAATTGCAATATCGCGATTGATAGAGCCATCAGAACGTTCCAAAGCGTAATCTCTGACAAAACGAATTAACTGATTTACAATACGAGGTGTTCCACGCGCTCGACGTGCAATTTCGTCGGCACCAAATTTATCTATTTCAACATTTAACAAGCTACAAGATCTGCAAACAATATCAATCAATTCTTGTCGAGAATAATAATCTAAGCGTGTCTGCAATGTAAATCTACTTCGCAACGGAGCTGTTAAAAGACCAGTTCGTGTAGTTGCCCCAACAAGAGTAAACTTTGGCACATTCAAACGCACACTTCTTGCATTCGGACCTTGATCTATCATTATATCTATACGAAAATCCTCCATTGCACTGTACAAAAATTCTTCAACTGTACGAGAAATTCGGTGGATTTCATCAATAAACAAAATGTCGCCTTCTTGTAAATTTGTTAGCAAACCTGCTAAATCGGCAGCTTTTTCGATAACAGGGCCAGATGTAACTCTGACTTGCGCCCCCATTTCATTTGCTAATATAAACGCCAGTGTAGTTTTACCCAACCCTGGAGGGCCGTGCAACAAAATGTGATCGAGGCAATCGCCTCTACGTTTTGCAGCCCCCACCATAATTTTCAAACGTTCAACTGTTTTACCCTGTCCGGTAAACGCATCGAAACCTAACGGACGCAACGAGATATCGGTTTCATCGTCTCTATGATCCAACGCATTTTGCAAATAATCGGTTCCTTTTTCCATAAAAAATCTTTACTTTACATCAAATTAATTAAACTCTATACATAATAATGTTTTTGTGAAGTTAAATTTTATCAGATTGCAAAATTTTAGGAATGTCGAATTTGCCGAGGTTAAATTCGATTCTAATTCTATTTGGATATACGGAAACAACGCACAAGGCAAAACTAACCTACTTGAAGCCATTGGAATGTTGAATGCACTGCGTTCTTTTAGAACATCGGCAACCGATATTTTAATTCGACAAGGCGCCAAACAAGCAAATATTTTGGTATCGGCTGAAAGCGAGTTGTTCGGCGAATGTATAGTAGAACTCAATTTAGCACAAACCAAAAGCATTTTTATAGATGGCGAAAAAATATCCAAACTTGGCGACTTTTTAGGCAAGTTTCCCGTTTTGGCCATCACCAATGAAGACCCAAAACTATTGCGTGGCGCCCCTGAAGTAAGACGTAAAGATATGGATATGTTCATATCGTCAATCGACTCACAATATTTTGAAGATTTACGCCGATACCACAAAGCTTTATCGCAACGAAATGCCCTCTTGCGCGACACCTCTAACGACTCGCAACTATTTAATGCCTTTGAATTTGAAATGGCAACAAGTGCCGATACAGTTTTGCAAAAACGCAAATTATATCTTGATGAATTAGCTAAAATAGCTACCGAAAAATACGCAATCTTATCGGCTGAATCAAACGAATGCGCCGAAATAAATTTAAAACCTAATTGCGATGCAAATTCGGTACAAGAATTTCAACAACTCTGGCTGAAAAACCGACATTCCGACATTGAAAAACACACCACACAAAAAGGTATTCACAGAGACGATTATAAAATATTTATTATAGGTAAAGATGCAAAGTTGTACGCATCGGAGGGGCAACAAAAATCGGCAGCAATAGCTATCCGATTAGCACAATTTGAAATGCTAAAAAAATATCTAAAAACAGAACCTATCATATTGTGCGATGATATTCTCGGCGAACTCGATGCCTCCCGACGCAATCGCTTTTGGGACAGCACAAGCAATTCTGCACAAATAATTGCAACTGCAACCGAACCCCCAGCAACAAACGCACAGCGTAAATGGAAAACTATAAACGCAATAAATGGGTCTTTTAAATGAATGCGTTAGAACAAAAAATCTTTGCTTTAGCTAAAGAAAATGGTGGTTTCCTTTCATACAGCGATTACATAAATGTATGCCTGTACGACCAAGATTTCGGCTATTACAAAAGAAATAAAATCCGTGTTGGCGATGATGGCGATTTTTATACATCGGTATCGTTAAAACAAAACCTTTTTGGCAAACTAATAAAAGCTTCTGCAAAATACATTCTGCAACAATATGGTAGAAATATAACTACTTATAAATTTTTAGAGATAGGTGCCGAACCCCAGAAAACAATGATTGAAAATGCGCAAGCAATCCGTATTGGACAACCCATAAATCTCTCTGACAAGATTGTGATTGTTTCTAATGAACTTTTAGATGCTCGTCCGTTTGAACGTTTTAAATTTCAGAATGGTAGTTGGAAAAAATGTATAATTTCTTTTGGCGAAAATTTTGCACAACACAACGAAATTCTCGTTGAACCACAAAAATGTGAGTTAGAAATTTTAGAAAAATATTTTCCACGCGCAAAGGTTGAAAATTTCAGATTAGATGTATCGTTCGATGCCCTCAAATTGTTTGAAGATATATGTTCGCAAAGTTGGACAGGCTTGCTAATATTTGCCGATTATTTCAGATTTTCGCAAGAATTAGAACTCTTACCCAACGGAACAGCCCGAACTTACTTTAAACATACTCAAAATAATGATTTATTTTCAAATGTAGGCAGTACCGACATAACATTTTCGCCTTGTTCAGATATGTTTGAAGACATTGCAAAAAAACACAATATGCAGGTTTCTACGCTAACCCAAGAGCAGTTTATTGTAAAATTTGCATCAGAAGAAGCCGAAAAAATTGTATCTAATCCCAACATAAACGACCTACAAAAACGTGAGCTTTGCCAACTGATAAGCCCCGTTCACATGGGATCGTGTTTTAGAATTTTGTCGGCAGTTAAATAAAAAACGGAGATTTCTAAAAATCTCCGTAAAATACAAAATCATTTTCTCAAGAACATTGGTGCATTTTCCTCAACTGGAATTTTATTTTTAGGGAATAATCTTTCAAAAAAGCTCTTTGCCCAGCCTGTTGCCTTGTTGGCATGATCAAAAACATCAAGACCAAAAACTCTACCAAGTGTAGTATAACGAACAAGCTTTATTTCGGCAGTAGAACCTTTAACATTATCTGGAATATTCCATTCAAACGGAGCCCACATTTTACCCCCACAAGACTTACCATTTATAAAGAGTTCAGCACACAAACCCTTTGTATCAAAAGTAATAGTTTTTACATCGTTCGCAAGTTCAACATTAGTAATTTGCGAAACTTTGCCAATATAACCATACAAGCCTTTTCCGTCTTTTTTATGGCGCGAAATCACATTGCCCTCACACGAAAAATCACCCGAAACTATCAATAATGGTAAATAAGCATAATCGGCAACTACGTTTGTCATTGTGATAGTATGCTTGCCAGCGTCTAAG
This sequence comes from Verrucomicrobiaceae bacterium, assembly GCA_015061955.1. Lineage (GTDB taxonomy): Bacteria > Verrucomicrobiota > Verrucomicrobiia > Opitutales > Intestinicryptomonadaceae > Merdousia. The sequence continues at coordinate 54,778 of SUVO01000005.1, forward strand.
TTTATAGTACCTTGTTTAAACACAGGTCTAAATCCAACAGGGATTTCAGTGCATGGCGAATTTGCTACAAGTTTTTTACCATCTATTTCAAACTCTGGAACAAGACCGAGATTGCGAACCGAAAACGTCAACTGCAATGGATCGGTCAATTCAAAAGTATAAGTTCTCGATTTCTTAAACGATGGACGAATTGTATTGTGTTTATCGAGTTCAATAGTCCATTTGTAATCAGCTTTTACAGCTTCGCACTTTTCAAACGGAGCAACTTCGCTTTTCTCCAACGCAACAACGCCTTCTGGATAAATTGTGATAGGCTCTTTCTTTCCATTGCGAACAAGGAACAAGTTGCGTTTTTGCTTAGTAAAGTTAACAATAATAATAGAGCCATCTTTGTACGGACGAATGAAAATTTCTTTTGCAAGTTCACCGTTTTCATTTACCACAACAGGTCTATTTGGAATACGATCATTCAAGAATTGAACAACTCTGAACATATCATACATGGTACTTTTACCAACACGAAAACCTCGTTCGTTAAACGAAATATGATACTTACTATTTACATTATCGCCTTCCTTTACCAACTTCCACGATATTTGATTTTCAACCAACACATTGAGGTAAGTCGACATATCTTTAATTGCATAAGGATATTCTATTGTTACATTTACATCTGGCTCTTTCAATGCAAACTTCGATGCTTTTTTTGCATCTTCAGCTAATACACCCATTTTTTCAAACCATGGTTGCGATGCCGAGAACGAACTCAACCAACGTGTAAACGATTCACCATGATGTGGGTCGTCTGAAATCTTTGTACGCAAATCCGACTGACTTATAGCAAGTAAATATCTATTTATGCCGAACGACGCACAAAGCCATATATGGCGACGAACTCTTGAAATATTTATATCGCAAGGGCCGAGTGCAAATAACTCTGCCATACCACCAATTCTGCCATTTTTATCTATTGCGTACTCGCCACTTGAGAATGTTAGCCATTCAAAATTCATAGTAGATTCAGGAGTATGAACATCGTCTATTGCGGGGAAAGAAAGACCTGAAAGTACGTCTAAAATATGTCCCGATGCCAAATGCGACATCTGTGGAACTAATTCGCTAAGCAAATGTCCAGTTGCATAAATATTGTGGTTTGTCGACCACTGAGTAATTTTGTCGATATAAGTTTCTCTAAAACGTTTTGCCAACAATTTTGAAATTGTAGCTCGATATGGTTCGGAATCGGTACGAAGTCCAACAATAATATCTGAACGCAAATCGTTTCCAGTTAATTTTTTGTAATCTTGTTCAATACCATCGTAGTATGTTATAGTTTTTATATACTTTGGATTTTTCAAAAAATACGACAACGCTGGCTCATCGGTAAAAATACCTCTTATAATACCACCAAAGTCATCTTTCAAAAACGAATAGTATTTTTCATGAGTCAAGTTTATGAAGCTTTGAACTGCGTTAGCATCGAGCAAATTGGGCATTAGTGGATTTTTTACAATCTCAAATTTTATATCGCCATTTGAATCTTTGTAAGCCGAAAGCTGATGTAAAGCGTGTTCGGGATTGAGCTTCATAACTTCTTTGTTTGCAGTGCCACTTGGCCAATTAAACTCATCGTATAACCATACCGATGTAAATTTTAAACGCTTTGCTTCGGCAATCATATACTTAACTACACTTCGCCAATCTTCCTGCATATAATTGAATTCACACCCCGTTCGTGGGTATATCAAAAACTGGGTAAAACCTGCATTGCGAAAATCTTTTAAACACTCGCCAAAATGTGCATTATCGGGCTTACCATTTATTGCAAACATCAAAATCAAAGGATTTTCGTCTGTTGATATTTTAGGCAACTCGATTGCATTTGCACTTACTCCTGTTATCAGCGCACATATTGCTATAAATTTTTTAAAAAACTTCATCTTCATCATAATTACATTATTTTACACAAAATTTTACTATAAATAAATTTTTATTTTTAGACAACTTTTTATTTTTAGACATTTTTCTTGAAAGCCATACATAATGTTATTTTATTTTCCACATGCAACAAAAGTCGAAAAAAGATTTTCTTTGGACAATAAAAACACACCAGACTCTTCAATTATGGCCTGTAAACGATGAAGAATTATCGCTTACAAAACCATATCTTCCCTCAAAGTATGTAAACACTAAAGCTCTGCCAAATATAACATCGCCTACAACAATACCTATATGTTGGCTCGATAAATTCGGCTTTGAATATTCAGCAATATCAACACATACGAAACAATATTACTCAGAACATCAGTGCAAAAAGTTTTCAACAATAATGTTTACTATTTCTGGCAGTGCAACTTTAAAAACGCAAAACAAAATTTATCAATTAGAAAAAGGAACCATTACCTTGTCGCCCATAACCTCGACAACTACATTGCGTGTTAGAAATACTTGGCAAGTTTTGTGGTTTCATATTAAGAAAAACTCTATATTAAATACAATACTTGGCAAAAAAATAATATCGCAAAAAAGTGAATATTTTGACGACGTAATATCGATAGCGAAAACCTACGCCAATGAAATCTACAAAGATTGTCCCGACGAAGAAGCACTGCAATGCCTTGCAAAACTTATAAATATTTTTATTCGTCGCGACATTTCAAAAATAAATCCACAAACATTTACACCCTTAACAAACATCGTAAAGCAGTCCATTCCCCAAAATGCAACAAAATCAACTGCCCAAAAATTAGGAATATCTGTGTACGAGCTAAACAAAAAATCTAAACAGCAATTTGGACAAACCTTTTCCAAGAAAGCACTTTTAGATAATATGAGCCAAGCACAATATTTGCTCCAGACTACAAATTTATCAATTGCAGAAATTTCAAAAAAAGTCCGTTATTCGAATTCACAATCGTTTTCAAAAGCTTTCTCAAAAATGTTTAAAATTTCACCTCGTATATATCGACAAAAAAATCTGTTCCGTAGAACAGATTTTTAAGAGCTTTATTTATGCTATTGTTGGTTGAACAAACGTGCGAGTTGAAAAATCTTTATCGAGGAAAAACAACGCATTTTCATCTTTACCAAAACGCGTTAAAGTATCGATTATTTTTTCCGCAGTCGATTCTTCTTCAAGCTGTTCACGAACATACCAATCTAATAAAAGCTTTGCAGGTTTATCATTTTCAGCAACAGCTAAATCGCTAAGTTCGTAGATACACGCAGTTACATATTGTTCGTGTTCAAGTGTACGCTTAAATAAATCTAACGGAGTACGCTCTTTCAAGCAAGGTGCATCAATAGCAAGCAAATTTATAACGCCACCTCTATCGATTATATGATTATAAAAGCCCATTGCATGTGCGTATTCTTCTTGAGCTTGAATATTAAACCAATTAGCAAAACCATCAAGATTTTCCTGCGAACAAACAGCACTCATTGCTTTATATAGATATGCCGAGTATAGTTCTTTATTAATTTGAGCATTGAGAGCTTCTTGCATTTTTTCTGATATCATAACATTCCTTTCTTTATATGTATATCGGTTATTATTATACTTATTTTAGTTTATTTTCAGAAATATCATTTACAATATTTTCAATTAATTCTGGTGTAAAATACTGCATAACTACCACATGAGATAACTCACCAAAATCGGCATAGCTATTACATGCAAACGCATATTTCTTTACGATTTTTTCTGCTGGACGCTCAAAGAATATAGTGTTTGAATACTGATTTTTCCAAGCCTTTACGCCACGTTCATGCAGTTTTGCAAGCATTACATCGGTCATTTCTAAACAATGTTCTGCTTGTTTACACAAACCATCCTTACCGATTGAGTTAATACGCCAATATAGTTTCAAAGCATCAAAACCACTTCTCGAACAACTTATAGTTGGAATAACACCTTTCAAATACGGGATAGGATTTGAATGAACACTATCGAGAACAGAACGCTTACACACAAAAACTCCAGCAGGTTCGTTAAGCGATAAAAATTTGTGTCCAGATACTGCCAACGAATCAAAATCCATTTTCTTTACATCTAATATTTCTCTGGCAGAAGAATTGTTTAAGAAAGGCAGATAGCCACCAAACAAAGCAACATCTAAGTGTCGATAAACTGCTGGTGGATTTTTTGCTTTTAAAACTTCATCTATAGCTTGTTGATTATCGATAGCTCCTTTAAAAGTTCCACCAATAGCAATGGCCACAAGTGCTGGACGCGTAGCATCTAACTTTTCGGCAAAATCTGTTATATCCATCTGCCCCATTTTATGAGCCTTTATTGTGCGAGTTTCTATATTTTGAATATCGCCAAGTTTCTTTACCGAATAGTGAGCTTCTTCTGAAACATACAATATGGGTTCTAAATCTGGGCACGCCTGTGCAAGAGCCTTTCTACCAAAATAGATACCATGCATGTTGCCATCAGTTCCTCCATTAGAGATAACACCCCAATGATTATTTTCAAAGCCATAAGCCTTGGCAAAAAAATCAATTACATTGGCTTCAAAATAATCTGAATTTAACATATCCCAATCTGTTTTGTATGGATCACCAACGTTAATTAAAGTAATGTCGCCCAACTTTGTGTCGGCAAGCCAACGATAAAATTCCGATAACCCTGTATCTTGATTAAATGGATACCCCAATTGATTGAATTTATGAGCCACAATATCTTTTGCAGCCTCGTTAAGCTTTTGCATTGCTGTTTGATTTGGTATATTATTCATCTATGTAAAATTAAATTTTAGAACAAAAAAAGGCATACAGACCACCGTACGCCAACTACGCTATGTGTAATTCTATTACAAAGAAGACTGTTGACGTATGCGATGAACACGCCAATTTAGGCGATGATGCATAATCCAATCTACTCTTGCGCGTTCAAGACCTATATCATGCCCAGCCTTCTCTGATTCAAGCCATTTATGCTTGAGAACTTCTGCCAATTCGGCCGAACTCTCTTGATAAATCTTAGAGCTTGTGGGCGACGAATTAAGCTGAATATCTCGAGTCAGTCTTGTATTTTTCATTGTTTTTTCTTTATTGCTAAAATTGTCTACCTAAAAAAACTATATTCAAGCAAAAAATTTTCTTTTAATGAAATATTTTTTATGTAGTATACAACAGCTATGAAAGATAACACTAATTCAGCAATTCCATTAGCACTTTTAGTTTGCGACACAGTTATAACCGATGCTATGACAGGTAAAAAAACCCTCGTTGGCATTTTTAATGCCCTTGGAGCTACTAAATTTCCACATATAATACCAAATATGAATATTTTTGCTTCGCTAACTAATCTCGAAGGCGAAGTAGAAGTTAAAATAAAAATGATAGCTGGCAATGATGATGTAGTTTTTGAATTACCAGCAAAGGTTCCATTTAAAAACCCATTTGAAACTCCAGAATTGTTCTTTAATTTGCAGAATTTCCGAGTAAATGCACCTGGAACATACGAGCTTCAACTAATTGCTAAAGATGAAGTTATAGCATCACGATTGCTGATATTTAAAGAAGTTCGTCCACCAGCAAAAGATCAACAAAACAAACCACAATAATCTTGACAATATTTACGATTAGATACAATATTTCAAATATGAAAATTGTATCTTTTTTTGTTTGTATTCTAACTTTAATGATAACAACACTATCAGCCGACACAAAAGGAAACTATAAAATGTCGAAATACTTCGGATTTAAGTGTTATGATTTTGTACACGAAGGCAGAAAAGCATCGGTTGTAGTTCCTGAAAATCCACGCTCCGACAAAGCGTGGATTGTGCGTCCTGCATTTTTTAGAGCATTTCCCAATGGCGACATTGAGCTTGTAAAACGAGGTTTCTACCTAACTTACTTCGATGTAACGCACGATTACGGCCGTGTACAAGCACGCAAATTAATGGATAGTTTTTATTCTTTTATGACTACATCGCAATGGGCTTTGAACAAAAAAGTTGTAATAGAAGGTTTAAGCAGAGGTGGTGCATTTGCATTAATGTGGGCTAATGACGACCCTTCAAAACTTGCATGCGTTTATGCCGATAATCCAGTATGCGACTTCCGTGAATGGCCTGTAAAAAAAGAGCCAAAGCTCATTCCTGATTTCAGAGCAAAATGGAATCTGAAAGAAGGCGAAGAACTTACATTCAATAAAAATCCTTTCGACAATCTTGAAACTTTAGCAAAGAGCAAAGTCCCTGTACTTATGATTTATGGCGATAAGGACAACACTGTTCCATTTGAAAAGCATGGTAAAATATATCAGCAACGCTTTCTTGATGCTGGTGGAAACATACAACTTATATGTCGTAAGGGAGCTAAACATCATCCACACGGATTGAAAGACCCAAAACCAATAATAGACTTCATAGAAAAAGCTTATTCTAAATAATCGACAAAATAATCTTTGTAGAAACTCCATACTCAAAACCGTCATAAGCTAATATACAAATTATGAATAGACGTACCTTTATAAGTAGTTGTACAGGATTATTGCTATTTAAAATATCGGGATTATCTGCTACAAAAGAACATACTGTATCTTTTGCTCAGATTTCTGATACTCAGTTTGGAATGGCAAATGTAGATGCGCAAGGGAAACTTAGTAGAGGTATTCGTAAGACCATTTACCCACTTAAAAAAATTCCTGAGAATCATTACATCAAAGAATTTCAGATCAAAAAAGCTGAAAAAGAAATTGAAAATTGTAATGTTTGTATTGATGCTATAAACAAGTTAAAACCTGATTTCTTATTTGTTACAGGTGATATGGTTCAACATCGTGGAAATGAACAAGAACTCAATATGTTTAGAAACGCTATTAGTAGAGTAGTTAAATCTATTAAAGTATATTATGTTCCAGGAAATCACGATTTGTCGGGGCGTTCTCAAAAAAGTATAAATAGTTATATAAAAGAATATGGATATGATAGATTTTGTTTTTTAGAAAATGGAATAGCTTTCATTGGTATAAATACCGAAATTATAAATTCTAAAAAACAAAGTTTGTGCGATTCTCATTTTGAATGGGTTGCAAATTCTTTAAATAAAGTAAAATCTGCCAAACAAATCTTTGTATTTGGGCATCATCCAATATTTACGCATGATATGAATGAGAAGGATTCTTATTCAAATTTTAATAAAACTGAACGCAGTAGATATATTGATCTTTTTAATAAGTTTAAAGTTTCTGCATATCATTGTGGACACACTCATAAATTCGATATAGTAGAATCGCAACATTGTTGTAAACAAGTAATAGTTGGAGCCGTAGGAATTCCTTTGGGAATTGGTGCAACATCTGGATATTATGCAAAAAATAACTGGATAGAAATTTCAAAAGCTAATCCAGATTGTGCAAAATTATAGTATCCTTACTAAACAAGCTTATGTGTTAAATTAAACTTTTAGTTTAAAAAACTTTACACAAAACAAATCTTTCGACATAGTTTTTGCGATAACAACCCGTAAAATCTACTGTATATGAAAAATTTGTTTTGTGTTTTTTTAGTATTTTTATCAGCAATAAAACTTTGTTGGAGTATTACACTATCTGAAAATTCAACAGCGAAAATGCAGATTGTGTTATCAGACACACCAACAATAGTAGAAAGAACTTCAGCAAAAGAACTAAAAGAACATTTAGACATAATATGTAAAACTAATTTTGAAATTGTTCTAAATTCGCAACGCGACAATTCCCAAAGAGCTATCTTTGTGGGCGACTTCAAACAAACAAAAGAAATTCTAAATTGCCAAAATTTTAATACGCTTGGCTACGATTCAATAAAAATAAAAACAACGCCTAATGGCGATATCGCTCTTTGCGGACATCCACAACGAGGCACACTCTATGCAGTATATACGTTGTTGGAAGATTTCATAGGTGTCAGATGGTGGTCGGCAAACGAACGCTATTTGCCAAACAATCCTACATTAAAAATAAGTTCAATAGATGTATCGTATACCCCTAAATTTATGTTACGCGAGGCTCTTTACAGAATTGCATTCGGTGGCGTTTTTGCATCGCGTTTGAAACAAAATGGCGCAACACTGACCAAGATGAATTTCAATCGACCTGTAATTTCAAAAGAATATGGAGGTTGTAATAACTTAGTTCTGTTCAAAGGTCGTGGGTCATCGTTCCACGCACACTACGAGATTATTCCACCAGAAAAATATTTTAAAACAAATCCCCAATGGTTTTCGTTAGTAAACGGCAAACGCACTTGCGAGCTTGCGCAATTGTGTCTGACAAACAAGGAAATGACACAACAGTACGTTGAAAATGTAAAAAAACTTTTGCGTGAAAACCCTCAAGCAACATCTATTCAAGTATCACAAAACGATTGGCAAAAACCTTGCGAATGCAAAAATTGTAAGGCTATTGACGATGAAAATCAATCACACGCTGGCACAAACATTTACTTTGCAAACAAGATTGCACAAGCTATCGAAAAAGAATTCCCCAATGTATTTATAGATACCTTTGCTTATCAGTATACTCGCAAAGCACCAACAAAAATACGCCCTCATAAAAACGTTTTGGTGCGTTTATGCACAATAGAATGCGAATTCTCAAAACCACTTGAAGATGCCACAGCCAAAGAAAATAAGGCGTTTGTCGACGATATAAAACAATGGGCAAAATTGACAAACAACCTTTTTATATGGGATTATACAACTTGCTTTCGCTCGTATATGATACCACATCCTAATATGCGAGTATTAGCCCCAAATATCAGATTTTTCGCTAATAACTCAGTTTCAGGGCTCTTTGAACAAGGCGATGCTTTCTGCAATTCAGGCGACTTTGTACTTCTGCGTAATTGGGTAATTTCGCACCTAATGTGGAATCCACAACTCGATGAAAATACACTGTTTAAAGAGTTTTTGTATGGTTATTATGGCAAAGAAGTAGGCTCTATTTTTGAAGAATATATAAAAGTTATCCACGATTGCTCGGATAGAAAAAGAATCTACGTTGGCTGTTTTTCTGATGAACTGCTTTGGCTTGATACCGACACATATAATAAAGCAAACGCACTAATTCAAAAAGCAAATCAAACAGCACAACAGCTTGAAAAAACTTATCCACAAAAGTATGCTGGTTTAGTCAAGAAAGTACGTCGTGAATCGTTGTCGTTCCAACATATGAGCGTGGTGTACTACAAGCAGTTGAAACTTAAAGCTATCAAAGAAGCAAAGTACATAAATCTTCCAGAAAATCCTAAAAAATTGGTAGAATATTTAATCTCGACATGGAAAGAACTCAATGTTGAAACGTGGCGAGAATTTACAACACCAGAACAATTTGCAACTTATCAAAAACACTTGCTAAACGATGTTGAAAAAGCTCAGTTTTTGATCACACTCCCTCAAGTAAAACAAAATAATAATTATAAACTTTTGTTTACTACTGCCGACTTTGTAAAATTAGATATTAAAAATAAATATTTTGGCTCGCCTGATATAGTAGAAGATGAAAATTCAAAACTATCGTACTCGGCAATTATTCCACAATCTGAGAATAAACAAATACTTCGCATAATATTTAATGTATCGCAGATTGATTTTTCAAAACAGGATAATATTACTTTGGATTTTTTTGCAAATATGCGTACAACAGCTTCTGACGCACCTGCAAAATCATTTGTGTCTGCAAATATAACAACTTCGCGATGGGTACCTAAAGCTAAAATAAAAATACCACTTTCTAGAATATCTAAAAATTCTCTAAAAAATATAAAACTATTTAGCATAAATTTATCGAAGAACGACGGAACTATATTTATCGATTGGCGTGCAAATGTAGCATCTAATAACGAAGTTTATATAGATGAAATTTTCGCACTTCCCCCATTAACGAAAAAGTAAAAATATGATAGATTTTATATTTAATCTTTTATTAAATACCCTAAAAATGTTCGCCATAACAACATTGCCATTTTTGGCAATAGGCTTTTTTATGAACTTTTGTACCAATTTTTTGCGAAATAAATTTGCAATAAGCATGGGAAATAAACTCTTTGTGTATTTCACATTTATAGGAGTAGTTATCCACGAGCTTTCTCACGCCTTGATGTGCATAATCTTCAGGCATCAAATAACCGAATTGGTGTTGTTTTCGCCTAAGAAAGATGGAACATTGGGATATGTAATGCACAAATATAATCCCAATAACCTCTATCAACAAATGGGATGCTTTTTTATAGGGATAGCTCCATTGTTTGGAGGAATTATTAGTATTTATTATCTGTCGATATTTTTGTTACCATCAGATGTTTCGACAAAATTCACATATGAATATAGCCCATTTCTGATATTTGATGTTCTGCTTTCGAAGAGTTTTTATTTAGATTATAAAAGTTATGTGTGGATGTATTTGATGTTTTCAATATCGTTGCATATCACCTTGAGTGGAGCAGATTTAAAAGGTGCTATAACAGGTTTGGTTAGCTTAATAGTTGTGTTATTGCTTGTAAATTTGTATTTGATAATCGATACAAACGCACAAATTGCAGTTGTAAATTATCTGCATAAAGTGGCAATATTCTTCATAAATCAGTTGCTGATGATTTTCACCCTACTAATGATATTTTTCGGCATCAACTACCTGATTAGAAAAATAGTTATAAATTAGAACTATTCGTTAAAATATCGGCAATTCTCACACAAGCATATCCATCACCATACGGATTGCTTGCAACAGACATTCTATCATAAGCTTGTTTATCTTCTAACAAAATTTTAAAATTTTTGTAAATACAGTCTTCATTTGTTCCGACTAATTTCAATGTACCAGCCTTAATACCCTCTGGACGTTCTGTGGTGTCGCGCATAACTAAAACAGGTTTTCCCAAAGATGGAGCCTCCTCTTGTACCCCACCAGAATCTGTTAGAATCATATAACTCTGTGCTAAAAAATTATGAAAATCAACAACATCCAAAGGCTCTATTATCTTTATTCTATCACACTCTCCTAATTCCTCTCTAGCGATTTCTCTAACCATTGGATTCATATGAATTGGGTATATTGCCTTTACATCTAAATGTTCATTCATAACACGTCTAATAGCTCTAAACATGTTTCTCATGGGTTGCCCTAAATTTTCACGCCGATGTGCAGTGATCATTATCAATTTACTATCTTTACACCAATCTAAATCCTTATGAGTATAGTTTGGATTAATTGTTGTTTTCAGAGCATCGATAGCTGTATTCCCAGTAACATATATACAATCTGCTCTTTTCCCTTCTTTCAGTAAATTTTCTTTAGCTAATTGCGTTGGTGCAAAGTTGTACTCTGAAATAATAGAGACAGCCTGTCTGTTAAACTCCTCTGGATATGGGCTATATACATTATATGTTCTCAATCCTGCTTCAACGTGACCGACTGGAATTTGTGCATAAAAGCAAGCCAATGCGGTTGCAAATGTAGTGGTAGTATCGCCATGAACTAATACAACATCTGGAGAGCAATCATCTAACACATTTTTTATTTTACTTAAAATATTTGTAGTAATATCGAATAAAGTTTGCGACGACTTCATTATAGATAAATCGTAATCTGGTACTACATTAAAAACCCGCAATACACTATCTAACATTTCTCTATGTTGACCACTAACACAAACCTTAACATTTACAGTTCTACGTTCCTTCAATTCATTAACCAACGGGCACATTTTTATGGCCTCAGGACGCGTTCCGAATACTATTAATATTGTTTTCATATTTTATGATTTGTACACTCTTTCCATGATTGCATTATATCTTTATATAGAATTAAGACATACACTACACCAACCAATAAGACAATTACAAATGATGTCGAAATACTTTTAAAATCAGTTTGTACATTTAAATATCGTACAATTAAAAACATAATTATGGTCAACAATGTACATATACTAAAGTTTTTTAAAATCTTATTCCATGAAAAAATATTCGACATTGAAATCTTTGTCAATCTTACAGAATACAACAACTGTAATATAGCCATAAATAATATACTAATAAAAGTAGCCACAGCTGGACCAATGAATCCTATTACATTTAACAAAACTATCGACAAAACTATATTGAGCAATAGACAATAAATTGAATTATATAAGATTTGTCGCGATTTTCCATATGCATTTAATATAGATCCCCAATAGGTAATTCTTAATAATAAAGTTAATGAATATATTCTAAAAATACCTACACCACTTAAATATTTTTCGGAATAGAGAATTGTTATTATTTGTGGAGCAAAAACAATTGAAATAGATGCACAGAAAAAAATTATAGCACTACAAATATAAGCCGACTCTCTCCACAAACGAATAGCACAATCCTTGTTGCCAATATTAATATATTTTACAATTAAAGGTAAAATTACAGCACTAAAAGAAGATGTTACATATACAAAAGGTAATTCTTTGCCAGCATTAGCATATATTGCAACCGATTGTTCTCCCATACTATAACCAATTATTAGTTTATCTAAATCGATGCTAATAGTTGATATCATAACCGATATTCCCATCGGAATTGAAAAATTTAAAACATTCTTAATTAGACCTAAATCTATATAAAATTGTATTTTTCCTTTAATACATGTTAATGCCTCCCAATATACAAGTATCGCAAATATAATTTCAACAATAACATAATAATACAAATATTGTTTTAAAGACAAGTCATACCAATACGTAAAAAATGCAACCAAAAGAAGCAAAACACTGTTTAAAATACTATAAAGAATTTCTTTTTGCGTTTTTGAAAATGCAATCAACATATTAGATCGACTTGTAATACATATCGAGGCCCAAGGTATTACTATTAGAAAAAACAAATACAATTGAATATCTTCATTTCCATAAAAAGACGAGATCTGTGTTCTAAAAGCATACAATACAATTGCACATAATATACCTATTACAGTAATAGCAATAAAATAAAAATTTATGAATTTCGCCCTATCATCAGGATTCATACTTGGAATAAAATAGCTAAGGCTACTGGGTAATCCAATAACCATAAACGATACAATCAAAGACGAAACAACAAGCAATTCGGAATATGTCCCATAATCAGACAACGTCATACTTCTAGCTATAAGCATAGTAGACGTTATTTTTAATGCCAAATTTATCATTCTACTCAATGTTAGAACAATAGCTGAAACACCTACATTATTTATTTTTTTTCCCAAAATGCTATTCCTTAATTTAATCTTAATATTGAAATAAGATTATCTAACATTGTATTTAAATTTTCTTTTGCATAAAAACTTCTAGAGTTCGCACTATATGAATAATGATTAGCATCTATCTCTAAAATAGCCGCCATTACTTTATTTTCATTGTTATAGTCAACAGTCTTACCCATTTTTTGGATATCTATACAATAACGCAACCCTGGAATATCGTTTCCTAACATTGGAATACCATAGCTACTATATTCGTATATCTTATTCGGGGCACAAAATATATTATTCAAAGAAACTCTATCGTAAGACAACACACCTATATATGCATGACTTGTTATTTCTAAATGTTGTGGGGGCGTAACGAATGGTATATAATATGTATATTCATATATATCAATCAATTGCCTTATTGAATTATTCTGATCTATACCCATCAATACGAATACAAAATCTGAATTATTTATCTTTTTTAAAACCCTAGATATTACCGATAAACTTCTATCACCCGAATTGATATATCCTTGGTACAAAATAATTTTTTTATCGGATAATTTATTTATAATATTTTGAGCTTCTAAATTTGAAATATCTTGTTTTACATCAGAATTTGTCAATATCGGAATATTAGGAATTACAATTGGGTTTTTTTTTAAATTGTACCATGTCATGAAAATATTAGCCCTACAAAATTCAGGGACAACAAACTCCACAGCATTTCTTACAACATATTTGATACAAAACTTGTAGAAAATAAATTTGTCATATAACTCGTTTGCCTGAAAGACATATTTAAATTTGTTTATAATACCCCATAAACAAATAGCTGTATCTGCCGAACATACATAAATATAGTCCCCTCCACCGAGAGATTTTAATATTTTTTTACATCCCCATCTAAATCCAAGCCAATCTAAAATCTTAAATTTAAAACCAAACAATCTAGTTCTATGTTTAATCTGATAACATTTAACGCCAAATGATTCCAACACTTTAAGATTTGAGGGAGCTACATAAGAACAAATCAATGAAACTTTTATATCTTTTTGTTTAGCAAAATGTATAATACGTGGAATCATAGGAGGCAAACCTTCCAAAGAACCTTTTAAAACAAAAATAATATCCATAATTATCCCTCTATTTCCGATGAAAAATCCGATAATACCCGATCTGCAATCTTCTTAGATTTTAGATTAATAGCCTTATAAACGTCATCTTTATTTTGAATTAGCAATTCTATAATTGTAAGCGTTTTTTTCAAATCAAACTTTTCATCGTCTACTGCATACATTTCCATTCCATAATCTTGCATAAAATCATAAGTTTTCTGATGATAACATATTGCTAACAGTGGAGTAGACGTCGACAAAGCCATTATGACAGAGTGGGTTTTATAACCAATAAAAAATCTACATGTAGCAACTTCATTTAAATGGTCGATCGTAGATGTTTGAAATGGAAATATTTTTATAAGAGCATTTTTATTGGACATTTGAGAAACAATTGAATTTATATCATCAAGCTCCTTATCGTTGTGTTCCATTCTAAAAAACTCAATAGAGTATCCTTTATCTGCAAAAAGATCTAACAACTTGGCAATATCTGGAAATAATCTGAACGCTTTGGGTAATCCATTAAAAATGGAAATACCTATTTTTTTGTCTCTTTTTTGATATGACAGATAATTCAACCCACCAAAACCAAAAACAGAATCATACGATTTTTTTATGTTTTTTAAATTTGGGAAAATATTATGTATACATTCTATACTATTAGCATCTCTAACATAAATTGCTTCAGCTTTTCTAAGTACTTCATAAAAAAATGCTTTAGCTTTTGCGTTATCAAATTGAATAGGACCAATTGTCTGAGACCATAAGATATATTTTTTTGCAAAAATAGAAATTAATCCAATATCGTAAGTAACGGAAAACAGGGCATTTCTACTTCTAATACTGGTTATATGATGTCCTCCAGTTACAATTACTAAATCCGATTCTTTTACAAGTTCAATATAATCTTTAGAAAGAAATTTAATTAATTTTGATTTATTACCATAACTCAGCAAACGTGGATATACTAATTTACTATAAAACAATGATTGTATTTTTATTAATACCCTTCCCAATATAGAATTCTTTATCTTATCTAAAAAATTTTTATATCCAAACCCCACAACATTAACTGATTCTAAATTCTGCCAAAGATGTGGTTCTGTTGTTGATAAGGTAATCGATGTATTAGGTATTTTTTTTAAGCACGAAATAATAAACTCTGCAATTGCACGATCCCCTTTATTTGACGCAAATTGACAACTTATTAATATTTTTTTCATTATTTTGGTATTCAAATATTTAATATTTCATTACTGGCATACTCAAACTTCTTTTTTCAAGGTATAATTGATGATATACATAACCATAAAAAACGAATATTGGTGCAAATGTTGTAGCAAAGAACAATATACTTCCAACTGAAAATGCTACAAACATGAATGTTGTAGCCGTAAAAGCAGGCGCAAATTGATGTCGAGCCATAATCAATTTAAACATAGTTCTTACAATACAAAATATAAATCCTAAATAAAAAATCGTTCCTACAATACCGTATGTACCCAAAAAGTCTAATAAATCATTATGTGGTCTGGCAAAGAATCCAGTAGAAATATATTCGTAGTATAAATATCCCTTCCCAAAAATCTTTTCAAAAACAGATGAATTGTATATTTCGCCTATTGTTCTCTTCCAAATATCTAACCTTCCCCCTCCAAGTGTCTCAAAAAATTGATGATATCGCTCTGTTGTAATATAGCTAATATCATCTCCAAATCTTCTATACGTAAAGAAAGCTAAAATAAAAAAGAAAGGTAATAACACAAATGTCCATATAACATCTCTATTTCTTATTATACACATATACAAAGTATAATATATAACAAAAGCACCAATAATACCAATAAATCCTGTACGTTTACCCGATAAAATTGTAATAATAATGATTACCAAGAATAATGAAAATTTTATAAAATTAGACTTTGATAGTAATACAAAACAAAACATCGGGATAACGGCATAAATAGAATATTTCAATAATTCAGGTCTTGTAATATACATAAGATTCATTATCAACATGATAAAAAGCGCCATCCCAATAGTAAAAAATAAAGCATTCTTGGGTAAATTATATTCTAATAATTGGTAAGTCATTATAAAACATAATATTGAAAAAGTTGGCATCACAAACGAAAGCACCATATCCCTAAGAGGATACGCATTATAAAACAGCAACGAAGACCCTACCATATAGAAAACCAATAACACGCACCATATAAATATATGGTCTCTTTTCTTTATTGAAAATATCGACCATATAAACATTGGAATCGCCAATAGTAAAAATATGAAATATAACCATTTCACAATTCCTCCCATAGATGCAACTTCATTTAATCTAGAAAGGAAACTTTGAAAACTAAAATATTGAAATGCAGTTAAAATTGCATAAAAGATAATAAAAAAAAATGTAACAAAATATCTCATATAAAAAGGAATAAAAAACAAACAGGTAAAATCTGGTATCGTATATTAGTCTCTATTCAAAAAAAATAGATGTCAATATTTTTTTCTTGCACTGCTTACACTCTCATTTTTAGGGAATTTATTATAGTCGTCGAGGATAGTATTCCTTTGCAACGACAACAAAACTGTCAAACTTATAATTATAAATAAGTTATCAAATGCATTGTCAAAAACAGAATATAATGCAATAAAAAGAAAAACTTGTAAAAGTGGATACATTATTTGATTATGTTTATTTATACTGAACGCCTTATACGAAATAAAAACAAACAAACATACATATAACAAAAAACCAATTATTCCACATTCTATTAAAATTCCCATTAAATTTGAATGAGAAATATTGGGAATCTCATATCTTTCATAAATATCAGAATTTCTATTCTTTTGAAAATTTTTATTAGATATAAAATAAAATTGCGATACCATTACATAAGAACCGACACCTCGACCATAAATCAAATTACCCCACGATAAATCTTTTTTTCCTATTAGAACATTAAAATCGCCTCCAGTTTTTACAATATCGCGATTTATTTTCTGAATATTCATTCTTTTTTCTAATCCTTGCTCTTTTAATTCAGAAACTTCCTCAATATAATTATGCGTTGCAAAAAGATGCGAATAAATGCATCCGAAAAACAGGATTGTTGTCATAACGACTATAACTTTCCCAAAAGAAAGATTCCATTTTTTATTTTGTAAACTCGACAAGAAAACATATATACTAAACAACAAGATTGTAACAGTCGAAATTATTATTCCTCCAAAACCATTCGATGCCAACACAGCTAAATACATTATAGCGATACTAAAGAACAAAGTAAAAATCAATAACTTATGTTTTTTAATCGCCACATAATAAACAACTAATAAAAAAGCATACGCCATTGATATCATGTAGTAAACATTCCCATGAGGATGATAAGGATACGTTCCAGACGGAGACAATCTTTCTAAAAAATAAAAAGCATTAAATAAATTATATCCAAACTTTGTATATAAAATAAAACCAAAAGAATTTAATGTAGTTAATATAACAACAATCCAAGAAAAAATTATTAAATGTTCCTTTTTTATAAGTGTTATTGATGTAGTAAATATAATCAAAAGAACGCAAATTGAACATAACAAATAAAATAACCCATTATTTTCACTACCTGCAATCGTTATCGAAGATGGTAAAAATCTACAACAATCTGATTCACAAAACATCCAAATACCAGACAATTTCACATAAGATCCCGATTTATTAAAATATTGAAACAGCAATATAGTTATTACCAGCAATACGAAATACACATATGGGTTTTTTAATACTTCTTTAGTTAAACATTTTACTCTATTTTGTTTTAAAGTTAATATTTCCGTAAGAAAAAATAAAATAATGGAACACAATACCAAGCCACATTCTACTAAGCACAATCCACCTTTGCCAAATGTAAGGCACCCAACAATAAAAAAAACAAGAAAAAGCTGTATATTATTTTTCATATTATTTATGCAATAAAAAGCGCCAACGCCACTTTTTCAAGTCTTTCAACAAATCTACTGCTTTCTGATATTCTTTTTGACTTATATATGTATCAATAATAGCAATTATAATTTTTTCGCGTTGAGAAAAAGAATCAGCACTTATAATATTATCAATAGCTTTATTTTTTTTACCCAACAAAATATAAGCTTGAGTAACTTTTTGTTTTTTTAATCCGATAAAATATGAACTAGTCATATTATTAGATTTATTATCAGAATAAATGTCATTTACAAATTCCTCAGCTTTATCTTTTCTGCCCAGTTCTATATAACACTTTGTTATATAGTCCAAACAAAATATAAATTGATACTTCCATTTTGGATTACTCAATGTTTTTATTTTCGCATCAAACTTATCTATTGTTTGAGATCTTGAGAACTTACCTCCTCGATAATCGTTCATATATTTTGCAAAATATTGAATATTTCTGTATTTAAAAAAAACGTCAATATTTGCAGGTATTTTGCACTCTGTATATATTTTCTCTAAAAACAATTCACTAGCAGGATAATTTATATAAAAATATTTTGACATAAATTTTAATATATCAGAATACAACCCTTTGTATTCAAATTGTTTAAATATTTCAAAAAAAGCAAATCTCTTTTGTGTATTTTCTAATTTATCACAATAAAAAAAAGCTTTCGAAATATGGATAGGATTTCTACTCTCGGAATATACTACACTATAAAAAATAGTAGCTTCCAAAAATGAATCTAATTTGATATTTGCTTTCAAATAGATAAAACTATATGCTTTTATATAAGCTTGTGCAATAACCTTATTTAAGGGAATATCTACTTTGTCAATCAATATAGAAGCGTTTTCAATCTCATTGAATCGACTATATTCTCTTATCAAATTAAGATAACCTCGATCTTTAGAGCTTTTATCTTCAAGTAATTCAATTTCGGCAACTTTACTATTAGATGGTTTACAACCAATAGGAACTAAAGAGTCTGCTAAAAGCGTATTTAAATTCAAATAAGGAGCCTCTAGAATCTTTAAATACAAGACAACAAAACCATATACCAAAAATATAGCAATGATGTAAAAAAATATCTTAAAGATTTTATCATTCAATTTCATTATCGATCACAACAATGAATTATATAATTCCACATAAGAAGCAAATGCATGCTTATCTGAAAAGTATTTTTCTGCCTTTAACCTACATGCTTTTCTCAATTCATCACGATTCTTGTTTGTAATAGACTTAATACTTTTAAGCACGGCATTTATATCTCCTACTCCGACAACATCACCAACATTTTCATCAACTGATTCTGGACTTCCTCCGGTCGCATATGTTATTACAGGAGTTCCACAAGATATAGCTTCTAAATTAACAGTCGGATA
The DNA here is from genome assembly GCA_015061955.1 of Verrucomicrobiaceae bacterium. Taxonomy (GTDB): domain Bacteria; phylum Verrucomicrobiota; class Verrucomicrobiia; order Opitutales; family Intestinicryptomonadaceae; genus Merdousia. The sequence goes on from SUVO01000005.1 coordinate 74,462, forward strand.
ATTATCGTTGTAGGTGGGATTTACAAAAACATCAGACAACGAATACAACGATGCCAACACATCAATGCTATGCGTTTTTGTAATTCCTATTATACCATATTTTTCAAGTTGTTTTTTCTGAGAAAACGACACACCCACCATAACAATTTGATATTTTTTATCAATACGTTTAGATAATTCAATAAAATCTAAAAAACCCTTCGATTTGCTCCAAACACTAGATACTCCCAATACAACGTTATCTTTCGTTATCCCATAATTCGCTTTCACTTGTTCTGTATCATAATGTGGCTTGAATTTATCAATATTGATCCCATTGTGAATAACATACGATGGAATATCAGCTAATGAAGACTCTTTTAGAAGATTATTTAACCAATTTGAAACTGGAACCAATTTCAATTTCTTTATTTTTTTTATGAGCCTACATTTTTCATCGAAATTATAATAAGAATTATCGCAAATATAACTACTTGGATAGGCATGAAGACGTGGACATTTCTGACAATGCGTTTTCCATTTCATACAATTATCAAAATAAGAACACCTACCAGTAAAACTCCAACAATCGTGTAATGTCCATACAACAGGTATATCCAAACTTGATATAAAATCAAGGAACATATAGTTATTTAAATAATATCCATGAATGTTATGAAAATGAATAATATCAGGATTTACATTTTTTATAAAATCAATAGCTCGTTGTGTAGCCAATTTTGAAACAAATCCATCAGAATCAAAAAAACGCTGCCACATTACATTTATGAGAACTTCGGCTTTCGTTGTGTTTCTAAAAGAATTCAATCTGTCATAATAGCACCCCCTGCCATAAATAGCATAAGTATCCCAACCATAATCTTCAACAACAGATGATATCCCATCGAGAATTCGACCAGTAGATGCGATACCTGCAACAGAGTTTACTTGTAATAATTTTTTCATATTAAATAACTTAAACAGATTAATTATTATATCCTATTGGATTTTTTATATGTGCAGTTTTACTTGATATTCGCATGCATTCTAAAATCATATATATAACGGCTTCATCTATGTAAACATCTTCTTTTTTGTCGCTATTTAAACGCATCATCTTTACCACTTCTGGATATATTTTTATATAGCTTTCCGAGAACCAAATAAATAGAGGTACATTATAAATACGTTCTATATTTTCGCGAGTAGCACCTCTAAGTTCATCCACTACAGCACCTTCACCATGATCAGAAAAGTATAATATAAAAGAAGGCTCTTGACGTTTATTTAATTCTGTAGCAATTGAACCGAAAATAGAATCGAAGTAAAGAACGGTATTATCGTATGTATTATAAGTATAAATATCCTTCGGGGATTTATATTGTTCTGTGTAAACATCTTTAAGATTATCAAATTTTTTAAATTTCGATGGATATTTATTTTCAAAAACAAAATGACTTCCTTGAAAGTGCATAAATATACAATCTTTTACCGAAGTTAAAGTATTCATTTTATCAAAAAATATTTTTACCAAGTTATCATCATGCCATTTAGAAATTTCAACATCAGTAGGTATACCCCCCAAATATATCATTCCATCAAACAATTTCTTCAAAGCAAACTCTGTATCGTATACCGATGTCAACATATACGACTTTACACCATATGCATTCATAATCTTTGCGATAGGAGCTGATTTTTTAACTATATTGTTCTCGCTAAAACTTAAAGCCTGTAACAATGACGGAGAAGTATATTTTAAACGAGTTTTTCCTTGAAAACGTATAATTTCCCCCTCGTTTTTTGACATTATTATTTTAAGCATATTAGGTGTAGTATTACGCTTATATCCGTACATCGACATTGGAACCCTTGATAACGATTCCCCAATCATTACAACACCACAAATATTAGATTTTGATGTATCCTTAAAATTCTTCAGTATTTCACTTAAGTTTTTTTCACTTATTTGATTTAGAACATTTGGTTTATTTTTATAAATCAAATACTGATGAAATGCATTTATAAACCAAGGGGTATTCCAAAATCCAGCAACCTTATTTTTATATGGAGTCATATAAGCTCCCAATATCAATATAGAAAGAAATCCACACACCAAAAAGGCAATATAATAGTCTGATTTCTTCGACTCTATATTTAAACTAAAAAAGAATTTTAAAAATTTATAAAGTACAAATATAAAAACAATACATATAACTAATAATAAACAACATTTTATTATATTTAAGTTTAAATAACTCGTAATAAAATCTTTTATTAAATGCCATTGCATTAGATCATCAAGTAAAAAGAAAACAGAATAATCCATTCTAATTTTCATATACTTATACAATGAATACGAAATTATTATATTCGGGAAAAACAATACGATTGTAAACAACCAATAAATCTTCTTAACTAAATTCCATTTTATCAACAAAAATGGAATTACAAAAAAAACCAAACTCACAGATTCAAGCATCAACAACCTAATGCATTTGAAAAAGTGCCAACCTGGAACATATAAATTTAAAAAAATAGCAGATATTACTGAAAATAAAAATAGTATACAAAATAAAGTTATAGCCCATCTAATAGTATTTGAATTTTTCATAATTCACAATTACAATTAAACTTATTTCATCCATACAAAACGATTTATTATTTTTGTATAGCTTTGAATTATTTTTACAACTTTTACCGACACATTATCATCTTGGTAATCTGTAGCAAGATATGTCTTTTCAGCATTCTCACGCATTGATACTGCCAATTCTATGGCTTGTTCCACATCGTTTCCTGTTATTCCACCAACAACCACAGTACCCTTATCTAAAACTTCTGGACGCTCTGTCGATGTTCGCAACAATATTCCGGCAAATCCTAACATTGCACTTTCTTCCGACAACGTTCCACTATCACTAAGCACACAGAAACTATTCTTTTGCAATTTATTATAATCTAAAAATCCAAATGGTTTTAATGATTTTACCAACGGATGAAATTTAAAATTGCGCGCTTCTATAAACTTTTTGCTACGAGGATGCGTAGAATATATAACGGGCATATTATAACGCTCAGCTATATTATTTATAGCGTTCATCAACGACATAAAATTCTTCTCGTTATCTATATTCTCCTCGCGATGAGCCGACAATAATATATATTTTCCTTTTTCAAGTTTCAAATCTTCAAGAACATTGCTTGCATCAATCTTATCCATATGTTCGCGCAACACTTCTAACATAGGCGACCCCGTAACAAAAATATGCTCCTTACGAACGCCTTCGCTCAACAAATATCTTCGCGAATGTTCTGTATATGGAAGATTTATATCTGAAATATGATCTACTATTTTACGATTTATTTCCTCTGGTACATTTTGGTCAAAACACCTATTTCCTGCTTCCATATGGAAAATCGGAATTTTCAAACGTTTTGCAGAAATTGCTGCCAATGCTGAATTTGTATCACCTAAAATCAATAAAGCGTCGGGCTTTTCTTCCAACATTACATCATACGACTTCGATATAATATTCCCCATTGTCTCACCAAGCGTTTTCCCAACTGAATCTAAATATTTATCGGGAGCACGCAGTCCTAAATCTTCAAAGAAAATTTGATTAAGCGTATAATCCCAATTTTGTCCAGTATGAACTAAAATATGGTTAAAATATTTATCGCATGCTTTTATACATGCTGAAAGTCGAATAATTTCTGGGCGAGTACCCACAACTGTCATAACTTTTAATTTTTCCATAATCTAAACTTTCTCAAAATATGTATCGGGTTTTTCGGGATTGAACGCCTCATTTGCCCACATTACCGTTACTAAATCTTCTGTACCTATATTTTCTATATTATGTGTATATCCAGTAGGAATATCAACAACTTCAAGTTTATCGCCACTTACGTTGTATTCTATAACCTTACTTTCACCGACTTTTCTAAAACGTATTACTGCCTTACCTTTTACCACTAAAAACTTTTCATTTTTTGAATGATGCCAATGATTTCCTTTTACGACATTTGGCTTCGTAACATTTATTGAAACTTGGCCTCGATCGATCGTTCGCAAAAACTCTGTAAATGATCCTCGTTCATCAACATTCATCTTTAATTCATACGAAAACTTATCTTGGGGAAGATAACTTAGATATGTACTATAAAGTTTTGCCTCAAAACTACCAACATTCATTAAAGGAACTTGTAAATCTTTGCGAAAATCTCTAAAAGAATACAGCATATCGACAATTTCCCCCAACCTTATCTTGTGAGTGATTGGTACCATACAAAAATTTGATGATATTACTTTATCATCGCCTCGAGTAGGCTGACCTTTTAATGCTCGCAGAATTTCTTCGGCAATATCGTCTATGTACACTAAAGTCATCTCCACCGATGGATCGTTTACGGTAATGGGCAAATCGTTTGCAATATTATTACAAAAAGTTGCAACAGCACTGTTATAATTTGCTCGACACCACTTACCAAACACATTTGGAAGACGATACACTAATACTTCAACACCAGTTTCTTTTGCATACGCAAACATATAATCCTCAGCAGCTTTTTTACTTTTCCCATACGGATTATCTAAAGCGGCTTGTATAGACGAGGTTATCAATACAGGAGCCTTATTATTTGCCAATTTCAACTTACTAAGAAGTTTAGAAGTAAAGCCAAAATTACCTTCTATAAATTCGGATACATCTTTAGGACGATTAACACCTGCAAAATGCAATACAAAATCGCAATCTTGCACAGCGTTATCGAGCGTTAATTCAGGCGAATCAACATCAAATTCTATTATATTGTCATATCCTGCATTACGCAAAAAAAGGCAAACGTTTTTACCAACAAAACCCTTTGCTCCTGTTACAAGTATTTTCATTTTTACATTTTATAATTTGACAATTCGTCTCTAATATACGAAAGCGTAAGTAATTTTTCTTTTACTTGCTCAACATTTAACAATGTAGTATTGTTTGAATTACATTCTTCCAACGAAGCTAATTTCTCCTCGCCTTTTTCAAAATATTTATCGTAATTGAGATCTCTAACATCAGCTGGAATTCTAAAAAAGCCTCCCATATCTTCAGCCTTTACATATTCTTCTCGAGTTAGAAGTGTTTCGTAAAGCTTTTCACCATGGCGAACTCCTATTATTTTTATTTCGTTCTTCGCCCCAAATAAACTTTTCACAGCTTCTGCCAAAACCTCGATAGTACATGCCGGTGCTTTTTGAACCATAATATCACCAGATTTTGCATTTTGGAAAGCAAATACAACAAGCTCTACAGCCTCTTCCAAGCTCATTATAAAACGAGTCATTGAAGGTTCTGTTATCGTTAAAGGCTTTCCTGCTTTTATCTGATCAACAAACAAAGGAATAACAGAACCTCGAGAACACATAACATTACCATATCGCGTACCACAAATTAAAGTTTCTTTAGTGTTGCGAGACTTTGCTACAAATACTTTTTCCATCATTGCCTTAGATGTTCCCATAGCATTGACTGGATACGCTGCTTTATCGGTTGAAAGACATATTACTTTTTCAACACCTTCAGCTATCGCTGCATTTAAAACGTTATCAGTACCAATTACATTCGTTTTAACAGCTTCCATTGGAAAAAACTCGCAAGAAGGAACTTGTTTGAGTGCGGCCGCATGAAAAACGAAATCAACACCATGAATAGCATTTACTATACTATTTGCATCGCGAACATCGCCGATATAAAATTTAATTTTATGATTATTATAAAATTTACGCATATCATCTTGTTTTTTTTCATCACGCGAGAATATACGAATTTCTCCTATATCGGTGTTTAAAAAGCGTTCCAAAACGGCATTTCCAAACGAACCAGTTCCACCGGTAATCAACAATGTTTTGTTCTTAAACATAGTACCATTTATCCTTATTTTTTATTTTGAAGCAAACAAATTTTCTAATATTTCAACAGATGTCTTTGTTGAAAAATACTTTATCAAATAATTTCGTCCATTTTCTCCCATTTGTACGCGTTCTTGCTGATTATCAATCATATATTGTATATTTTTGAAAAACGCTTCATTATCGGCAGAATTCGACCACACGCCACATTTAGCCTGAGTTTCTATCAAAAGACGGTAATCTGTGTTTAAATCGGTAGCAGCCAATATTGGTTGCGCTAAATTCATATACGACAATGTCTTAGACGGATAATTGGGTATCGTAAATCGTGGATCTAACGATACTATTCCAACATCACAATTTGCCGCAAATTTCTCGTATTCTTCTCGGGGTAAACGCTCAAAAAAACGCGCATTTGTTATGTTGTTTTCAGATATAAAATTCTTAATTTTTTTAGCTTCAGAACCAGAGCCAATAAAAACAAAGTATGCTTTTTTATTGTCTTTAAACTTTAAAACTGCATTTTGTATAAAAGGCAAATTTTGGGGTTTCCCCATATTACCTGAAAATATAAAAACACACGCATCTTGAGGTATTCCATATTTTTTCTCAAATTCTATCCTATCTTTAAGTGGCAAAATAGTAGCATCTTGCGTATTTGGGAAATATACAACCTTGTGTTTGGGTAAAAAAGTATTATGCTTTAAGATGAATTCAATGTTTCCTTGCGACATACAACCTATATATGTTGCAGTTTTTAACATCTGTTTTTCCATAAAACGAAACATCAAGTAAGGGAAGCTCCATTTAGAGAAAAATTTTAAATCTACTGCGTTTTGCGGAAATATATCTTTTTGCATCAACATAGATTCTGCACCAAACTTCTTCATTGCATATCTAATTGCTGGATACAAAGTTACAGGAGGCGCTTCAAACAATACCAAATCAAAACTTTCGTTTGTTAGGTATTCTTTCATAGCGTTTTTTAAAATTTTCGGAAGAAATAAAAACGAAAAAGCCTTTTTTATTTTGCTCGTATTGAAAATCTGTTTCGACTTAACACGAATTATTCTGTACGGATTATACGAATCGGTGGTACGTTCCACTTTAGCATCTAACGAAATCACTGTAACAGAATGACCTGCTTGATTCAAAGCATATGCTAAATCGGAATATAACGACCCCCTTCCACTTTCAGAAAATGACGTTATTGAAATCTGAAGAATTTTCATATAAATTTACCTCACCCTTATGTTCTCATACGATGTAAAAAAAAGCAACAAAAAAATGGGAACGAAAAAACAAATATATTTCTTAAAAAAGCTTGAAGAACACTATACGATGTTTTTTAATGATAACAATGAAAAAACGATATGTAGTTATTATGGCTGGTGGTGCGGGTGAACGTTTTTGGCCCCTAAGCCGAATTGCAAAACCCAAACATTTGTGGAATGTTTTTGGTGGTGAAAAATGCATATTAGAACAAACAATAGAACGCGCTTGTAAAATTGTAGATTTAAGCAATATTATCATAATAACAAACAAAGAACAGGTTGCTGGAATAACAAGTACATGCCCAAGTTTCCCAAAAGAAAATATAATCGCAGAACCTGTTGGCAGAAATACAACAGCCGCAATTGGATTAGCATCGGTAATAGTAGGAATGCGTGCAAATAACGAAGATGCCTCGTTTGTAGTGTTATCGTCGGATCACGTTATAAACGACACCAACGCCTTTACCAACACCATAAATTGTGCATTTGAAAAAGCAGAATCGGGCGATTTCTTAGTAACTGTGGGTATAAATCCTACATTTCCAGCAACTGGATTTGGATACATAAAACGTGGCGATGCTCAAAAATTATCTACTGGCGAATGCTTCAAAGTTGAACGTTTTTACGAAAAACCAAATTTAGAAAGAGCTAAAAGTTATATAGAATCGGGCTGTTTCTCTTGGAATGCCGGAATTTTCATTTGGAAAACATCTTCTATAAACTCTGCAATACAACACAATGCCCCTAAAATTTCCAAAACATTAGAAAACATAAAATTAGATATCTCTAATGGCATAGGAATCGACGAAGTTTTACAAAAGCATTATCCTAATATCGAAAAAATCAGCATTGATTTCTCGGTAATGGAACGTGCAAATAACGTATGGGTTGTTCCATCAAAATTTGATTGGGACGATGTTGGTTCGTGGAATGCAATAGAGCGCCATCTTCCAAAAGATGAAAACGAATCGGTAGCTGTTGGCGAATATTACAGTCAAGATGCAAAATCTAATACAATTTTCGATGCAACAAAAAAGCGAGCTACCATTATTGCAGGATTGAGAGATATTGTTGTTGTTCATACCGACGATGCAACACTTGTATGTTCAAAGGCAGACGCTGAAAAACTACGAGATTTAGTTAAATCATTACCACCAAAGTATCGATGACAAGTTTTGCTACAAAAATTAGGTTTGAAATAATATCATTTTAGTATTTATTAACGGATAACAAAAGTTTATTTATGTTAGAAAATTTTAAAAAGTGGCCGCATTTTGATGATGACGACATTCAGGTTGTCGGAGATGTACTGCGTTCTGGCAAAATCAATCGTTGGACAGGCTCGAAGAATACAGAATTTGAAGCAAAAATTTGCGAAAGTGTTGGTTGTAAATACGCAATAGCCTTAGCAAATGGATCATTAGCTTTAGAATTGGCATTAGTAGCTGGCGATATAAAAGAAGGCGATGAAGTCATAACCACTTGCAGAACTTTTATGGCATCAGCAAGCTCAGCAGTTATGCGTGGAGCAATTCCAGTTGTTGCTGATGTTGATTTAGATTCGCAAAACATCACAGCCGAAACCATCGAAAAATGTATAACATCTAAAACTAAAGCAATAATTGCAGTTCATCATGCAGGTTGGCCATGTGATATGGACTCGATAATGGCTTTAGCTAAAAAATACAATCTCTTTGTAATTGAAGACTGCGCTCAAGCGCATGGGGCAGTTTATAAAAATCGTCCAGTGGGATCGATTGGTCATGTTGCAGCTTGGAGCTACTGCCAAGATAAAATCATAACCACTGGTGGTGAAGGTGGCGCCGTAACAACAAACGATGAAAATCTCTGGCGCAAGATGTGGGAATACAAAGACCATGGCAAAAGCTACGATGCTGTATTTAATCGTAAGCACCCCGATGGATTCCGTTGGTTGATAGAAAGTTTTGGCACAAATTGGCGTATGACAGAAATGCAAGCGGCCATAGGAATTCGTTGGTACGAAAAACTCCCACAATGGACTACAATTCGTAATCGAAATGCCCAAATTTATACCGATACACTTGAAAAATTCCCATGTATTCGCTTAACACAACCATCAGAAAACATCACTCACGCATACTATAAGTATTACTGTTTTGTGCGTCCAGAAATGTTGAAGGACGGTTGGAACAGAGATAGAATTGCATCAGAAATTTCAGCAAAAGGTGTTCCTTGTTTTTCTGGCTCTTGTTGGAATATATCAGAAGAGAAGTGTTTTAAAGATAAAGGTTGGAATAAATCGGAAGCAGATTTGCCAAATGCTTTTGCTTTAAAAGACACTTCTTTGATGTTGCTCGTTCATCCAACACTTGAAGAAGCCGATATAAAGCAAGCTTGCCAAATTATAACAGAAGTTTTAAAACAAGCCCAAAAATAAAATAACCTAATGAAGAAGTTTTTTTCAGTAGTATCGTTCATCGTTGCATGTTTAGGTATTTTTTTTGTATTTACAGCCGAAAATAAATCTAAATTAATCTCAGAATCAACAGCAGTCGGATATTTAAAAACTCAAATACCCGATAAATTTATGGGAGCAACATCTGTTGAAAAAGAATTGGGAGCCACTGAAGAAGTAGTACGCGCCACAGAAAAAATCTTAAATGTAAGCGATTATCTAAATAGAGAATATACGCTTTCAAGTGGGAAAAAGCTAACCTTGTATATCTCTTACTGGGAACCAGCAAAAGAACCTATTGAATTTGCGACAACACATACCCCAGATAGATGTTGGGTAAATAATGGTTGGGTTTGTAATGAGCAAACTCGTAGAACATCGGACATTCTTACAATTGAAAACAATATAAACAAAATTAAACCTGCTCGTTATGGCGAGTATACATTTTCCACCAATGATGGCATTTCAAAACCATATATCAGATATGTTTGGTTTTGGTTTATTGTAGATGGAAAAATATATGAATTTACAAAACAGAATAAAGGAGTAAGTCCGTATTTGTGGTTAAAAAACACTCTTACATATATGAATCAAAAAGCACCTGAAATGTATTTTATAAGAGTAGATAGCGACAAACCTCTTGATGAATTTCGCAAAAATGCAGAATTTCAGCAACTCTTGAAATACTTGGGAGATATGATTTTGTTTGAAGGCAAGAAAGGAAGAATTGGCGATGCAAAATAATACCGGCAAATTTTCCATTATGAAATTACCCTTTACTTCAAAATTGATAGTAGTATCAATAATTTTAATGAATATAGCTGTATGTGTACTGCTTTCGCATACATGGGAAACGCGTTTAGATTATTCGTTTGGGTATCTAACTCCAATATTCGCATTATATATAATATACGATAGATTTCCACAAGCCCACATAATTTTATCTTCAAAATCAATACCAGATAACAAAACATTAACTTTGTTCTGTAATGGATTGTTTTCGTCAATATTAATATTCAGTTTAATCTTATTTACATTTTTCACTTTAGTTTACCACAACACAATAACATGGGGGGTTCCTGGATTTGGAACTGCATTTGGTTTTGTTTTTGCATCTATTTCGTTGATTTACTTTTTTTCTGAAAATAATTTTAAAGGCGAAAAATTAGACATATATACAAGATTAAAATTTTTATCGTTATTTATATTCCCTTGCTTTATTTGGCTTGTATCTGCCCCCATTTTTAGCTCAACAGAAAAAGCAATAAGCTTGTTTTTGTTATCGAAAGTAGCAGCAGTAGTTGTTTCTGTAATGGATTGGCTTGGTTTTGTTGTGAATTTACAAGGCAATACAATATCATTTCCTGGTGGAACCGTCGGTGTTGCTGACGCATGTAGTGGAATTCGTTCCTTAACAGCGTGTTTGTTTGCAGGAAGTTTTTTAGCTGCCGCATTGTTAAATAAACTTTGGAAAAAAATAATGCTTGTAATGTTATCGATGTTTTTTGCATTTTTGTTCAATCTTGTTAGAGCATTATTTTTAACATTGTGGGCGTATGAAAATGGCGCTGAATCTATCAGTGGATTTGTACACGATGCAGCAGGATACTTTGTATTGGGAATGACTGTTGTAGGATTGTTAATTTTTACTACCCTTTTTAACATAAATCCAATTCCACCCGAATATCGCAACAAGCAAGGAAATGAAAAATGAAATTGTATGCAACTTTCTTTAAGCGAATTATAGATTTTCTCGGAGCTTTATTTTTAATTATATTACTACTGCCTGTATATATAATATGCTATATTCTTATAAGAATAAACATGGGATCCCCAGTATTGTTTACCCAAGATCGACCAGGAAAAAACGAAAAGATTTTTAAGATATACAAATTCAGAAGTATGAATTCTGCTACTGATGAAAATGGAAATCTACTTCCAGATAAAGATAGAGTCACAAAATTAGGCTTATTCTTGCGAAAAACATCATTAGATGAAATCCCTCAATTCTTCAATATTCTAAAAGGCGATATGTCATTTATTGGACCAAGGCCATTATTGCCAAGATACTTGCCATTCTATACAACACGCGAAAAATTAAGACATACTATACGACCTGGTATTACCGGATTAGCCCAAGTTAATGGAAGAAATAATCTTACTTGGAATGAAAAATTGGAATTTGACACACAATATGTAGAGCGTCTATCGTTTTTTTTGGATATAAAAATTATATTTACAACAATCGTAAAAGTACTCAAACGAAGCGACATAAAGACAGACGGACAAGATCCGTTTTTAGATGAAGAACGCCAAAACAAAGACATATTATGAATATATTAATTACATCATCGGGACGCAGAGTAGAACTTGTTCAACTTACAAAGGAATGCGTAAAAAAATATAACGGACAAGTTATAGCTGCCGATGCTTCTAATGATGCGCCAACAGCTAAATTTTGTGATATATTTAAACAAATACCAAAAATATCTTCTCCCGATTTCATTCCTTCGCTATTAAAAATATGCAAAGAATACAAAATTGATATTCTTATTCCAACAATCGATACCGAATTAAAAACTATCGCAGAAAATGTTGAAAAGTTTTCAGCAATAGGAGTTTTAGTTAACATATCCTCTTACTCTGTAATTGAAATATGTAGAAATAAGATTAACACCCAACGTTTTTTTGAAGAAAATAATATACTTGCGCCATCATTTATATCACCAAACATTTCCTCTGAAAATATAAAATATCCTGTATTTATAAAGCCATTAGACGGATCATCAAGTATTAACGCGTTTAAAGTAAATACAGCAAAACAACTTGATTTCTTTAGAAGTTACGTTCCCAATCCAATAGTACAAGAAATGATAATTGGTGAAGAATATACAGTTGATGTATTCTGTGATTTCAATTCCACCCCTATTACAATTGTACCTCGTAGAAGATTAGCTGTTCGTTCTGGAGAAATCCTCAAAGGTAAAACAACTCGTGATTATGCTATAATAAAAGCTTCAATCGACTTAGTTGAAAAACTAAAACCATTTGGTCATATAACTTTACAATGTATAAAAAATGATACTGGTATATATTTTATAGAAATAAATCCTCGATTTGGGGGAGGCGCACCTATGTCTATCGTAGCAGGAGCAAATTCTATAGAAAATCTCATAAAACTAAAAAAAGGTGAAAAATTGTCCTACAATGAAGATTGGAAAGATAATATAATCTTTTCAAGATTTGATAACTCGGTTATAATCTGATGATAAAACTAATAGTTTGCGATTTTGACGATACTCTTGCCTTGGAATACGATTTTATAGCAAGTGGATATAGAGTTTGCTCTAATTATATTGCAAGCAAAATACAATCTTATTCAAATACAGAAATAGAAGGATTTTTTTGGGAGGCATTTAAACAATCACCCAAAAATGTATTCAATAGAGTATTACAACAATTAGGCTTAGATAACGACACAGATTTGTTAAATCAACTAATAAATCTTTATAGATATCACACACCACTATTATCGTATCAATCTGATGTATCGGAATTTATAAATGAAATAAAAAGACGCAACATCCACTCTGCTATAATTACCGATGGCAATGCCAAAACACAATTAAACAAATTAAAAGAAACTGGAGCTTTTAATGATTTTGAAAAAATCATAATAACTTCGGAATGGTCAGCTAATTGGACAAAACCATCTACACTGCCCTTTACATATCTAAAAAACTACTTCGATGTTGATTTTACAGAAATGCTTTATATCGGAGATAATCCTAAAAAAGATTTCGCTGCAAAAGCTAATATTCCAATTTATACAGCAAGAATTATCCGACCTAAAGCAATTTATACCAATGCCGAGTATTTAAAAGAAATTCGGGAAGATTTTACAATAAAAAATCTCCCCGAAATATTCAATCTTAACTTATTTTAAATTTTCTCGCCAGGATAGAATATTACTTTTTTACCAAAAATATCCTTATCGCCAATATGTTTCTTTTTTGGAAGAGTATGATAATTTCCAAAACGCGCACGCAAATACATATCAACATTTGCGGGTGCTAAAAATTTTTCATTTTCAAAAGTTATTTCAGATAATGGGAACATAATTTCATTTGGAATAGAACGCATATCATCTCTAAACATGTAAGTTACCATTCGCATTTTTATTCTATCATCAAATTCATCGTATATAAAAATATCAATTAATACATCTTTATATATAAAATGAGCCATTTGATTGTCGTAAATCATTTCTATATAGCAATTAGGTAGTTCACCTTTATCAAAGAGTAATTTTAATTTTTCAAATTCAGACGACACCATAGACACATCTGCATCATCATCCCAAGGAATAAAACCACCATGTCTTTTAGCCCCCAATAATGTACCATAATCAAGCCAATACGATATGCTATGTTTACGACAACATTCATTAAACTTTGAAAGTGTTGCAAAAAGAGATTGTTGAAATTCAGCTCTTGCACCAACAGCTTTATTTGCTTTAGATGCCTCAATAAAATAATCCATCAACAAATCAATTTTGAAATTCAAATCTTCAACTCGACTTTCAATATCTTTCAAACGTTGAGACTTTGATTTTGATGGTTTTGTCCATTCTTTGAGCATAGAAATGGTTTTACCCGATATACCCAGCTTATTTACAAATCCACGAATCCACTTTATTCGGCTCAATTTATTTATAAGATTACCTATCATTTTTTTGTTTTTTTGTTTTTCTTAAATTGAATATCTACGGGAAAATGATTATCGGTCTTAGCCTTTATATTTTCAAAGTTTTGATAAATACGCTTCTTTAGGCTCGAAGAACTTATACCATCGCCATAAGGGAAATATACAACACTTACACCAAGCTCTTCAAGATAATCGTACTTGCCAACCCAGTCATCGCCAACAACAAAAACATCGAACTTCAATTTCTTTACTTTATCGGTATGATCAAGCGATTTTTGTGGAATTACAACATCTGGACCTTTAATTGCTTTCATCAACGCGATACGTTCTTCAAACGGTATTATAGGTTGCGATTTATACGAGGCGACCAACTCATCGGTATTAACCCCAACAATCAATATATCGCCTAATGAACGTGCATAGTTAATCATCTTTAAATGATTGATATGCAACATATCAAAGGTTCCCGATGTATACACTACTGTTTTATTAGCTATCATACTTTTAACTATTTTTTATACGATTTATACAAACTGAAATTTTTTCAATCAAAAAATCAAAATCTTCAAATGTAGTATTTCCGATATGAGCTATACGTAAAATTTTAGAAGCCAATCTACCCCCACATGGATTGACATATATACCGAAATCATTCTTTAACATTTTAAATATTTCGTAAGCATCAATATCATCAAAATACATAGGTGTTAACATATTTGAAAGCGAATATGAATCAACATAACTTAATCCAGCTTCTTTTATTTTTTTTCTAAAATATTCACACTTATCTTTCACAAATTTAAGTCTATTATTTATACCACCTTCAAGCTGAATTAAATTTATCATATCTTGCAGTTCATAAGCAATACAAACTGTTGGTGTAAATGGAGTCTGACCTCGTAAATTATTTTGAAAGTAATCACGAAAATCAAAATATGCAAAAGTCGGATTTGAATGCAGTTGGACTCGTTGCTTCATTCTTTCGCTTAAAACAACCATTGACATTCCAGGCGATAAGCACAATCCTTTTTGAGAACTTACAATAGCAACATCCATACCATTTTCTTGCATATCGAAATTATCTGCCAAAAAAGAGCTTATTGCATCTACAATAAAATACATGTTCTTCTTTTTGCAGAAATCTGCTAACATTTTTACCGGATATAACTGCCCCGTAGAAGTTTCATGTATATTTACTAACAAAGCTGTATATTCATTATTGAATACTGCATTCAGATGTTCTTGCGTAAGAGACTCATTCCAATCCAAATCAATAGAATCAAATGTAATAGAATGTTTATGAAGTAATTCGCAAAAGCGTTTCCCAAATGTACCACCATTTATTACCAAACATTTATCTGTTGCAAGCAAACAATTATCAACAACAGCTTCCATAGCACCAGTTCCAGATGAAGCCAAATTCACAACTTCAGACAAATCAGATGCATTCATCATTTTCTTCAGATTCAAAGAATTCGATAACATTACGTCAGAAAACTCTTCTGTTCGAAAGTAAGGAAATCCTTTTAATCTAATTTCAGCAGTCGATGGATACGATTGAACTGGACCTACAGTAAATATTTTCATTTCTTTATCTTTTTTAAAATATTAATGAGTGTAGCTCTTATAAGAAGGAGAGGTTTTTCAATTATTGAACCAATTATAGTATGTGAACCATCGGCATTTTTACACATTTTACACCACGCACAAGAGTATGCAAAACGAAACTTCTGCCAAATCTTCATCAGTAGAAAAGGTTCTTTTAAATCTTTGCGAAACAATATTGAATAATAATCGGTTCCTTCGTAAGAATTTATACGCCATTTATAAAAACCATTTTTCAAATTTCTATCAACGTTTATAGGAGAATTCAAAGCTGTTGATATAAATGCATATTTACAACCTTGTGTTTTTGCAAAATCCAATAAAAACGCTGTAACCATTCGCGAAATTCCCTGTCGCAAAAATTTAGGTGATACACAATCGACAAATATATACATACGTTTGTTTCGGAACATAAAGCCACATTTTTGGAAATAAACAAGAGCACACGCAACAATTTCGTCTTGTTTTCTTACAACAACAACCGCGCCATTATTTTTCACAACATCTATTTGTGTTACATCAACATAACAAGCCGAATAAACAATACCTTGCGCTTTAGGTATCTCAAAACACATCTTTATAAAATCTACGATTTCTTGATGCGACACATCATTAGGATTTACCGAAAGGGTCAATCCCAACTTGTTAAAATCACTATCCAAAACATTACTCATATCACAATATGTATATAATCAAAGCGCCATTAACATTGAAGTTAAATAAAAAAAAGTTGCAACTCTAAAAAATAAAAACATAAATTGAGGTAGTTATGAATATTGCAGTAGTAGGCGTTGGATATGTCGGATTAGTTTCGGGAGCTTGTTTTGCCGAAATGGGTATCAATGTTATTTGTGTAGACATAGATTCGCAAAAAATTAAAACTCTACAAAATGGAAAAATCCCAATTTACGAACCACATCTCGAAGAATTAGTTGCCCGAAATTCTGCATCGGGCAGACTTCATTTTTCATCTGACTTAGCATCGGTCTTAAATTCGGTTGAAATTGTTTTCATAACTGTTGGCACTCAACTCAACAACGAAGGCAAACAAGATATATCGTACGTTTTAGATGTTGCAAAAAATATCGGGGCAAACCTAAACAAATATGTGCTTGTTGTAACCAAAAGCACTGTTCCTGTTGGAACTTCGCAAATAGTAAAAGCTACCATTGAAGCAGAACTCGACAAGCGTGGCGTTGACATTCAATTCGACGTAGCATCTAACCCTGAATTTCTAAAAGAAGGCAACGCTATAGAAGACTTTATGCGTCCAGACAGAGTCGTTATAGGTGCCGATTCTCAAAAGGCAAAAGATTTATTAAATTCGCTCTACAAACCTATGCAATTAGGTGGGTATCGTGTGATATTCATGGATATACCATCGGCCGAAATGGCAAAATTTGCATCGAACGCAATGCTTGCTACACGCATATCGCTGATGAATGAATTTGCTAACTTATGCGAAAAAGTAGGTGCCGACATCTCTATGGTTAGAAAGGTTCTAGCTTCGGACACACGAATTGGTTCAAAATATCTTTATGCTGGATGTGGATATGGTGGTTCGTGTTTCCCCAAAGACGTAAAATCGCTAATAAAAACTGCCGAAGAATGTGGTACAAAAATGGAAATTTTGAAATCGGTTGAAGCTGTAAACACAATGCAAAAAAACATACTCTTCAACAAATTCAAGAACCACTTCGGACAAATTGAAGGCAGACATGTAGCCATTTGGGGATTATCGTTTAAACCTGAAACCGACGACATGCGTGAAGCACCATCGTTAGTTCTAATTAACCAACTCATAGAAGCTGGTTGCAAAATATCGGTTTACGATCCAGTAGCAATGCAAGAATGCAAACGCAGAATTGGCAATGCAGTAAAATACACTTCCGACATCTACGAGTGTGTTAAAAATGTAGATGCAATTTTTCATATCACAGAATGGAAAGAATTTCGCATCCCCGATTGGGCAAAAATAAAAAGCCTAATAAACAACGATGCTATTCTCATAGACGGACGCAACGTATTTGATTCGGCAAATCTACACGGAATAAAATATTTGCGTATTGGTTAAAATTTACTTCTTAAAGATAAATGTGGGCGTTTATTAGTAAAATTTTTATTGTATTGAGTGTCTGTATCTTTTGCACAGACTCTTTTGCGCGTTGGGAAAAGCCCAACAGAAAATTTTTAGACCTATCAAATACACACGCTCTCGAAATAGAAGTACCACACAACGCTACTGAATTTGAAAAAGAAGTAGCAAACATCTTAAAACAAGAATTTAAAAAAGTTTTAAATAAGCACGCAGTTCAAAGAAACAATCTATCTACTACTCCACTTGTAGCAAAAATAATTTTACAAAACACGCATTGTTTAGACAAAAATTTATCAATATCTGAACTTCTCAAAAACAACAACTATCTAATTAGAGTTGGTAATAATGTAATCACATTAGAATATCCATCAGCCGACAAAATAGGTTGGGTTGTTGGAAAGTTTTTACGCGATTTTTGCAACATTAAATATTTTTCTCCTTCTCCTTTCGGCACAGAATATGGCTACACATCATTAAAATTCAAAAAGGGTGAATATAGATTTTCGCCTTCGTATTTTGCCTCGTGCTTTTCCGACTTCAACACATCAAAACGTTGGAGAATTTTAAATGGAATAGACACTCAATACACATATTTTAAATTTAGCCACAACCTAAACAATATAATTTCGCCCAAAGATTTTCAAGAAACGCCACATTTATTTGCTCTTAAGAAAAACATCGATAATTCTCTAACACCATACATTTATGGACAACCAGACTTATTGAATTATCAAACACAAACAAAAGTTGCAAATGAAGCTTTGAAATATTTTGCCAATCATCAACACACAAAAATGTTTTCGATTGGTATAAACGACTCGCAAACTGTTGATGAACGTTCAGAATATTTATTGTACAAGGATGGATACTTCAGGGGTTATCCAAACTGGAGCAACGCCGTTTTTGAATTTTCTAACGAAGTTGCAAAACGAGTTTCAAAACAAAAACCTAATGCAATCTTAGGTTTACTTGCCTACATGATTTGCGAAAAGCCTCCGAAATTTAAGCTCGAAAAAAATCTTATTCCTTTTTACACAACCGACCGATCAAATAATTACCTTGAGAAATACCAAAAACAAGATTTTGAAATTTTACAACAATGGGGACAATCTGGTGTAGAAACTTTTGGTATTTACGAATATCTTTACGGGCTTCCTTATCTGATGCCTCGCGATTTTTCTGAAAAATCGACTACTGCTATAAAATTTGCACACAATTCTAAAGCCAGATTATACTATGCTGAAACTTATTCGTTATGGGCATTTGATGTTAAAAAAATGTGGATAACAGCACGCATTTTAGAAGATTGCTCTTTACAATACGAAGCTTTAGAAAAACAATTTTACGCAGAATACTTTAAGAGTGCCTCGAAACCCATGCAGGAGTTTTTCAACACTTCAAACTCAATTTGGAAAACTCGAAAAATACCTAATAGGTGGCTTGCTTTATACAAAGCAGAAAATGCGCTTTTACTTTTAAACAAAACGCAACTTCTAAAGATGTCGGAAGCATTGAAAGAAGCTAAAAAACTTGCTGAATTAGACTCCGACAAAAACATAGCAAGACGTGTAGAAGAAATTGTTAAATGTTTTAAAATAACACAATCGGCATACAATTTGCATATCGCAAAAACAGAAATGTCTGACTTGCTACAAGCTAATGCTTCCACTCAAAAATTAATTTCTGCATTAAAAAAATACGATTCACTTAAAACTGAATTTCTAACAGCTCAAAACGACGCTCAAAATGAATATTTGCACATTCAAAAATTTAACATTTATAATCAAGAGCGTTTTGCACCTCTCGACAAACTAACAAAACATCTTTTAATAAACGGCATTACCCAACAAGATATTTCTAAACTCAACTTAAAAAACGTAGATTTGAAATCTACATTTACAGCCATTGAAGAAATTGAAAAACACAGTTTGTATTCGTATTCAATATCTAAGTGGGGAAATTTTAAGAGCAATTTTTCTGTACTCCACAAAGACTTTGAAAACGCTTTTATGAATACAGAAAACAACACGCTAACTTTCAAGAATTGCGAATTATCGGGAATAGCGAAAAACTTTTTTATAAAAGAACACACCAAAATTATTTTTGAAGGAAGTGTAGAAAATGTCTGCACCGCAGGAACACTATGCTATGCTTCATTAGTATTTTTAGATACAAATAATATAGAATTAAAGCGCAAAACATTGATATTTAATTCTCGCAAGAATATCGACTTTACCCTCGCCGATATGGCTCCATTAAAAACTCAAAAAGCAAATATTTCGATATATGCAACTCGTCAAAAATCAGGCGACATATTCAAAGTAAAAGAAGTAAACGTAAGAATTGCCGAATAATGAATGTCTTTGCTTTTGCGAGAAAGTTTAAATGTATCTCTTAATATGTTCACATTTTTTATCCATAAAAAATAAAGAGCTAATAAAAAATAGAACGTTTCTTTTTTATAGCATTGAGAGAAGCTGTTATAAACGCATTCGTCCATAACGATTATTCATCTGGCGATAGTCCTGTTTTTGAAGTTTTTTCAGATAGATTTGTAATAACATCTTATGGAGGTTTAATAGATGGATTAAGCAAAAAAGAGTTTTTTAGTGGAATTTCAAAGCCGCGAAACAGAGAGTTGATGCGAATATTTAAGGATTTGGGATATGTCGAACATTTGGGCTCTGGAATGAATCGAATAATGAAAAAATACGATAAATCCATATTCGAGTTTACAGATCACTTCTTAAAAGTAACTTTTCCATTTTCAAAAATTAAAAGTAAGGAGAAAAGTAGGGAGAAAATATTAAATCTCATAAGAGAAAATAGATTCATAACAACTTCTGAGCTTGCTTCTGAATTAAGATTATCAACTTCTGCCATAGAAAAGCATATTCGGAATCTTAAATCAGAAGGTATTTTAAGTCGTATTGGTCCAGATAAAGGAGGACACTGGGAAATACAGTCATAAACAAAGTTTCATACAATTTACCACTAAGCCCCGTTTTATCGGGGCTTTTTATTTTTCAACTGCTACGCAGTTTAACTGTTGGTGATGAGTTGAGAGCTTAAAAATTTTCGGGACGGAAAATTTTAACCTCTATAAACAATCGTTTTTTAACAAATAAAAAAAGGATAAAAATGAAACCAACAGATATTATCAAAATAAAACGTATTATAAGTAATAATAACATCACAGCGAAGGAGCTTGAATTGTCAGATTCGGACTTCCTCGCATACAAAGAAGCTGCAAGGATTGTAAAAGCCTTGATAAACACCCTTGGTAACAAAATCTATGAATGTGATGTGGTAGACTTATTCATAACATCGAATTTCATGCGAGAGCATACTCAAAATCCAATTCAAAGCCTTCATCGATAGGATATTTTTTCACCCAATATTCATAGAATTCTTGATACGTTATTGGCGGATCAGACAATGGCGGTATTACTTGTGGTTCTTTTCCCCTACGCTTTCTCACGGGTAATAAAATATAATCAGATGTTTATTCTCTACTATTTATTAGTTTCTAACTGACTTTGTTGCTCCATAAAAAATCAATAAATTTTCAATATCTCTCCAAACCATACTTCTTGCATAGCCCAATGGGGTACAATAGCCATGCTCATCTATTCTAAATTGTGCATTCGGGTTTGCTCCGTTTTGAAGTAATAATTTTATTAGCTCGTAGTCTTTATTATAAAGAGCCCAACCTAACGGAGTCCACCTACTACGATATCTATCAAATTCACAATTATTATATTTCCCCTCTTGGATAAGTTTTTTTGCTAAACTTCTTTTTTTGTTTAAAAGAGCAAAAGCAAGTGATTTTTTGCCTTCAACCGCTTCTTTTTTTGATACCGGAGGAGAAACAGGGGCAATAGAAGTAATAGAAACTGCATCGGAAGTGCTTTCTTCTCTGTTATAAGAAGGCTTTTTATTTTCTTCTTCTTTTGAAAGACTTGTTTTATTATCGATTTTTTTCTTCTTTAATTCTTCAGAAGGATATACATGAAAAACAGTTTCTATTTGTTTGTATAGATTGTTTACTTCAATTGCTTTTTTGGGGTCTGAGAATTTGTAGAAAGGAGTACTAATTCCAACGGTCACAGATTCTGTTTTGTACTCTGTTGTGAAAAAAGTTTCTTTTTTATATTTAATACTTAAAACATCTGATTCGTAAAAATGACCACTAATTTCTAAAGGTGAATCTCCTGAAAATTTTTTCCAATAACGAAGATATGTTGTGTTGCGACTTGAAGAAATATAGGATACCCCATTGTCAAACTGAAAAGGAACAGCTCCTTTATATAATATAAATTTTTGATACCAAATTATATCATATGTAATATTATTTAAAAAGTTTCTTATTTTTTCTTCAAATGGTTTAGTAAAATGTTTTTTTAACTCGCTAATAACTTCAGACGTGACAATAGTCTTTTTAATTGTCCTATTCTTTCTTGCCTTTGCATTTATTTCATAAATAAGTTTTTTGTAGAATCTTCCAACAGTATTTCAAAATAAATATCATCAAAATCTTTATCTTTTAAAGACACCTCTGAAAAATCTCTATCGTGATGCTTCTTTAGATATTCTCTATAATTTGTTTTTAATATATTTATTATGTTTTGCAATTCTAAAGCTTTAGAAAGATTTAATATTTCCTTAAACGTATAGATGTTCTCTTTGTTAAAATCATTTGATTTAAAAAAAGACTTCAAATGCGTATTTAAATTCGTTTCATAAAAACTTTTTACTTCTTGATATTGTGGTGTTTTGTAAAAATCAAGATATTCTTTGATATTGTCCACTCCAAGATAATAAATTGTCTTCGATAAAGGTTCATTTTCTATTTTATTTTTAATCTGATTTTTTAAATCATCATAAATATATTTTTTTTGTATATATGTAAAATATTTAAAACAATCTTTGTATTGGAATGCTTGTTTTGTATTATTTGTTTTCTTTATAAAACCATAATATAAGTCAAAAAAATGTTTTTTCTCTGTTTCTGGAATATTTTGGTAAAGTTTGTTAGAAAAAATTTCTTGGAACTGATTCTTTTCTATTAACTTATAAATGCTAGCTAATTTGTATTTTGAATGTAAATTTAAAGGAGTTGTGTCATAAGTGTTTTCTTGGCTATCTTTAAAAAACAACATTCTTTTTAAATTTTGATTTTTATTTATAATTCTTTCAATTTTATCTACTAAAGACAAGATACGTTGTTGTGATTCTATTGTTTCGCAAAAAGTGAAAACAATGTATAGATCTTTTTCGGGAAGAAGTAATAGTGTATTTTCAGGAATTTCTTCGCAAATGTTTTTTGTTATTGGACAAGAAAAATCTTTTAATTTTGCTTTTAAATTTAAAAACTGTATTATTTTTTCAACTTTATTCTCTTGGCAAATACGATGATGTAGACTTTTATATGCTTCTGTATATTCATTTAAAGAATCGCGATCTTTCATTAAACTTGCACATATATACAACTCATCTAAATCCGCGTAATTGTAATTCTCTGCGAAAGAAAAGTAAAAGAGATTAAAAAAAATCAAAACATATAAAATAAATCTTTTCATAGGTTATTTGTGCCATTAATGGTTTTTATATCATTTTGAATTCGTTTACATTCTTCCGATATTAAAGATGTAACACCTGAAACTTTTTTAAGCTCTGCTTCTAATATTTTTGAATCAGATTCTGTTTTATGAATAGCGAATAAAATATCGTAAGCTTCTTTTAAGTCTTGAAGTTTTTTAGTGAAAATACTTTTTATAAATGTGTATGTTATAATCTCTTCTTTTATAATTTCTTTTGCGTTAGGGTCATTTATTTTTTCCAGTTTTCGTAAAGCTTCTATTTGCTTTTCAGAAATAATAGATATTCGTTGAGTAATTTCATTTTTGCTTTTATACAAATCTGGAAATTTATTTTTTATATAGCTTGATGGTTTTATTTTTTCTTTTCTAACTTTTACTTTTTTTTCTATAACAGGTTTTGGCTGATCAATATTGGAACCAGATAATATATCAGTGTTTTGAACAACAAAAGGCATAATTATTGAAAAAAGAGAAATAATTAATACCGGAACTATAGGATAGTTAAATACATTGTTTTCTTTTAGAAAAAGCAAAGATAAAATACCAATAAACAAAAAAAGAAAATATCCCATCCCAAAGATACAGATAGACAAACAAAAAGAAGCTTTAATATTTGTTATATATAAATCTGATTGAGTTAGATAAAAGGACACATAAAAAACAAGACTAAAAATAAAAAATATAACAAAAAATATAACAAAAAATTTTAACCAATCCTTTATAATATTTACGATATTAGAAATATTGTACATAGTATCTCTGTTTGTTATTTTTATTTATTCTTTTGATTTTTCGATAGTCAAAATAGTATCTTGATTCGTTTTTATTAAATTGTCTAATTGAGAGAGAACATTTAATGCAACTTTTTCAAGTACATCATTTTTTCCACTCATTGCATACAATTTTTCAATTTCTATATTTAATGAAATAATATTTTTTTCAATTTCTTTATTTTTTGCTTTTAATGATATTATTTTTTTTTCAAAAATATCTATAGCCCTTTGTGTTTCAATTTCTGATGCATATCTATTAAATTCATCTATAAGTTGTTTGTTTTTTTCTTTGATTGAAAGAAGAAATCTTCTTTTTTTAAAGATAAGAGGAAAATTTGCGTTAACATATTCAACAATATCATCATGCAATCCTTCTGAATTATCAACAATAACACCTTTACGATCTTCTTTAGAAGTTTGAATCGAAAAAGATGAAAATTGTGCATTTTCATCTTTTTTCGAAAAATATTCTGAACAAGATGTAAAATTCCTTAAAAACAACAAGAAAAAAAATAGAATTGTTACTGATAAAAGAGAAATTAGTATATTCATCTTTTTATTTTGTGTCCATCAGCGCAACGTCAAGCTCAGCGTTAGCTTTATCTAAATCAACATAAATAGATTCAATTACCTTTTCTAAATCTCTTCCACTTGTTAAACTTTTAGCATCCGCACCTAAAACAGAAGTTGCAGCTTTAGTAATAGACATTTCAGCTTCCACAATTTCTAAATTAGCTCTAAGTTCTTCAAATTTTGCATTTGCTGTTTTGTATGCCTTTGTTGCACGGGCATCTACTTCATCCAACTTGTTTATTAAAGCTTGATAACGAAGTTTATGTTCTTCTGTCAATTTAGGATTTTGTAAGTGGCGATTTATTGTGCGACGCACTGTTTTTACTTTTATAAGTTTGAGTTTTATATCTTCAATTCGTTTAATTGCTAATTTCTCTGCCACTTCAATTTTTCCGACAGCATCGACCATTTTATTTTCAGCATTGTCTTTTGCTACTTCAATAGCAGCTTTTGCCTTTTCGCTACCGAAAAAGTAAAATCCACCAGCAATTAATGCAATTCCTGCAATTATTCCTAATATTAACGATAATATTGATCCTTTACGTGCTTTCATAATTTTATTTTTTGTTTCTTTTTGTTTCAATTTCTTTTAATCTTTCTCTGTATTTTTTGTATAAACTATCCCAATCAAAATCTATTTTATTAGTGTATAAATCCTTCAATTTTGATTTAATTAGAATAGTTCCTATGCGGTCTGCCTCTTCTTTAATTTGACTTGGGTTAAATTTGTCTAGAAATTGAGGCTGATACTTTATAAGATCTGCTATATCTGAACCACGAAAAGCAGCCCATGAAAAACATCTATTAGAAAACTGAGGTTGCTTTGATAATATTTTAACCCAGTCTTGGACATCGAACTTTTTCCAAATAAAGAACTCATCGCATTTATCGTCAAACTGAGGTTGCTTTAATAACAATGCCGCCCAGTCTTCATGTCTAAAATTCCATTTGTCGCATTTATTGGCAAACTGAGGACGTTTCGCTAATAATAGAGACCAGTCCATATGTTCCCATCCGTTGTATTCATCACATTTTTTTAAATATTGCAATTGCACAGATAACAATTTGCCCCAATGTTCAAACTGACACCATCCATAATATTCTTCAAATTTTTTCTCAAAACTTGGATTTTTTGTTAATAAACGTGCCCAGTGTTCGGACTTTAATTCTCTCCATTCTCCATTTATATCAAATCTATCCACAAATTGTGGTTGATTACACAATATCTCAACTTTTCCATCAATATCTATACAATTCCAGTCAAATTTGTCTATAAATTGCGGGTGTTTTGATACTAATTTTGCGATATCAATTGATGCCCAAGGTTCCCCTCTACTATTTTTGTCTACCCGCCCATTCCTATCAAAACTGGGGTTCCTCCAACCGTTAAATTCATCACATAAATTCGCAAATTGTGGTTGTGATAGTAATAGAGAACTCCAACAGGTATCGTTGAATTCTAAAAAGATATCTTTCAAATTGTTATGGTAGTAGCTTTCAATATTAGTCGCATCTATAATTTGTGGCTGTTTTTTAAGTAAATTCACAAAACTGATGCAACCAGCACCAAAATGTCCTCTGTATTCTAAGTTATAAATTAAATCTGAAATGTCGCCAATAAATCGTATAAAATTTGGTTGATACGACAATACATATAGCCAATGCCTAGCATTAACTTGATGTTTGTCATTGCTGTATCCTGGAGTAGACCCAAGGAAGAATTCGTCCCAATAGTCCCAAACACAGCTTGAACGTTCTTCAAAAAACTGAAGATATTTATAAATATATTCAGGATACATAGCTATTATCTCATGCCACATATAACCTATAGGCATCCTTTTTAATGTAGGGTCTGTTTCTATAATTTCCCTAATCGAAATTGGAACTGAAGCATTTTTTTTGCTTTCGTCTTCAAGCGTATATGGCTGAAATAATTTTTTTATAATATTAAGCATAATTTATGTGTTTTATTGTTTTGTATTCATTCTTTTAGGGTTCATTTTAAAGAAAGCCTTAATAACGTTCTTAATATTATCAAAAGAATAATACGATTTTAGCTTTTCACGATCATACCAATACAACATATCAGGAGCAAACTTTCCGATAGGAATATATTCTTCCTTAAAAATAGACTCATCCCATTTTACCCCAATGTCATTTAAAAGATTTTTCAGATCTTTTTGGGATATACAATTTCTCTTTTTTGAGCTTTTGATAATACTATTTGCACTTGCAAACTTTTTTAAATCCAATTGTTTTTGAGTTAATTTCACATAATATCTTATTTGACCACCTTGAATCTGAATCCCTGCACATCCTTTATTTTTATTGCTTTTGTCTTTAGCGTTACTGGGGAATCCTTCTTCACAATGAAAATCATTTCGCCATATAGAAATTAAGGCATCTTTTCTTGTAAATCCAAATTCATAATGATAGTCATTTTGTTTAAAATATTTTTGTAGAAAATCTTGAAGGCGACTCATACGAGCCTTGAAATAAAAGTCTCTTAATTTAACTTCTTCCAAAAAATTATATTCGTGATTATTTGAAACAAAATCATATATATCTTTTTTGTTTTTAATCAGCGAATTTATAAATTTCAAATATTCGACATAGCTATTCTTTAAATATTTTATATGCTTACGATCTGAAGTCTTGCAAAAGTTAAATTCATTAAATCCATCTAATACTTTTATTATTTTACTGTAATAAACAATCTTCCAATTAGAATTTTCAGATGTCATAAAGCGAACACAATCAAACAACAACAAAGTTCCCGAAAAATTATACCCCCTATATATTTCTGAAACTTTATTCTTGTAATCTTTAAGTTGTTCTTGTGATGGATATGATGTTATTTTATTTTCTATAACAAAAATAGATTGAGTCGATTTGTCTTTGAAAAATATGTCAAAATGATTTTTTTCACGAATAGCTTTAATTCCTTTTGGCATTTTTTCACCAAACAAGACTTTAAATAACTTTTCTTTAGCTTGTTCATTTAAAACATCATTAAAGAGCCAGACTAAAACATTAGAATGAAATAACTCCTTATTACCGAGAGAAAATACATACATGGGATTTTGCTTTAATAAACCCACATCCTTAATAATATTAGAAATCTCTCTCTTAATCATTTATACACGACTATAGTATTATAATACTCATGTCAATTCTTTTTTAGTAATTCTTAATAATCCCTTTATTTTACAGCGTTTCAAGATGATTAAATTTTTTACAAGATATTCCAATAAAGCCACACAGAGAAATGTTGTTTTATAACTACATAACGCTCAAATATTTTTGTTAGACGATGAGGGATTAAGTATTTGTGAGCTTGCCGAAAGAGAAAATCTCAAACATGGAATGATAGGGAGACAGCTCAAAATACTTGATAGGCTTTCAGCAAGTGCAATCGAATTGATTCTCAAACTTCGATATGAACGCCAAACAAAGCAATTGACGTTTCGTAAGCTGGAGGAGATTTCAAAACCCCCTCAAGCCAACCACATAAAGCTCATCAAACAACTGGTAAATTTGAGATGATTCTAAATTGCATAAGTTGTTGATAAGTGTCTAACACTTCTTCCTGAAAATTAGCCGATTTTCGACCAAATATCGACTTTTTGAGACTTTTAACAAGGCTCTTATCACGAACCTGCGTTAGACATTTTTTACTCTTTTTAAAGTGGCGGCGAACGGCTAACGCCGTTGCACCTTGGCTTTGAGGTTAAAGGTATAATGAATAGTGGTTATAAAACAAAAAAATCTAACACGGTTCGTGTTAGATTTTTTTGTACTCGGGACGGGACTTGAACCCGTACGATTTTACTCGGCGGATTTTAAGTCCGCTGCGTCTACCATTCCGCCACCCGAGCATTTTTAAAAATACATATAATCTTAATTTTCTGCATACAGTCAAGCAAAAATCACTTAACTTTTGCATCATCCCATCTAAATGCCGACATCGATACCACCCAAAAACTAGCAATAACTGCTATATTCTGGAATGGAATCTCTACCAACGACATCCCCAACACACAAAAAACTGCCAACATCATTACCACACTAGGCCAACTAAACTCGCGTTTTACAAGCCAACGAACAAAAAAACACAAGAATGTAAGCCCACTGAACACAAAACCAACTAATCCATTCTCGATATACTCATGCAACACATCTACATTTGCACTTTTCCACGGCAACGCACCCAAATCACTACCCTGATACAATGAAAATACACTCGGAAACGATGCCGAACCATAACCCAAAAGCTTTCTATCTTCTGAAAACATCTTCATTGTATCCTCAACAACTGCCATTTTTTCTACATATGTTATCGAATTATCATTATTCTCATCTACATACAACAACTGCGAATTTTTACACACTTCGTGTACTGAAATTATTGTCATAAACCAAAACACAATAGCACCAAGCCCGTACAACACAAAAGGTACACGCATTTTCTTTAATCGCTTCGTATGCGACGACACTCTAAGCAACAATTCGTGTCTATATAAATTCATTTTTACAGGCAATAGATAAAATGCCATAACGCTCATACCAACTGCCATTACCAAACTAGCACTAAGCTCGTGCACCAACTTCCCCGCAATAAGAACGCCCAAATACAAAACACAACCCGACGCCAAACAAGCAAAACGTACAGACCAAAAGAACTGAAACGATCTAAAACGCTGTTCCGAAAACAACGCCATTGCCATAGATGCACCAATCCACAACACCGCAAACGATGCCCATTGTGCAGAATTTGGGAATGTAGAAAAGAAATCGGTTGAAGAATCAGCAAACATTGTCCCTTCAAATCTCCACATAAACATAATGCCACAACCCAAAATCATTAACACTACAATCATTGCTGACGCCCAAATTAAAATCTTTCGTATCACGTAGCAAGAATCGGTTATCATAAAAATAGAAAGCCCACACAAAAATGCCGACAATCTCGCCAAATCATCTGATATAGCAACCAATGGTTTATCACCTACAAAAATTGGTATATTGGCACAATCGGTCGACAACGCGTAATAAGTGAAACCTCCCAACTCGTACATGTCGAAGCCACCATTACAAATACCCCAAATGGTAATGCCAAACATAGCCAAAAAAGGCAACGTATAAAACAACATCTGCCCTACCATTCTACCTGGACAAGCATTCCATGTGTACGCATAATTTATAATATTTATTGGGGCAACCATGCCAAGCGACACAAACAGCCCCATAAATAATTCAGAACTACCACCAAAAAATATAACAGGTAACAACAATACACAGAGAACATTATAAACAAGAATTGTCTCGTTTGTATTGCGAGTTGATTTAATTACTACATCTTCGTCGAGCATATTAATGTATTATCTCATAAAACAGGTTGAAATTTCAACTTCTTTTGCACACTCGGTCGAAAACAATTTTTCAACCAAAACTAAACCAAATTCAACTGCAGTACCAGCACCTTGCGAAGTTATAACATTACCATCAACAACAACAGCTTCATTTGTTGTACAATTTTCAAGTTCTGCAATTCGAGAAGTATGTGCAGTACAACGTTTTCCATTTAGAATGCCTGCCTCTTTTAATACAATAGGAGCAGCACAAATAGCACCTACTACTGCACCATTTTCATACTGACGTTTTACGAAATCCAAAACATCTTTATTACTTGCAACCCAATTTGTTCCTGGACCTCCAGGAACTACGACCATATCAAAATTTTCATCTTTTTTATCTACAAACAAGCTATCACAAGTAATTGTAATACCACTTCGCCCGACAACTTTAAGATTATCGGTTAACGATGCCAAACAAACTTCAGCTTTTGCTCGTATCAAAAAATCAATAGGCGCTATAGCCTCAAGCTCCTCTACATTATCAAACATCAAAACTATTACTTTTTTCATAACTCATTTATAAATCTTTTTAGTTCACTCCAATACTGTTGACTTTCAAAAAGTGGATAATGACCATAATCTTTGAATTTAACTAATCTACCTTTTTTTGCAACCGACAAATTCTCGTATCCATTTCTAATATGTACGGTTTTATCGCGCGTTCCATGGAAAAACAAAATTGGAATTTCGGTTTTTGACACATATTCAACAGTGTGCAAAATTTTCCATGGAACAATATCGTATGGCAACATTGTTTTAATCGCGCGCGACACACCTCCAACTAACAAAGCACCTTTTGCATTTGAATGTTTTGACGCCAAATACGCTGTTGGATAACTACCCAAAGAATAACCTGCAAAAAACATATCTTCGGGTTTAAAACCAAGTGTTGTAGTTGCATAATTATACATAACATTGGCACACTCGATTAAATCGGGTTCCGACATTTTCCCCTCGCTTATACCATATCCACAATAATCGTAAACAAACACATTTACATTTAACTTATCGCGATATTGTTGCATTAACTCATAGATTTTCCCTAAATCTTCGCCATTACCATGCGAATAAATTACACAAATTTTCGATTTTTTATTTTCAAAAAATAACGTAGCAATCTTTCTACCATCATTGAGAGGTAGCATTTTAATTCCGTCGATTTTTTCGTACGTAGACTTGGGCGTAGGGAAAATTAACTTTTCTGAAAACAAAAACGCAAACAGAAGTAATCCTATATAAACAACTGCGCAAGTTACAAAAATTGAACACAAAATTTTCATTTTACAATTCCATCAAAAATTTTCCAATGAACAGAATCTATACGTTCTGGTCGAATATCGGGCGAAAGAGTTTTATCTTGTTCAAGCCATGCAAGTAGCAACTCTGAAAATTCGCCTGCCGACTTTGCTATCGACAACATTTGCTTTCTACGTTTTGAAAAAACATAACGCATTATCTCTTTTGTTTTAGGTTTGAACACAAACGGACATTCTTTACGTTTAAGCGCCAACAACACAGAATCAACAGCAGGACGTGGATGAAAGCACGATGCCGATACTTTATGACGTGCCGAAACATCGTATGCCTCAGAAAGACATATAGAAATTGGCGAAAATTCTTTCGAACCTCCAACAGCGGCAAATCGCAATGCTGCTTCTTTTTGCAACATAAGCGACATCATTGAAGGCAACCTATCCGATAACACTTTATCTAACCACGGTGTACTGATTGCGTATGGTAAATTTGCAACAATCTTAAAATCGGAAACTTCATCAGGCAAACTTGCCAACGGATATTCAACTGCATCGGCATTTATCAACGAAAAATTTTCCACCTGCGAAAAATGTTCCTTCAAATACGCGTGCAAAGTTTTATCTAATTCCACTGCATACACTTTGGCTCCAGCCTGCAATAATGCTCCAGAAAGCGTACCCAACCCAGGACCTACTTCTACAACCACATCATCTTTTTTTACATCGGCAAGTTCTAACGATTTACGCACAATATTTGAATCAACTAAAAAATTCTGACCAAGCTTCTTTACTGGCGAATGTTCAAGTTGTTTCAAAAGCTCTAATGTTTGCGAAGGACTGAGTTGACCATTGATATCCATAATTGGCGTATTATTGTTGCAATATATAAACTAATCGCAACAATATTTTTTCAATGAAATCAATCGACAAGCTTATCGACATAATAAAAGCCTTGCGCGCCCCCGATGGTTGCCCATGGGACAGAGAACAAACTCACGCATCTATAAGAGGTCATTTAGTTGAGGAATGTGCAGAACTTTTGGAAGCAATCGACCTAAATTCAACCGAAAAAATGCGTGAAGAATTAGGCGATGTCTTAATGCATGTGGCTCTTCATGCAGAAATTGCATCTGAAGAAAATCGCTTTAATCTTGATGATGTTGTAAACGAACTCAACGAAAAACTCGTACGCCGACACCCTCATGTTTTTGCCGACAAAACTGCATTCACAAGTGATGATGTTTTGAAAATTTGGCAACAAGTAAAAAAAGAAGAAAAAAAAGAACGTGTTGTTGGAAAACTTTTCGATGGTATTCCACCTGCACTTTCTGCCCTAAGATACGCATACGATGTAGCTAAAAAAGTCGATACCGACTTACTTGCGCAAGCCGATATTTCAGCCGAAACTAACAAAAAAACTATGGCTGGCAAAAAAATTTTCGACGCTGTTCGAGATGCTCTTGCCGATAAATTTGAACCAGAAACAGCCTTGCGCGACTACATTTTAGAAATACGAAAAGCCGCCGACAAAAAAGGTGTTTAAGAATATGAATGAGCGTGAAGTTTCAGTTGATGTTCAACTTGGCGAAAACGAAAATTCTCGCACAGAACGCATTGCTGTAAAAATCAAAAATGTACCAAACTCACGCTCATTTAAAATAAGATTGACCGATAAAAATACTGCAATTCTTACAAAGCCAAGATACGCATCTATAAAAGAAGCCTTAGAATTTTTAAATTCGTGTACATCTTGGCTTGCAAAACAAATATTAGCCACACGCAAAAAAATATCATTGGCAGAATTTTTACAAAACTCGCCTAAGATATATCATTTAGACTCCGAAATTTCAGTTGAAATTATAGTATCGAGAACATCGCCATTTATGCTTGCCGATACGCAAAATAAAAAACTTGTTTTGGCTCCTACTCAAGAAAACTTCGAGACCGACTTAGAAAATCTATTTCTAAAATTTGCAACAAAATCGCTCGCCGAACTAGCTGATGTAAATTCAAAAGAAACTGGCTTAAACTTTACTAAAACATCGATACGCGACCAATCAAGCCGATGGGCATCGCGTTCTTCAAGTGGCACACTATCGTTGAACTGGCGCATAATTTTACTTGAACCACAATACCAAACTTACATAATTCGCCACGAATTAGCCCATACAAAATTTATGGACCACTCGGTGTCGTTTTGGATATTTCTAAACAGAATTTGCCCCAACGCACAACGTTTAGACAAAGAAGTAGAAGCAAAAGCAAAAGAAATTTTTAACATTCAATTAACTTAAGAATATGAAAAAATTATTAGTAATATCTATCATTTTTACAGCGATACTATCGCTACATGCACAACAAGACATAACAAAAATCGACAAAAATTTTGCCGTTGAGAAAATCGACAACCTCGAAGTTGTATATTTTGATGCACTCGAAAAACCTTTTGAACTTGAAGGGTTCCCTTGGTACGAAAAAGGCAAACCACTACGCCGTATTCCTCATAATGTTGGTGCTAAAGAAACAAACAATGGTGTCAACGTTTTGGCAAATCACACTGCTGGTGGCGTAATTCGTTTTCGTACCAACTCGCCATACATAACAATAAAAGCAAAACTCTTGAACGAACACCAACTATTTGGTCATATGCCATCAACGGGAATTTCTGGGTTTGATATGTTTTGTGGAACATACTCGAAGAATGTAAATCCTCTACAAAAAGGTAAATTGATGTCGCCAGTTGAAGCCGTTGTAATAAAAGAAGGCACAAGTGGTACTGGAATGCGAGATTGCACATTGTACATGCCTTTATACAATGGCGTTGAGTGGATAAAAATTGGCGTTGCACCAAATTCAAAAATAGAAAAGCCAAAACCTCACAAGATAAAAAAGCCAATTCTCTTTTATGGATCATCAATCACACAAGGTGGCTGTGCAAGCCGACCAGCAAACGCTTATACTGCTATGTTGTGCAGAAAATTAGATGCCCCAATGATAAACCTCGGCTTCTCTGGAAGTGCAAAGGGCGAAGAGAAAATAGCAGAGCTTATTGCATCGCTCGACATTTCTGTCTTTGTTTACGACTACGACCATAACGCACCAAATCTAAAACATCTCAAAGAAACTCACGAAAAATTCTTCAAATACATTCGTGCAAAGCGCCCCGACTTGCCTATCATTATGATGTCGAGAATTACGCGACCAGAATGGGCAAAAGATCGTGCATCTGTAATTAAACAAACTTACGACAACGCTCGTAAAAATGGCGACAATTTGGTATGGTTTATCGATGGACACATCTTTACAAAAGATATTGATCAAGCCCACTGGACAATGGATAATACTCACCCAAACGATTTTGGATTTTATCTGATGTATAAACACACTCTGCCAGTGTTAAAAGAAGCTCTTGAAAAATCTAAATAACACGCAAAAAACTTCGTGAATTCACGAAGTTTTTTATTTTTTTAACAGACTAGTTTTTAAGAAAACAATCAATCGCAGGGTTTACTGATAGACGAACTACGAGTAAACGTGGATTTCGATTTTAACATTTCTGAAGCATACAGAAACAATTGAGTTTCGAGCTCAACTTTCAATTCGTATCCATCATCAAAACACACATTCTTTAGCATATTTGAATAACTCGATTCAAAAACGAAAAAATCCTTTTTTATAATACTTTACTAAAAAGTAATGATACTTGTGAACATTCATAATGCAAAAATTTTTATTTATGATATTATGCAATCAACAAAACGTTCTTTGACATAAAAAAGGTAGATAGGTGGAAATTACGATACGATATCCTCATAAGATATTTGTAGCTGGGCAGTACCCTCATCTACCTTAAATTTTAAATAGAAAATACTCTCGTAGTTCAGTTGGTTGGATGCATGAAATTAGAAAAGCTACTCGTTATTATAGAATGCAATAAAACTACTGGAAAAATAAAATAACGTTATTTTCTATTAATAATGATTGAAAAATTTTTCTTAAAATACAAAAATTACAAACATTTATTACAAAAACAACATAACATATAAAACAATGAATATTATTAGACGAATTAATGATTTTGTTCTGTACATATGTTTCTGTTTCCTTACTGGAACAGGGCTTATGATGAAGTTATCGTTTGTCAAAGGAATGGGACGTCAAACAGTATTAAGCCTTTCAAAGCACGATTGGGAAGAGTGTCATATGTATGTTGGCATTCTTATGTTTATTGCAATGCTTTTACACCTAATATTAAACAGGGTTTGGATATTAAAAGTTGGCTCTGCAAATAAAAAATGGGTGGCAATTACAGCTATTGCAATAGGTATTATTTTGATTGGCGTTCTGATTTTTACACCAACAACAATTCATAAATAGAATTTAAAGAAAACAAAAAAAAGGCTCATTCCGAGCCTTTTTTTATTTAGTTATTTTGCAATTTTTAGTTTTTTCAAGATTATATCAATATCTTCTTTTTCTTTGTTTTTATCGGTTTCAAAAGAAATAAAAAATACATCGCTATTGGTAATTTTAGGATCTTCCCAAATCATATCAACTTGCATACAATGAACACCCAAAACATTACCGGAAACTGCAATTTCTCTACGAACAGAATAACTGCTATAACCTAAACTTACTCCACCAAAATATTTTAACAACTCTATCACATAAATTCTTTCTCCATACTGACGAACTTTTTCGTACCCCAAAAGCATTATATTAGATGAACTTCCTATAGAGCCACCTGAATTCGAAAAATACTCCACTAAAAACAATCCATTTGAAAACTTAGCCAATTGACGATAGCCCTTCCGGCAACCTGTCTCTTTCTCTACAGACATCACAACGTCACCCCTTATTTCGAGATCACCTTTGCACGAAAATCTGTTACGCTGTAAAGGATCTAACATATAAACGCCTTGACCATCATCGGATAACCAACCTACAAATTCATATAAGCACTCAGGTGATACAAGGTTAGCTTTGTCAATATAAAGACCGTCCATTTCTTTATAAGAACCATCTTCGTCTTTTTTCTCTTTTACAAATGGTGCAATGTTTGCCTTATTAGGATCGAAAATTCTTGGCATGTCCTTTTCGTCTGTAACGAGATGTTCTAAGAAAAAATTATTTCTTACAACTTCATAAATATTGGTCTCGAAATAAAATGCATAAATAACACGAGCATCTAAATCTTTCTTTTTAGAAGCCGATAACCACCATTCTTTTGCAATATCTATATTCTTTTTAACACCGACTCCTTTGTGATGAAGTAAGCCCAACATAACCATTGCATCTGAATTTCCAGACTTTGCCGATTTTATCAACATATCGTAGGCTTTTGAAAACTCTTGTTTTACACCTACTTTCTTTGCCAATTCGTTATAGCCTTTAATATTGTAATAATCTGGTCCGTTTACTCTATTGTAATAATTAAATTCAACAACAGTAGCATCGCCGATATGAAATTTTACAAATTCCATTAGAGCACTTTTATTATTTTTTGCAATTCCCTGCTCTACAACTTTCATTTTTTCAACAAATGCTTCTTTGGTAGAAGTTTGTTTTAAAATGTTTCTATACGATATTGTTTCGGTTGCAAATAAAGAGCAGCTAAGCATTAAAAATGTCGAGATTATAAAATGTTTTTTCATAGATAATAAATTTTTGTATCTGATTTTTTATTCGTAAAATTGTAAAATTTTTCTAAGCAAATTTAAAATTATAATTATGCACAAATATTATACCACTGCGACTAATAATAAAACATCGCTACCACATAACAGATATATAAATTTTATTTTTGTTTCTATATTTTATCATTAATTTTGTTTATTTTTTCACTTACACAGCTTTCGTAAACTTGAAAGCATGTGCTTTTCTTCAAAAACGCCTGGGTGTTTAGCTTCGAGTTCAGACCATTGTTCAAAAGAAAACAAATCTAAAACTTCTTCGGGAAAAAATTCTAAAAGCTTTGGATTATACCAAAGAATATCGCTCCAACATTCAGCTATATCATCTTTATCTTGATAAGAATCTTCTAAATCCGACAACTCATCAATTATGTAATTCCAATCGCAATTAAGAATAAAACGTGGTTGAGTCAATAATAAAGAATTCCAATTATGTGAATCAAAGTTTTGCCAAAGGTCGCATTTATCGGCTAAATGTGGATACTCAGACAAAATCCTGACCCATTGCTCTTCATTAAAATCTTCCCAGCATATTTTTTCACATGCCGGATTTATCAATGCTAATTCGAACCAATCCTTAATAGAAAACCAATCCCAACACAAACATTCAGACTCTTTTGCAACATCTGATTTCATCATAGCAATAGAAACCTTTGGGCAATATTTCCATAATTGAGGCTGTACGTTTAAAACGAAATCCCAATTTAAAGATTCAAAAGATTCAAAATCGTAATGAAAGTCTTTTATCATTTCTGGAAACAACATTAATATTGCTGTTTGTCCGTCGACAAACTCTTTTGCTTTTTTTATAAGAGAGGTTTGTTTTTCTAAAAGATTTACCCAATCTTCTATCGAAAAATCCTCAAAACTGCAATCTGAACAATCATGAAACTTGTCTACTAAATGTGGATAAATCGACAACAACGCAACCCATGTAGAAATTTCAATTTTATCCCAATGGGTATCCTCAAATCTACCAATACACTTACACTTTTTTATGTTAGAAACATCTTCATTTATTTTCTTTACTGACATTTCTGTATTGTACACCCACAATTCTGGTTGATTGTACAACAGTATTTCCCAATTTAAATCATCAAAATCTTCCCATATATTGCATTTGTCGGCAAAATGTGGTTGTTCAGATAATAAATTAATCCAATCTTCTGTATTAAAATCTTCCCATACGTTGCATTGCTGAAAAAACTCTGGCTTGTTGCGCAAAATAGAACTCCAGCCCGAAGCAGATTTAGTAGCGAGTTCAAAAAATTGTGGCTGTGCCGACAGCAATTTATTCCATTCGTACGAATCAAAAAGATTTAAGTCGTATTGTATTTGATTGAATTTTTCGATAAATTGTGGCTGTTTTGATAAAAGCGTTGTCCAATCGGAATAGTCAAAATCTTTCCATTTATTACATTTATCACTAAATTGTGGCTGTGCCGATAAAAGCTGACTCCAATCCCAAGAATAAAGAGAATCCCATTGTGAAAATTTGCTGATTAGTTGTGGTTGAAACGACAACACCTTGCACCAATCTGCAATTCTAAATTCTTTTAACAATTTGCATTCTGTAATAAAATGAGGTTGCTTAGTTAATAAATTTACCCAATCACCTAATTTAAAATTCTTCCATTTGCTACATTTGTTTGCAAACTGTGGACATACTGCAAGCAAGTTTACCCAATCATTTACTTTGAATCTACGCAAACACTTGCAATCACTTATTTTTTCTGGATATTTTTTTAATTCTTCAATAGAGCCACAAACTGAATAAATCCAGAATTGAGGTTGTTTAGCTAATAATAGGTTCCAGTCTTCTTCATCTAAAATTCCCCATATCGATTGTATATCATCGACTTCATCGACAAGTTGTGGTTGAGCAGATAACAGTAAAGCCCACTCGTATGAATCTAAATCGTACCATTTATTAAATTGATTAGCCAATTGAGGATGAACCATCAGAATTTTAAGCCAATGATCTGTTCTAAATCTGCGTCGACATTTACATTCTGCGTATTTTGAAACATCAGCAATTATAGTTTTTACAGATTCTTCTGGGAAATAGGCCCAAAATTGAGACTGATGAAAAAGTAGATTGTTGATATCTGTTGAATTAAAATCTTTCCATAATTTACATTTATTTGCAAATTTTGGACATACACTTAACATTTTAACCCAATTCTGAACACTTAAATTTTCCCATAATCCATATGTATCGAAATCGGCCGAAAGCGTGTTGTTGTTTAATATGGCTTCAACAAGCTTTGAGGGGGGTAATTTCTTTAATTGTTTAACTTCCATGATAAAAAAGATTTATATTAAAGTTTACGAAGGGTTGAAAGCATGCGCTTTCCTTCAAAAACTCCAGGGTATTGGGCTTCAAGTTCTTCCCACTGTTTTTGGGTCAATTTATCATATATTCTATTAGGACACTTATTAGCAAATTGAGGTTGAGAGGACAAGAGGTTGTACCAATCAAGATATTTAAACTTTCTCCAGCATTTGCATTCGCGACATTTATCAGCAAATTGTGGCTGGACGGATAAGAGATTGATCCAATCACCAGACTCAAACTCATTCCACTTACTACATTCATCTGCAAGTTCTGGATTTGATTGTAAGATAGCAACCCAGCCGGCTTTAAATCCTTTAGCTTTTTCTGCAAATTGTGGTTGGGTGGATAAAAGACGAGACCAAACCCCTGAATGAAACCTTTCCCACTCATTTGCAGTAGACTTGTCGGCAAATTGTGGTTGGGCTTCTACGAGAATACTCCAATCGGCAGAATTAAGCCTCCCCCAGCCGTTGTATTCAGTACACTTGTCGGATAATTGTGGTTGCATTAGTAAAAGTTCTCTCCAATACCAAGAAGTAAATTCATGCCATTTATCGCACTTATCAGCAAATTGAGGTTGAGATGATAAGAGTTCGCTCCAATCCCAACGTCCAAACATTCTATAGCATTTACATTCATTTGCAAGTTCAGGTTTTATTGCTAAAAGTCCAGCCCAGCCATGCGAATATTCTTTAGCTTTTTCTTGAAATTGTGGCTGGGCAGACAAAAGTTTAATCCAATCTGCAGAATAAAACTCATCCCACTTTTCACATTTATTCGCAAATTGTGGTTGTGTAATTAAAATATGTTTCCAACCGAAAGCACTAAACATTTGCCATTTGTTGCATTTGTCAGCAAATTGCGATTGAACAATTAAAAGATTAATCCAATCACCTGAAGAAATTTTATCCCACAAATTTAATCGATCGAATTCTGCAACATCAATATTCCCTTGTTGGATAATTTCAACAATTTGGAAAGAACTAATATTATCTAAATTCAAGTTATACATATTTTATTTTTGATAGAAATAACAACATTTATTTAGAGATAAAAAACACAAGTATCATTTTTTAATACTATCGTCGATTGTTCATTTTAATTGTTTTTATTTTGGCGTTTTTGAGTGTAGATTCATCGCCGTCTTTCGAGATTATCGCCAAGCACTTTTTAGGCATAATCGGATCACCTTCGATATAGCCATCGGTTAGATAAATAATCAAACTTTCTGTATTGCGATTTCTATGTTTCTCTAAATATTCTTGTACGCAAGAAATATGTGTACCACCGGTCGAGTGAATATTTTTTGCTGGGGTGAAAAGTTGGCGAAGGTTTTTACGCGTAAAGACTTCGTCGTTTTTCTCGTCAACTTCTGTCGACCAATACAAACGACGTATTGAAATTTCGCTCGCTGCTTTTGCAACGCCTACAACTTCGCTCAAGAACTCTCGCAACTCTTCTTCGCCGATACTACCCGAAACGTCGATACAAACAGTTACGCCCAATGGCTTACGCAAAATCTTTGGCTCGTAAACCTTAATAGCATACGATTTCTTTGCTGGTGTACTATACGAATAATCGAACGGAATTAGCTCGATTAAATGTTTACGCAAAACTGCGCGCCAATCGATTTGTGGCTTAAGAATTGAGTCGATATATCTACCATACCAACATCCTCCTCCACCGTAATCTTTATTTGGCTGAACGCTTTGTTGAAAGATATCTGCGCCGATAAGTGTTTCGTTCCACTTCGATTGTTCTTCTAATTTTTCAGCTTCGGCTAGAATTTCTTTGAAATCGTGATTATCAAATCCTTCAGCAATTTGCTTTTTGCCTTTACTGTTTCCTGTTTTACCACTATCATAAGAAAGGTTTTCGTCTTTTAAAAGTGGATAAATTTCGTCGTAGATTTCAATGCTCGATTTATTTCTACATTTTATTTTATGACGTTTTTTATTTTTTATAAAAACAAACTCGCCACTATTTCTATCGGGAGCAAAACCTGAAATTGAGCTTGAATTATTGCCTTTACCAGTATCCAAATTTAACTCGGTATTCATTGGCAAATCCATATTTTCAAGGTTTACGATAATATCGTTTACCTCTAAATCGGCAGCAAAATTCATTATTGATCTATCTACCGTATCGCGAAAATATATAGTGTGCAAAAACACTGCGTGCAATGCCTCGTGCGACAACACTGCAAGCAAATTTGCATCAGTCATTTTTCTGATAAAATCTTTGTTGTACGAAACATTACATTTTTCATCAATGCAAAGCGTATCAATATTTGGATTTTCCGAAATATTTAAACGTGCAACAATATACCCAAAGAACGGGAATTTCATAAAAAGTCCCGCCTTTGCTGTTTCTATTCGCAATTGATGTTCTTCCATTCTACTGAACAATCTTGTTTAACACTGCCGCATGGCGATCCTGCAAAAGTTTAAAACAATCTTTATTTTTAGTTATTATTTCCAAAACTTCTTTTACTTTGTTTTGAGCTTTTATTTGTTTCCAAGCCAAAACAAATAAGTTTGATGGCAGATAAACAATAACTGTAATAAGTTGTACGAGTTTCTTATTCTTTTCGTCAGCCGACAACTTTTTGTCTTTGAGAACCGACAAAATTCTTTCGGTACAACCACCAATAATTGCATAGCGTTTTTCAGTATCGTAAAGTGAATTATCGGCAACGCTTTCTGGATTTGCCAAAATCTTAGTAAAGTCCAAGTTTTGATAAACGCTTAAATACGCTTTGAATTGAACTGTCCAACCATTACCAACGCAACCAGCTATTGCATCAAACAAGAATGGTGTAATTTCCAACCCTTTTGAATCTTTAGCAAACATATTGATGATTTTTGAAGCACGTTCTATGCCACGGGGCGTTACATGTTTATCAGAATCGTTTTCTGAAAGATGATGAATCCACGACTCCTTAAATGTGCAGAAAGAATAAATCATCGGATGACAATGTTGAGGAGCCCACTCATTGAGCCAAGCTTGTGAATCGAAAGCAACTTCAAGCTCTGCAAAACGGTCTTTGAGTGGATTTGGCATATCGTAAACGATGTCGGTATCTCTTGTAGTATTGCCAGCAGCGACGATATTAACGCCTGGTGAAATGTGTCGGTCAGAAATTACCCTATCGTTGATAATCTGATATGCAGACGCTGCAA
Organism: Verrucomicrobiaceae bacterium; assembly: GCA_015061955.1. Lineage (GTDB taxonomy): Bacteria > Verrucomicrobiota > Verrucomicrobiia > Opitutales > Intestinicryptomonadaceae > Merdousia. Next base: position 117,293 of record SUVO01000005.1, read on the forward strand.
TTTGTGGTGCTGCGAGATTTATTTCGTCTAAGAAAAGTGTACCACAAGCGTCTGGACGTGTAATGTACATCACCCAAGACCACGGAATTGTTTGTAAACATGGAAGTTCTTGTGTGTTGAAAATATTGGGGATACCACGAATATCACTTGGTTCCATTTGCGATAAGCGAATATCAATTAACGCAAAATATTTTGATGGATTTTTCAACGCATCAAGCTTTACTTCATCTGAAGAAGCCATCCAATCGATGTAAGTACGTTCGGGATATTTTTCAGCCTTATCTTTTGCTGAACTTCTGACAATGTCAGATTTTCCAATTCCAAACGTTCCGTAAATCATAAGTGGAACATTAGCTTTGTCGAAAAGTTCAATATGTTTTTTTAGTTCACCTATTTTTATGTTTCTCATATTTTTTTATTTAATAGTTCTACTATATATTCGTTCTTATTCTGAAAAATATTTCAAAAAACACAATTTATTTATATGTATTAGGCATAATATAGTATGACTTATTTTATAATAAATTGTTTGGTAGATGCAATCAAGATGTTTGTTGTTATGGTATTGCCTTTTTTATCATTGGCGTTCTCACACAAGCGTGTACTGCTGTTTTAACTACAAAGTAGCAAAGTAATTGTTAAAAAATACTTTTTCTAAAAAAAAATGAGTGGTATTAATACCACTCATTTTACAAAATCTACTTTCTTACAAATTAGTAATTTTTAGCGTTGAGCTTAAAGTGTGCCTTTTTATGAACACACACTGGACAAATTTCTGGAGCACTTTTACCTACATGCAAATGTCCACAATTACCACATTCCCAAAGAACTTCTTCGTCTTTCGCAAAAACTTTATCTTCTTTTACATTTGAAAGAAGTTTACGATAACGTTCTTCATGGGCTTTTTCAATTTTTGCAACTTCTTCAAATAGATATGCTATATGATCAAACCCTTCTTCTTTTGCTTCCTTTGCAAATGTTGCGTACATATCGGTCCACTCATACTTTTCGCCTTCGGCAGCATCTAACAAGTTTTCTGCAGTTGAAGAAATACCATCATGCAAAAGTTTAAACCAAATCTTTGCATGTTCCTTTTCGTTATTAGCAGTTTCTTCAAAGAGTGATGCAATTTGAACAAAACCATCTTTTTTTGCCTTAGAAGCATAATATGTATATTTATTGCGTGCTTGCGACTCTCCAGCAAATGCAGTTTGCAAATTCTTTTCTGTTTTTGAACCTTTTAATTCCATATATTATCCTTTCAGATTTTCAGTTTTTGTTTTTAGCTAAGACATTTTAAAAACTACGAATTACTATTAAAAAGTCAATGTTTTGATTAAATACAACACTGCACTTAATAGTAATGATTATTATTAATAAAACATTTTATAGATAAATTTCAATATTTTTTTACTAAAATTAAACTACATCAAATAAAAAAAGAAGATTATTCAAAGAACAATCTTCTTTATAAATGTTAATATCTTCTTTTACTAAAGATTAAAATAAGCCTTTGGATTATTATATGCAATATTAGCAACAATTTGTCCGACCAAAACAGTATCTTTTGGCAACAAACCACGCTGCATTTCATCGCCCAAAATATTACACAACAATCTACGGAAATACTCATGACGCGTATACGAAAGGAACGAACGCGAATCGGTAAGCATACCCACAAATCTGCCCAACAACGACAAATTCGACACTGCTTCTAACTGGCGACGCATTCCATCTAAGTTATCCATAAACCACCACGCACTACCCAACTGAATTTTACCTGCAAAATCTGAACTTTGGAAATTACCAAGCATTGCGGCAATCATTTCATTATCTTTTGGATGTATATTATATATAATGGTTTTGCCAAGTTTACCTGCCGAATTCAAGTTATTAAGGTGTTTCGACAACGCCTTAGCATAATTCGATTCTCCAATAGAATCGAAACCTGCATCGGCACCGAGTGCTTCAAACATAACATTATTATTATTACGAAGAGGTCCGATATGCAACTGACGCACCCAACCTTTATCGCAATCCATTGCGGCACATTCACGCAAAACAGCATCTTTAAACGCTGCGGCTTCTTCTGGTGCTATTTTTTCACTACTTGAAATTGCTTTTTGGAATGTATCTTCAATCTCATAGTTGAAAGCTTTTTTATGCCAAATAGTTTCTACGCCATAATCGGAAACTCTACAACCATTTTCGTGGAAAAAGTCGTGTCGACGTTTAAGTGCGACCAATAGATCATCGTACGAACGAATTTCAATATCGGCAGCTTTTTCCAATTTTTCGAGATACTTTATATAAGAAAGATGATCTTCAATTGCAAAAGCTTTATCTGGTCGGAAAGTTGGACGCACTTTTACTTTAAAATCGGAAGAAGCAATTTCTTTGTGATATTGCAAATCAGATGTTGGGTCATCTGTAGTACAAACAGCCTCGACATTACTACGCAACATACATTCTTTAGCCGACAATGTTTTTAAAACATCGTTTGCTCTATTCCAAATTTCTTCAGCAGTATCCCCCGACAAAAGAACATCATCGATACCGAAGAAACGTGCTAACTCTAAATGGCACCAATGGTACATCGGATTGCGAAGCAACATTGGCATTGTTTCGACAAACTTTTGAAATTTTTCTCTGTCTGAAGCATTGCCCGTTATGTATGTTTCTTCTATTCCATTAGAACGCATAGTGCGCCATTTATAATGGTCGCCACCAAGCCACACTTGAGTAATATTATCCCAATGCTTATCTTGACTAATTTCAGCAGGGTCTAAGTGGCAATGAAAATCAATCAACGGTTGGTTTTCAGCATAGTTATGGTAAAGTTCTTGGGCGTATTTCGACTCAAGAAGAAAGTCGTCATTTATGAATTTTTCCATTGACTATTATGCTCTCAAACGATTGAGTTGTAGTCAAGAAAATTTCTCATGAAGGTCACACAGAAAGATATAGCAGCAAAATTAGGAGTTTCTACATCGTTGGTTTCGCGTGTCTTGTCGGGACAAGCCCACAGAATAGGAGTACATCCGAGCAAAATAGAAGAAATTCTTAGAGTAGCCAAAGAAATGAATTACGTTCCCTCGCCTGCTGCATTAGCATTGCGTGGAAAAAAATCTAATACTGTTGGCATAGTTGCATACGATTTTCATTCACCATATTTTTCTCTACTAATTAGCGAACTTCAAGAGTTAGCCCATTCAAAAAATTATTCATTATTGTTAGTTGGCTTTTTAAACAGAAAACCAAACGAAGCCGACTTATTGCCTTTATACAAGCATTCGGTTGAAGGAATAATAATTTTGGGATCGTATGGAGACCTATCTTGGACAAACGCGTTTGGCGAAATTCCAGTTGCACGTATTGGTCATGGAGAACACGAAAATCTCAAACTTTCAATAAGTGTTGATGAACACGACGCCATGCAAAAAATTTTTAGATACATATCGAAAGATTTAAAGAAAACCAAAACAGCTTTTGCAATGCGTTCTTTACCAGCTCACGAACTACGCTGTACCTGCGCAAAAGAAAGTGCTAACAATTTTGGTTGTAGTATTGAAATCTTGCCAACATCTAATGCCGACAAAGACTTTGCTTGTGGTAGCGATATTGCTCGAGAAATACTAAAAACCAGAGACAAACTACCCGAAGTTATAGTTTGTGCAACCGATATGATTGCTATGGGTATGATAAAAAAATTCTACGAAAACGATATAAGAGTACCTGAAGATATAGCGATAATCGGCTTTGATGATATTCCTGAAGCATCGAATTACATTCCATCTATAACATCATTTCGTCAACCAATAAAGGCGTATGCTAAGGAATGTTTTAATGCTGTAATAGATGAAAATTATCAAACTTCTAAAGTAAAACTTTTAGAGGGCGACTTACTCATACGCAAATCTACTCTCTAAAATTCATAAAAGCTTTAAATACGTTTTACTTTTATCGAATTTGCTACATCGAACGACACACTAATTTCGTTGTTCGATGTTTTTAATTTTAGTAAATCAGCTTTTTTTTGTAAAAGCGAAAAAGTTGAACCTATATCTAACTTAGCGTTATTTAATATTTGCAAATTTTCGCAACTTAAAACAACTGCAAAATCGCCCTCTGACAACTTCGACATATCAATTGCATGTGGGCAATTATTTTTACAATCTTTATTTTTATGTTTGCATGTTGAACACATATTGCCACTACAATCTTTCAAAAACTTAACAAGTTTACTCATTATAGAGTCTTCTAAGGCGTGTTCCATTTTGCATGCAGCAATATCGGCATCAGACTGATTTACACCCAATGTACCAATCAAAAAATCGCTTAAAAGTTGATGCTTTCTGCGTACCTTTTGTGCAAGAATTTCGCCATCTGCCGTTAGAGCAACTGGTTTATATCTTTCATAAACTACCAAACCACGCTCTGAAAGTGTATTTAACGCAGAGGTAACCGATGGCTTTTTAACCGACATTGCATTTGCTATATCGGTAAGACGCGCAGAACCATTCTCGGCAGACAAAGACGCTATCACTTCAAGATAGTCTTCCAAGTTTTCCGACAATTTTTTTGATTGATGTTCCATAAGTTTCCTATACGCAATCTGATAATCAATACCACAACAGTCAAGCTTTATTCACTAATACTGTAAAATCTCGGCTGTTTTTACTTTTATTATGCGTTGGTTTGAACTACCTCTAAACGCCAAATTCACATTGCGTTTACGCTCTACAAATGGACCATCAACTAAAACGTCTATATATTTTAGACATTTACTTCTGATAGCATCTTTTTGTAAACGCTCAAACACAAAACCAGTATAACACCAAACATTTGCCTTTGTATTTTTCTTAAGCTTTTTAAGAAAATCTAAAAGCCCCTCTGGATTATACATAGGATCGCCACCACTCAATGTAACGCCACTTAAAAGAGGATTTGCATTTATCTCTGAAAAAATACGAGTTTCCAAACTTTCATCGAGAATCGATCCTTGATTGTACTCCCATGTTTCCGGATTTTGACACCCCTTACAACAATGTGCACACCCAGAGAAATATATCGAATAGCGAAGTCCTTCGCCATCGACAATCGTCTCTGGATAAATATTTATAACACGCAATGGCAACATATCTTAGTGCCTTAACAATGCTTTACACGATCACGTTCTTCGGCTTGTTTTGCAGAATTCCAAGTTTCTAAACTACCAGTTAAGTAGCCTGTAATTCTGCGTATTCTAGTTATATCTTCGCTACCACAAACTGGGCATGTTGAATATATAACACCTTTGTGTCCACACGAACGACATGTATCTACTGGGTGATTTATTGAACCATAGCCAATGTTTGCATCGTTCATAGCTTTTACAATAGTAAAGATACTCTTTACGTTTTTCTTAGCTTCGCCATCAAGCTCAACGTATGTAATGTGTCCACCCTTTGTTATCGCGTGGAATGGAGCTTCTAAGCGAATTTTTTCCAACGCACTTATTGGACGTTTTACATCGACATGGAACGAATTTACATAATATTCAAGATCGTTTACTCCGGGGATAACTCCATATTTTTCTCTATCCATTCGGGTAAATCTACCTGCCAAACCTTCGGCTGGTGTAGCTAAAACTGCATAGTTTAAGTTGTACTTTTTCTTATACTTTACAACTACTTCGTTTATAACTTCAATAGCCTCAGTAAGAGTCTGGTACGCTTCTTTGTTATCGGCATGACCTTCGCCATAAATTGCGACCATAGCATTATGTCCACCAATAAAACCTATACCCAATGTACCATGATTTAACAAATCACCAACTTGCGAATCTGGTGAAACATCTTTACCACCTTTCCAGATGTTATTACCCATCATAAATGGGAACTGACATGCCAACGCTGTACGCTGATATTGGAAACGTTCGTAAAGTTGTTCGGCTATAGATTCCGACATTGTACGAACCGATGTTAAGAAAATATTTTTAGCTTCGTTTTCAATAACATGCTTATCTGAGCCTGGCCACATTTCTTCGGCTTCACGCTTTGCCTCGATTGCCAAACGTGGCATATTCATTGACGTAAACGACAAATTGCCTCTGCCCCACGATGTAGTTTCGCCATGTAAATTTTCAAAAACACGTGTTCTACATCCCATTGTAGCAAGCTCGTATTTGAAACGATTTTTATCGTTCTTCTTCCAAAGTGGATTTACGTTGTAAGGCGTATCCAAGAACAAGAAGTTAGGAAACAACGATGTTGATGTAGTTTTACACGACTTCAACAACAAATCAAAGTTTGGCGCACTGAACTTCATCTTACCCGACATTGCTTTATCGAAATCTTTCAAAGCTTTTTGTGCATCAGCTTCAGAATAAGAAACTCCATCTTTTACCTTGAAAATCTGAATTGGGAAAATTGGCACTTCGCCCTTACCCAAGCCTTCAACAGTGACATCGAGCAACTCGCTGATAACCATTCTACCTTCAGGAGAAGTATCGGTACCATAATTTATCGAACTAAACACAACTTGATTACCACCACGCGAATGCATTGTGTTTAGATTATGGATAAATCCTTCCATAGCTTGATGCGTTTCTTTGCGAACTTGCTCGCGTGAATGCGACAACAAATATTCTAAATCGCTATCGGAAATTTTTACCTTCAATTTTTTAGCCAACGCAAGCAAATCGCTCTTTTGCTTTTTCGACATCTCAATAGATGTTATTTTTTTCTGAGCAAAAGCTTTAAATTGATCAACTTCTTTGCCGTTTTCATCTAAACGACCTGCGAAAATCAAATCTTTAACAACCTGCTTTTTAAACGACTTCAACACACCTTTCGCCATAAAGTAGTCGAAAGCTGGAATTGATTGACCACCATGTTGTTCGTTTTGGTTTGTTTGGAAAATTATGGTTGCCAAAGTTGCATAACTTAGAATGGATTGTGGCGTACGTATACTACCATTCTTAGTGTGGAAACCACGTTCAAAAATATCTTCAAGGTCGTATTGCACGCAAGTGGTTGTCTTGGTTGGATAATAATCGAGATCATGGATATGAATATCACCATTTCTATGAGCTCTTGCATACTTTATACCAATCAAATATTTGTGAGCATAATCTTTAGTAATTTCCGACGCAAAAGTCATCATTTGCCCAGCTGGTGTATGCGAACTCATATTAGCATTGCTCAAATTAACATCGTTACGTTCGATAGAAACAATACCATCCATAGTGCGTTTCATCGAAGTACGTTTATCACGTTCGGTATTACGCCATTCTCTGTAAATGATATATTTTTTTGCAATATACGGATTTGCAAGCATTAACTCGTGCTCGACTATATCTTGAATTTCTTCAACAGTTATGCGATCTTTATCTATCGATTTAACTACTCGACGCACAATCTTATCGATTTCCAACGCTTGATTATTTATACCACCTGCGTTGTAAGCTTTTGTTATTGCACGACGAATTTTATCTGAAGTAAAAACTTCTTCGTTACCATCGCGTTTAATTATTAAAATTGATTTTTTTTCCTGTGTTGAAGACATTGCTGTTGCTCTCTCTTTAGTAGGTTTTGGTAGAAACACGCACCACCCGATTATCCATAAAGCGATATCAGTTAATACATGTTTAATAAAATTCTAAATTGTTGTTATTACTATTTTAAATTGTGAAAGATATAATATATCTCTTACAAATTAGTCTGACATAAGTCTCTAAATCAGAGACAAAATTGTCAAACACTTTCTTGCTAATACCCCTGTATCTTGCCAATTTAAAGCATATAATTTTCATTTTTTAACCAACCCCCCAGAAAATAAGGAACTCGCCGTAGCAAGTCCCGTATATTGCTGTTTATAAGATATTAACAAAAGGCTTTTTAATTCTTTTTCAATACGTAGTGTTTGCAATTCTTTGAAAATTCGTTTGCACCACTATGCAATCCATTCTGACCAAAGTCGATAGTTGTCTTGGTTTTAGAATTATTGTACAAAACCATAATACCAGCAGGTGGACAAACATAATCACCCAACCATGCTGTAATGAATACTGGACATTTCACACGCTTGATTGCAAAAGTAGAATCGAAATAGCGTATTGATGGCGTCCATTTGGGTCTGAATTCGCATGCCTGACGCGTTGTATTGTTATCACTAGCCCACAAATCGGTCATCCAAGGAACATGTGGTCGGCATAGTGTTATATCTTTATCGAGATAGCTCAAGAAGATAGAGCGAAATCCTCCCATACTACCACCTCGAACAGCTATATTTTTACCGTCCCATTCTGCAACATTTTTCTTTACCCACGAAAGAGTACGATAGTCGCGCAAAACCATAAACTTAAAATAACAATTTTCTGGATTTTCATTTATCTTAGCTGATAAACCAAAACCTTTTAGCTCGCCTTTTTTGAGATTATCGTAATATGATTTTTCTCGAAGCAATTCATAAGAATGGCGCGATACTAACACACCTATTGCATCATCTACTATGTTAGGAAGTTCGCGACCAACTCCATAACCATACAAAGCTACATTTATTGGCAACGATTTTTTTCCTGCATTCTTAGGAATAGAAAGCCATGCTTTTGCTGGTTTACCCAAGCAATCTATTGTAAGTTCGTAAACATTATGTTTTTTCTTTGAAAATTTTTCGTTCTTTTGCATTTTGCAATTTTCTGGAACATTTGCCAAAGCCTTCAACTGACGAGTCCAAAAGTCATCAAAATCGGCAGGTTCCTGAGTTGCATTCTTTATTTTATCAATTTCTACACCCGCACCACCATGAAACGCTTTTTTATTCCAATGTTTTGCGTTTTTTACTTTACCTTTTTCATCTAAATAAACCACGCGAACACGCACGAAACCTGGTTTATTGCTCTTTGCAGTAAGTTTTAATGGTTCTTTCCCCGATACAACAGTTCCTGTTCGCATTGGCGCACCATCGTCTGAAGTTATAATCCACTTCAATGGAACGCCTTCTTTTACTTTATCACCATCGAAAAGTTGAATGGTAAAGTTAATATCTTCGCCACACTTATACGAAAGTGAATGTTTATCGGTATTACCCACAAAATTTAATTGTGCCCACGCAGACACAAACGCCAATATCGAAATTATACTTAATGCAATTTTTTTCATATTTTCTACATATTTTATGTGTTTAAGTAATAGCTGTAATATTATTCCAAATTATCAAAAGCAAGTTTTTTTACAAACTATTGTTCTGATGAAGTCATAACTTCTATCAGCGAAGGACCATTCAACTGCATTGCCTGACTCAATGCCGATTGCAATTCATCTGGATTTTCAATGCGTTTTGCAAACGCTCCACATCCTTTAGCAAAATCGGCAAAATTTGGATTTACAAGCGATGTCTCCCATACATTGAAACCTCCGGCGCGTTGTTCTAAAGATATTTTGCCAAGCTCTGAATTATTAAAAACAACAACGCAAATATTAAGATTATATTTAACGCATGTAGCAAAATCGGCAAGATATTGTCCTAAACCACCATCGCCAACAACAGCAACTACTTTACGATTGTAATATTGACCATCGGCTTCTTTTGTTGCACAAGACGCACCAATTGCCGAAGGTAAACCACAACCAATCGACCCCAAATACCACGACAACAGAAAACGTTGATTTTTTGCCTCGAAATATCTACCAAACGAATACGCAACATTGCCAACATCTACCGATATTATCGCATTACTTGGTACTGTTTCTGTAAGTTTTTCGCACACAAATGCAGGCGACAACTTACCAACTTCGTTTTTTGTTGCTCTCTTACGCTTTTGGGCAACCCACTCTTTTTTATTTTCGAGAATTTCTGGCATTTGATTTTGAAATTCAAATTGCTGAGCATCTACAATTTCATCAATCTTCTTAACTGCAATAGAACAATCACACAAAACTTGAACAGAAGCATTGAACAATCTACCAAGAGCCTCTTGACGATTATCAATTTGAATTACATCTGCCGACGTACTGATTGCTGAATGACGACTAAAGCCAACACCAAACGCAATCACAACATCAGCTTTTGCCAACATATTCGATGCAATAGGTGTTCCACTTCGCCCTATAACACCACACACCAATTCTTCAGCTTCATCAATAAACCCCTTTGCTCTATAAGTTAACGCAACTGGACATTTTAATTTTTTTGCCAATGTTAAAATATTATCAGCACAATTTTCAGCACCAACTCCAACAAGAATAACAGGTCGTTTTTTACCATTTAATGCTTTTGAAATATTGTCAAAATCATTACAACTCATTGCAACTGGTTTATTGAGAGAAATTTTTTCTACGCTTTCATATTTATTTTCTACAGCTTGCGTTTGAATATCATCGGGCATTATTATCTGCGAAACTCCTCCGTTGCGAAGTGCATTTACATATGCCTTTTGTGCAAGTTTTGAAAAATCCGAAGTTGCAAGCATTGTTTGTTGCAAAACTGCAACATCTTTAAATGCCGAACTTAAATCAACTTCTTGAAATATATACTGCCCCATATCCGACGATGGAACTTGACCAGTTAGGGCTATTGTAGGCGCTCTATCTAACTTTGCATCGTACAAACCAGTCATTAAATTTGTTGCCCCCGGACCTGCAATCGTCAACGTTGCTGCTGGACGTCCTGTAAGTTTGCCATAAGCACTTGCAGCAAACGCTCCTGCCCCTTCATGACGTATTGTTATAAAATTCAAACTACCATCGCTACTACATTTTCTGATAGCATCAGCCATTCCCAAATTTGAATGTCCAACCATACCAAAAACCCATTTAAGACCACAATCTTTCAACGTTCTTACAACTATATCAGACGCCGTTTGTGATTTTTCTTCGACATTTTCAACTACATCTTCTTCTATAATTTCAAAAAGCGATTTTGGCACATTGCAAAGCGAACATCTCCAAGAATCAGGAAGATCCACAAACTTAGTTGTTTGTTGAGAATCATCGTACACATATTTACAAATTTTACATTTTGCTTTCATTGTAATAATAGGTTTGTTTTACATTTGCTTATAATCATAAAATTTATCGGAATAAGTTTTGGCAACAAAAATTTTTATATTTAAGTACATTTTAACACAAAATTCTAAACACAAAAAAATCTTGCAAAAAACAACAGTTGAGGTAGAACTTACTTACCTATTTTAATGGGGAAATTTTTAAAACAAACAAACTAAAATATGAAAGCAAAATTATTATTATCGATATTGGCTACTTCGTTATTTGTAGCATGTACTTCAATTCAAGCAGAAAAAAAGTGTTGCTCGCCTAAGAAAGACATCTCATTACAGTTGTACTCGTTGCGTGCAGACTTCAAAAAAGACTTCGACTCAACAATTAAGGCAGTTGGAAAGATGGGCTACACAACAATAGAAGCTGCCGGATACAAAGACGGCAAATTCTATGGAAAAACTCCTGAAGAATTTAAAAAAGCTGTTGAAGATGCAGGCTTGAAAGTTCTCAGCTCGCACACTAGAAAATCGCTCTCTCCTGAAGAAATTAAATCAGGCGACTTTTCAAAATCTCTCGAATGGTGGAAGGTTGCAATCGATGCACACAAACGTGCTGGTATGACATACGTTATCGACCCATACGAAAAATTTACAACCATCGACGACCTCAAAGCATACGCAAAATATTTCAACGAAATTGGCAAACTTGCTAAGGCTGCTGGCTTGAAATTCGGGTATCACAACCACGCTCACGAATTTAAAGACATCAACAAACAAGTTATTTTCGACTACCTCATCAACAACACTGATCCAGAACTCGTATTCTTTGAAATGGACGTTTACTGGGTAGTTCGTGGTCAAAACAGCCCTGTTGAATACTTCCGAAAATATCCAACACGTTTCAAGCTCTTACACATAAAAGATCACAAGGAACTCGGACAAAGTGGCATGGTTGGCTTCGATGCAATTTTCAATAACTTGCCAAAGTCGGTTGAAGGTATTGTTGTAGAAGTTGAGCGCTACAATTTTGAACCTAAAGTTAGTGTTCAAAAGAGTTTCGACTACCTCAACAAGAGCAAGTTCGTTCCTTGCAAATACTAAAACGTGCGAGAACAGTGTCTCGATTGCGAAAAATATTTATAATAAACACAAAAGAGCTTTTCATAGAAAAGCTCTTTTTTTATATAGAATCGCAATCGAGGCACCTCACAGCTTATGGAGCGTTTGTTCGGGTGGTCTGTACATAGTACTATCCCACCACTGACAAACATCTCCCTAAGCACGCGCCTCGCACGTTTTCAAACGTGCGAGAACAGTGTCTCGATTACGAATTTTTTATATCATAATGATAAAAGGCAATTCTTCGGAATTGCCTTTTTGTATTTGTTTGAACTCGTGATGCTTGTAGCTAAAACACACTATAGCAAGCTTATTTAGTTTAGTTAGTCAAAGGAGCATTGCAAAGCAATTACCCTCGGTTCCCAATATATAAAAATTTACTTTGACAAAACAACGTTAGACGAATGTTCGGTTATAAATGGTGGCAAATTACGTTTTGGTGGGAATGTTGTTGTTTTTTCAACTCTATTATTTTTCCACACCAAATTATCAACACAGAATATTTTTAGCAAAGATGTACCATCGAACATCTTAAAGGTATTATTCTCTATTTTTATATTTCGATTATATCTACTTTTTTGCCTATCTTTAGTTATACCTGCAGCAACTTCTATAACTGCATTTCCCCAACCTTTCGCATAATTACAATTTTCAAATGTATTGTTTATAATTGTGCAATCCCGAACACCACCTTGTTCAAACCAATTAGAAGCGTCGCCTTCAAAATACAAAGCTGAACCCGATGTTGAAAAATAGTTATTTTTAACCAATGTTTTTCCACGACAATTCAATAGCATTCCTCTAGCACGATTATTGCGAATTATATTATTTTGAATTACAACTTCAGGATAATTACGAATTTTTGCAATTGCATCCAACTTTTTAACGCCTTGTGGAATTGGCGCTGTTAGTACTATTCGCTTAAATTGTTTATTTATAACTTCAACAGATTTTATTTTAGCTGTTGTTTTAGTAATCATTGAATGTCGGTCTACAAATTCAATTTCATCGCCCACTGCAAAAGTTTTAAAACCATACTGCTGACGATGCACAAGCTCTGAAATAAACGTATTTGCCGATTCTATTTTTGCCAAGCGTTCGTATATACCATGAATATTAGTGGCATCGTCCATCTGATTTTCAAACAGTGAATTTTGTAGAACTATTTTTCCTTCACAATTTACAAAATGCGTAGCATCGGCTGAACAACTAACTATGCGATTTTTTGCCGGAGTAAACTTACAATTATCTACAACAATATTGCGTGTATTTTGCCCAATGATACCCATACCATACGCATCGTGTACTGTAACATTTTCAAAAAATACATCGCAACATTCATCTACTGCAAACATTGAGTGATAACGAGCTCCCAAGCTGAAAACAACTACATTGCCCTTTTTGAATTTTGCATTTGTATTGTACAACTTAAATTTGCGACCACCTATAAAATCGGCTCGAAACGCTCCAAATTCGTTTGCCCATACATCTGCAACATTATATTCAATAGCATTGCGTTGTGGATTAAACTCGAGCATTGAGCGATATATATAATAAGTATCGCGTTTTTGGGTAGTAGTTATACTATCTTTTTTACCCATAAACATCAAGCACCCTTGAACAATTTCAAAAGGAAAATCTGGCTTCATTTCAAGAACTGCACCACCTTTGAATGTATCTAAAACAAGTGCTTCGGTATGTCCAGAACGTACTAAATCGCAAGTGAAGTTTTTAAATTTTATATTTTTTGAATTGCGAATTAGAAATGGGTTTATCCTACCATCAAACACAAATTTGGCTCCATTGCCATTTATTGTGATATTCTGAAAATCTATAAGTGGAAAAATTACACGCTTCAGACCTTCATCGTTATTACTTGTAAAAACATAAACATCTGGTGCAAAATCACCACCAAACAAATATGTAGATTTTTCAAAATGTATCTCTACGTTTTTCCCGTTATAAGACTTTGCTTTTTCTAATGCACTAAGCAAAGCTGGTGTAGAATCGCCACCACTATTTTTTACCAAAATTTTATAGTTATTGTTGTCGGCTTTCTGCCCTACACACGCCGACAACAACAACGCTACTCCGACCACCAAAGAATAGAAAAAACGCATATTATTAAATAGAACCCTTTGTAGAAGGTATTTGACCTTGCATACGTGGATTTATTGCCACTGCATTATTCAAAGCCTTCGCAAAACATTTAAATGCACCTTCTGCAATATGGTGAGGTTCGTCGCCATATTCGAGTTTTACATGTAAGTTTGCACCAGCTTCATTGGCAAACGCCTGAAAGAACTCTTTACACAACGAAACATTGAAGTCGCGAACACGACCATCGCTATTACCTAAATCGTACACTAATATAGGACGATTACTCAAATCGACTGCAACTCGTACCAATGTTTCGTCCATAGGTAAAATAAAAAATCCATATCTATTCATTCCAGCCTTATCACCAACAGCTTGTTTAAAGGCTTGTCCTAATACGATACCGACATCTTCAACTGTATGATGATAATCTATTTCAATATCACCCTTAGCACGAATAGTTAAATCGAAAATACCATGTCGAGTAAAAAGCTCGAGCATATGGTTGAAAAACGGTATACCAGTTTCGATATCGTACTTTCCAGAACCATCTAAGTTTAACTCGAGTTCTATTTGTGTTTCCTTAGTATTACGAATTATTTTTGCAGTTCTATTTTTCATAAATTTATCCATTGATTAGTTGCATCAACAAACTTCAACATTTGCTCTTGAGTACCAATACTCAAACGTATCGACATATTTATTGAAGCTTCATTTGGGAAATAACGCAACAAAATTTTATTTTTACGCAGATGTTCAAACAAACTTTTTGCAACGTCTACGCCTTCCTTACCATCTTTCGTTTTAGGAGTAAACAGCACAAAATTTGCCGAACTTTTAAAATAACGCCAACCTAAAGAATCAAAATATCTTTCGATGTTTTCACGCTCTTGTAAAACAAGCTGAAGTTTTTCGGCATAATAAGCGTTATCGTTTAAAGCTGCAACACCTGCTACTTGAGCAAGACGATCTAAATTATAGCTATCGCGAACTCTATCAAGAACCTCTAATACCATAGGGTTAGCCAAACCCCAACCTATACGCATACCAGCCAAGCCCCAACCTTTTGACGATGTACCAGTAACAATGAGATTGTTGTATTCTTCAACAAGTTTTGCTGCCGACCACCCTGCAAAAGGCGAATATGCCTCGTCTACAAGCACAATACCGTTAAAATTTTCAACAATTTTGCGAACAACTTCTTCTCCAAAACCAATTCCCGTTGGCGCATTTGGATTTACAAAGAAGAATATATTTGCACCACTATTGTTGATTTTTTCAAACGGAATAGACATATCGGCATTAAACGGAATGCTTAAAAGCTCGGTATCTTGAAGCTTTGCCAATACTGGATAAAGGCTATAACTTGGTTCTAAAGTTACAACAGTTTTTGATTTATCGCAAAAAGCTCGGATTGCCAAATTCAAGATATCATCAGAGCCATTCGCTGCAAATGCGTATTCACGCGAAACACCAAAATGCTTTGCAATGGCTTCGCGAAGTTTTGAACTTTCGGGATTTGGATACAAACGCAACGATGCACCATCATCACCAATTTCAGCCATAATAGCTTCTTTAACCTTTGGCGAAGGGGGAAATGGAAACTCGTTTGTATTTAATTTTACCCAATCAGAAGTATCGGGTTGTTCCCCTGGTGTATACGCTTTTACTCGCGATACCCCCGAAGAAATTTTTGATGCAATATCTATTTTCATCTTTATTGGTGTGCTAATTTTACAAATTCAGAAACATCAGGTATTGGATTTTTCCGTTGCCCGTTCTGATATTTTTCAAGGTATGGGTCGGGCTTACGCTCTAAACTGAAAGGTTCTTCAGGTAAATTATCTTCGTCTAAATCAAGATCATCAACAGGATCGTATTCATCGAAAAGCATAGAAATTCTGCGTGCTTCATCAATAGTCAATTCAAAGGTATTTGCCACGCGATTGAATTTATCCATATAAACAATAATATGTGGTTTATACTGTTTATTGAAATGCGAAACAATTTCGTTTACAGTTGCATTTGCAACACCACTGCGTTGCGATAACATAACGCAATCGGCAAAGTGCGACAACGCTTCAACAAAACTTGCAACTTTTTTACCAAACATTTCATACATTTTACAATCGATAATCGACCACACGCGCACAAGGTTTATTTTGCCCGTATCTACAACTGATTTAAAATTTTCAATTTCGTCAGCCAAATTCTGCGTAGAATTTGCAATATATAAAACAACATCGGTAGAAGTTTCGTCTAAACTTACAAGTTTTTCAAAGGCATCATCTGCCGACGCATATTTTACAACTTCAACATTTGCAAAACCACCTAAAATTTCATCGTCGGTTGAAGTGTTTTCGTTTTCCGACAAGAAAACTTTCACATTCGATTCAGAAAAAGCATTTTTACAAACATCTACACACAATCCACGTCTGCCAGATTGCGCACTCGATAATATCAAATATGCTCCTATGCTCATATCAAACTTCTTTTATTGTACGTTGACGCATTGTGAAATCGGCAACAACTAAAGCCGACATCGCTTCAACAAGCGAAACAGCACGAGGCAACACACAAGGGTCATGACGTCCCTTACCTATAACAGTTGTTGGCTCTAATTTTTTTGAAACAGTTGGTTGTTCTTTAGCTATTGTTGCAGTTGGCTTAAACGCAACGCGAAAATCTACCGGACGCGACGAAGTAATACCTCCAAGAACACCACCTGCATTATTTGTTTTTGTTGTTAAATTTCCATTTTCATCAAGAACAAAAATATCGTTATGGCGCGAACCCAACATACGAGTTCCTGCAAAACCACTACCGATTTCAAATCCTTTAGTTGCTGGCAACGATAACATGGCCTTTGCAAGCTCTGCTTCAAACCTATCGAATACGGGATTTCCCAATCCTGCAGGTAAACCTTCTATTCTACAACGGATTACACCACCAACTGAATCGCCCTCTGAACGAGCTTTTTTTATGAACTCAATCATCTTTTCTGCAGTTGGTTTATGTGGACAACGCACAGATGTTTGTTCTATCTCATCGTGCGTTGGAGTTGTTGTTGGTGCAGGCATTGAAATTAAATTTAAACTTTCAACCCATGCTGTGATTTTTATTCCCTTTAACATCTTTTTGGCAACAGCGCCTGCAGCAACACGACCAATCGTTTCGCGTGCAGAACTTCTACCACCACCTCGAGGATCTCGAATACCGAATTTTGCATCGTAAGTAAAATCGGCATGCGATGGACGCCAAAGAGTTGCAATTTCGTCGTAATCAAAAGAATGTTGGTCTTTATTTTCAACCAATATGCAAATTGGCGTACCTAAAGTTTTACCCTCATACACTCCCGACAAAATTTTACAAGTGTCGGACTCATTGCGTTGAGTAGATATTTCACTCTGTCCCGGACGACGTCGATTTAAATCTACCTGAATGTCGGCTTCCGACAGTTCAATCATAGGTGGGCACCCGTCAATTACACAACCGACGGCTTTACCATGACTTTCACCAAAAGTTGTAACGGTAAAAATTTTTCCGAAAATATTTCCCATGGCTTAATTATATCACACAAATATGTATTCTTTTCAAGTAAATGCTTATATTTTGTTGCATTTTTTATCTCTAAAGACAATATCTAACAGCAAAAATGAAACGAAGTAAAGATTTGATGTTGTTTGGAGCCGACGAAAATCAACATATTTTCAAAGGTCTCTTGTTATTTTTATACGTATATATTGGGGCTAGTTTATTTGCATCTATATTTACGCCGTTAGCTTTTTGGCTTGTAGAATGGGTAAATACAAATTCACCTTGTCAACTGACAGAATATTTGATGCGAAAGAAAATAACAATATATTACGATCGCTTGCGTTGGCTTCCAATAGTAATATCGTTACCACTAATATTAAAAGCTTGTGGATTGTTATCTTTCAAAAACTTGGGAATAGCTTTCGACAAACAATCGCTTAAAGTTTTTGCTAAATACTGGTTATTTGGTGCAATTACGGTATGTTCTATTTTTATAATTCAGGCTATATTTGTTGGTGTATCGGAACGCGACAATATAAAAATTGCCAACATTGTTTTTTCGGCAATATCGGGAAGTCTTATCTTGGGATTTCTTGAAGAAATTGTTTTCAGAGGCTTGTTGATGCGCAACATATATACAGCCTTTGGTTGTATATCTGGGATTATTTTAAGCTCGTTATTCTTTGCTTATAAGCATTTTAAAGTTCCAAGCGAAATATGGAAAGTTCTTCCAGATAATGGTTTATCGGCTGAATGGTACTCGGGATTTGTTGTATGTTATTACGATACAATTGGTATTGGCTACAACTTTCAGCTTATTCCATTTTTAAGTTTATTTGTTTTTGGTGTAGTATTATGCGTTTTCTATATAAAAACAAAATCATTACAAAGTTCTATAGCATTCCATGCTGGTACAGTTTGTTTAATGATGGGATTTAAAAAGTTTTTCAAATTAAATTCGTACGAAAACCAGTTTATATTCGGCAACGAATGGATAACTAATGGTTGTATTGGATTAGGTACGCTTTGTTTAATTTTTATAATATCTGTTTTATTCATAAAATCATCAAAAAAATCGCTATTGTAAAATGGAGCGAAGAACGCTTGAATTACTAAGTCCAGCCAAAGATGTAGAAACAGCCAAAGTTGCAATATTGGCAGGTGCCGATAGCGTATACATTGGTGCAAAAAGTTTTGGTGCAAGAGCCGCTGCGGGAAATTCGATTACAGATATTGAAGAACTTTGCAAATTTGCACACTTATATTCAAGCTCGGTTTATGTAACGATAAATACAATACTTACCGATACCGAAATTCTTAAAGCTTGTCAACTTATCAACGCACTCTACAACGTTGGTGTTGATGCCATAATTGTACAAGATATGGGGTTGGTAAAAAAATGCAAAACACCTATTCCGTTTCACGCAAGTACACAATGTCATTTAACTACGCCCGAAAAAGCTCAGTTTCTGAATGCTTGTGGGTTCGACACTTTAGTATTAGCCAGAGAACTTTCAATCGATGAAATAAAAAAGATTTCTTCAACTGTAAACAATAGATTAGAATGTTTTGTACATGGAGCTCTCTGTGTTTCGTATAGTGGACAATGTTATTTAAGTACTGCAATAGGAGGCAGAAGTGGTAATAGAGGCGTATGCGCACAACCATGCAGAATGAAATATGAATTTGTAGATGCAAATAACACTCCAATTGTACCACCGGCTCATTATTTAAGCCTTCGCGATATGAACAGAAGTGCAAGTCTTATGGAAATGATAGAAGCTGGAGTATCGGTATTTAAAATAGAAGGCAGATTGAAAAGTCCTGAATATGTAAAAAACGTAACGGCTTTCTATAGAAGACTATTAGACAAAATAATAGAAAACTCAGATGGTAAGTATTCAAGGGCATCGTTTGGAAACTCGCAAATACAATTTGAACCAAATCCACAAAAGACATTTTCAAGAACTTTCACACAATATCATTTACATGGAATATCGTCTGGCAATGAAAGTTTTTCCACACCGAAAGCCCGTGGCGAATATATCGGGAAAATAACTCAAACTTTCAATGGTGGTTTTTTCTACGACAACGCCGATAAAATTTTTTCAAATGGCGATGGAATTTTTATAGAGGGAAAAAACCAATTTGGCGCAAACATACAAAAAGTAGTTGGTAATAAGGTTTTTGTTGGAATGCCATCTGAAAAAATAAATGTAGAAAAAGGCGCACTTTGGCGCAATAAAGATATGGCATTTGAACGCAATCTTCAAAAGCCTATCGCTAGGAAAATGGAAATAAATATAACCATAAACGAAAATCAGCAAAATTGGATACTTTCGGCAGACACATGCGATTATCGCAATGTTGCAACTGAAATTTCTATACCAAAATCTATAACAGAAATTTCACAAAATTTTGAAACAACTAAAGACAACCTATTAAAAAATCTTGCCAAAACTGGTGAAACACCATTTGTTGCAAATATTGAGATAAAAGCAAAAACTTTACCATATTTAAAAATATCACAAATAAATCAGTTGCGTAGAGATTTATTAGAAAGTTTACAACAAAATATAATTTCTACCTACGAACAAAAACGAAAATCAATTCAACGTCGTTCAGCTCAAAAGCAAAGTTTTGAAAAACAACCGTTTTCATTAGACAAATACGCAAATATATATAATAACGATGCCAAACAATTTTATGCCGATATGGGTTTTGATATCCAAGAATTTGCCCCGGAAACACAATCAACGCTACACAATACTCGCTTAATGAGTACGCGACATTGTATTTTGCGAGAGCTTGGCATGTGCAAAAAACAGGGAAAAACAAAGAATTTTAAAGAACCATTCTATTTGAGAAACAACGAAATCACGTTGCAAATAAATTTTGATTGTCAACGTTGTGGAATGGATATTTTTCAAAAATAACCACTAAGGTTTATTTATTGTTTCTTTATAAATTTGCCTCGTTGAAAATTTCCAAAATTTTTACGAGGGCGTTCTGGCGTTGGAGCAACACTTATTTTAACATCAATAAAAGCAGGTTCTTTGAATAACTTTTTAAACACGTCGCTTTTATAAGAGCTTTTGCTAACTCCATCTTGCGAAAACTCTACAAAACTGTTTTCTTCTATTTGAATTTTTATTACGTGTTGAACTGAGCTACCTGGTGCAGTTTTGTAGATACACTGACTCAATTGTTTTACAAAATGTTCTGGCGAAGAATATGGCGATATGAGCCACTCAACACTTGTTACCCACGAATCAATAGCACTTTCCATTGGAACAATTCGCTGACCTGTCAAACGCAATTCTGTACCATCATCGCTACGACATTCTCCAATTACACAATAGCACTTGCCCTCAAGCGATGTAATATCAACATCTTGCCCCTCGCGCAATTTTAAATCGTTCATTATTTCCTCGTAAGCATCGGAATAAAAGTTTATCTGCCATACCTTTGCGTTGTTACGCCCCGATAACGTAAAGAAACACCATGGACGATTATCTTTTTTTGAAAACTTTTTAGTAACGTTTGAAATAACCCCACACGCACGGAACTGCGCACGTTTTATACGCTGAACAACCGACGCTTTTGGTATATCGTCTAAAGCATAATCAAAACGCGAATATTCATTCATCGGATGCCCCGATACATAAAAGCCCAACAATTCTTTTTCGTGGAATAGCTTTGTACTCAACGACATCAGTGGCAACGATGTATCAATCAAACCTGAATCAGATTTATTACTTCCCCCCATATCGAGCAAGTCGAACATATTTGTCTGACCAGTAAGCTTATCTTTTTCAAGTTCGGCTGAATGCCCCATAATTGTATCGACACTATTTAGCAAATGAGCTCTATCGATACCAAACGAATCCATTGCACCAGCTAAAATCAAATTTTCAACAACTCGCTTGTTAAGATTTTTAGTTCCTACGCGATTTACAAAATCGAACACATCTTTAAACTCGCCATTTGCATCGCGTTCTTCAACAATAGCTTTTGCGGCTCCCTCACCAATACCTTTTATTGCTGCAAAACCAAAACGTATAGAACCTGCAGATTTTTCAAATATATTTCCCTTGAGTTCAGGTTTCCAACTTTCATCAATAATAGGCGTAAACGCTTCACGCGACACATTTACATCGGGTCCAAGAACTTTTACATTTATAGACTCTGTTGCTTCAATAAACTTCGACACCTTATCCATATTGCCGAGTTCACTTGAAAGCAATGCAGCCATAAATTCGACTGGATAATTAGCCTTTAAGTAAGCTGTTCTATAACTGAGCATTGCATATGCTGCCGAGTGCGATTTATTAAAGCCATATTGGGCGAATTTTTCCAAAACACCAAAAATACGAGTAGCTTCTTCTTTATCGATATTATTGAAAGTCTTGGCCTTTTCTACAAAGATGGCTCTTTGAGCTTCCATAACCTCGACTTTTTTCTTACCCATAGCACGACGCAAAATATCAGCTTCGCCCAACGTATAGCCTGCAATTATTCGAGCAGCCATCATAACCTGTTCTTGATAAACAAGCACACCATAAGTTTCGGTTACCAAATCTTTCAACAACGGATGAGGAACCTGCATTTTACTTGGGTCTTTTTTGGCTTCAATAAACTGGTCGATAAATTGCATTGGTCCAGGGCGATACAATGCAATAAGCGCGATAATTTCTTCAAAAACGCTCAACCCAATTCGACGACACAAATTTTGCATACCTTCACTTTCAAGTTGGAATACACCAACTGTTATACCACTATTTAAGAGTTTGTAAGTGGCAGGATCTTCAAGTGAAACTTCTTCTATATCAAATGTATCGTTATTGCGAGTTCTACGCACATTATTTTGAGCATCGGCAATAACAGTTAAGTTTTTCAAGCCTAAGAAGTCGGCTTTCAGCAAACCTAAATCTTCTACTGGCGCTTTAGGTAGCTGTGTTGTGAGCGATAACACCGTTTTAGAATCCGACTCGGTCATCATTGGCACAATATCATCAAGACGTTGGTCACCAATGATAATACCACAGGCGTGTTTACCCGTCTGACGAATCATACCTTCGAGGACTTCTGCTTGCTCAAAAGCTCCTTGTATTAGTGAATCATTACTTACTGCCGAACGGAACTCCTCCGACTTTTCCACAGCTTTTTTAAGCGTCATTTTGAGGTCGTCAGGGATTTTCTTGACAACCTCCATTGCTTTGTCGAACGGAATATCGTTAACACGCATTACATCGTGCATAACTTGTTTTGCACCAAGCTTATTAAATGTAACAATGTTAGCTACTCTATCTTTGCCATATTTATCACAAACATACTGTATAACTTCATCTCGACGATTTTGACAAAAGTCGACGTCGAAGTCAGGAGGCGATACACGCTCAAGCGACAACATTCGTTCAAAAAGCAAATTAAAGCGTATTGGCTCGATATCGGTAATTTTTATCAGATACGCTATCATACACCCCGCACCAGAACCACGACCAGGGCCTACGGGAATTCCTTTACTTCTGGCCCAATTGATAAAATCCCAAACTATTAAAAAGTAATCAACAAACCCAGCTCCAACTATAATCGATAACTCATAATCGAGTTTATCACAAAGTTTTTGAGCAAAATCGGCTGGCTCGTTAGACTTAGGCACATATGCTTCGGGATTATCATAATCAACACCATAGCGTTTCATCATTCCCTTTTTCGACAAATCAAAAAGAACAAGTCCGTTCTTCATAAACGAATCACGTTCTTGTCGGGATAGCGAAAAATTTGCCTCTTTACCCTGTTGAGCCAAAACCTCGTTCTTCTTGAGAACATATTTATCAAGAATTTTGTCGAAATTTATCGGGTCTGGATTTATGTGCATCGATTCATCTCGCTGATAACGTGGATAGTGATTATCGCCAAACTTAATCTTTATGTTTACCCTCTCGGCAATTTCTAACGTGTTATCTAAAGCTTCAGGAAATTCTCCCAAAACTTTTTCCATCTCTTCGCGAGATTTTATATAGAACTCGTTATTTGGATATTTAAAACGTTCGGTATCTTTTAACTTCGCCCCAGTTTGAATACACAACATTGAATCGTGTGCTATCGCATCAGACTTACGAACATAGTGCGAATCATTTGTTGCAACCAATTTTAAATCAAATTCTCTTGCCAATTTTACCAAACCAGGAAGAACTTTCTTTTGCGCTGGCAACAAATGATTTTGAATTTCTATATAATAGTTTTCTTTGCCAAATATATCTACAAAAGTTGATGTTACACGCTTGGCATTTTCATAATCAGAATACAACAAATATTGCGAAGCAACACCATTTAAACAACCACTTAAAGCTATTACACCTTTTGAATGTTTTGCTAATGCTTCATAATCGACTCGCGGACGTCTATATAAACCTTGCTCGTACGACAAACTTGTCAACTTCGACAAACTCAAAAAACCTTCGTAATTTTCTGCCAACAAAGTCTTATGATGTATCAAATGCTTAGGAAAATTTTCAGGCGTAAGCATTGAAGTGTCGTTTTCTATATCGTCTATATCATCATGACGTTTTCTATCTGCCTTAGGGCGCTCTGTCATTTTGTGGTCGTTCACAAAATACGCCTCTAACCCAATTATTGGCTTTACACCTGCCTTCATTGCAGCTTGATAAAAATCTATTGCACCACACATATTGCCATGATCAGTCATCGTCATGGCAGGCATTCCCAACTCTTTTGCTCGCTCCATTAATTTATCAACACGCGCACAACCATCGAGAAAACTATGGTCGGTATGAACGTGCAAATGGACAAAATTATTAGACATACAAATACTTTCTTATAATCTTAAAAAATTGTCAAGAGAGTTAGATTAAAAGTTATCAACATAATCAAATATAACTAATATTCAATATGTTCCATAATAAAAAATATTTTTTTATTTTTTTTGAACACAGGAAAAAATAAATTGTCGATTAGGAATATGGACACTCAATCACAACAACTAAATTTTAATAAATTTAAGACAAAAACCATCGGAACTAAACTTGCACTTTTAGTACTGATTTTACCCGCTGCTATGCTTCTGATAGCAATTATAGGCTTCTTATGTTCTCAGCGTTCAAACATGCAACAAACTGCTCAAGACGATATTGCCGACAAATGGGGTAAGGAACAAACCCTAATTGCACCATTTTTAATTGCTAACAAAATAAAATCAGATAGCAAAGAAGTTATAAGAAAAAGGATATACCTACCCAACGCTTTAGATGTTAACGCAGAATTAACCCCAGAAATTAGATACCGAGGCATCTATCAAAGAATTGTTTACACTGGTTGTGTACAAATTAAGGCAAAATTTAAATCATATCCAGATATCGACACATCTTACATTGGTGTTTCATCATCCGACATTGACAGCATATCTAATATAAAAGCAACAATCAATGGAACAGATGTTGAAATTTCTTATGATCCAATAGAAAAAAGATTTTTAGCAAAAGTTCCACTAAATTATGTAAAGAAAGATTTAGACATATCGTTAACAATATCACTTCGTGGAAGTAAAAAATTTTCTATCGACCCTATCGGACAAACGAACAAAATCAAAATTTCTGCCAACTGGAATTCGCCAAGTTTTATTGGACAATCGCTGCCAACAAAGCGATCGATAACAGATACTTCTTTTACTGCCGACTGGGATATTTCTTCACTAACAACACATTATCCTAAAACTGAAGTATACCTACATAAACCAATAAAGGATGTAGGCGTTAATCTATTCGTTCCAATCGACATTTACTCGCAAGTAGAACGTGCACTAACATATTCGTTCTTATTTATAACTATGTTTGTAGTTTCTTTATTATTTGCCGAATGCATTACTAAGATGGAATCAAACATAACTCAATATATTATAGCTATTTGCGGACCAATTATATTTTACTTACTATTACTTTCATTTGCTGAACATATTGGATTTACACCAGCGTTCGTACTTGCAGCTGCAATGACATCAATATTGGTATCTACATATGTTGGCGTAGTACTTAACAGTAAAAAAGCTGGTTGGGGAATATTAGTTTCGTTAGGAATTTCGTATATTCTAACATTCGTTTTATTACGACTTGAAAATATGGCATTACTTGTTGGCAGTTTAGTTTTATTCTTTATGCTTACACTTGTAATGACAATAACTGCAAAGCTCAATAGATAAAGCACGTATAATATTCAGTTATTGTACATATAAAAAAGTAGGCAATTTTATTGCCTACTTTTTATATTCAGACATACAACTCTATCTGTTTATTTAGATAAGTTTTTATTTTGCTTCTGTAAGTTTTATTTGCAAAATTCCAACAGCGTACTTAGGTTGAGGTTTTACATTTATTTTTATTGCAGTTGCTGTAATTGAGCCATTTGTCGGATGAACTGCATTAAATTGATCTTTAAGTGTACTGTAAGAATCGGTTAAATATATTGGAAATTTTTGCCACTTCCCCGATTCATTGCAATACTCTATATCCCAAGATTGTGGAATGCGAATAGCACTTGTATCTTGATACCAATAAACTGCAATTTCAGAAAGTTTTGTTGGATTTTTCAACGTGTAAGTTAGAGCTTGCTGTGCGCCTATTTGTGGAAACGATGTCCATCTACCAATTGAGTTATCAGCAGATGATTTTGGAACATTTCCATTGTATGTATGTTTAATTTTGTCACCACTATATGTATGAGTTGCAGAAGCGTTTTTTATGAAATTTATTCTACCATAAATGCGATCTATTGGAAGTGTTAGTAAGCATTTTTCGTTATCTACAAACCAGATATTCATAGAAGAATCGCCTCTATTATTCCAAGCATAGTAAGGAATTAGCGTAAGTTTTCCTACATTAATTTTGCCGTATTTATCTATATATTTTGCATCAATATTTTTTATTACATCAACGCCCTTAAGAACTCCCAATTTTTGCTTTTCGATTATCGGATATTGATTTTGTTCCGACACACACCAAACATTTGCTGGTGCTAAATTATCAATACTTTCGGCACAATAAACAAGAGGTCCACGCGTAATAGCAATTCTATCTCTATTTTCAACTACTCGTTCAACAGACTTATTAAAACGCACAGGCATTGGCAGATGAAGTTTTACAACATCGCCCTTCTTCCACTTACGTTTTATCGATACAAAGCCATTTTCAACAACAAGTTTCTGAAGTTTACCGTTTACCGATACGCTCCATTTCTTTGCAATTTCAGGAATTTCCCCAATATACGAATACAATTGTCCTGTAACAAATTGATGTGTTGTCCACGTTGGAATACGCAATTTGAGAGTAAAAAGTTGTTTGTTATGTTGTGGGGAAATTGTTAATTTTACGTTTTCATCAAAAGGATAATCCGATACTTGCGTTAAATTAACCTTACCAGATTTTAATTGAATTTCAACCGACGACGACGCATACAAAGCACAATATATATTGTTTTTTTCGTGTGCATACATCATTCCCGACACCTGAGGAATTACGCGAGCAATATTTGTTGGGCAACATGCACAACCAAACCAATGCGAACGATCAACATTGCCATAGCTTTCAAGTGGATTTGCGTAAAAGAATTTGTCGCCACTAAGACTTACTCCACACAGAGTATTGTTGAAAAGTGCAACTTCGGCAACGTCGATATATTTGGCGTCGCGTTCAAGTAAGAACATTCTGTAATTGAATAAAATGTTTCCAATGGCTGCACAAGTTTCATCGTAGGCTGTTTCGTTTGGCAAAACATATTCATCGCCGAATCCCTCTATGCCAGCAACAGCACCAAGACCACCAGTTATGTGCATTTTTGTGTTTACAATGTCTTTCCAAACAGCTTTAAGCGCTGGTGTATACGATGTATCGCCAGAAATCGAACCTACATCAGCCATACCCGAATACATATAAGTTGCTCTTACCGCGTGTCCGACAGCTTTGCGTTGTTCTCTAACTGGTTGATGTTGTTGCGCATACGAACCTTCCATGTGTGCCAATTTTACAGCTTTCGAACGAACAATTTTATCTTTTTTTACAAACGTATAATGGCGAATGTCTAAAAATTTTTTAGCCATGTCTAAATACAATTTATCGCCAGTAACCTTATACATTTTTACAAGAGCAAGCTCTATTTCTTGATGTCCAGGTGCCTGATTGACTGGTTTACCATCGTTATATTTGGGGTCGCCACCAATGAAAAACGCGTTGTTGATGTGTTTAGCGTTTGCCTTTGCAATTTCTAAGAGATTTGTTTTGCCCGTTGCTAAATAATATGCCACCGATGCCTCATAAAGATGCCCCATATTGTAAAGCTCGTGGTTGTGCAAAACATCTTCATAACGCTTAAAGTTTATTGTTTTTGCAGTTATTGGTGGATATATATAACCATCTGATTCCATTGCCGACTTAATAATCTCAGCAATTTCATCAATTTTAGCTTCTAATTTTGAATCTCTTTCAAGTTTCAACAAATATGCAGCACCCTCAATTACTTTGTAAAGATCAGAAGTGTCGAAACGTGAAGTGTTGGGTAATTCCGTTTTTTCGCCTTTAAGGATTTTTCCGGCTCTACGCAAATTTTCAAGACCTACGGATGTGCGTTCAAATGCCACTGGAACAAGAACTTTCTTTTGAAGCACCATACGTGGTTTCCAGAAATTGTCTTGCAAATCGACCTTGTCGAAAGATATTGGCATTAGTTGTGCAGTTGCCAACGTAGTAAAAAATACCGAGATAGAGAAGAACGTAATACCTTTAAACATAAAACAAAACATAAATACACAAAATTATTAGTCAATTATTTTCCAACACACAAACCTTCAAAATGCACAGTAATCTTAAAGCATAGAATGGTATAGCATTTCTGGTAGGGCTTCATAATACAGGCAACAACCTACATTGAACTGGCAACTTGGTTGTGGAAAGCACAATGAGCGTTGTCTCGGCACTCGCTTGGCTCGGCTCTTTGCTACGCAAAGCTTCTTTCCAAAGCTTTTACTTCATAA
>SUVO01000023.1 GCA_015061955.1 Verrucomicrobiaceae bacterium
GAAGTTATTCAGCAAAAATAATACAAAGACAAAATATATTTACAAAATTTAAGAGTAGTTTTTATACTACTCTTATTTTTTTGTACTACTCGTTAAAAAAAGCTTGACAAAGATTATGGGGGGGGGTATTACTTGCTTAGTGATTATCAAAGGAGTTTTATGAAAATTTTGTTAGTACTTTTAAGCTTTTTGTTGACAACATCGCTCTTTGCGGGGCAGGTTTTCTACGTTGTAGAAGGTGGTGCAGGTAAGAAAGATGGCATGTCGTGGGCGAATGCCTTTAGCGATGTTCAAACTGCGATTGATAAAGCATACGAAGTTGCAACAGCCGATAACCCAAGCGAAGTCTGGATAGCCAAAGGCACATATAAACATGGTTCTGAAATGACCATGAAAAATAACGTTGCTATCTTCGGTGGCTTTGCTGGAACTGAAACAAGCAAAGAGCAACGTGTAGTTGGCAATGAAACAATCCTTGATGGCGAAGGTAAGTATAGAGTTTTCTATAATCCAAATATAACCAATAGTGCAAAATTAGATAATGTAACAATTCAGAATGGTAAAACTTCAGGTGATGGAGCAGGAATGTATAACTACTACGCCAGCCCAGAAATCACAAATTGCACGTTCAGTGACAACAGTGCAAGACGTGGCTGCGGGATGTATAATTCTGGAGGTAGTCCGAAGTTGACAAATTGCACGTTCAGTGGCAACACCGGCGGCGGGATGTATAATTCTCGCTCGAGTCCGACGTTGACAAATTGCACCTTTGTGAACAACAGTGTTTCTTTAGGCGGCGGGATGTGTAATGAAGATTACTCGAGTCCCGTATTGACAAATTGCACCTTTGCAAGCAACAGTGCTGAATACGGCGGTGGGATGTATAATTGTTTTTCCTCGAGTCCGACGTTGACAAATTGCACGTTCAGTGGCAACAGTGCTTCTTCTTGGGGCGGCGGGATGTTTAATGATTCCTCGAGTCCGGTGTTGACAAATTGCACGTTCAGTGGCAACAGTGCTGAATACGGCGGCGGGATGTATAATGGTTTCTCGAGTCCGACGTTGACAAATTGCATATTATGGGGAAATACAGCGTCATCAAGTGGCAATGAAATCTATAATGGGTATTCAAATAATAATCCAACAATAGACACGTGTATAATACAGGGTGGATATAGTAGTTATGGCACTTATACAAACATCATAGAAACTGATCCAATGCTAATGCCACTTGGCAACTATGGTGGAAGTGTGTTTACGTGTTCTGTTGCGGAGGGTAGTTCTGCTATCGGTGCTGGTAAAGTTGTAGAAGGACTAACAACCGATGCTCGTGGCTATACACGTTCAACAACAGCACCAACAATTGGGGCTTATGAATATGGTGTAACACTCCAAAACGAATCTTCAAGCATAACAGTATCATTCTTACCCGATATTAAACTTAAAGAAGGTGGAACATATACCTATAATACCAAGGCTGATAATTCGATTGAAAATACAACTATTACATACAACTGGCAAGTAGATAAGCTTGATGGAAAAGGTTGGGTAAAAGCTGGCAGTACTAAAAATACTCTCAAGGTATCAGCCAAAGCAAATATGGATGGTTGGAAGTATCGTTGCGAAGTTTCAAATGGTGTTGATACAGTAATGTCGAATGTGTCAACTTTAGATGTATTAACAAAGGCAAAAATCACAACTCAGCCAACAGTTGATGCAGTCGCATCGGGTGGAACGTTAACCTTAACGGCAGGTGCAACAGGCGACAACTTAAAATATCAGTGGCAAGAGAAAGTCGGCAAAGAGTGGGTAAATATATCAGGGGAAACCTCAGAAACTCTCACTATTAGTGGATTAACTTCAGCCGACAACAACACTGAATATCGTTGTGTAGTTTCAAACGATGGCTCTTCTGTTACAACAAAGTCAGTTAAAGTTCCAGTTGTCTCAAAGCCAACATATACTATTGATGAAAAGAAGCACGTTCCAGAGGTTGCTATAATCGAGGGCAAGAAGAATAAGGCAACGTTTGCAATAAAAGCTACAAAGCCAAAGGGCGAAACAGGCACATACAAGTATCAGTGGTACAAGAATGGCGAGCCTATCGCAAAGGCAACAAAGGCAACGTACACAACAGATGTCTTAACCGAAGCCGACTTTGAAAAAGACCCAACCGACAATATCTATTACACCAAAGACACGTATTATTGTGTAATCTCGGTAGATGTAAAAAAGACAATCGTAAACAAAGCTCAAACCGAAAACTTCAAAGTAATGAAGCTTGAGCCAGCCAAGATTTTGGTAAATCCAGTAGATGTTTTAGTTTCGGATAAAGAAGATGCAATCTTTACAGCAGAAGCTACAAAGACATCAGGAGTAAAGGCAGTGTATCAGTGGCAAGTTTGTGCGTTCGGCTCAGATCCTGAAAATCCAAAGAACTGGAAGAACTCATCAAAAGGTGCAACACTCACACTCAAGAAAGCAACAGTAAAGCTTTCGGGCAACTTGTATCGTTGCCAAGTGTATAACGACCTCAACAAAAAAGACCCCGATACTTCAACATACGCAAAGTTAGAAGTAGAAGGAGCACCAATAATCAAAACTCAACCAAAGGCAATTACAACATACGAAGGTGCATCGGCAAACTTGTCTGTATTAGCTCAAGGTTATAATTTGAAATATCAGTGGTATGTTTCGGATTCAGGTAAAAAAGATACTTGGTCAGTCCTTGAGGGCGAAACATCTGCAACGCTTATATCAACAGCCGATTCAACAAAATTCTATCAGTGCAAAGTGTGGAGTAAAGATTCTCCAGATAAAGTTGTTGTTTCAAAGTCGGCAAAAACTACAGTCAAAGCTGGTGTACAAATAAATGGCTATACGGTATCGCAATATTCAACTATTTTGGAAGATGTTGGTACCAACGAATTTGAGGTATACGAAGATTTTTCTTTAGAATTGCGTGTATATGCTACTGGTGATAAACCAAAATATCAGTGGTATTGTTCAGATGATGGCGAAACATTCACAGCTATTGCTGGAGCAACTAAAGATACATTGCTTGTTGATCCAGTATTTATGCAAGATAAAATTTATTATTGCGAAGTCTTTAATGGCACAACTAAACTAAATTATACCGATGGCACAAACGTAAAAACTAACGATATTTACTTGTATGTAAAACAGAGTATGTTGCCAAAGTCATTAGTGGGCTTGGGGGTGGCTGCTACTTATACTGAATACGAATCTGTAAGCACTTTTATGGTATTTCAAGATACTCGTTATTTCAGAATGACTGTAAGCTCGGCTCCGTATGTACCATTTGAAAAAACAATGTATTTGTATAACAGAATTTCTCCATTTGAAGCTGAAATATCGTTGTCGTTTATGGATATGTATAATGGTCGAAAAACTTTGATGAATTTTAAAGGCTATTTATACTACGATGAGGAAATAAATGGTGTAGTTGCTATCTTGGTTGATGAAGGTAAAGACGTATTTTTGTCGTTTATTGTAGATAGATTTATTGCAAGCGAATATATGTGGCAGACTTTACCTTTAAATTCTGTAATAACTTTCCAAGGTATTGATAAATACTCTCAATCAATAAAAATTCTCTCACCTAAAGTATGTTTGTATACCGGACCAACGGGATCTTTTGAATGTTCTTACACTTATGTAAAGAAAAGTGGAACGTTAGGTATTATTACACTCATAACTAATAGCGATAAATGGGAATTGAACTTGTTGTACGATTCCCCCGAAGGTGGCGAGTATTTAGATTATCTAACACGTTTTAACGAGGCAATTAATAGTGAATGTGGTACATTTACCATAAAACGTTAAATTTAATAAAAACATTCACGAGCATAAAAAAAGATGACATCGTAAACCGATGTCATCTTTTGTTTGAACAAACTTATCTTTATAAGTTTATGTTTTATCTTTTTTGAATAGTTTTATTTTATTGCTCTTGAATAAAAATTTTATTCTATGTCTACGTGCGCTTCTAAGTTCTGAACATCAACTACAACTTTGTTTGCCAATTCTGTTGCTTGTTCATCACTATAGCCTCTTGCGAGCAATTCACTATAGAAAAAGTTTATCAAAAGCTCTTCTATTGCTTCAGTGCTATTGAGTTGTCCAAAAATTTCATCAAGAACTTTTTTGTTGTCTATCTTGCACTTGCAATCTTTCTTTCCGCAACATTTTTTATTCGGATTTGCTTTGCAAGTTTTCTTTCCACCACAAGCACATTCTTTCTTAGCTGGAGCTTTTGAAGTAACAGTTTTAGTTTGTGCTTTTACTGGAGCCTTCTTTGCAATAGGAGCTTTCTTTGCTACTGCTTTTTTAGCAACAGGAGCTTTTTTAACAGGTTCTTTTTTTGATACAGCTTTTTTTGTTGGAGCTGTTTTCTTTACAGGTTTTGAACCTTTACTTACTGATTTTTTTACTGGTGCTTTTTTCATAATGTTATTTTATTAAATTGTATTTTTTTTGTAAATGCAAGTATATTTTTAAGTTATGTTTATTTTATGATATGTTTTTGTTGCAATATAAAAGTATTTATGTTTCATTTTATACGGTAATTATGTCTAATTTGTTTGTATATATTTAGGTTGATTTTTTTTATAATATGTTATCTAATTTAAGCCGATTTTTATGAATGTTCCCCTTTTAGATTTAAAGACGCAATATAAACCTTTGCGTGAAGAAACAAGAAAACTTGTCGACGATATTCTCGATAGCCAATACTTTATCGGTGGTCCATATGTCGCTAAATTAGAGGAAGAAGTTGCTAAGTATTCCGAAACAAAAGCCGCTATCGGTATATCGAGTGGTACCGATGCACTGTTGGCATCGTTAATGGCAATAGGTATATCGCCATCTCCTTTAGATAGAAGCGAACCTGCCGAAGTTATTTTACCTACATATACTTTTTTTGCTACTGCAGGTTGTGTATGGCGTGCAGGAGCAAAACCAGTTTTTGTAGATATAGACAAAGATACTTACAATATTGATGTCGATGCAATCGAAGCTAAAATTACTCCACGCACAAAAGCTATTATGCCTGTTCACTTATATGGACAATGTGCAAATATGGAAAAAATTCGCGAAATTGCCGATAAGTATAATTTAGCTATTATTGAAGACGGTGCTCAGGCAATTGGTGCTCGTAGAAATGGCAAGAGGGTTGGTAATTTTGGCGATTGTGCTTGTTTGAGTTTCTTCCCATCTAAAAATCTTGGTGGTTTAGGCGATGGAGGTATGGTTGTTACAAATAATCTCGAACTTGCCGATAAAATTCGTCAGATGCGTAATCATGGTATGGAGCCAAAATATTATCATAAGTTTGTGGGTGGTAATTTCCGTTTAGATGCAATTCAAGCTGCAGG
Source organism: Verrucomicrobiaceae bacterium (assembly GCA_015061955.1). GTDB lineage: Bacteria > Verrucomicrobiota > Verrucomicrobiia > Opitutales > Intestinicryptomonadaceae > Merdousia. The sequence continues at coordinate 5,397 of SUVO01000023.1, forward strand.
TTTGTTGGTAAAGCTTCCACATCTCGATAAATGGGGGCAAATGCGCAGAAGCAACGCATCGCAATATAATGAAGCTTTTGCAGGTATTGATAAAATAAAAACTCCATTTATAGAATCGCAAAATTATTCAATTTATAATCAGTACATTATATCGGTTGAAAATCGCGATGAAGTAATGAATTACTTGCGTTCAAAAAATATCGGTTGCGAAATTTATTATCCGGTACCATTGCACATGCAAGAATGTTTTGCAGGTCTTGGTTATAAAATGGGCGATTTCCCAAATGCCGAATATGCAGCTACACACACAATAGCTTTGCCAATATATCCAGAATTAACAAGTGAACAAATTTCTTATGTAGCGTCTTCTGTAAAAGAGGCTGTTGCAAAATTTTAAAGTATGGTTAAAATAGTTTTAACAATATTAGAAGTTGGTATTATTATTGTACCCTTGTCTATAGGATTGTATTTCCTATTCCGAACAGGCGTTTCGTACAACGAAAGCTTCGATAATTCAAAATTGCGTTTTTGGGGAATATCTCGAAAAAGCTATATTCTTTTGTTTCGTGCGTTGGGGGTTTTTTGTTTGGGTGTGGCAATGTTCGCATTGTACAATAATTACTTTGCTCCAGACGAAAATGTTGAGTCGGAAATAAAAGATTTTTGGAAAGATGTTGACTCTACTCAAGAAAAAGGGATTTTAACAGGCGCTATGCTTTTAGGTGCAGCTATTGCTATTCCAACAAGAATGGGTTCTACACGTTTTCCTGGGAAACCTTTGGCAATGTTAGGTGGCAAAACGGTTTTACAACGCGTGTACGAACGTTGCTTAGAAAGTAAGCTTTCGCAAAAAGCAGTCATATTGACCGATAGTCCAGAAATTATCGACTACGCTAAAACCATAAATGCACCTGCTATTATGACTTCGCCAACGTGCAATTCGGGTACAGAGCGTATAATAGAAGCTTTCGATGAAATTGGTGCTGAGTTTGTAGTAAATGTTCAGGGCGATGAGCCTTTTATATCGCCAGTGCTTATCGATGGACTTATCGAAATGCGTAAGCAAACTAATTGCGATTTAGTAACAGCAGCGTCGAAAATAGAAGATGTAGAGGCTTTGACAAACGAAAACGTTGTCAAGGTTTTGCGTGCTGATGATGGTAAGGCTATATATTTCAGTAGAGCAGCTATACCTCATATCAGAGGCGAAGCTAATTGCGAAAAATGGCTTGAACGTACTTCGTATTGGCGACATATCGGCATATATGGATACTCTAAAAATGCGCTTGAAAAATACGCAAGCTTTGGTCCATGTACTCTTGAAAAATGTGAGATGCTTGAGCAACTTCGTTTTATCTCTAATGGTATGAATTTTGAAGTAGTTTCAACAGAGTACGAATCAATTGGTATTGATACTCCTGCAGATTTAGCTGCGGCAGAAGAATTTTTAAAAAAACAATCGTAATGAATGATTCAGAATTAATTTCAATAGGTGCCGATGTTCTCAAGTGCGAGGCAAATTCAATATTGTCGGCTGTAAAAGTGCTTGATGAAAATTTTGCAAAGGCTGTGAATGCTATTTTAAATCATAAGGGTAAACTTATGGTTTGTGGTGTTGGTAAATCGGGCTTGGTTGGGCAAAAAATTGCAGCAACACTTTCAAGTACTGGTACTCCAGCTGTATTTATGCACGCCTGCGATGCTGTTCATGGTGATTTAGGTGTGTATGAAGCAGGTGATCCTACTTTGTTGATATCGAATAGTGGTGCTACTGTTGAATGTTTGCGATTGATGCCAATTCTCAAAAAATTCAATTCAACTATTATTGCTTTGATTGGTAATTTAGATTCTCCAATGGGGCGTGAATGCGATATAATTTTGAACGCGTCGTCGAATGGAGAAGCTGATCCGATAGGCATAGTTCCTACAAATTCTACAACTCTTGCATTGGCAATGGGCGATGCTCTTGCATGTGCGTTGATGAAAGCTCGTGGTTTTACAAAAGAAGATTTTGCACGTTTTCATCCAGCAGGTCAGTTGGGCAGAAATTTATTGCTTAAAGTTGGCGATGTAATGCACAAATTAGAGCATTGTGCGTTGGTTTCTGAAAATGATTCTGCTCGCGATGTAGTGATTGCTATGACCGAAAGACCTTTAGGTGCGGCAGGTATTGTTGATGCAGATAATAAGATTTTAGGTTTGGTAACCGATGGCGATATTAGAAGAATGTTGCGCAATGTATCGAATATCGATAGCGTAAAATGTGCCGATATAATGACAAAATCTCCAATTTGTATAAATAGTGATGCATCGCTTTCTGATGCAGTAAAACTAATGGAAGAACGTAAGTCGAAGTTGTCGGTATTACCAGTTGTAGACGATGGAATTTTGAAAGGTATAATTCGTTTACACGATATTTATCAACCACAGTAAAATGAAAGTATTAGAATCGTTAGCTTTCTTTGCACGTTATGTTCGTAATCCATCTTCGGTTGGTGCGATTTGTCCGAGTTCGCGTTTTTTGGCGCGTAAAATGGTTGCACCATTGAAGCATATTGTTGAAGAAGATAGCGTAGTTGTTGAGTTAGGTTCTGGTACTGGGGCTGTAACAAAGTATATATTGTCCGATCTTGGCATAACGCCTGATAAATTGTTTTGCATTGAATTCGATAAAACATCGGTAGATGTTTTATCGGAGAAATTCCCACAAGTAAATATTGCTAACGATAGCGCAGAAAATATGATAAATATTTTAGGTGGAGAGTTGAAAAATTTGAAATGCGTTGTGTCTTGTTTGCCCATATTATCACTTCCCGAAGATTGTGGAGCTCGTATAATTGAGTGTGTAGAAAAAGCCTTGCCCGAGGGAGGAATGTTTGTTCAGTTTACCTACAACTTAGCAAATTCAAGTGTGGGGAAATTTATGAAAGAGCTAAAACACGTTAAAACATCGTATACGATGCTCAATATACCTCCAGCTCGAATAGATTTTTACGTTAAATAGAATTTAATATAGCTTGAGCTGTATTACTGAGGTGTTGAAGCTGTGCTTTTTTTGCACAATGTAGTAATCGTTGTGATGCTGGTTTAAAGTATTGTGTGTATTCTGTTTTTTTACGTTTTATTGATAAAAAGCCATATGCCCCTAATGCTTGCATTAGACGTTGGCAAGCTGAAATGTAGAAAATATCGAGTTGATCTTGTGTTGGTGTAGCTCGTAAGTATAACTTTAGTAAATCATCAATAAGGTCATCGGGAATATCTACGTATGGGTCGAATAATAGCGATGCTACATCGTAGAAAGCACATCCTAAACGCATACCTTGAAAATCTATTAACGATATTTCTCTATCGGTTATCATTATGTTTTGCGATTGAAAATCGCGGTGTAGCAATACTAACGGTTGTGCTAATAATTTTTGTTTAATTAAATTGAGCTCTTGTTGAAGATTTTCGGTAGGGAAAATATTGAATCGGCTTTCAAGACATTCTTTTTTAAAGTAAGTTTGTTCCCATTCGTAGAGATTGTCGTTGAACGGTTGCGATAACTCAAAAGGTTTTTTGTGGAAAGCTTCGGAGACTTTTGTGTGTAGTTTTCTGATGTTTTCAATTGCAAGTCCGTAGTAGTATGCACTTTGAAATACGTTATTTTGAGCTATCGAAAGTAAGTCGGTAGAGCCTCCATCTTGCATTACAATTACTCTGCGTCTGGCACACGATTTTATAATTTGGGGAACTGCAATTTTTTGTTTGAATAAAAATTTAGCAATGTTTGTGTATAGCGAGTCTTCGCGTTTTTGTAAATCGTAGAAACATGCCACTAATTTTTTGTTGGTAGATTCGTCGGTAAAGCGCAGGAATGTTCTGGTAGATGCTCCCTTTTGAATTAAAGTGTGGTTTTTAGCAATGAAGCCAAAATCAGCCAATTGGGCAAGATATGTATAGAGATTTGGCGTGTGTGTTTTACAAATTTTAAGATATTGTTTTGGTGTGCCAATATCGTCCCATTTACCCTTAGATTCGAGGTAATATGGAATTGATTGTTTGTCTTTTAAAATTGATTGTAGGAAAATATCGACATTAGAAAAAACGTTTGTCGGATAATTTTTTGCCATTTCTAAAAATTTAGAATTTGCAACAAATACTCCTGTGTACTGCATTAGTTTTTCTGCAGGTAAGTTTGTTGTTGAACGCATATCGCAAACATAATCGCCCGAAACACCAACATTGTTTAGGTGCCCACTGTTGCGTAAACAAAGAACAGCCGATACATTTTGTTGTGTTATTTTTTTGTGAGCGAAGTTTATAAAGTTTTCAATGTTTGCAGTAAATAAAATGTCGCCATTGTGAACAAGAAAAGATTGTTCGTCTTTTAATATATCGTAGGCGTTTTTTATTCCACCACCAGTGTCGAGAATTTCTGGTTCAAATATTTTTATTATTTGTGTGCCTTTGTATGTTATAGTTGCTGATGATTTATCAGTGTATGGGATTAGTGCAGAGTCGAACTCTTCAGGCAAATGATGAGTGTTTACTATTATCTTTTTTATGCCTGCTTTAATAAGCTTATCGAAAATTAAAAAAAGTAGAGAATTTTCGCCTATGGGCAGGAGAGGTTTAGGGGTAATGTTAGTGAGTGGTTTTAGACGCTTGCCAAAACCTGCTGCCAAAACAAAAGCTGTTTTTATATTATTTTGCATATTCTCTAAATTTACTGAAAAAATACTACTATAAAAGAAAATGAAAATGTTGACAATGTCAACAGAGACTGTATTGTTGAGTGATTAAATTTTTATCATATGATTACTTGGATTCAAATAGTATTACAAAAACACCATAAAGTTGTATTTAGCATATTGTTGGTTGCTATCACAATTGCTTTCGTATTCACAATCGGTTCTGTTCCGTTCCTCGGTGATAGAAATCGTTATGAAGTCTCTAAGCAAGACTTCTACGGATTCGATTTGTCGAATCAAAATGTGGTTTCTTATTTAAGTACTTATGCAGCTTATGATGCAATATTAGCAGGCGCTCGTCCTGATGATACTTTTATCTATAAACAAGCATATTTGCGTTATGTTGCAAAGAATTTAGGCATAAAGCAAGTTGGTCAGAAAGAGTTAGATGCTTATATTCAAAACTCACCAGTGTTTATGGGTAAAGATGGTAAGTTTGATAATAACGCATTTAAACAGTTTGTAGCTCAGCGTGTAGCAACTGGTATGCCAGAAGAAGCGCTTACTCAAATTTTGTCTGAAAATGCTATGTTGAATATGGTTGGTTCAATTTTGAGTGGACCAGGATATATTTTGAAAAGTGATATTAAAAATCGTTTTGAACTTGAAAACGGAACATGGCAGTTCAACTTAGCTATTATTCCAACAGATTCTTTCAAACCAGAAATTAAGGTTGATGCAAAGAAACTTGAAACTTTCTACAAACAAAATGGTGCACAGTTCCGTGTTGGTGAAGGTGTTGTTTTGGAAACAGTGTTCTTGCCTTACTCGAAGTACGAAGCTTCGGTGTCGCCAAAAGATGTTGATTTGTTGGGATACTATAATTCAAATATAACTAAGTATTCCGAAACAAAAGATGGTATTCCAAATACAAAGCCATTCGAAAAGGTTAAAGATAAGGTAAAGGCAGATTTTATTAAAGATTCTGCAATCCATAAGGCAATGTCGTATGCGGAAGAAATCAGTTTGAAAATTTACGATTCTAAAGCTAAAATGGCATCGCCAGAGCTCAAGAAAATTCTTGCCGATGCAAAAGTTGAAGTTAAGAAATCTAAGCAAATTCGTTCAACAGATAAAGAACCAGATGCATCGTTGCCAGGTGCTGTTGTTTCGGCAGGTTTCAAGCTTGATGAACAATCGTTCTACCAAGATCCAGTTTCGACCGACGATGGCGTATGGTTGGTTTTCTTGGCAGAAAAGTTGCAAGCATATCAGCCAAAGTTAGAAGCTGTAAAGGCTGAAGTTGAAAAAGCATATATAGAAGCAGAAAAAGATCGTTTGTTTGCTGAATATGGTGCAAAACTTGATGCAGAATTTGCTAAAGGTTTGAAAGATGGAAAAACTTTCGTTGCTATTGCAAAAGCAAATAATGTCGATGTAGAAGAAGTTAAAAACTTCTCTTTGATGAATCCAACATCAGCATCGGGTAAGGTTCGTGCAGCATTCCAAGTTTTGAGTGCTGAATTGCCAAAGATGAAAGTTGGAGGCTTGTCGAAAATGCAGATTTCAGGTAAGAATGGTTTTATTGTAAATCTTACAGGCTTCAAAAAACCAGCCGACGATGTTAAGCGTTTGGCTGAGCTTGAAAAAGGTTATGCAAATATAATGCGTTCTTTCTCTATGCAGTCGATTTTATCGCAAGCAATTTCTCAGGGGGAAAAACAAGATAAATAGTTACAGACTGTCCGTCTGGAGAAAGGATAAAAATGACAGAAAAAATAAAAAAAGCCGTAAAGAAGACTGCAACAAAAAAAGCTACAGTTAAAAAAGTAGCCACCAAGAAATGTGCAAAAAAATGTGCTAAGTCGGCACCTAAAAAGGTAACTCGCATTCTTGCAAAAGTTAATGTTGGTTGGGGCAATTGCCTCTACGTTCGTGGTGCAGGTGCAGAACTCAGTTGGGATAAGGGTATAGCTATGCAGTGCATTGGTGAAGATGAATGGCTTTGGGAACAATATGTACCTAAGGGCGATATTACATTCAAATTCCTCGTGAATGATTCCCAGTGGTCGCTTGGTGAAGACTATGTTGTATCGGTAGGCGATTCTATTATTTGCAAACCTGAATTCTAATTATAATTTTTTGATTTATTGTGGTTCGTCTTTTTAGGCGAGCCATTTTTTTATGATAACCATTTTGGCTTTAGTCGTAAGAATTGTTGCAAATCCACTTGCAAATGTATTTCAAAAAAAAGCAGTGGCCGACGGACTTTGTGCTGCAAGGGTAAATTGTGCAAGTTATGTTTTGTTGGCAATTATAACATTGCCATTGTTTGTTAGCTTTGAGTATATTAACTTGAAATTTTTGTTGTTGTGCGCAGTAAGTGGGTTGATGGGGGCATTGAGCAATTATTTTTTAATACGAGCATTAGAGCTTGCTGATTTGTCGGTGCTTGGTCCAATAAACTCGTATAAGGCTATTATAGGTATAGTTTTTGCTATTGTTTTGTTAGGAGAATACCCTGATGTATATGGTTTGATAGGTGTGTTGTTTATTGTTTGTGGAAGTTATTTTATTGTAGATAGTGGTGGTAGATTTTGTTTTTCAATGTTTAAAAACAAAGGAATAAGGTATCGTTTTTATGCACTTTTTTTGGCAGGTATTGAGGCTGTTTTGTTGAAGAAAATTATATTGTGTTCGTCGGTAGAAGTTGGTTTTAGTGCGTGGGCACTTGGTGGAGCATTGTTTTCGTTGCCATTGGCAATTATATCTAAAAATAAGTCGAGTGTGTCGGTGGTGTATGCAGGATGCAGAATTTTTTTAATAGCCTTACTTTTTGGAGCAATGCAACTTTCAACAAATTACGTATTTGAGTATGTAAAAGTTGGTTATGCGTTGGCGTTGTTTCAGTTGTCGGGGGTATTGAGTGTTGTTTTTGGCTGGTTGTTTTTTGGTGAAAAGAATATAGTAAAAAAACTTATTGGTGCTGTTATGATGTCGATAGGTGCAGGTGCTATTGTGTTATAAAAAAAGCTTGCCAAGTTTTTAAGGTAAATTATTTTTAAGTACAAATAAACCCCAAATTAGTTAGTTATGAAAAGTAAATTTATGTCAATTTTTGTAGGCTCATTAGCATTGAGTGCTGGGGCTTCGTCAATAACGTCAGATATAGATGCAAGTAAAATATCTGATTTTAGTACAAAACAAACAATTTTTGCTGGTACAGGTATAACTTTGACTGTATCAAAAGATACAACTGGTTATACGTTCAAAGCTGGACAAAAAAATAGCGAAAACACAATCGATATTAAGAGTGGAGCAACACTCACAACAGCACGTCGCTCCGAAACTGGCTCATCTACGGGCGAAGTTATCAATTTTAAGAACTCGTTGTTAAATATTGTTGGCGATGGTAAGTTCTATTTTAGTGCATCGGCAGAAATATATTGGAGTGGTAATATAAATGTCGATGTCCCAGTAGAGTGTCGAGGTGGTTTTTCAATGCGTCCAAATGGAACAGTGCGTTCGTTTGTGAAAATCAATAAAGATTGGAAATCAACAACATATTCTGGACAAGGATATACCGATTTGTACATCAATGCAGGTACAACAAATATGGGTGCTTATGCTCAGTGGGGCGAGCAAACAACAAGTACTATTGCAGAAGGTGCTACATTGCAAACTAGTTGGGTTCGTGCTACTAATACTGGTAGTAGATTAGAGAAGCTTACTCAGACAATGAACTTAGATGGCAATTTAATAATGTCGTCGTATGGTTCAACAGGTACAGGTGGTGCAAATGCTGTAATATTTGCATCGAATATGAATATTGGTCCAAGTGGTAGTTTGTTGTCGGAATATGCAACTACTAGCGACAAAATACCAATGGCTGTGTTTGCTCGTAGCTTCAGTGTTGCAGGTAAAGCCAATTTCGGTATAGCACCATTATATATGCCCGATGGCTCTACGTTAACTCTCAAACCTGGGGCAGAAATTATAGCTGCCTCTGCTGATAATTCGCAAGAAGGAACATATATTAACATTGCAAATGTTCTTTCGCTTTACAATGCACGTCCGATTATAATTTACGATAATGATGCAAAAGTTACAAAGGCCGACGTGGCAGTAAATATCGAGGGTGAACATACATTGGGTGGCTTCAATGTGTGGGAAGGTTCAACACTTACTTTAGATTTCAAAAAGAATGGTTTTTTGAGTGTTGGCAATATCATGTCGAATAATATGGGAAAAATTACCATAAATATAAAGGGTAATTGGCTTAAAAATAATTTCTTATTGCGTGCTACTAATATAGATTCTATTCGCGATGAAATTGCTTTCGGTGGCGTTGTATGGCAATATAACGGAAAAGTTATCAAAGAAGGTGTAGATTTTGAATTAGAAGAAATTCCATGGGAAGAAGATAACGGGGGTGGAATATGGTTTAACAAAAAAGGAGCAAAGGTGTTCCATACATGTTATGCCGAATCTAGCGCCGATACATTGCAAATTCCAGATACTTTCCAAATTTCAGTAGCAACCGATATAAAACCAAATTCATATACTTTATATTGTAATGATAAAGAAGTAGCAGTTCAAGATAACCCATACTTTACAAATATTACTGCTGATAAAACAGGTATTTATAAGTACTATGTAAAGGCTGATTTTGGTGATAATAACATAGTGCAATCCGATGATGTATATGTTGAATTTAAAGAAAGTATTATTGTTGATGAAAAAAATACATTTGGTGATTTCTCAATTGCAGATGGTGCATCGTTTACGTTGTCGGTAAAATGTACTTCTAAGAGCGATGTTTCTTACAAGTGGGAAGTTGATAAACAAGACGGCAATGGTTTTGTTGAAGAAAAAACAAAAACTGAAACTTATACTGCAAAAGCCTCCTCAAATATGAATGGTTGGGTATATCGTTGTACAATGTCAAATGGTATTGACGATGTTACTGTTGAAGGTAAGTTGACTATATTAGAACCAGTTTCAAATGTTGAAATATCGTCTGTACCAGCTTATTTTAAAGTTGGTGATCCTTTGTCTATAAGTGTAGAGGCATTGGGCGATGAATTATCGTACCAGTGGGAATATTACAATCCACAAAGCAAGAGCTGGACAGTTTTATTTAACTCATTAGATGATGCAATTAGTGAAGATTCTAGTTCTAATGAAGGTGAAGATGGATTTATTGATGCCGATGGAAATGGTATAGCAGATAATCTGGAAGGTGCTGAAGATGCTCCAAGTGGTGATGAGCCAGCCGACGATGAGCCAAAAGCTACTATTGAAGGTGCAAGATCTGCTGTATTGACCGTTTCTGAATTATTTGCTCGCGACAATAATGCACAGTATCGTTGCGTTGTTTCAAATAACGGCTCAACTGCAACATCTAAGCCTATAAAGGTTGTAGTAGTTGCACAACCTACATACGAACTCGATAAAAAACATGCTCCAGAAGCATTTGTAGGTGGCAAGGCAACATTTGCAATTAAGGCTTCTAAAATTGCTAAAGATCAAACAGGAACATTGAAGTATCAGTGGTATAAAAATGGTGTAGCAATTGAAAAGGCAACTAAAGCAAGCTACACTACATTGCCTCTTGAAGATGTAGATTTTAAAGATGTTTACTATTGTAAGATTTTGGTAGATGTTAAGGGCGAAACAGCAAATTTATTGCAGACAGAAGATTTCAAAATTACAAAACTTTTCAATGCTAAGGTTGCAACAAGTCCGGCTGATTTCATAGCCGAAGATGGTGGCGAAGCAACTTTTAAAGTTAGTGTAACTGCTGAATCTGGAACTAAGATAACATATCAGTGGCAAGTTTGTACTGCAGGTGCAGATCCAACTGTTGAAAAGAATTGGAAGAGTGCAAGTGGCAAAACCGAAACATTGGTATTGAAAAAAGTAAACGTAAAGTTGTCGGGTAATTTGTATCGTTGCAAAGTTTCAAACGATGGTAATAAGAAAGATCCAGATGTTTCAGATTGGGCAAAGTTAGAAGTTAAGGCACCAGCGATTGTAAAAACTCAACCAAAGGCTATTACAGCATACGAAACAAAGATTGCCTCGTTTGCAGTTGTTGCACAGGGTTATAAGGTAAAATATCAGTGGCAGGTTAGTGCTACTGGGAAAGATGATAATAGTTGGTCAGATATTGCAGGACAAACTTCTGATGAACTCACAATTATAGCCGATGAAAATATGTTCTATCGTTGTATGGTTTATAGCGATGGTTATAAAGATAGTGCAGTATTTACAAAATCAGCAAAACTTACAGTTAACGAAAAAGCTAAAATAAACGATGTTGTTGTAATGCAAGGTAAAAGCACTTTGACCAAAGATAATACAGGTGCATACATAGCTTACGAAGAATATCAGTTAGATATTAGCGTTTCGGCTTCTGGTAAAGGTATAAAGTATCAGTGGTATGAATCTTCCGATGGTATTGGTTGGACAGCCGTAAAGGGTGGTACAAAAGCAAAGCTTTCAATAAAACCAAATCTTCTTGAAGATAAAATCTACTATTGCAAAGTGTATAATGGTTCGGCGAAAGTTAAAGATGCAGAACCATACTCTGACGGCACAAGTGCTCAAACCGATGATATCATCATAAATATAAAATCTTGCCCGTTGCCTAATTCAATACAAGGTAAGTCTATGACTATCTTGTTTGAAGAAACTGATAATGATGTAAAAGAAAGTGGCGAACTTTATGCAATAGCCCAAGATGCAAAGAAGTTGAGTATGGCTTTGATTTCAAAATCTAATCCAACTTCTAAGCGTTATTCCCCAAGTACATGTACATATAAGCGTACAGGACCAACAAGTGCCGACATAACCGTAAATATAACAAAGATAGAAAACGACAATGATGGTGTTAATACCGATAAAGAAACTCTCAAAGGTCAGTTGAATTATATAGATGGACAGATTGTTGGTATTTTGAAAGAAGGTAATGAAACTGAATGTGTGATTGGGGTTGAATTTGCTTCGCAGGGAGCAAATGCTCCTAAAACGTTGCCAGTTGGTGCTAAGCTAACAGTTTCAACACAAGCAGAAACTTATAGTTTTGTCTTGAAAGAAAAGGGTGTTTGTACGATTTCGGATAGTTTTGATGCTACTTACAAATACACATATAAAGCTAATAATGTGGGTGTGTTAGTAGTTTCTTATAAAGATGGAAAAATTCCAGTTGAACACGAATACACATTTGCATTCGATACCGAAAATAATGGTGGTTTTGTAGAAAAGCTTTCCGTTAATAAAAAGGTTGAGGAAATGAAATCTGGAAGTTTCAAGTTAGAATAACAATAGCTTACTATATAAAAATACGAAGGCGATTGCAAATGCAATCGCCTTCGGTGTTTTGATATAAAATTATATGAGATTTGCTTTTATAAATTTGTTATTTTGAAAATCAAAACTCTGGAAATAGCCAGCTTGAAATTCTCGTTGTTTAGTTATTATTTTTATAGCTTCCGATGCCCCCCATACTCCACTTAGATGTGCAGCTGGAGGAAATATTGGTAAATATTGAGCCTTTTCTTGAGCGTTTGGGGCAATATCTGCAAACTTGAAAGATTTGTCGAAAAAGTAGAGTTGTGCAACCCATTCGCCAGCAGTGCAGGCTATCTCTAAAACGTTTTCTTTTGCACACGCTTCGGAAATAAATGTACGCGACAAAAACGAGTCGGTAGTGTCGATACATAAATCGGTTCCCGAAATAAATTCTTGTGCATCTTTTTGATTTTCTAAGTGTGTTGAGCGAGATACTATTTCTACTTGAGAATTTAATTTTGATAACTTCTCTTTTGCAATTATAGCCTTGTTTTTTGAAATATCGTCTTCGTTGAAAATTGTTTGTCGGTGCAGATTTGATAACGATACGCAATCGCCATCTACAATTTTTATCTTCCCAACACCTGCACCTACTAATAATGGCAGAACTGCATTCCCAACGCCACCAACACCTATAACAGCAATAGTTGAATGTTTTAGCATTTCAACTGAGTTGTCTTTTAAAAGTGGAAGTTGTCGGGAGTATCGCATTTGTTTTATAAAAACCTAACACGAGTCGTGTTAGGTTTAGCTTTAATTTTATTTTTTTCTATTGATAACGCGAGCTAACGCTGTAATAGGGAAATACTGACGATACCAGTTATAATTGAGCATAAAGCCACGTGCTAACTCTTTACCTTGTGGAAGTGGAGCTCCTGCACGAAGGTCAACTTTTGCACCTAATCCATATCCAGGGAAACCTGTACCAGTGTAATAAGGTTCGTCCCACGAGCCATCTTGACGATTTGTTGAAGTTAAGAAGTTTGTGGCTTTATCTATTAGAGTATCGTAGTTTTTATCGTCTACAGCCAAGAATGCAGTCAATGCCCAAGCTGTTTGTGATGCAGTAGATGGTATGCCACAGCCTGCATATTTTGGCTCCATATACGATGCCACACTTTCGCCCCAACCACCATCTTCTTGTTGTTTCGAGGCTAACCATTCAAGAGCTTTTTTTACTTCAGGAGTATCTTTAGTTTCGCCAACTGCTATGAGTGCTGGAATAACTGCACCAGTGCCATAAACATAGTTTACGCCCCAACGTCCGAACCACGAGCCGTCGTCTTCTTGTTCGTTGTAAAGGAATTGTAACGCCTTAGCTATTGCTGGATGGTTTTTTGAAAATCCACACATAGACAACGCTTCTACAACGTGAGCAGTTACGTCGGCACTTGGTGGATCGAGTACTTCGCCAAAGTCGCAGAAAGGTATTTTTGTTATAATTTCACGAGTGTTGTTTTTGTCGAATGCAGCCCAACCACCATTGTCGGATTGCATTGCTAAAATCCAATTTATAGTCCGACGAATTGCTGCATCTACACGACGTGCACGCACATTTTCGCGAGGAATTAATTTTTGAATTTTTTTCAGGGCAATTATGCCAACTGCTGCATCGTCAATATCTGGATAGTAGTTGTTTGCTCGTTCAAACGACCAACCACCTGGTTCAACGTGCTTGCCAACTTTAACAGCCCAATCGCCATGATAGTGATTTTCTTTTGCTAAAACGTAATCTAATGCTTTTATTAACTCTGGGCAAGAGCCTGGGGTTTCGCCTGCATCGATAAGTGCAATCATAGTCAAGAACGTATCCCAAACCGGACTTTCGCTTGCTTGAAGCATTATACCTTCGCCTCTATCGACACGCCAGTGCAAATTGAATGCGTCTATAGCCTTAGCCAAATTGATTTGGTCGTGAGCAAAACCTTCGGTGTACAATGTAATAATACCGTAAATCCATGGAGGTTGAATGCCACCCCATGCGCCGTCTTCGTCTTGGTGTTCTAAGATCCATTGTAAAACAAGCTTAATTGCAAATTCGCGAAAAGGTTTTATTGGCAAGCGATTGTATGCATGCAAAGCGTGATCGAGCTTCATAAAAATATTTTCAATGCTGAAGAAACGTTTGTTTTTGCGTGGCAAACGGAAATCAGCTTTTTCTCGACCTTCAGGGAAAAGTTCGTCTAATTGCAAATGAGGTGGAAGTTCTTTTATTGGGCGACGTGCCGTTAAGATTGTAATGGGCATCATGGTTGCTCTTGCCCAACAAGCGAAGTCGTAAATGTTGAAAGGACACCACTTGGGTAAGAAGAAAATTTCAGGTGGAAGAACGGGAGTATGTGCCCATGGCCACTGACCAAATAAAGCCAACCAATATTTTGTAAAAACTCTGATGCGTTCAATCCAATTATTTTCTAAAAGCCAGTTGCGAGCTTTAGTCATTATTGGGCTATCGGGGTCGAAGCCATGAATACGCAATGCAAAATAACATTCAAGTGTAGTGTTTATATCGCCTTGTTCTGCACCATGATAAACGTCCCACGAGCCATCTTCACGTTGGCGATCAAGAATGTATCGTATAACACCGTCTTTTTTGTGGTCATCAAAATCTATGAAATACATAGCCAACAACCATTGTGCTTCCATGCAACAGTTGGTGTCGAGTGGGGCGTTCCAGTAGCCTTCGGGATATTGGCGATCTCTGACATATTTTATGGAGTCGCGCAAAGTTTGTTCGACAGATTTTTTTGCCGACAAATTTTCCTGAGTATTTTCAACACTACCAATATTTTCAAACATATCTATACTTTTGCATATAATAATGTTTATTCAAGCTAATTTTTTGAATAAAAGCGTTAGTTTAGGTTGCTTTTTTTGAGTGCAGATTATCTGCTAACAGTCAAAGGTCGTAGGTTTCAGATGGGTTTGGAATAACTACGTTTGTATTTGGCAAGCGATCGAAAATTTCGTACATAAACCATTCGCGCGATGCCTCGCTACCATGTGTTAAAATTACGCATCGGGGATCTTTACGCATTATAAATTCTAATAGTTCATCACGGTCGGCGTGCGATGTAAGGTCGAATTTATCGAACTTACAATTCAATGTGCCAACAAAGAATAAATCACGAAACGCAAAATCGCCATTTGGGGGAGTCTTCATCAATCTCCCAGCTGGCGTTTTTGGATCGCAATAGCCAACAAGGAAAATAGCATTTGCAGAATCGTTCATAACTGCCGATGCTGCTATGTAAGCTGGCGTATTTTCAACCATCATTCCACTGCCGAGAATGTAAATACCTTTTTCATCAAAATCTTTACCAACTTCGATTTTCCCACGCAATACTTTGGTGTCGTCGAGCGTTTTCTTTGTAAAGTTTACATAAGACGACGTCTTTGAAAGTTTAATAAGATGTTCTGCAATATCTACGCCCAAGCCCCCGATGAAAACTGGAGTTTTTTCTGGAATTATTTTTTGAGCCTTTGCTTTTGCAATAATTAACATGACTTCTTGCATGCGTCCTAATGCAAATGCAGGAATTAAAACGTTGCCACCATCTTTTATGACGTGCGAAATCGAAGTAATTAAGCGTTGTTCTTCGCTTTCGCAATCGGCAAATTCTATGCGTTCGCGTTGACCACGCGTTGTTTCGGTTATGAGAACATCAATTTTTTCATCGATTTGTTTGGCACCTTTTAGAAGATTTGTGTCGTTGAAAGAAATATCGCCAGAAAAATAATATTTTTTCTTGTTGTGTTCAAATACTATCGATGATGCTCCAGGGATATGACCAGATGGAAGAAATGTTATTTTTACTTTATCGCCATTTATCTCGAACATACGCTCGCGATTGAATGCCATTGGCGTGAGCTGTTCTACAATTCTATCGAGTTCGGAATTTTCGTAAAGAGGATATTCTTTGATGTCGTATTCTTCGCGCTGACGAGCCATTACACTGCGTGAATTACGCAACATTTTAAACATAAGCTCACGCGATTCTTCGCTGACAAGCACTCGAGCATTACGTTGGCGACGCAACAAAACAGGCAATGCACCACAATGGTCTAAGTGTGCGTGCGTTATTGCTATAAAGTCGAGAGAATCGTCGAGGATTTTTGAAAAATCGGGCAATGCTTCTAATCCCATTTTTTTGGGGTGCATACCACAATCTACAAGTGCTTTAAAATTTCCAAATTCAATCAGGTGTGCACTTGAACCAACATCTATATCTTTGTTTAAATCGGTATAAAGCATAAAATTATCCACCTGCAACAATCTGCATTATTTCTAAGATGTCGCCTTCTTTTAGATTTATATTAGCAAATTTTGAATAGGGCATAGCTTCGCCATTTAGCTCGACAACACAACGCATTGGATTTTTTCCAAGCGATGATATCAATTCAGATATTGTCGTTTGTTCTTCAACATTCAGTTCTTTCGAGTTGGCAACAATTTTCATTTTATAATTTTGAATATATGATAGTCGTAAAAAATCTCAATACATTTTTTGTTTGCAATAATATGATAAAAAAATAAGTGTACTTTTTTATCTAACACACATTTGACAAAGGATAATATATATGAAAAAACTTACATCAACAATAGCAGGTATATTTGCAATGTTATCGGTTTTTGCAATTGATTCTGCAAAAGTTCGCATAACTAAACTTGATAAATCTGTATCGGAAGAAATTGTAAAACTACAAAAAACCTCTGACGGTGCATGGCGTTTTAGAATTCCAGTAGCTAAAATATCGCGAGATACCGATACTATTGAAGTGTTGAATGATTGGGCAGTAGCACAAAAAGGCGAAGACGGATTTTTCTTAACACAACAAGGCGAGTATGGAACGTTTCGTTTAGATAATGGTAAGGTATTATCTAATCGTCAAAATGTGCATGTCTTTGGTATGAAAACTCCACGTGGCTGTTTTGCAGGTATCGTGAAGGGATTGCGTTTAGAGTACGACCAAATTTTAAATATCAAGAATGGTCGTTATGAAATGGTTTCTCGTTTCAATATTTCTAAAATAGAATTTGATCCATACGAAGATATAATTATAGACTTTTACGAGTTGAAAGGCAACGATACTAATTACTCGGCTATGGCAAATCTCTATCGTAATTATCTTTTGAAATCGCGTAATATTATTCCATTGGTAGAACGTGTTAAAGGAAATCCAACGTTGAAAAATACTGCCGAAACAATGTATGCACGTATAAAATTTGGCAGATGTGATCGCCGTTCAGCTCCCCAAAAAGAATGGAGTAAACCAAATTACAAACCAAAGATGATTGTTGACCATACTTTTGATGGTGCAAAGAAAATTATGCAAAACTTCAAAGACTTAGGTATGGACGATATTGAAGTATGCTTTGTTGGTTGGCATAAAGATGGCCACGATGGACCTTTCCCCGACTTATTTCCAGTACCTCAAGAGTTTGGTGGAGAAAGCAAAATGCGTGAAGCTGTTGCTTTTGGCAAAAGTTTAGGATATAGAATTACCGTTCATACAAATCATCACAACTACTATGCTCACGCATCGCGTTTTGATGCTGATAATACGAGTAAAAATACAGATGGTTCGTTGCGTGTTTACAGATATTGGCCAGGTGGTAGGGCATATCACTCATGTTATCAAACAGTACTTACAAAGTATCTTGATGAAGATATAGCACGCTTGAAAGATATTGGTATAAATGGCACATATCATGTCGATGTAACAAGTGTGCGTAAACCTACACAATGTTGTAATCCATTGCATCCATTGAACAAGCAAGAGATGGCTGACGTTCAAAATAAAATAGGCTTTAAATTGCGTGAAGAATTTGGTGGCTTTAGTTCAGAAGGTAAAATGGAACATGTAGCCGAATCGCTTGACTATGGTTTGTATGTTCGTTGGAATGCTACATTCCATAAGAACAAGGCAATAGACAAAGATGTGCCTTTGAACGAATTAGTTTTCAATGGTATAATTTTGAGCAATCCTTATTACGGTACTATTGATGCTCCATACGAACGTAAAACGGGCGAACGTTTGTCTGACTCGAACAAACCTTATTGTGTAATGGGGACAGCCGATAGAGCTCGACTAAAAGTTATTGAATGGGGTGGCAGACCATCGTTCTACTACATTGATTATTCAGACTTACAGCCGATGAAAAGCATTTATCAAGACTGGCAAAAGTTGAAATACTTGCAGTATCATTTCTTTGTATATCACGATGAAATTGCAAAAGATGTTTTTGTTTCACGTTGGGATAATGGTGATGAGATTGTATCGAATTATACGGATAAACCTTTTGTATATAAGGGCGAAACTGTTGAACCTGTTGATTACAAACTTTTTGTAAATAAAAAAGCTAAGAAAAATAAGGTGCAAGTTTTACACAGAAAATCTTAACAAATAAAAAAGATGCCGATTATAATCGGCATCTTTTTTTGTTTTCTATCTTCTGCGTTTACGATTTTTTGAACGTTTAGAATAAGAAGTAGAGGCCTCGGCAAGAACAAAGTCTATTTGACGTTTGAAAATATCTACACTTTCTACTTTTAACTTTACTTTATCTCCAACTTTGAAAACTTGGTTTGTTCTGCGTCCGCGAAGTTCTGTTGCACTATCATTCAAACGATAAATATCGTCTTTAAGAGAATGAATATGTACAAAGCCGAATGCCATAGACTCGGTAAGTTCAACAAAAAATCCATGGTTTGAAACCGATGTTATTATTGCTTCAAAGGAATTGTTTGTATTTACACTGCGTTGGAAAAATTCTATGAGTTTTATTTTGCGTGATTCTCTTTCTGCTTCTGCCGAATTTTGTTCTGTTTTAGTTATATGTTCTGCTGTTTGATCTAACGCACTTTTTGCCATTAGTTGTTCTTGCGTTTTTGATGCAAATGGCATTTTTAGAGATTTCATTAAGAATGCCATATTGCGATGTACTGTGAGGTCGGCGTATCGACGAATAGGCGAAGTAAAATGAGCATAGTATTGTTTGCACAAGCCAAAGTGCCCGTCGGAACTTGCTCTATATTGAGCGCGTTTCATACTACGCAAAAATTTAGTTTTTAGAATATAACTTTGTGGATGTTTTGAAATTTCTGCCAAAACTTTTATTATTTCTCGACGTGAGGAAAGATCGCCACAATAGATGCCAAACAGCTCAAGTTCGTCGCGCAATTCGTTTAGCTTTTCATCGTCTGGATTATCGTGAACACGCGAAATAAATGGAATATGATGTCCGAATAATTCGCGTGCAACTGCTTCATTAGCGGCAAGCATAAATTCTTCAATTAACTGATGACTTTCATCGGAAACAATTTTTTCGATTCTATCGGCATATCCTTCGGCATTGCAAAAAATTTTGAATTCTGGCACTTCTAAGTCAAGTGCACCTTTACGCATTCGCTTTTTTCGCAAAGTAGATGCTATCGACCACAAGCGACGAACAGCCGAACGAATACGGGTTAATTCTTTGTCGCTGATGTCGGATAATGATTTTCCAGTGAAGGCTGTTTCGTATTTTTCAGGTGGATTTATCGATCGGGCAACAGCGAGGTCGTCGGATGTTAACAGAGCGTATGCTTGTTCATAGCTGAGGCGTTTATTACTTCTAATTACAGAGTTTGCAAAGCTTACGCTTTTGCAATCGCCTGTGGAGTCGTAGCTTAAAAATACGCTTTTTACGAGGCGATCTTGATCTTCTACTAAACTGCAAATTCCATTTGAAAGTTCAAAGGGCAACATAGGAATTACCGTACCTGTTAAATAGGTTGAATTACCTCGTTTTCTTGCTTCTTTATCGATTGCCGAGTTTGTGCGAACGTAGTGCGATACATCGGCTATATGCACACCTACAACCCAGTTTGAATCTTCGCGATGTAGCGATATTGCATCGTCAAAATCTCGAGCATCTACTGGATCTATTGTTATTGTGAATTTATCGCGAATATCTAAGCGTCCTTCAATATCATTAACCGAAACATTTTGTGGAATTTTTTCAACTTCGTTCAAGACTGTTGCTGGAAATGTTTCTTCAAGCTTGAACTTCGATAGAATTGCTTTGTATTCTGCCATTGGTGTATGGCTTTGACCAAAGTTTTCTATTATATCGCCCGAAGGATTTATATGGCGTTGAAGCCAGTCGTTTAGGCGAACTAAAACTTTATCGTTTTCTTTAGGCGTTGGTAGAACTTGAGATTTTGACGGATCGCTGACAATTACATCGTAAAAGAATCGGGGATCATCTGGTACTATGTGCCAAAAATTATAGGAACGTCGGAGTGTTCCAACTAAAGTTTGTGTTTTTCGCTCAAGAATTCTTATAACTTTGCCATAACGTTTTTCGTAGGCGTTGTTGAATTCTTTGCTATTCTTATTTCTGCGATTAAATTTATTTCG
Organism: Verrucomicrobiaceae bacterium; assembly: GCA_015061955.1. Classification (GTDB taxonomy): domain Bacteria; phylum Verrucomicrobiota; class Verrucomicrobiia; order Opitutales; family Intestinicryptomonadaceae; genus Merdousia. Next base: position 25,835 of record SUVO01000023.1, read on the forward strand.
CTGATTGAAATTGCGATGTTGTATACGAGCTAAAATTTTATCGCCATTAAGTGCAACTCCAGTATCTTCTGGATTTATTTCTGCCAAAATTCGTCCGTCTGCAGAACGTAAAGTTGCCCATCCTGATTGTCTAAATTCTATTATTCCTGCTACTAAATCGAGGTCATCGCTCGCACAATATTTATCACCTTTAACTTTTGCTATACTTCCCGAGCGAAGCATTTCGGCTACTACTTTTCTCAATGATGAAAGATTGCGCCGTTCTAAGCCTAACGACATCCCTAATTCGGGTAAAGTCATTGGCGTATATGAACGCATTTTCATTAATTTTATTAATTGCTCGGATAGTATGTCTTTGTTCATATAAAGAAGCGTCTAAGTTCAATTGGGAATAGTGCCACTATGGAAAGAACAAGAAGTATTGTTGTAATTTTTGCTAACGATGTAGCCTTGATATTTTCAAGTATAATATTTGTAGTTATATATATTTGAACGGAAAAAACGCTCAAACCTATAATTATTTTTATTAGAAGCGGATATTCGGTTTCCCCAGATGGCATTCCAATTACACCCAAAATTATAGAAATTAACATAGTTATCGATGCCAACAATATTGTTTTTTTAACGGCTTTATTTAACGATTCTAACGATATTATATTTTTAGAATTTTGTTCTATTTTGTTTTTTAAATTTGAGCTTTTACGCAGATAAGCAATTGCTAACACAAAGCCAGCGAACATCATAGCATACGACAGTCCAGCAAAGAGAGCATGTAATTGTATTGTAAGAGATGATGGTGTTTCAGATGTAGACACATTATTTGTGAAAACTGGGCAACACAATGGTATAACAGTTAAAATTGCCGAAGCCAACAACGGAAATTTTTTTAGAGCATCAATTTTTAACGCAATACCCACAAGAGAGACAACAGCACATCCCCAACCCATTATTTCTACAAGTCCGTATATATTCGATGAAGGTAGTGTTTTTATTGCATCGTAGAAAAACCACAATGCAATAGTATGTTGAACAAACGCAATAATTGTAAATATTGAAGCAAACTTTTGGCTTTTAGGAAAAAAATAACTTGTTATGGCTATCGAATAAAACACAAAAGCCTGACATAAGAAAATTGAAATTGATGATGTGTTCATTTTGTAGTTTCTAATGTTTTAAAAATTGTTGAAAATAACTGAGCGTGCGCATCTGAACTATTTAAACATGTAGATAAATTAAAATTTTTTCCACCACATTGATAAAATTTTTCTTTCAAATCATACGCTAATTCAAAAAGAGTTTCCGAGCAATCGCAAGCAAACGATGGAGCAATAACCGATATTGTATGTTTACCTTCTTTTGCGAGCTTTTCAACTACCTCTATAGCCGAAGGTTTTAGCCATTTACCTTTAGGCATAGCTGATTGCCATGCTATATGAACATCGGTTATTCCTAATTTTAGAGCTAAGAGTTTTGTTGTTGTTCTACATTGTTGTACATAGGGCGATTTTTTCGCGTGAGATAAAGGTATAGAATGGAACGATACCACTAATGTTTTAGTTTCTTTTTCTACTGTTTCAGCTAAAGCCGATATAAACATTGGATTATCAAAATAGGGTGTTGCTATTTTATAATTATCAGCTTTTAAGATTTGCGATATTACTTTGCACGCAGTTTCCGTAGTTGAACAGGTTTGTTGAGGATACATTAGTGCAAATAAAAACTTTGTATAGCCTTGTTTTTGCAAGTTTTTTACAACCGATTCAATGTTATCTTTGCCATATCTGTAAGCAACGTGTACTTCTTTTTTGTCTATTTCTGCTATTTTTTTAGCGAGGTTTTGAGTATGTTTTTTCAATATATGAATATTATTTTCAAAAACTCGTTGCAGACTTTCAGCATAATCATATTTGCGTTTTTTTGATATTAAATATGCTAGCCCCATACGCAACGGTTGTGGCAACGACAACACATATTTATCAGATAGAAACTCAAACAAAAAATCTTCGGCACACTCCGATGTTGGCATTTCTGGAGCGCCCAGATTTACAAGTATTCTGGCTTCTTTATTCACCCTTTGAATTTTTTGCTATTTTTTCGGCAGTTTTTAAGGCGTTTTCAATACATGCACTTACGCCAACACCACCTCGATACGAGCCTATAAAACTTATGTTTGGAAAATCTTTTTCAATTTCATCTAAGGTATCGAGGTACTTTTGATATCCCAAGTTGTATTGAGGAATTGCGTTTTTCCAATAGTACATTTTCTTGAAAACAGGATCACTGTTTACACCAAGTAATTTTTTGATATCAAGCATCACCAAATTTTCAATTTCTTCTTGTGTTTTCGACGCATAATCAGGATGACGCATTCCACCAATATAATTTGTTAACGTTGTAAAACCTTCTGGCGCTCTGTTTTTAAATACGCTCGACACAAACAGCGAACCTAATATAGACAAGTTCTCTTTTTCAGGCGTAAGTACTCCAAACCCATCGAGCTTATGTGCGATTGTGTTGCGTTTAAATCCTAAGGTATATGTTGTAACAGGTGCATATTGAATTTCGGAAAGTACCGATAAACGAGTTGATATCGAGCCTGGCAAAGCTAATTTAACAACATCTGGTGCAGGGATTGCAACAACTACAACTTCGTAGTGTTCGCATACATCTTCTATATTATTGCCCCACGATACTTCCCAACCATCTGCAGTGAAATCAACCGAAATAACTTTGACATTCTTCTTTACGCAACCTTTGAGTTCGTCAGATAATGCGTTTATCAAAGTTTTCATTCCGTTTTCAAAAGAAATCATAACAGGCTTAAAGAAGTTACCCGTTGCTTTTTTTTCTTTCATCGACTTAATTGCGCCTTTGATAATTGAACCATACTTTTGTTCTAAATTCCAAAATGGAGGAAATGCGTGTTTAACCGACAGCTTTTCTGGATTACCTCCGTATACGCCAGCCATAAATGGATTTATTGCGTAGTCTAAAACATCTTTACCCATTCGTTTTGTGATAAATTCAGCAACGCTTGGTTCTGAATCGGGGGAGAATTTTTTTATGAATGGTTCAAAGAATAATCTAATTTTCCCACAGAGTGTGAACAGGCGAGTAAACAACAAATTTATAGGATTCATTGGAACAGCACGAGCTTTTCCATAACGTACAAAGAAACGTTTTTTAGAAACGGGGGTTGCAGTGTCTATCTTATCTTTCAGCCCAATCGATTCGAGAAAATCGAGCGTTTTCTGTGTTTGAATCATTACCGAATTAGAGCCACTTTCTGCTCGAAATCCGTTTTTTTCAAAAGTATCAATAACCCCTCCAACGTGATTTTCTCGTTCTAAGAGTGTTACATCGAAGCCTTTGCGTTTTAATTCAACAGCTGCACAAAGTCCACTTATTCCCGCACCTATAACTACTGCTTTTTTATTTTCCATCGTGTGTATTCAACATTGTTAGTGTTGTTTTTGCAAGATTTTTTGAAAGCAAGAGTACTTGTTTTTCATAAAAAATCCGACACATTAGGTCGGATTTTTCTTAGAACAATTTATTATGTTTTTAGTTAATTATGAATTCTTGAGCTAAATATCGGTTGGTCGCACCTACGCAATATTGCCTTACATTGCCAAAGAGTGTTGTATCCATTGCACTATGGAAGTGTCCACACAAGACAGCTTTAATAAGTGGTTGCGACTTCATATATTTAACAAATTCAGTAGTAGCTTTTGTTGGTGCTTGTTCTTTACGTTTTTGCTCGTTTTTGTACATTGCTAATTTATCGGCTGGAACATCAACTAACCACGAGCATTGATTTCCCATTGCTCCCATTCCGTACTCGAAAAATTCTGGAGTGTAAATTGGCATATGGAAACCAATAATTATTGGTAAGCCTTTTGTAACTTCGGCTTGTAATTTTCCAAGTGCATTTTCTGTGAAGCGATAGTAGTTGTTATCGACAGTTATTACGTTTATGCCATTAAATATTTTAGATGCAAATTCGATATCATGACCGACCATTTTCTTAACATCTGGTGCCGATTCGGCTTTGTAAGCGTCATCTTCAACTACTTGTTTTAAGTACATATATTGGCTAAACTCGTGATTACCTACCGACATTATGTAATTGTTGCAACGTTCAAGAGCTTTTCTGCCAAGTTCAAAATTTATCTTACTTGTGAAATCGATTAAATCGCCAGTGTGTACCAAAAGAGCATCTACGCTGTTTGCGTAGTCGATTGCCTCGTAAAGATTTCGCATAATTGGACCATCTACACCTAATTGGCGTCCACAAAATGCTAATTCACGTTGATATGCCAACTTGCGTTTGAGTTCATCTTCGCGTTCATCGGCATAGCAAATATGGGTATCTGATACATGAACAATCCTAACTTCTTTCCCTAAGCCGATATTTAAATTTATGCGTTTCCAGTAAAGGTATTCGGGCTTTTTCTGTTTAGTTGTAGTGCAACTTGCCAACAACGAAGCAAGTGGGGTAGTAGCTAAAATTTTTAAAAAAGTTTTTCTTTTCATAATTAGTATTTTTTATTTAAATGAATTTATTATTTTTTGATTAGTTTTTAGCATTTCTTTTTCATCAAATTTTAAAATTTTTCTATCGTAAGTCATAATGCCATTAGCTTCACGTTCAACATCGTATAACTCAAAGTACATAGCACCACACAAACCTAAATCCATTAAACTTATAACAGAATTTGCGTATTCGTTGTATTGAGCGTGCATTTGTTTTTGATTTTCAAATTTGCCAAATCCCCAAGTTTTTCCAGTTGTCCACATGTGGTCTTTTACAACACAATGCAAGGCCCCAAATTCTCCGATTACATTGGCTTTCATACTTTCAAAGTATCGTATTTTGGGTTCTGGGTAGTTATGACTATCTACTATATCACCAACGTTTGCAGTCTGATTCCCTCCACTTGCTGGATTTATTAGGCGAGTTGGATCGTAAGCTTTTATCCAATTTGTAAACTCTGACGTATTACTTTGTCCCCACGATTCATTGAACAGAACCCAAATTACAATACAGGGGTGCGAGTAGAGCGAGTTTACCATTGATTGTAATTCTGTTTTATAACGATTAATCCATTCTTGAGGAAGTGCGTTGTGGTCATCGACATATTGACCAGGTTTCCAAGTTAATTTTTGAAGAGGATTCATTGCCGATGGCATATCTTGCCAGACCAACATACCGAGCTTATCGCAGTGATAATACCAACGGGCTGTTTCGACTTTTATATGTTTGCGAATTGCATTAAAACCCAATTTTTTAGCTGTTTGTATGTCGAATTTCAGAGCTTCATCGCTTGGGGCTGTGTAGAGTCCATCGGGCCAATAGCCTTGATCAACAATTCCGTATATGAAAAGAGGTTTGTTGTTCAGCGATATTTTTACCTTAGCTTTTGTTGGATCTTTGTCGGTGTAATGTAGCGATATTTTTCTGAGGGCAGAATAGCTTTTTATTGAATCTACTGTTTTGCCATTTTCTTTTAATCTTACAACTATATCGTATAAGAATGGATTTTCGGGCGACCACAATTTTGCATTTTTTATGAATGCGAATGCTTTTTTATCCGAAGTACCAGTTGCTTTTGCTACAATTTCTTCATTGGCTAAAACATCGACTTCAAACGGTGCCTTATTGTTGGTGGAAACTTCTATTATAAACGACGGTTTATCTATGTTAGATGTTATTTTTATATTTTTTATGTAGTTTTTTTCTACTGGTTCAAGCCAAACTGTCTGCCAAATGCCACTTATGGCTGTGTACATATACCACGGTGGATTTAATGCTTGTTTGCCTCTTGGTTGATGTGGGCTATTTGTATCGTTTGTTGGATCTTCAACTTTAACTAATAAAGTGTTTTTCCCTTTGTTGATTGCATCTGTTATATCTACCGAAAATGGAGTGTATCCACCTTCGTGAGTTACACAAGATTTTCCGTTTACAAAAATTTCACATTTCCAATCTACTGCACCAAAATTTAGCAAGATACGTTTATTTTCCCATTTGGTAGGAATTTCGAATGTGCGCTCGTACCATAACCAGTGTTTACCGTCTAAGGCTTTACCCACTCCAGAAAGTGATGATTCTAACGCAAAAGGAACTAAGATTTTACCATCAGGATTTTTATAACTTTCGCCTATTGTGGTTATTGCGTAATTCCAAAGCCCATTGAGGTTTTTCCATTCAGAACGTATCATTTGTGGGCGGGGATATTCAGGCAGTACGTTGTTTATATTTAGATTTTCACCCCAAGTTGTTTTTATTTTATCGCCGACAGGTTTCCAATGGGCAAATGCTGAAATAGAAAAAGAAATAAGTATAATTCCAACTAATAGCCTAAATAAAAAAAACATTTATATACCTTTCATCACTAACTAACTTTTTAAGACACGTTAAATTATGTAAACGAAAATCAATATAAGTAAAGAAAAAATCGTTGTAAATGGCTATGGAAAATTGTAAAAATATGATGTTTAAATACGCGATTGCAAAAAAGTCTTGCGTGATAATTGTTTTTATGTTTTAAGATAAGGAATTAAGTAATAAATATATGGCAAAAGATTTTTTCAGAAAAGGTCCGCATGCGGCAAAAAATAAAGTAAACGTTGTTGATGCTGAAGTAGTATCAGATGCAGACGAACGTAAAACTGTAATTCTTGACGAACAACTCGAAGGTGTTGAGTTTGACGATAAAGTATGGCTTTATTGGACACGCAATAAGAAATCAATAATTGCATCGGTCGTGTTGGCATTTGCAATAATAATAGGTGTTCAAAGTTATAAGTTGTACAAAACCTCGTCTGAAAACAAATTAGCTCAGGCTTATGCAGCAGCTTATACAGAAACTGAATTGGCAAGTTTTGCCAATGAAAATAAAGGAACATCATTAGCTGGGGTTGCTCTTTTGCAAAATGCCGATTCTCAATACAAGGCAGGTAAGTATGCAGAAGCTCAAAAATTGTATGCACAAGCTAAAGGTGATTTGAGATCTTCGGTATTGTTTGGTCGCGCTTTATTGGGCGAAGCTATGAGTGCTTACAATGTTGATAAAAACAAGGGTGTTGAATTGTTGACTTCGGTTTATAATGACGCTTCGGTAAATTCTGCTTTCAAATCTCAAGCTGGTTATTTGTTAGGCTTGGCTTTGAAAGACCAAAATAAAATTGAAGAAGCCAAAAAGGTACTTACATCGGTTGCAGAGAATGTACAAGCTGGTTATTTCGCCCAAATGGCACGTTCTACATTGATGTCGATGTAAAATTTATAATTTGAATAAAAAAGTGGTTCAATCATAATTGAACCACTTTTTTTTATTTTGTTTTGTTAAATTTTAAGGTTTGTTTGTTTAATAGTCTTGCTGAATTTGCAACTACCGAAACCGATGAAATGTTGTGTATTATTGCACCGATAGCCGGAGTTATTATTCCGAACATACCAAGCATTACAGCCGTAAGGCTTAGAGTTAGAGAAAATATTATATTTATTGTAATAGTAAGCATAACAGTTTTTGAAAAATCTATTAATGCTGGAATTTTTCTTAATTCGCCGTCGAGTATAACTACTTGGGCAGTGTTTATAGCAATATCGTTTTTTATGTCTGAAATTGCTATCGATATATCCGATGCCACAAAAGATGGTGTATCGTTAACGCCATCGCCAATCATACAAACAAATTCGCCTTCAGATTGTGTCTTATTTATAACATTTAATTTATCTTGAGGCAAAAGATTTGCCGAGTATGTTTTTATACCTACTTCTTCGGCAATAGAGCTTACTGAGCTTAAATTATCTCCACTTAAAAGAGCAGTTGCTATACCATGTTCGTTTAATGTTTTTATTGATGATTTTGCCGAAGAGCGAAGCGTATCTGAAAAATAGAAATTAGCAACAAGATTGTTGTCGATATATACGTTCGACATTGTCTGAGAATTTTCTGTTTGAGCTTTTTTAATTTCTACTTTTTTGTCATTTACTAAGCCAGAAATACCTATACCAGTTTGTGCTTGTACGTTTTTGGCTAATAGAGAAGTTTTTGTCTTTGTATTAGCGAAATCGATTATAGCTTTTGCTATTGGATGAGTGGAGTCCTTTTCGATAGCAACAACAGCTTCAAGTATGAAGTCTTCATCGGGATAAGTAGTGGTGAATTTTTCCACTTTAATTTTCCCTGTGGTAAGAGTTCCAGTTTTATCGAAAAATGCAGTAGTAATTTTTGACAAACGCTCGAGAGCTTCGCCACTTTTGATTAATATTCCATTTTTTGAGGCGTTACCAATTCCTGCTGAAATTGCAGTTGGTGTTGCAAGTACAAATGCACAAGGACAAAAAACTACAAGTATTGTTGTAGCTCTTACAATTGCTTCAATTAACGATGTATCTAATATAAATCGGGCAACAAGAAGCGTTATTAAAGATAATCCTAATGCACTTGGTACTATGTATGTAGCCCATTTGCTTGCTATGCGTGCGATTGGTGCTTTTTTACCTTCGGCTTCATCTATGAGTTCAAGCATTTGTGAAAGAGTTGTTTGACATCCTGTTTTTTCGGCTTGAATTTCGATATAACTATCTTCATTGAATGTTCCACACAATACGGTATCACCTATTGTTTTTTCAACAGGCATGCTTTCGCCAGTAATATTTGCTTGGTTTATAGATGTGCTCCCGAGTATAATTTTACCATCGGCAGAAATCATTTCGTGTGGAGCAACGCAAACGGTATCGCCAACTAATATTTCCGATGCGTTTATTTCTATTATATTGTCATTTCTACGCACACGCGATGTTTTGGGCATCATGTTTGCTAAAGATTGTAAGCCTTTTTGTGTTCTGGATATAGTTCTTTCTTCGAGCCATTCGCCAAGCGACATCAAAAAAGCTATTTCGCCAACAACAAAAATATAACTTTCGTGATGACCTCCAACATCTACACCAAAAATTGTGAAAATTTGTAGCATGAACGATGCAATCATAGCAATGCTTACTAGCATTGATGTTACAATTTTCCCTTCTTTAAAAAATGTAATAAAGGCTCCTTTAAAAATATCACCAGCACACAGTAAAACAGCTATCCATGCTGGGTCGGTATAGGGGAAACCCACAAAATTCCATTTAAAATGCGATATGCAGAAACTTATAATTAATGCTATTGCCGATAATAAAAGCTTTGTAGATAATTTAATTGTTCCATAGGAGGCGTTTGAACAACAACATCCCTTTAAGCTTCCTTTTGACGAACAGCATGTTTGTTCTTTTTTTTCGTGTTTGTGGCAACAACAATTATTTTTAGGTGTTTCTATCTTGTTGGCTGAACAACACGTTTTATTTATATTACTCATTTTACTTTCCTCAAGTGATCAATTAACTCGTCGACGAGTGATTCGTCTTTGTGCTTTAATGAATTAGCTATACAGCCTTTTAAGTGACCTTCTAAAAACTGAAGCCATACTCCTTTTAGAGCACCTGTTACTGAGTTTATCTGACGCAATACTTCAATACAATCGGTGTCGTTATTTATAGCTTTTTGTACTCCACGAATTTGTCCTTCTATACGACGCAAACGTGTACATAAACGTTCCTTTTCTTCTGGTGTTCTATGATGTTTCATAAATATACTTTGTTTGAATTTTTTTATATAACATATACCCCTATACCCTATGTCAAACAAAATTTATATATCGGCACTTTTTTCTTTTTTAAATAAAAAAGGTGCCATGGCACCTTTAAAATATGTTATGTATTATATACGCTTAGCAAGTTCTTTGCGATATTCTTGCCAATCGGTTATAACATTTCGGGCAACTCCCGATTCAATTGCAGCTTTCGCAACTGCCGATGACACCTCAACAACCAAACGTTTATCGAATGGTTTTGGAAGTATATATTCTCTACCAAATTCTAATGTTTCGTTGGCGTAAACTTTTTTAACCTCTTCTGGAACTGGCTCGTGTGCAAGTTTTGCCAAGGCGTAAACGGCAGCAAGTTTCATTTCTTCATTAATTGATGTTGCGTGAGTATCGAGAGCTCCTCTAAATATATAAGGGAATCCTAACACATTATTAACCTGATTTGGATAATCAGAACGACCCGTAGCAAAAATTATGTCATTGCGTGCTTGCATTGCGTCTTCGTACGATATTTCTGGTATAGGATTTGCTAAGGCGAATACAAGAGGATTTTCATTCATTGTTTTTACCATATCTTGTGTTAGTATATTTCCACGCGATACGCCCAAGAATACGTCGGCATCTTTTACAGCATCAGCGAGAGTTTTTGCCGAGCTATCAACAGCAAAGAATTTTTTGGCATCGTTCAAATCTGTGCGCGATGTTGTTATGGCTCCTTTGCTATCGCACATCAAAATGTTTTCTCGTTTAACGCCAAGAGATATGTACATTTTTGCACAAGATATAGCTGCCGAGCCTGCTCCACTAACAACAACTTTTACGTTCTCGATTTTTTTATTGGCAATTTTCAAGGCATTAAGCAATGCTGCCCCCGATATAATTGCAGTGCCATGTTGGTCGTCGTGCATTACTGGAATATCGAGTTCTTCCTTTAATCTGCGTTCAATTTCAAAGCATTCTGGGGCTTTTATATCTTCCAAATTTATACCACCAAAAGTGGGTGATATTGCTTTTACTGCTTGCACAAATTTATCTACATTGGTTTCGCTAACTTCTATGTCGAAAGCGTCTATACCCGAAAAAATTTTAAACAATAATGCTTTGCCTTCCATTACAGGTTTACCTGCCAGAGCTCCTATATTCCCTAGTCCAAGTACTGCTGTTCCGTTCGATATTACTCCAACAAGATTACCTTTACTTGTGTATTTGTACGCATTGGCTTGATCTTTTTGGATTTCTAAGCAAGGTTCTGCAACCCCAGGCGTATATGCCATCGACAAATCCTCTTGTGTTGAATGAGGTTTTGTAGGCACAATTTCTATCTTACCTTTCTTTCCACTACTATGGTAGTTTAAGGCTTGTTCTTTATTGATATTAGGCATGTTGTTTTCCTCTTATATTATAATTTTTCTGTTTGTTTTCACTTTTTCGAGCTTCAACAAACTGCACAAAATTGTAATTTTGCACATATAAACGCATTACTTTTGAACACGTTGATTTTTCCTATATAATCCCTACCATTGAATATGCTTTGAAATTCCATTCAAGCATAAATTTTTACAAAAATGTAACTTTTTTAATTTTCAGATGTTTTTTCGATATAAATACAATGAAGTAATGTTATTGACATTCTAAATTTCAGATAACAACATAAAGAAACAACAGCCAACTATGAACATTGCAAATAACATTCTCGAACTAATCGGAAACACTCCATTGGTGCGTTTAAACGCAATCAATAATTCAAATGCAAATATTTTTGCCAAGCTCGAATTTTACAATCCAACAGGTTCTGTAAAAGACAGAACTGCTTTGGCAATGATAGAAGATGCCGAAAAAAAGCAAATTCTAAAGAAGGGCGCTCTCATAATAGAACCAACAAGTGGTAATACTGGCATTGGGTTAGCGTTGGTATCGGCTGTAAAGGGCTACAAGCTAATTCTTACTATGCCAGATACAATGAGCGTTGAACGTCGAAAATTTTTAGCAAGTTTTGGTGCCGAAATTGTACTTACCGATGGTAAACTTGGTATGGCTGGAGCTATACAAAAGGCTTTAGAAATTCAAAAGAATAACAAGGGATCTTTTATACCTCAACAATTTGAAAATCCATCCAATCCAGAGATTCACCTACTAACCACTGGTGTTGAAATCTTCAACGACACCGATGGGAAAGTTGATATTGTTATTGCTGGTGTTGGCACTGGTGGTACTATAAGTGGCATTGGTCAATATCTAAAACAAAAAAACAAAAACATAAAAATTTGTGCTGTTGAACCAATGGCGTCTCCAGTGTTATCGGGTGGGCAATCTGCTCCACATAAAATTCAAGGAATTGGTGCAAACTTTGTTCCCAAAACTTACGACGCATCCGTTATTGACGAAGTTATACAAGTATCAGATACCGATTCTGAACAAACTGCAAAGCAACTTGCAAAATTAGAGGGCATACATTCTGGATATTCTGCTGGTGCTGCTGTATGGGGAGCATTACAAATTGCGAATCGTCCTGAAAATGCGGGCAAGAATATAGTAGTAATTATTCCTGACGCGGGGAGTCGTTATTTATCCACTCTTTATTAAAAAACGTGTGTGGACGCACCACTTTGCGAATAAGGATTTAAATAATGATAAAGTAGGCAATGAATTGCCTACTTTTTTTATTTAAATTCGCAAAGTGGTGCTTGTAGCTAAAAGAGCGTCTGCTCGGGTGGGCAGTGCGTAGCACAGCTCCACCAACTCGCAAACATCTCTTTTAGCAGACACCACACAC